>NZ_VFVB01000026.1:0-1286 GCF_006658535.1 Mesorhizobium sp. B2-4-13 | reverse complement strand
GAATCTTGTGCGTGAGGCCATGATGATGGAAAGGAGAATCATCGCATGGCTATTGAGAAGGAACTTCTGGACCGTTTGCTCGCCGGTCGCGATCCGCAGGAGCTGTTTGCCAAGGACGGCTTGCTCGACGATTTGAAGAAGGCGCTTTCTGAGCGGATCCTGAACGCGGAGTTGGATGATCATCTTGACGAGGAACAGGCCGAAGGCTCGCCGAACCGGCGCAACGGGCATTCGAAGAAGACGGTTCTGACGGGCACGTCGAGGCTCGAACTTTCGATCCCGCGCGACCGGGCCGGCTCCTTCGACCCGAAGTTGATCGCAAAGTATCAGCGCCGCTTTCCCGATTTCGACGCCAAGATCGTGTCGATGTATGCGCGCGGCATGAGCGTGCGCGAGATCCGTGGCCACCTGGAGGAACTCTATGGTATCGACGTTTCGCCGGACCTGATCTCGGCCGTCACCGATGCCGTGCTGGAGGAGGTCGCAGAATGGCAGAACAGGCCGTTGGATGCCTGCTTTCCCCTTGTCTTCTTCGACGCCATCCGGGTCAAGATCCGCGACGAGGGCTTCGTTCGCAACAAGGCGATCTACATCGCGCTCGGCATCCTGCCCGACGGCGGCAAGGAGATATTGGGTATCTGGATCGAGCAGACGGAAGGCGCCAAATTCTGGCTGCGCGTCATGAACGAGCTGAAGAACCGAGGTGTCGCCGACATCCTCATCGCCGTCGTCGATGGCCTGAAGGGCTTTCCAGAAGCGATCAACGCCGTGTTCCCGCAAACGGTCGTGCAGACATGCATCGTGCACCTGATCCGTCATTCGCTGGAATTCGTGTCATGGAAGGACCGCAAAGCCGTCGTGCCGGCGCTCAGGGCGATCTACCGGGCCAAGGACGCCGAGGCCGGCCTGGCCGCGCTCGATGCCTTCGACGCCGGCTACTGGGGCCAACGCTATCCGGCGATCGCTCAGAGCTGGCGGCGCAATTGGCTCCACGTCGTGCCGTTCTTCGCATTCCCCGAAAGCGTGCGCCGCATCATCTACACCACGAACGCCATCGAGGCGCTGAACTCAAAGCTGCGGCGGGCCGTGCGAACGCGCGGCCACTTTCCCAATGACGACGCCGCCATGAAGCTGCTATATCTCGTTCTCAACCACGCCGCCGAGGAGTGGAAACGCGCCCCGCGCGAGTGGTTCGAGGCAAGGACACAATTCGCCGTCGTCTTCGGCGAGAGGTTCGTCAGCCAATGACGACAACCGGCCTCACGCACAAGATTCCTGACAGTCCC
>NZ_VFVB01000025.1:0-1501 GCF_006658535.1 Mesorhizobium sp. B2-4-13 | reverse complement strand
CGATCTCGCGTTTTGACGTCGAGTTCCGATGCGACGAGCAGTCCTCCGCGCTCTGCGACGGGGTGTTTGGGCTGCAGCGTTGCAGCGCTCGAGCCGTCGCGGCGCACTTTTCCATCGCACTGACGGAGCAGCGTCACAGGCAATCGAGCGCGGTCCGGCCGTCTTCCGATCGGCGCGGCCGCAGGCAAGATAACGTGCGTTCCGTCGTTGTTGGTCTGCATCGGTCCTCATCCGCCGGGGCGGATCCTATGTGTCAGTTGGCGTCAGTCATCGTGCCGACGCCATGTGTTCCAATTTCCGTCGCGCCTCTCATCGATGCGCTCCCAGCAGGCGCCGATCCTTGTTGTGGGCGCGTTGCGCGGCGTCGGTCTCGGTCGCGCTCGCATCGCCGACATAGAACGTGCCGTCGCTCCACATGGCGTGCATGATCACCGCCAGCTTGCGTGCCACCGCGACGCAGGCCTTACGATGACAGGAGCGCTTGGCGAGCTGCTCGCCCCAGCTCTTGACCTTGTCCCGGCCGCGGAAGCGCGTCATCAGCGCCGAGGCTGCCTCGTAGAGCGCGCGCCGCACATCGGCGTCGCCGGCCTTGGAGATGCGGCCCTGAACGTCGATCGATGTGCCCGACTGCCAGCGCCGTGATGTCAATCCGAAGTAGGCGGCGACGTCACGCGAGCGGCGAAAGCGCGACGGATCGTCGATCGCTGTCATGAACGAGAGCGCCGTCACCGGACCAACGCCGGGGATCGCCATGAAGCGCCGGCACAGTTCGCTCTTCGCGACGATCTTCACGACCAGGTCGTGCAGCCGACAGTATTCTCGCCACAGCACGGCGCGTGCTGACAGCATGGCGTCCATCAGCTCGGCTGACAGCGGATCATCCGCCACCGCCGTGCGCACCGCCTGGTCGAAAGCACCGCGCGATGTGCCGCCAAGCTTGATGCCGAATGCCTTCAGCGAGTGGCGGACGGCGTTTTCGAGATCAAGGAACTTGCGCTTCAGGTTGCGCCGGTGGGTCAGCAACAGCCGCATCTGATAGCAATCTTGCGTCTTGATATGGGCCTGACGGAACCAGCCTGTGCGCATGATATGGGCGATGCCGAGCGCGTCGGCGGCATCCGTCTTGTTGCGCTGTGCCGACATCGCGGCGCGCACGTGCTGGGTCTCCAGGCAAATCGCTGGAAGTCCGCGTTTCGAAAGCTCGGGATGCAGCCACGGCGACAGTGATCCCGCCTCATGGCCGACACGCCGCAGACGCGCGACGAACGGCTTCAACACCACGAACAACGCATCGGGATCGGTCTCCACCTTGACCGTCAAATGCACCTCACCGTGTTCGTCGACGACGCACACCGCCGTCTCGTCCACCGCAACATCCAGTCCGCAAAAATATTCCATCAGCCGCCTCCTGCGTGGTTTGACAGAAGGCTTTTTAGCAGCCGTAGCGCCGTTTGAGGCCAACTCACCAGGCGCTGGCGTCGCTTGCCGATTACGGGCGGCA
>NZ_VFVB01000024.1:0-1552 GCF_006658535.1 Mesorhizobium sp. B2-4-13 | reverse complement strand
TCAGACTGCTGACAAACCCCGTCAATTTTGGCGGGGTTTTGTTTTTATGGTTTGAATGGGCTGGTTATTTCGGTGTCGGGACGAATTGTCTGGAGGTTGCCGGTTCGGCCGCGGGTGACGCCTCGCCTCAGGCGAAGTGGGTTTTGTTCTTTGGCCAGAGACAAAGCGCGATTTTCTTGATGTTCTGGGCGGCGGCTGCGAGTAGGCATTGGCAGGCGACACGGGTTCGGCTTTTGAAGCGTGCATAACGGTGGCCATGCAACTGCTTGGCGTCGGCAAAAGATCGCTCGACCGTCTCCTTGCGGCGCCGGTAGATAGCCTTGCCCCACGAAGTGAGGCGGTTGACGTCGTTTCGTTCGCGTGCCTCCTGCCAGACATGGCGGGTAATCAGCCTGGCGGCGTTGGCGTTCGAGGTGCAGGAGGCCAGCAACGGACAATCGCGGCAGATGGCGGGATCGCTCTTGTAGTGGCGATAGCCGGTGCGGTCGGTGGTGGCGTAGGCAAGCAGTTGGCCCTGCGGGCAGCGATAGCCGTCAAGCTCCCGCTCATAGGCGAAGGCGCTCTTCCTCATCATGCCGGGTTTGGGTGGGCTCGGGTTGCGATAGCCGGTGACGCCCCTGATGGCGCGTTCCTCCAATCCCCTGGCGATGCCCGGCGTGGCGTAGCCGGCGTCGAGGCCGACGGCGCCGACCTGGAAGCCGAAGCGCTCCACCTGCCGGTCGAGGCGGGAGAGATAGACGATGGAATCATGCACGTTGGCAGGCGTTGCATGGGTATCGGTGATAATGGCGTGGGCGGCATCCACCGTGCGGTGGTCGAGGTAGAAGAAGCCCTTCGGCTTGCCGTCTCGAACCATGTAGCCGGCATCCGGGTCGGTGCGCGAGACCTTGGTCTCTTTCTCCACCGGCTGCCGCTCCTTTTGCTTCAGCGGCTTCTGGCCATGCAGCGCCCGCTCGGCCTCGATCGCCCGGTCGAGATCGGCCCAGTAGTCGGCCCGTGACTTGGCCACCATGGCCAGGTCGTATTTGCCCTTGTTGGCATTGGCCTTCAGATGCGTGCTGTCGGTGTAGAGCACCGTGCCGTCGACAAGCCCATGCCCGATCGCCTGCTCGACAATGCGGTCGAAGATGCCTTGGGCGATGCTCTCATCCTGATAGCGCCGGCGCCGGTTCTGCGACAGCGTCGAGGCGTCGAACACCCTATCGGTCAGCTTCAGCCGCAAGAACCAGCGATAGGCGACATTGACCTCGATCTCGCGCGCCAGCTGCCGCTCCGAGCGAACCCCGAACAGGTAGCCCACGAACAGCGCCTTGAACATCAAGGTCGGATCCAAAGGCGGGCGGCCATTGTCGGCACAGTACAGCGGCGCCGTCAGTTCGTGGATGAAGGAGAAGTCGATCGCGCGGTCGATTTTGCGCAACAGATGATCAGCCGGAACAAGCTGATCCAACGTTACCATCTCGAGCGCGGTCTGTTCAGGGGCGGGTCGCTTCAACATGACCCAGTGAATCAAAAACCCCCGGCAAAAGCCAGGGGTTTGTCAGCAGTCTGA
>NZ_VFVB01000023.1:0-3757 GCF_006658535.1 Mesorhizobium sp. B2-4-13 | reverse complement strand
GCTTTTTAGCAGCCGTAGCGCCGTTTGAGGCCAACTCACCAGGCGCTGGCGTCGCTTGCCGATTACGGGCGGCAATCTTAATCGGTTGGGTAAGCGTCCGGACCCTGCACCCAGATTGAGTAGTGCATTCGCGCGACATGTCGGGCTCCCTCGTATCATGGAGGATCTCCGGTGAATTTGAGACATTTCGAGAACAAGGCGCGGCAATCCTGGTGGGTGGTTCACGTCGAGGCGTGGCAGCGCAGCGGTCTCACGCGGACAGATTATTGCCGCGTGCATCGCCTGACGAAGGACACGCTCGATCGCTGGCTGAAGTACTTCGCGGGCAACGAGGCGGCGCGTAAACATGCGGAATATCAAGCGGAATTGCGCCGTCAGAAGCGCCTGGAAGAGCGAGCGAAGCGGTAGAAAAAGCGGGCTCGGCTGCGCTTTTCGGTGACCACGGATGGGCGCAACCGTGCTGTCCAGGCGTACTGGGCGATGCATGTCGAGGCGATGAACTGGAGCGGCATGGGCGTGCGCGAATATGCTGCGGCGCTGCATCTTTCGGCGACGAGCTTGCGCATATGGCGAGACCGACTGGACGAGGGTGAGGTCGAAATCGACTGGCGTGCCCATCTTCATCCCGCCGCCCGCCCGGCCGTTAGCACTAGTGCTAACGGAGCGCCGTCGGAATTGAGCTTGACGGCCGCGTCGAAGGATGATCCTGGCACGCCCCGGCAGCTTGTCCGGCGCTTCTTCAGCGACGCGGAAAAGCGCGCCATTGCGCTGGAGAGCGACCGGCCAGGTGTCAGCGTCTCGCAGGTCGCGCGCAAGCACGGGATTGTCACAGGGTTGTTGTTGGCGCGCGCAGTTCGGCGTAGCGCAGAAGAAGCGCGCGAAGCTTGCGGCTGTGGCGATGGGCGATGACACCGCGGCGTGCGTCTTCTGCAGAGCCTGGTACAGCCGCCTGATGGAATGATGGTGATCGATCTGCCTGATGGCCGGCGTGTCTTCGCACCGGCCGGCAGCGATCCAGATGCCGTTCGACAACGCGTCGCGAGTGAAGGAACGACACCATGGTGATCGTGCCGGCGGGCGTGAAAGTGCATCTGGCGCTGGGCTACACTGGGATGAGGAGGGTCTCGACGGGCTCTGCATGCTGGTGCAGCAAACGCTGAAGCTGGACCCATTCTCGGGCCATTTGTTTGCCTTCCGTGGCAAGAAGGCGTCGATGCTGAAGATCCTGTTCTGGGACGGAAACGGACTGTGTTCACAAAACGGCTCGACCAGGGCAGCTTCGTGTGGCCGGTGATGCCCGGTTATGATGGCTCGATCACCCTGACGCCTGCGCAGCTCGAGATGCTGATCGAAGGCATCGACTGGCGCGCGCGGGAGCGTGTTTGGTGTCCTGCCCTGGCCGGTTGAAATCGGCTCGTCGACCGTCGCGAAAAGGCTCCGACCCGCGGCTTTTGTAGCGTCTCGCGCGCGACATGGCGGCTACGGTCGAGAGGCGCGATAGGGAGATCGAGCGGCTTCAGTCGATCATCAAAAAGCTCCAGCGGGCGCAGTTCGGCCGCAGCTCCGAGCAGCTCGATCCCGACCAGCTTGCGCTCGCGCTGGAAGACCTTGACGCCCACATCGCCCGCATCCAGGAAAGTCGTCCGTTCGTCGGCAAGCCGTCGGCCGAGCGGCCGTCCCATCGCAAGCCGCTCCCCGATCATCTGCCGCGCGAGGATGTCCTGCTCGACATCGGCGGCACGGTCTGCCCATGCTGCGGCGGCGCGCTGCATGCCATCGGCGAGAGCGTGAGCGAAATGCTGGACTGGATTCCGGCACAGCTTCGCGTGATCAGGACGACGCGACCAAAATATGCCTGCCGGACCTGCGAGACGGTCGTGCAAGTGCCAGCTCCGGAGCGGCTGATCGCCGGCGGCATGGCAAGGCCGGCGCTGCTGGCGCAGGGGCTGACCGCCAAACATTGCGACGCGTCAGCCCTGCTGACACGCGATTTGCGACCGTTAACTGTTCCTCTGTTTGGACGTTGACGCTTACACTTTATTAGCGTTAGGAATGTGTTAATATGAGCAATCGCTAAAAAAGACGTCGATGATTAACGTGGGGACTCTACGCCACAAATCGGCAGATGCATCGTCAAGCCAAGACTGACCACGGCGGACTGTGCCGCTGCCCATCGTTGGGCTGGCTGATCGTATTGTCTGAGAGGAGAATGGCTAAAGCTTACAAGGCGGCTGTGAACGGGTGTGGGGGCATCTGTATCTGCAAATAAGTACAAGTAAGGGTGGATCTAGAGGTGATTTGTTCTCGAACCAAGGGTGGCGATTGCATTGCAATATCGTTTTGCGACGCATCCAAAGCCGGCGATAACGCCTTCAGTCTCGTTAACGGTACGGCTGTCGCTTCTCCCTCCTCGCAAAATTTCTCTCGATTCTTTCAGCGGCGACTTCGCAAAAACATTTGCGCTTCATCGATAAGCGAGTCTTCCGCCTGGACAGGCACGAAGCACGCCGGGTTCAGGTTCCAAAGTTTCGTCGGACGTCAAGCTGCGTTTCAGGGGAAGCGTGGCCGCCTGGCATCTTTGGAATGTCATTGGACTGAGTGCGGACTCATATGGTCTGGCGCTCGCGTGCGGGACCAAGCCGACTTTTGGAAGTGGCGACTTTGCCCAGATGGAGCGAATTTTTGAGCGGCCACGCAGCAGCCGGCCCGGCGCCGGCAACCTTTAAACGACGAGAACAGCGAGCACGATAGGGGATTGGCATGGGAACGACCATCGGCACAAGCAGCAACGACAATCTCGTCGGCGGTAGCGGTGATGACGTGCTGTCGGGAGGAGCCGGAAACGACCGGCTGAATGGCGGATCCGGAGCCGACACGCTGGATGGAGGCAGCGGTTTCGATACAGTATTAGGCGGATCCGGAGCCGACACCCTCATCTATCGGGCCTGGGAAAACCAGTACAAAATTGGCGGCCAGGTCTACGGTACGGGGACAACGGTCGGACAAACTGCCTTTTCCGATTACGACATCTACGATGGGGGCAACGGCAGCGCTGCGAAAGGCACGGCGGAGATCGATACCCTCGTCATCTATTTGAGCAATGATCAACTGCTTAACGCGTCATTTATGACAACATTCAACGCTGAACTTGCTCAGTTTCGTGCGTTCATTGCGGCAAACACCAACGCTAACACCGGCCAAGCGGGTCAGGCAGAATTTACCTTCACAAGCATTAACCTCAAAGTCTCTGCGATCGAGCAGGTTTCTTTCGGTCTCGATCCAACTGCGCCGGTTGGCGTTAATGATACGAATGCAGCAGACCAGGTGCGCGAGGCCGGCGTCGGTCCGGGGAATACACCGTTCGCGGGCGATCCCACGGCGGCAGGCAACGTGCTGCTTAATGATACGGATTCCGATGACGGCCAAGCCTCGCTGGTCGTGTCGGCGGTTCGTACAGGTGCGGAAGCCGGGGCTGGAAGTGCCGGTACGGTCGGATCTGCGTTGGTGGGCACCTATGGTTCACTCACCTTGAATGCGAATGGAACTTATACATACGCATTAAACAACAGCGACGTGGACACCAACGCGCTGGCGAACGGGGTCACAGTCAGTGAGGTGTTTACGTACACTGTGCGTGATCCTCACGGGCTTACCGATACTGCTCAGCTCACCATCACCATCACCGGCACCAACGACGCGCCGATTGCCGTCGCCGATACCAATGCTGGGGACGCCGTCACCGAGGCTGGCGTCAACC
>NZ_VFVB01000022.1:0-10094 GCF_006658535.1 Mesorhizobium sp. B2-4-13 | reverse complement strand
AAGTTCCTTCTCAATAGCCATGCGATGATTCTCCTTTCCATCATCATGGCCTCACGCACAAGATTCCTGACAGTCCCGTGCGCCAAAAAAATCTCCAGATCTGTCGAACCTTTCGCCGCGGCGCGCCGACTGATCCTCTGAGGCGAATGGTCGCCTCGATCAGAGATCCAGGAGATCATCATGTTCAAGCGCAGTTTCGTTTCCAGCATCGTCGCCATCGTCGTTGCAACCGGCGCGCTCGCCGGCACCGTTCAGTCTTCGTCGGCTCACGGCATGCATCATCATCATCGTCATTTCGACGACTACCTGTACTACCAGGATTACCCGGACTATCCGGATTACTGGTGGGTCTATGGCCATCACCATCATCGTCATCACCACCACCGCCACATCATCCTCTACTGAGCGCAGCCTGGCGGCTTGATTGAAACCAATCCAGCAAAGGGCGGCTTCGGCCGCCCTTTTCTCATCGAACGCGGCGCTTCCAGTCGCCGTCACGGACGATGACCGATCGGCGCAAGGTGCCTGAAGTGCCGGAATGGATGATCAACGTCGGCGAGGGTCGCCACGCCTTTTCAGCCAGCGAATTCCTGCTCTTCGAAAAAAATCAAAACCCCGTCGAACCTTTTTCCTTGCCGCAACGACAGATCATCAAGAGGCGGATGGCTCGCCTCTCCAAACGAAGCAAGGAGATCATCATGTTCAAGCGCACACTCGTTTCCGGCCTCATCGCCACCACCGTCGCCGCCACCGCTTTGGTCGGCACCGTCCAGCCCTCTGCTGCCCACTCGCATCACCACGGCCTCGGCATCGGCATCGCCGCCGGCGTCGGCGGTTTCGTTCTCGGCAGCCTGCTTGCCCAGCAGCAGCCGCGCACCGTCTATGTCGATGAAGATGGCGGTTCCTGGCACGTCCGCCGCTGCTTCGATCGCTACTCCAGCTACGATCCGGACTCCGACACCTATATCGGCCGTGACGGCTACAGCCATTACTGCCGGCTCTGAGTGGCGGCGGGCGACTGGAAAGAGGGGTTGCGAGGCAGCCCCTCTTCGTCGTTTGAAGACCGTCTTTCTAGAGGTGCATCTTCGGGTCGAGGATCGGCAGACCGGCCGCGCGGCAGGTGCCGCCAATCTGAAGCCGGGCAGCCTCGGTCTCGTCGCCCATCGCGACCAGTTCGAAGTGGCTTGCGGCGTCCGGGTAGACCTTGGCGATGAATGGCTTGTCGCCGACGCCGGATGAGGTTTTGGCATTGACGGTGCCGCAAACCACGATCTCCTCGCGGCCATCAAGCTTTCGCTCGCCTGCGAGCATGGTTCCGAACCTGGCGGAGGCCGAATCCGGCAGCCGCTGGCGGATACCGGCCGTGATGATCTCCTCCAGCGCGAGCGAGATCGGGATGGGATTGACCCGCTGGTCGCCGGTATCGGGTCGTGGTGCCGCCGCCACGCATCCGCACAGCGAAACGGCAAGCAGAAGCTGAACCACTTTCCTCATGCGCGCCCTTTCGCATGCATTCGAACGCGACGGCAAGACGGTCAAATCCCATGCAGCCGGCGGCATGCAGCGATTTTCGGCGCGTTTAGTCTATCCCTTGATCAGCCTGCCTTCGAGCCGCCGATCATTTTCGTCACTTCGGCCGCCGCGTCGCGCACCAGCGGGCCGATCTCGGCCAGCCGCTCGGGCGTGACCCGCACCGTCGGCCCGGACACGGAAACGCCGCCGATCGGCTCGCCATACTCGTTGAAGATGGCGGCGGCCACGCATCGCATGCCGGGATGGCGCTCCTCGTCGTCGACCGACCAGCCGCGATGCTTGATGACGGCCAGATCGTGCGCGAGGGCGGAGATGTCGGAAAGGGTCTTGTCCGTATAGCGCTGCAGGCCCGCCTTGCGCAGAATGGTTCCGACGCGCTCCGGTTCGAGATGTGCCAGCACCGCCTTGCCAATTCCCGAGGCATGGAAAGGGCTGCGCGTACCCGGCCGGAAGAAGGCGCGGATCGCCTGGTGCGTCTCGACCTGGTTGACGAAGACCACGCAATCGTCTTCCGCGACGCCGAGATTGGCGGTCTCGCCGGTCTTCTCCATCAGTTCCTGCATGACGATACGGGCGCGGTCGACCAGCTTGCGGCGGCGCAGGAACGCCGCGCCCATGCGGTAGGTCTCGACGCCGATCGACCAGAGCTGGTCCGATGTATCGAACTCGACCATGCCGTGGTTTTCGAGTGTCGTCAGCATGCGGTAGGCGGTGGAGGCGGCAAGCCCGCTCTGCGCCGATATCTCGCTCAGCGACAGGCCGCTGCCTTCCGCGACAATGGCCAGGATACGCAAGGCCCGGTCGAGCGACTGCACCGAGGCAGCTTCGGCCGGACCATTGAAGGCGCGCGGGCGGCCACGCTGACGTTTTTCGCTCGTTTCCATGGGCTGGCATTCTCGACCGTTTCTCCCAACATGCAACGAAAAAGTTTTTCATGAAATTCTCGGTGCAAATCCTGGAAAAGGGAAAAGGACACAAAATCAGCTGGTAAGAGCCATTTTCTATAAATGAAAAAATATTCTGAAAAAATTGAAAAAGTGCCCGCCCGATGTCATCCTTAGCCATCCCAACATCATCTCGTGGAGGCTGGAAATGGCCAGGATGCGCGCTGTCGATGCCGCTGTTCTCGTTCTCGAAAAGGAAGGCATGTCCTGTGCTTTCGGCGTGCCGGGTGCGGCGATCAATCCGCTGTACTCGGCATTGAAGGCGAGGGGCACGATCCGCCATGTCCTTGCCCGCCACGTGGAGGGCGCCTCGCATATGGCTGAAGGCTATACCCGAGCCAAGGCGGGCAATATCGGCCTCTGCATCGGCACATCGGGGCCGGCCGGCACCGATATGATCACCGGGCTCTATTCGGCCACGGCCGATTCCATTCCGATCCTGTGCATTACCGGCCAGGCGCCGCGCGCGCGGCTGAACAAGGAGGATTTCCAGGCTGTCGACATCGCCGCGATCGCTGCGCCCGTTGCCAAATGGGCGGTGACGGTGATGGAGCCCTATCTGGTGCCGATGGCGCTGCAAAAAGCGTTCCATTTGATGCGCTCGTCGCGGCCGGGTCCGGTGCTGATCGACCTGCCGGTCGACGTCCAACTGGCCGAGATCGAGTTCGACATCGATGCCTATGAGCCGCTGACGCCATTCAAGCCGGCGATGACGCGCGCCCAGGCCGAAAAGGCGCTGGCGATGCTCAACGCGGCCGAGAAGCCGCTGATCGTTGCCGGCGGTGGCATCATCAATGCCGACGCGTCCGACCTGTTGATCGAGTTTGCCGAGATCACGGGCGTTCCGGTCATTCCGACGCTGATGGGCTGGGGCGCGATTCCTGACGACCACCGGCTGATGGCCGGCATGTGCGGGCTGCAGACCTCGCACCGCTACGGCAACGCCACCATGCTGGAAGCCGATTTTGTCTTCGGCATCGGCAACCGCTGGGCCAACCGTCACACCGGTTCGGTGGACGTCTACACCAAGGGCAAGAAATTCATCCATGTCGACATCGAGCCCACACAGATCGGCCGTGTCTTCGCCCCCGATCTCGGCGTCGTTTCGGATGCGGGGGCGGCACTGAAGATGCTGCTCGACGTCGCCACCGAGTGGAGGACGGCGGGCAGGCTGCGCGATTGGTCGGGCTGGGCCAGGGAGTGCCAGGGCCGCAAGAAGACGATGAAGCGCAAAACCCACTTCGAACAGGTGCCGCTGAAGCCGCAGCGTGTCTACGAGGAGATGAACAAGGCGTTCGGCCGTGACGTCACCTATGTCACCACCATCGGCCTGTCGCAAATCGCCGGCGCGCAGTTCCTGCATGTCTACAAGCCGCGCAACTGGATCAATTGCGGCCAGGCCGGCCCGCTCGGTTGGACCTTGCCGGCCGCACTCGGCGTGCGCGCCGCCGATCCCGAGCGCACCATAGTGGCGCTTTCGGGCGACTACGACTTCCAGTTCATGATCGAGGAGCTGGCGGTCGGCGCGCAGCACAAGCTGCCCTATATCCACGTGGTCGTGAACAATGCCTATCTCGGCCTCATCCGCCAGGCGCAGCGCGGCTTTTCGATGGACTATGAGGTCAGCCTTGCTTTCGAGAACATCAACCGGGCCGACGATCCGGAGGCGGGCTATGGCGTCGACCATGTCGCCGTCGCCGAGGCAATGGGCTGCAAGGCGGTCAGGGTGCGCAAGCCGGAGGAATTCGCCGGCGCCTTCAAGCAAGCGCAGCGGTTGCTGAAGGAACACCAGGTTCCGGTCGTGCTCGAATTCATTCTCGAACGGGTCACCAACATCTCGATGGGGACCGAGATCGACAAGATCACCGAATTCGAGGACCTTGCCGAACATCAGGAAGACGCGCCCACCGCGATCGTGATGCTGGACTGAGCCATGCTGATATTCAGGTGAGGCCGGCCTGCAAACGGCGGCTTCCTGCGCTTCCGGGGCTCACGTACGAAAAGTACGCTCCGCTCCGGTTCTCGGAAACCACCATTTTCGACTCGGCCTGACCTGAATCTCAACACGGCTTTGGTTCCAGGCAAGAAAAGGAGAAAAAAGAATGCCGCGTTTTTCAGCCAATCTGTCGATGCTCTTTGGCGAGCATGATTTCCTCGACCGTTTCGATGCCGCCGCCCGCGCCGGCTTCAAGGGGGTCGAATATATCGGCCCTTACGATCATGCGCCCGAGGTGGTCGCCGCCAGGCTGAAGAAGAACGGCCTGACACAAGTGCTGTTCAATCTGCCCGCCGGCGACTGGGCGAAGGGCGAGCGTGGCATCGCCGTGCTGCCGGACCGCGTGCCGGAATTCCGCCAGGGCATTGCCAGGGCGATCGCCTACGCGCAGGCACTTGGCTGCGGGCAGGTCAACTGCCTGGCCGGCATCGCGCCAGCCAATGTCGACCGCAAGGTGCTGGAGGATGTCTTTGCCGAAAACCTGGCTTTCGCGGCGGAGAAACTCGACCAAGCCGGCATCAAGCTGCTGATCGAGCCGATCAACACCCGCGATATCCCGGGCTTCTTCCTCAACTACTCCGACCAGGCGCTGGCGCTGATCGACCGCGTCGGCTCGAAGAACCTGTTCCTGCAATACGACATCTACCACATGCAGATCATGGAGGGGGATCTCGCCCGCAAGATCGAGGCAAACCTCGACCGCATCGCGCATATCCAGCTTGCGGACAATCCCGGCCGTCACGAGCCGGGGACGGGCGAGATCAACTATCCGTTCCTCTACGAACATATCGACCGGATTGGTTATGCCGGCTGGATTGGCGCGGAGTACAAGCCGAAGGCAGGGACGGAGGCCGGTCTGGGGTGGTTCAGGGAACTGACCGGGCAGGGAAGTGCTGCCGCTTAGCTGTCAAGAATCTTGCAATTCAGGTCGCGTTCTGTTGCGCCCCCTCTGGGCGTGAAGGAACGCGATCTGACAAAAAACGGAGAGAAGCAATGGAAACCATCGGCTTCATCGGGCTGGGCATCATGGGCGCGCCGATGGCGGGGCATCTGCTGGCGGCCGGCTACAGCGTCATCGCCAGCGACCACCGCTCAAAACCGCCGGCCGATCTCGTCGCCAAGGGTCTGAAGTCGGTCGCCGGCCATGCCGCCGTCGCGAGGGCCGCCGAGATCATCATCCTGATGGTTCCCGACACACCGCAGGTGGCCGATGTGCTGTTCGGCGACAACGGAGTCGCGTCCGGCCTGGCCAAGGGCAAGCTGGTGATCGACATGAGTTCGATCTCGCCGATCGAGACAAAGGACTTCGCGAAAAGGATCAACGATCTCGGTTGCGACTATCTCGACGCGCCGGTTTCCGGCGGCGAGGTCGGTGCCAGGGCGGCTTCGCTTACCATCATGGTCGGTGGTGAGGAACCGGCCTTCGAGCGCGCAAAACCCGTGTTCGAGAAAATGGGCAAGAACATCACTTTGGTCGGACCCAATGGTGTCGGCCAGACCACCAAGGTCGCCAACCAGATCGTCGTCGCGCTGACCATTGAAGCGGTCGCCGAAGCGCTTGTTTTTGCCTCAAAAGCTGGGGCCGACCCAGCCAAGGTCAGGCAGGCGCTGATGGGCGGGCTGGCCGCCTCGCGCATTCTCGAAGTACATGGCGAGCGCATGGTCAAGCGCACCTTCGCGCCGGGCTTTCGCATCGAACTGCACCAGAAGGATCTCAACCTGGCGCTGGAGGGTGCGAAGGCGCTTGGTGTGTCGCTGCCCAACACCTCGACCGCCCAGCAACTGTTCAATTCCTGCGCCGCCAATGGCGGCGCGAAGGAAGATCATTCCGCGCTGGTGAGGGCGCTGGAGCGGATGGCGAATTTCGAAATCGGCAAGGAGGCAAGGGAAATCAAAGCGGCATAGGTCGGAAGAGGGCGGCGTAACGTTCCCAGGCCGTCAACTTCCGTCTTAACCCAGCAACGGGTTCCGGCAAGCATCGCCGGGACCCGTTTTGATTTCTGGCGGGAGGCTTGCCGCTTCCAGTCAGCCGCGCTTCAGAAATGCCCGCGCCGCATAAAGGCTCACCGCCGCCGCGTTCGACACATTGAGCGAGCGGATGGCGCCGGGCATGTCGAGCCTGGCCAGCGTCGTCACCGTCTCGCGCGTCTTCTGCCGCAGGCCCTTGCCCTCGGCGCCGAGCACCAAAGCGATCCTGTCGCCGGCAAAGCTGGTTTCAAGCTCAGCCGGCCCGTCCGAATCGAGCCCGATGGTCTGGAAGCCCGCTTCGTGCAACTGGCCGAGCGCATCGGCGAGGTTCTTCACCTCGACCTGGTCGATATGCTCAAGCGCACCGGAGGCGGATTTTGCCAGCACGCCTGATTCCTGCGGGCTGTGGCGCGCCGTGGTGATCAGCGCGCCAGCACCGAAAGCGACCGCCGAACGCAGGATGGCGCCGACATTGTGCGGGTCGGTGACCTGGTCGAGCACCAGCACCAGCCTTGTGTCGCCAAGTGCGTCGAGGCGCTTGGGCTTCAGCGGCTCGGCCTCGATCAGCACCCCCTGGTGCACAGCGTCCGATCCGGTAATCTTGTCGATGTCCCTGGGTTCGACCAGTTCAGCCTTGAAGGGCAGGGCGGCGAGATCGGTGATCTCGAGCCGTTCGGCCGCATTGCGCGTCACCAGCATTTTCTTGATCCGGCGGCGCGGATTGTCGAGTGCCGCGCGCACCGTATGCAGGCCATAGAGCCGCACCAGCCCGTCGGCTGCGTTTTCGCCTGGTGGCACTGGTTGCCGTGGCTTGAACGCCGGCACGCCGCCGCTCTTCTCGTCGCGAAAGGCGCGGCGCAGCTTGGCGTAATGGGTGTCTTTGGGGGTGTTGGAATTGTTGCTCATGGCCGGCTTCTATAGCCGTCTCCTCCGGCCAAGGATATGCCCTGTCGCCGCAGCCGGCGAACAACATCGAAAAACCGTGGCCGCGCGGTTGACACCCAATGGGCTTGCCGCCATAAGGCGCTTCGCTGGTTTCGGAGAAGACATCTATCTCGGGTCCGGATCGGCAAGAATGCCTCGTTGCATGGCTCCGGCGGCAGACTGGAGAGGTGCCCGAGTGGTTAAAGGGGACGGACTGTAAATCCGTTGGCTTAGCCTACGTTGGTTCGAATCCAACCCTCTCCACCACTGCCGGCCCGGAAGCCTGAAACGTGAAAGCATCGGAGGCGAAAAGCGCATGGCGCTTTTCCGGGAAATCCGATACTTCAGTGCAAGGCGCGGGTATAGCTCAGTGGTAGAGCAGCAGCCTTCCAAGCTGAATATGCGGGTTCGATTCCCGCTACCCGCTCCAGATTTTCAGCGAAACAACCGGCAAGCCGAAACACTGCGCGGCAGGCGCGCAGCGCTTCAGGCATTGGTGGGCGCCGCGTCAGCTGTTGAAGGCGGAGGCGACCTGGTGCTGTTGCGGTACCTGGCCGTTCGGGGTCAGCTTGTCGACGATGCCGGGCAAGGCGGCCGATAGCTGCTTGAGCAGCTCCTGCTCGTCGAGCCCCGTCCTTTGGGCGATCTCGCGAATGACCTGCGGTCCGATCGCGTTGCCCAACTCATTGGCCCCGATTGACTGGTTCTGCCCGGTGCCGACCCAGGAGTCGGCGACATTGCCATGGCCGGCGTTCTTGAGCTTGTCGAGCAGCCCGCCCAGTCCGCCGAGCAGCCCACCGTCACCGGACGCGGTTCCGACAGGCGTGGGATCGGCGGGCGCCGGCGCCTGAGCCTGGTCCGGCTGTTCGGCGCTTCTGCCGCTCAGCATCTTCCCAACCAGCAGCGCACCGAGCGCGATCATCAGCGGTTTGGTGATATTGCCGCCGGGAACGGCGTTGTCAAAAAGTCCCATAGTGGATCCTCCATTTCAACCAAGCCCAGCCCGTCTTCAACAATGGCGCATTCGGGGGGAATTTCAAGCTGGCTTGAGCTTTTGACAATCATATGAAAATGTCCGGTTGGCGGAGGAATGGAGAGGAAAAAATGGGTATCATCAGCTGGATCATTCTCGGCGTCATTGCCGGGTTCATTGGCAGTAAGATCGTCAACAAGACCGGTCAGGGCATGATCATGGATATCGTGCTCGGCATTGTCGGCGCCATTGTCGGCGGGCTGATCTTCAGCGCCTTCGGTGCTTCGGGTGTGACCGGCCTGAACATCTATAGCCTGATCGTCGCCGTCGTGGGTGCCGTCGTGGTGTTGTGGGCCTATCATCAGTTCGCGGGCAAGCGGACCATCTAGACGCGATCGGCGGATTATCGGCTGCCGAATCCTGAATTGCGCTAACCCGCCGTCGGTGCTGACCGCGCTCACGGTATCGGAAACTATTATGCCGGTGCGCCGCCGCGGATCAGGCGACCACGGCCAGCCGACGCTTGCGCTGGTCCAGCGACACGATGGTCAGCCCACTGGCGACAACCAGCAGGATGCCGCAGACCGCCAGTGCATTGGGGAATTGCCCGAACACCAGCAGGCCCGAAATGACGGCCCAGACCGTGAAGCAGTAATAGAACGGCGCCACCGCGCCGGTCGGCCCGACGCGATAGGCCATGAAGATGAAGAAGTGGCCGAAGATCAGGAAGAAACCGGCTCCCGCCATCAGCATCAGGTGGTGCGCCTCCGGCGCCACCCAGCGCTCGGAAACCAGGTGCGCGGCGCCTGCGCCGATCAGGACCACGACGACCGCCGAGATCGCCACGATCATTCCTGGCACTTCGGCGGCGATCTTGCGGCCGGCCAGATCGCGCGCGGCGGCGAACGTCGCGTTGCCGAGCGCCAGCAAGGCATAGACCGAAATGCCTTGCATGGTCGGCTGCGCCACCATCAGCGCGCCGCTGAAGCCCAGCCCGATCAGCGCCATGCGTTGGCCGCCGATGCGCTCGCCAAACAGGATCGAGGAGCCGACCAGCATCAGCAGCGGCGTGATCTGCCCCAACGCGGTGGAATCGGCGATCTGCATGTTGGCGAGCGCGACGACGTAACAGAGGATCGCCGCCAGTTCGAGGAGGTTCCTGCGCAGCACCCGCCTGTCGAAGATCAGCGGGATCTGCTTGCCGTAGCCGAGCGCAAACAACAGCGGAAGGCCCCACAGCGTTGCCGCGGCACCACGCAGGAAGAGCACTTCGTAGGAGGGCAAACCCGACGTGGCGAGCTTCATCATCGTGTCGTTGACCAGATACGACCCGGTCGCGACGATCATGAACAGCGGGCCGCGAACGGCAGTCGGGATGAAATGCATCGGCGCAGGAAATCAGACGCGGATCGCTGCCGCAATGGGCCATGAACCGCCGATAAATCCGACAGCGACTGACGTGGAGACCCGAGCAATCCTCGCTTTGCTCCCTCGGTTTTCGCCCATTCCATTTTCAACGGCGGATCCCCATATCAGCGCCACATCCCCGCAATCGGATCAAGGGTTCTGGCCGAGTGAGATGGCGCCCGGGCAAAAGACGCTTGTGTTTTTTGGCCTTTATCGCTAATCGCCCCGCATTCGACTGAACTGAAGGTCCAGGCCGTCCAAGGAAAGAGACTATGGCAAAAGGTAAATTCGAGCGCACCAAGCCTCATGTGAACATCGGCACGATTGGTCACGTCGACCATGGCAAGAC
>NZ_VFVB01000021.1:0-13773 GCF_006658535.1 Mesorhizobium sp. B2-4-13 | reverse complement strand
TTCGCCGTCGTCTTCGGCGAGAGGTTCGTCAGCCAATGACGACAACCGGCCTCACGCACAAGATTCCTGACAGTCCCCTGTGTCCATGTGCCTCCCGGACGGCTTTTGGGGCGCCTCAGGCTGCTGCCAAGAAGTGGCAATGGCCTGCTGCCGGTTTATCGGGCACGTTGCGGCTCTGGATCACCTCGGACCAGAGAGCTGATTACAGGCATCGATGTCGGAAAGCGATGGCGAGCGCCACGGTATAGAGAGGCGCGCCGTCCCGAGCAGCGCCGGCCGGGACTCGCACCTCTGCCTTTCCCGGAAACTGTGTCCATAGCGTCCCCGGCCGCTCCTCGACGAAGGCGGAACTCTTCCATGCGCTCAGCCTCTCACCGCCACCTCCACGCAAGAAAGAGCGCACTCATCAAGGTCCGCTGCGTTGCAGTCGTGCGGCATCTTATTCAAGTCTGGCAGTGATGCTGGCAAAAAAACCTTGGCCTGGCAGCGTATCTCACGTTCGGGTTCGCACACCGCTTGAGCGTTGGCTCGCGATCGTCGTCAGCACCGCCGCCACGATGATAACGGCGCCGGTCGATGCCTGAACGTAAAAGGACGGAACCTGCGCCAACGTGAGCAAGTTGTTAATGACGCCAATCAAGAGCACCCCGCTAGTAACTCCGACGATTGTCCCTCGGCCGCCGCCAAGACTTACGCCTCCGATCACCGCGGCGGCAAAGGCGGAGAAGATGATCCCCTGTCCTTGGGTTGTCACCGTCGAATCAAGGCGCCCCGTCATCAGAACACCGGCCAGGCCCGCCAAGAGGGCCGCGAATATAAAAGCCGACCAAATGACCCTATCCACGTTAATGCCTGCGGCCCTTGCGGCGTCCTCATTGCCGCCGATCGCATACAAGGCGCGGCCATAGCGGTGGTAGTGAAAGACAAGGCCGACCACGGTAGCGACCACAATGAATACGATCACCGACACAGGAACACCGAACCAACTCTCAGATCCGAGGTAAGTCAGCGCTTTGCCGGGAGAATAGATCGAACGCCCATTGGAAATGATCAGCACTCCGCCGCGAAGCAGCACAAGCAGCCCGAGCGTCGAGATGAACGGGTTGAGACCCACCCTGACCACCATGAAACCATTGAAAAACCCAATCAGCCCCGCAGTACCCAGGGCAACGAATAGGCCAGTCCAACTCGGCAACTCCAATCCAAGCCCGCCAGCCGCCGCAGGCACGAGTGTGACAGCCGCCAACATCGGAGCGAAGCCGACAATTCCCTCGAGTGAGAGATCCAGTCGACCTATCAGGACAACGAAAGTCAATCCGATTGTCGTCAGGCCCAGGACGCTCACCTGGTCGAGGATATTCAGAAGATTGGCCGCTGTGGCGAACCGGGGAGCAACGATGGCACCAACGATCACCAGCATGAGAAGGACCGGGTACATCGTATATCCACCGGCCACAAAGGCGCTCCCAAACGCGGACAGCCGTGACTGTCCGGAATGTTCCTTCTTCGGCGTGGATTTGCTCACGATATCGGTGCTCATACGACGCCCTCCATTCGCAGGATTAGATCTTTGATTGTGTATCCGCCCACCAGTTCATCAACGACGTGGCCCTCGAATACGATAACGACCCGGTTGGCCAGCTGATCAATTTCGTCTTCTTCGTCCGAGACGACCACAAGCCCCAACCCCTTGCTGGCAAGATCGCGCAACAGCGAATAGAGTTGCTCCTTGGCTCCCACATCGACGCCGCGGGTTGGGCTGAGAGCGATGATGACCTCGGGAGCTCGACAAAGCGCGCGCGCGAAAACGACCTTCTGCTGATTGCCGCCGCTGAGCTGGCTCACCGCCTGCTCCAGAGACGAAGCGACTACGTTCGTCTGCTGGGCAAGGCGCCCGACATGCCTGGCTTCCTTACCTTTGCTGATAAAACCCAGTTTGCCGGACAGGACGTCAAGGCCACCGATCGCCACATTTTCACGAACACCCAGAATGCCAACGTAGCCGCTCGCATGCCTGTCGGTCGGAACCAGCCCGATAATCGGTAGCTTTCCACGCGGGCTGATCACCTCGCCTCTTTCAGGCCTTTGCTGGCCAGCAAGGACCATCGCGAGTGCTTCCTTCCCGCCACCTACCGGACCTGCCAGGGCCACGATCTCGCCCGCCCTAACGGCAAAGTTGATATCCTTTTCCGAAAAGCTGTCGAGCCGAATTCCCTTGGCCTGGAGGAGAACAGGGGCTTCCTCCGTCAGGAAGTCCTGTCGCGTGCTTCGGACCGTCTTTTCACCCATCATAAGGTCAGCGATGGTCTCGACGTCGAGCCCTCCCACGGGCTCGCGTTCCTTCACGACCTTGCCATCCCTCAAGATCGTGACCGTATCGGCAATCTCGAAAACCTCGTCCAGGTGGTGCGAGATATAGACGAACGAGACCCCCTTGGCTTTGAGTGCCCGCACATGCTCGAACAGAATCCGTTTTTCAGCATTGCTCAACGCCGCGGTTGGCTCGTCCAGAATCATGATGGGTACACCCCGACTGAGGGCCTTCATGATCTCGAGCAGCTGTCTCGTCCCGGCGCCTAGCTCACCTGCAAGCGAGCGGGGCTGGATGTCCATATTCCATTCGCTCAGCAGCTCAGCGGCGCGCTCCAACATCAGCTTGTGGCTCACCACGCCGAACCCTCTGCGGACGAGAGGGTTCTCTACAAAAAGGTTCTCCGCAACCGTCAGCAGGTTGAACAGCTGAGGGGTTTGTTGAACGTGGGCGATCAGCTTACGAATGCTGGGCGCATAGTGTTGGCCGACCGCTTCTACCTCGACCTCTCCGATTCTGATCGATCCGGTATCGGCCGAAACATATCCGCTCAAGGTGGAAACGAGCGTGCTCTTTCCCGCGCCATTGCGGCCCAACAGGGCGTGAACTTCACCGCGCATGACGGTGAAATTCACGCCGCGAAGAGCCCGGGTCGAGCCAAAGGTCTTGGCGATGTCACGCATTTCGACGATGGGTCGCGCGTTTTCCATGATCTTCGGCTCCTCCCCTTGGGTCCTGATTACTTGCCGATCTTGTTCGCCCACAGATCAGGTGAGTCCACATTACCGGCTGTCACCAGCGTCGCCTTGAGCTGGTACTGCGGTCCAACGGGTGTATCGATAACCTGGCCGTCATCCCGTGGCCCGATCTCGATTTTGCCACCCTTGGAGACGAGTTCGATCAGCTCGGCCGTCTTGGTCGCATAGGCGCTCAGGGGCTGCGATACCGTCGCGTCGAGGGCCTTGCTGCGGATCAGCTGAAGCCCTTGAGGCGTTCCATCGATTGCGATGCGGATCACCGAGTTCGGGTCACCCACCGGAGCGCCCTTGCCGCCGTTGGTGAGCTGCGCGTTCACGGCCGAGGCCATGAGTTCGGACGCCATGAAGATGCCGCTCAACGAAGGATTCTGCGTGAGGACGTTCTGCGCAGCATCGGCGGCCATGTCGGCAGTCCATTCGGTGGGGCGCTGTATCAGATTCACCTTGGGCGCGAGCTCATGCAGCGTTTTGGAAAAACCATCGGAGCGATCGCGGCCGTTTGGTGTGGTCAGGGCACCCTGTAGCTCAAGCACGATGCAGCTGTTGTCGGTCCAGCACGGCTTGGCCTGCAGGCGCTTGGCCATCTCCTTGGCGCCTTGAACGCCGGCGTCGACATTGTCCGCGCGCACCGTTGCCGTCACTTTGCCGCCCGCGGGGGCGTCATCGATCGAGAAAACGAGGACGTTGGCGTCATTCGCCTTCTTGACCGCGGGAACGATTCCCGCCGCGTCGATGGGAGCGAAGACCAGAACGTTTGCGCCGTTGGCAATCAGGTTCTGGAGCGCATCGACTTCGGCAGCGATATCGCCATTCGGATCAGGAGCACCGACCAGGGTGAAACCTTTTGCATCGAAGGCCTTCTTCGAGAGATCCAACATCAGGGTCTGGAAATCATCCTTGAGAAACTTCGGGGTGAAACCGATCCTCACGTCCGCGGCCTTGTATTCGGCAAGCGCGGTCCCAGCGGTTATTGCAAGGAACAGCGCGCCGAAAGCCACTGTGCTGGCGGCCCTGCGGCGAGAAATGGGGAGACTTGGAAATTTCATTGGTTCCTCCTTTTGTTGCGCGGTCCGACTGCCCGTTGAGCCGGGCCTGACACCGCTTAGGCCTTCTGTGCTCACCACAGAAAGGTTCGACCTTGCGATGAGACACCGTTCGCGATGTCGTCACGCGCAAATGCAATTGCAGTGCCGGCCCGGCAGCACTGAAAGAGCCCTGGTGGAGAAGTTGGGAGTGCGGGCACGCTGTCGCGTTCTCCTTCGATCGTGATCGCAAGGAAGGCGGGCCAAGATGCCCGCGCCATTGCGGGGCCGGTCTCGGTCATTTCCCCACACGACCATCCGTGCGAGCCCATACTTCACCAAACGCTA
This sequence comes from Mesorhizobium sp. B2-4-13, assembly GCF_006658535.1. Taxonomy (NCBI): domain Bacteria; kingdom Pseudomonadati; phylum Pseudomonadota; class Alphaproteobacteria; order Hyphomicrobiales; family Phyllobacteriaceae; genus Mesorhizobium; species Mesorhizobium sp. B2-4-13. Next base: position 9,334 of record NZ_VFVB01000021.1, on the reverse strand, counting down.
CTCCTCCCACTGCGCGGATCTTTCATCCTCCTGCGAATCCGCCGCCGAATGCTTTTATGCAGCCACCTCGGAGACGCGCACCAAACGTCCCTCTTTCATGGATTTGTAAGCCGCTTCCGCCAGGATGAGCGCACGGCGCCCATCTTCGAAACTTGCCAGCGGAACGGCGCCTTTCTCCACACAGTCCACGAACCCGTCGATCTCGGCCATGAAGGCTTCCTGGTAGCGCTCGAGAAAGAAGAACTGATACGGTTGGCTTGCCTCGGCGGCCGTGCCGGTAAAGCGTCGCAATTCGTGGGGTTTTCGGTTGTCGGAAAGAAGCATTCCGGCGCTCCCGATCAACTCGACGCGCTGATCGTAGCCGTAGACCGCCGTGCGCGAATTGTTGATGTGGCATTGCTTGCCCGACGCGGTCCTCAGGATGAACATTGCACTGTCGACTTCATCGAGCTCCTTTCCGAGTGCCGGATCGATGAGCGCATTGGCAAGCGCGAAGACCTCGGTCGGCTCCTCGCCGAGCATGAAGCGAGCCAAGTCGAAGTCGTGGATCGTCATATCGCGGAACAGCCCGCCCGCAGCCTCCAGATAGGCTCTCGGCGGCAACGAAGGATCACGGGACGTGATAATGACCTGGTGCAGTTCGCCGATATCGCCGGCCAGCATCGCAGTCCGCGCTGCACTGTGCCCAGGATCGTAACGACGGTTGAAGCCAAGCTGGATCGGGATTTTGGTCTCGCCGATGTTGGCGGCGCACGCCTCGACGCGGGCGAGGCTAAGGTCGATCGGCTTCTCGCACAGCACCGCCTTACCCGCAGCGACTGCCATTTCTATGTAGTCGGCGTGGGTGGGAGTTGCCGTGGCGATCAGAACGGCGTCCACCATGTCCGACGCGAAGATATCCTCTGCGCTGGCTGCGGCCTTGACGCCTTGAGCCGCCGCGACCTTTTCGGCCGCCTCTGAATTGACATCGAATACCGCCGCCAACGTGGATCGGGGATGACGAGCGACATTGGCAGCATGCATTTGACCAATTCGGCCACAGCCGAGCACGGCGATACGCAACATCAATTTCCTCCCTACGGCCTGTCGTGCAAGCTAAGCACCAATCTTTGCGTGCACGATGCAAAATATCTTGCATTTCCGCACGTGTGTCAATACAAATTCCGCATTGATTTTTTCTGCAAAATTCATTGCAGACCGAGGAGGCCTTGAAAAATGAACAGAGTCGATGGGAAATTCGCGGTGGTCACCGGCGGGACGCAGGGACTGGGCGCTTCGATCGCCATGCATCTCGCAGACGCGGGCGCGGCCGGTATTGTCACCTGTGGGCGCAACGCCGATAAGGGCGGCGCCGTCGCTGCAGCAATTGAGGCTAAAACGGACTGCGTCGTTCGCTTTGTCCAGGCCGATCTGGCGAACGTGGCCGATTGCCGGACGGTGATTGAGGCCGCGGATACGGCCTTTGGGCGCGTCGATGTCCTGGTGAATGCCGCCGGCCTTACGGACCGAGGTGACATCCTCAACACGAGCGAGGAGCTTTTCGACCGGATGTTCGCGATCAACACACGCGCTCCCTTCTTCTTGATGCAAGAAGCAATTCGGCGGATGGTCCGAGACAATATCGAAGGTGCGATCGTAAATATTGGCTCCACCTCGGCGCTCGCCGGGCAGCCGTTTATCGCGTCCTACTGCGCCTCCAAGGGTGCTCTTGCCACGCTTACCCGCAACACGGCGTTTGCAACGATGCGGAACAAGATCCGGGTCAATCAGCTGAATATCGGCTGGATGGCTTCCGACGGCGAGGATCGCATCCAGCGCGAGTATCACGGCGCGGACGCAAACTGGCTCGAAAAGGCTGCGGCCGAACAACCTTTTGAGCGCCTGCTGGCACCTGCGGAAGTGGCCAAGGCCGTCGCATTTTTGGCTTCGGAGGATGCCGGGATGATGACTGGCTCTGTAATCAATTTCGACCAGTCGGTCTGGGGCGCCTACCCCTTCGCCCCGCCAACGCCTGTCGCCAAGCTGGCGATCTAGAGAGGCGACCTGGCGACAGAAGGATTCGCCACTTCGTCGCCAATCATCCTAACTCGCCGCAGAACACGGCCATCAATCAGAAGGTAGCACAGTTGAAGCGGGTGAAGACCTGGCTTTGCGTAATTCGATTCACAGGCTGCACGCCTTGCCGCGCCATCCTTACGCAGTCTACCGAAAGCGCAATCTCACGATCGAAGTCGTGACCGATCGTTACGTCCATGATTCCCCGCTCGAGCAGCGAGCGGGAATTCGCGTTCAATTCATGGCCGACAAACACGGTCGAATTACTGAGACCTTCAGCCTCCAGTGCGCGCCCGACCCCCAGGTTAGCCCCTGAAACATTGTAGATGGCCGCTGGCGGACCACTCTTTGCGATGTATCGCCGGACTGCCTCATAGATGACCTCCACGCTCTCATTGGAGCTCACCCTTTCATCGATGGCCAGGGTGGAGAATTCGGATCGCAGGACCTGCCGGAACCCCTGCTCCCGGTCTTGCTGGCAGCGAAACGGCACGCTGCAAACAAACAGGACTTTGCCGGCTGTCCCACGCGGGAGCATTCGACCACATAGCCAGGCTGCCGTAGCCCCCGACACATACTGATCCGAACCAACGTAGGCTGCTCGACCTGATAAGGGGAGATCGGTGGTCAGGCAGATCACCGGGAGGCCCCGTCCCGTGGCCGCCCTCACGGCATCGTTGATTGCCGGATGCTCTCTGGCGACCAGGATAATGCCGTCGGACCTTTCGGCCACGCTCTCGATCCGGCGCGCAAAGTCCTCAGGTTCGACGTCGTATGAAGCATGCGACTCCGTTTCAATCTCAGTTGATGCGTTTTGCGCGCTGAAGTTCTTCGCGGCGGCTTCCGCGGCCTCGTTGAACGATCGTCCTGAGTCGGCAAGAAGAAAGAGACGAAGCGGCTTTGAAATCTCGGGCAAGGCAATCCCACCCGCGCCAGACTGCCTGGCTTCCACAATTGAGGCGGACAGATGCTGTTGGAGAACTGATTGAAATTCCCGGTAGCCCGAAAATCCCAAGGTCTGGACAAAACGCACCACACTGGATGCGTTCACACCGCAGCGACTGGCAACCTCGGAACCTGACAGAAGGGCTGTCTCGCCAAGGTTCGCGATGAAGAAATTCGCCACGCGACGCCCGCCTCTGCCCATGTTGTCCTGAGCCGAGTTCAAGATAGTCATCAACTCGCCGGCAGACTGAGGCTTTGATCGTAAGTGGTCCATGCCTGATCCTTTTCGATCACCCACCATACCGAAACTTTGCGATCGAGCAACACTCCTTGCAAAAACGCATGAATCGCGATGGCGCCATTGGACACGCCATCATCAGGCTTCGCGTGCACCACCCTGTATCGGCAAAATAGGACGCGCCGATACTATCTGTCTGATGGATTCTGGCTACGTGGACGCCCGCTGGGTAAAGTTCCTTCCCTGCAAAACGCGCAAGCCCGTCGAATGAAGTTCTTCGGCGACCGCCTGGGCGCCCCATTCGAGATTGCTCATCAAGCTGTGCTGACCCAGCGGCCTCCAGTCGCTGAGGTATGGATCGCTTCCACAAGTTCCTGGATGCGCTGTCCGGAGCGGAAGCTGAATGGCTCTGCGCGGATCCCGGCGATAGCTTCGAGAAACAGCGCGACCTCGATGGCCTTGAGATCGTTGAAACCAAGCTGATGGCCGGGGGCCACGCAAAACAGCCCATAGGGCGGATGATCGGGCCCGGCCTGAATACGACGGAAGCCGCGAACTCGACCGGCCTCCGCAGTGGTGTAGAATTGCAGTTCGTTGAAGCGCTCCTGGCTGAAAGCCAGCGCCCCTCTCGAGCCATAAACCTCGAAATTGTGCTGCATTTTGCGGCCGGTCGCCACCCAACTTGCCTCGATGCTGGCGGTGGCGCCGCTGGCGAAGCGCAAGAAAGCCCGGCCGATGTCGTCGACCTCGACGGCGGTACGGCCGTCCTTGCCGTCCGGACGACTGTTGATGACGGTGACCTCGTCGCCAAGAACGCGCTCGATCGGGCCGAGAAGGAACTCGGCGGTTGCCAAGGCATGACTGCCGAGATCGGCCAGCGCACCGCCACCTACCTTGTCGAGGCGAAAGGTGAAGGGACTTTCAGCATCGCCCATGTAGTCTTCGGCGTGGATTCCGCGATAGCTGCGGATTTCGCCAAGCTCGCCGGTCACGATGAGGTCACGGGCCAGGGCCATCATCGGATTGCACAGGTAGTTGAACCCGACCTGCGTGCGTACGCCGGCAGCCACGGCAGCGTTTGCCATCTCGGCGGCCTCTGCTGCGCGCGGAGCAAGCGGTTTCTCGCAATAGACGTGCTTGCCGGCGGCGATAGCGGCCAGCGCCATCTCGCGGTGGAACGCGTTTGGCGCGGTGATGTCGACGAGATCGATATCCGGATCGCCGACAAGTCGGCGCCAATCGCCGGTAGCGTTCTTGAAGCCGAGCGTCCGCGCGGCTGCGCCGGCAAGTTCTTCGGTACGGTCGGCGACGGTATGAAGCTCGAGCTCGAATGGCAGATCGAAAACACGCTCCGCCGCGGCGAACCCAAACGAATGGGTCTTGCCCATGAAACCGGTCCCGATCAGCCCGACCCGCAGCTTGGGTTTCTCATTTCCCAATGACTTCGGCTCCATTGACGACCAGCGCGGGATCGATCTTGCTTTCAAAAAAATCGAGGACGTTCTTGACCGACGACACTGCCATGCGTTCCCCACATTCAACGGTAAGACCGGCGATGTGGGGCGTGAGGATGACCTGATCCATCGCCAGCAACGGGTTCTCCGGCGTTGGCGGCTCCTGGTCGAAAACATCGAGGCCCGCGGCCGCAACCGTGCCGGTTCGCAGCGCCTCAATCAGAGCGAGCTCCTCGACCACGCCACCACGGGCGGTGTTGATCAGGACGGCGCCACGCTTGATGAGCTCGAATTCACGGGCACCGATCAACGGCCTCTCGCCTTTGGGCGCGTGCACGGATATCGCGTCGGCACGGCCCAGCGCAGCGGCGAGGTCGCAGCCCGGCCTCACCGGACCATCCGGCCAGCCAATCTTTTCGAGAAACGGATCGTATGCTTCAACCTCCATGGAAAAGCCGGCAGCCATACGGGCAAGATGCCGACCTATCCGGCCGTAACCCAGGATGAGCAGCCGCTTGCCCGCAAGTTCCGACGACTCGAGCTTGTTGCGCCAGTTCCATCCTTTTTCGCGGACGGCCCGATCGGCGCGCAGCGTGCGCTTGCTGGCAGCTAACAGCAGCATCATGGCGTGCTCAGCCACCGAGACCGAATTGACATCGCCGACGACCGCCAGCGCGATCCCGCGCTTGTTGAGCGCCGGCAGATCAACCGAGTCGTAGCCGACCCCATGCCGCGAGACGATGCGGAGGTTGCGTGCCTTGTCGACCGTCGGCGCGGAAAGCGGCTGGGTGCGAATGACCAGCCCGTCGGCCTTGCCGATCAGCGAGGCATAGCTCGGCTCGGAAACCTCCTCGACATAGTCGTAGGTTACGCCCGGCGACCGATCGAGCAGGGCTATACCGCTTGGATGCAGTTTGCCGGCAACAAGCACGTGAGGCATCAGTAGCCCCCCTTGGTGTTGACGCTCCTGGCTGAGGCTCCAGCCATCAGGGCCCTGAACTGCTTGACGGCGGTTTGTGCGGCGCCGGCGAGTAAACGCACGTCATTGGAGACGGTGGTCATGTCGAAGCCCCATGCCACGGCGCGCCCGGCGTATTCCGGAGTGCCGCAGTGCAGCGCCGCGCGAATGCCGTGTTTGCGGCAGGCCCGCACAATGGCTTGCAAAGCCTCGATCATTTCCGGCTCTTCGCGATCGAAGGCCGGAGGCAGGCGACCGCCGTGCAGGCTGAAGGTGAGGTCGGCCGGCCCGACATAGATGCCATCGAGCCCTGGGGTCGCTGCGATCGCATCGAGATTGGCCATCGCCTCGGCGGTTTCGACCATGGCGAATGCCAGAATTTCTCCATTGGCCTCGGCCGCATAGTTGGCGCCGACCGCGAAATTGGCACGCGTCGGACCAAATGACCGTTGTCCAAGCGGCGGGTATCGGAGGTAGGAGACGAACTTCGCAGCTTCCTCCGCGGTGTTGATCATCGGGCAGATGATCCCGTAGGCGCCGGCGTCCAGTGCCTTCATGATGATGGCCGGCTCGAGCCAGGGGACGCGCACCAGCGGGGTGACGCCCGAGGCGCGCATGGCCTGCAGCATGGGCAGTATGGCGTTGTAGTCTAGCGCGCCGTGCTGCAGGTCGATGCCGATGCTGTCATAACCTTGCGCGGCCATGATCTCGGCGGTGAATGAGTTACCTATCGAGAGCCAGCCATTGATGGTCGGACGGCCTTCGGCCCAGAGCTTCTTGAGGGTATTGGGGATCATGGCGGCAACCTTTAGAAAACGACCTGGGCAAGCTTGGTATCGAGGTAATCCGTGATCGACTCGATCCCCCCTTCCCTCCCCATGCCCGAAAAATTGGTGCCGCCGAAGGGCGCCTCCGAGGCCGCAAGCGCGAAGCTGTTGATGCCGACCATTCCAGCCTTCAGCTCGGCAACCGCCCGGCGTGCGCGCTTCGGACTTTGCGTGAACGCGTAGGCCGAGAGCCCCATGTCGGAGGTGTTGGCGCGTTGCAGCGCCTCGTCGTCGCTGGAGAACGAGGTGATCGCCGCCACCGGACCGAAATTCTCCTCGGCAAAGACCGCCATGTCGTCGCTGACGTTGGTCAGCACCGTGGGCTCGAAGAAATGCCCGGCATTGAAGGCCGCCGCACGGCGGCCGCCGGCGGCGATCGTGGCCCCTTGCCGTTCGGCCTCCGCGACCACGGCCTCGATGTCGGAGAGCCGTTTGCCGTTGATGAGCGGCCCCATCTGCACCGAGGGATCGAGACCATCGCCGAGCTTAAGCGCCCTGGTCCTGGAGACGAAGCCCTCGACGAAACTGTCATGCAGGCTTTCGTGGATGAAGAAACGGTCCGGCGTGACGCAGACCTGGCCGGCATTCGCATATTTGGTCGGCACCGCCACGCCGAGCGCCGTCTCGAGATCGGCATCGTCGAAGACGATCAGCGGCGCGTTGCCGCCCAGCTCCATCGAGACCTTTTTGACTGTATCGGCGGCATCGCGGATCATCTGCTGACCGACCCGCGTTGAGCCGGTCAGGGACACTTTGCGGACTACTTTCGACGCCATGATGGGCGTGTAGGTGGCTTCCGTGGGACCTACCAGCAGGCTGACCGCGCCTGCAGGCAACTGGCCCGCTCGCATGCAGTCAATCATGACCATGGCCGTGCCCGGGGTTTGGCTTGAGGGACGCACCACGATCGAGCAGCCTGCGGCCAGCGCTGGCGCGACCTTGCGGGCCACCAGTGCTGCGGGGAAGTTCCAGGCCGTGAAGGCCGCGGCGACGCCGACAGGCTCATGCAGGACCTCGAAACGCCCGCCCGGGACACGGCTCTCGATGACACGCCCGTAAATGCGACGCGCCTCCTCGGCATGCCAGCGGAATTGATCGACCGCGAGAGCCCATTCCCGCTCCGACTGCGCCAGCGGCTTGCCGGTCTCGCTGGAGATCATCCGCGCCCCTTCGTCCTTGCGGCGCAGCATTTCGTCGGCAATCCGATGCAAAGCATCAGCCCGCTCGAAGGCGGATTTTGCTTTCCATGAACGAAACCCCCGTTGGGCACTTTCGAGTGCGTCGCGAGTGTCCTCCCCATTGGCGCAAGCTACCTCGCCGAGCGCCCTTTCGGTGACCGGACTAAATACCGGCGTAAGGCCTCCCCCGCCTGTTGAGTGCCAGGCTCCATCGATGAAAAGTCCGTAGTCGCCATACATCTGAGCATCCTGAAAACAGCACGAGACACGCCACGCAGAGAGCGCGGCGGTCACAAGATTCCGGCATTGCGGGACGGGTGTTTAACTCCGTTCGGAGCAGCCTCCGGCGGCGCTGATCCTCGGCATGTCCGATGGACCGCGTGCCCTGCGCGAGTTGGCCCAGTCCTCCCTAAAACCGTATTGCAACAATCATTGCAGCATCTATTGATTTGTCAATAGACATTTCATAATAGATCGCAACGCAGCCATTTGCGTCCTCTGTGGAAGGAGAAATCAGAGCATGAAAGCCAAGCTTGGCATCGCGCCGATCGCGTGGTGGAACGACGATCTTGCGGAACTGAGTGGTGACATTTCGCTCGAGGGATGCCTTGCCGAAGCGCGGGAGGCTGGCTTTTCCGGCATGGAGACCGGGCGCCGATTTCCGATGGATGCAGGCGTCCTCGGACCGATCCTCGACACCTATGGCATGAAAGTCTGCGGCGGTTGGTTCTCGGGCTTGCTGCTTGATGGCGACATCGCCCGCGAGAAGGACCGCATTGCCGAACAGATGGCGCTGTTCAAGGCCGTGGGCGCGCCCTGTATCGTCTATGGCGAGACCGCGGGCACAATCCAGGGTGACCGTTCGGCGCCCCTCGTCACCCGTCGTCGCCTGAGCGAAGAGGAGATCAAGGCCTATGGCCGGAAGATAACCGCTTTCGCCGAATGGTGCGCCGAGCAGGGCATGCCAATCGCTTACCATCACCACATGGCGGCACCGATCGAATCCGAGCAGGACGTGGACCTGTTGATGAAGCATTCCGGCGAGGCGCTACCCCTCCTCTACGATGCCGGCCATATGGCCTTTGCCGGCGGCGACGTGCTGCGCGTGATCGACAATCACCACCATCGCATCAGCCACGTTCACACCAAGGATGTGCGCCAGCCCGTTATCGACGGGTTGGATCGCTCCCGCGAAAGCTTCCTCGATGCGGTCGTCAAGGGCGCCTTCACCGTGCCGGGCGATGGCTCGCTCGACTTCGAGACCATCGTCAAACGGCTCGCCGGCCACGGCTATGAAGGCTGGTTTGTCGTCGAGGCCGAGCAGGACCCGATCAAGAACCCGCCGCTGGAAATGGCCAGGATCGGCCATCGCGAGCTGCTGCGCGTCATGGCATCGGCGGGCTACACTGTTGAGGGCTGATCCATAAACAGACGGACCGAAAGTCTTGCGTCATAACGAGTTCACGCAAGGTCCGGGCGCCGCCATCTGGTCGATGCCGGCGCCAGGGGTTCTTGCGGCATAGACGTCTTTTCCATTCTCAGGCGGCCTGCAACTCCGCCTCGCCGGTCTTGGCGCCGGTGATATAGGATACGATGTCCTGCCCGTCGGTATTTTCCTTGCGCAGATTGGCGACGATGCGGCCGCGCCGGAACACCACGATGCGGTCGCAAAGGTCGAA
>NZ_VFVB01000020.1:0-21695 GCF_006658535.1 Mesorhizobium sp. B2-4-13 | reverse complement strand
AGAGAAGCTGCGCTTCGCCATCCGTGAAGGCGGCCGCACCGTCGGTGCCGGCATCGTCGTCACCATCAAAGAGTAATCGATCCGGCTGCTGCCGGTCTCGAAAACGAAAGGGCGGTCTTCGGGCCGCCCTTTTTCGTTTCAGACGCCTCGCAACGCAAGCATTGCGCGTTTGTTTCAAAGCTGTTGCAAGCGCCATGGCTGCAACTAGTATAGGTTGCACTGAGGGGAGCTTTGCCGACAGTGGTTCCAAGGCACCGTTTCGATGGGAAGGCATGGCGGTTATGGGCACTGGTTTGCCTCGCCGTCGCCATGGCTCTGCCCGTTTTGACAGCGCGAGCGGAGGATGGGCCTCTCGACATCCCGCCCATGCGCTTCGTCGTCGTGCGCAGCAACGCTCCGGGATGCGAACCCAACTGTCCTGAATGGATATCGGCGGACGGTACCATCGACGCGGGCACGCCGTCTCTCTTCAAGCGCACGCTCAAGGCGCTCAAGGGAAGGCAATTGCCGGTCGTCGTCAATTCGCCCGGCGGTAACGTCGAGGCCGCGTTGGCACTCGGCCGTATGATCCGCAAGAACAAGCTCGATATCGCCGTCGGCGTGACTGTTTTTTCCGATTGCCGACCGGAAACAAACTGCGGGGACAACAAGGGCAAGAGTGCCGATTATTTCGGTACGGCCTATGACGACGGAGCCATGTGCAATTCGGCCTGTCCGCTAATGTTTTCCGGCGGTGTCCGCCGCTTCGTTGGAGATTTCGGCTATCTCGGCGTCCACCAGATCACCACCACATACCAGCGGGAGAAGCTGCTCTACCGGACCACGTATCGGATCGTGAACGGCAGGAAGAAGATCATCAGCACCAAGGTGGTCAGCCGCAAAAACGCTGGCAGCTACAAAACTTACGAGATGAGCAGGACCGTCGAGAAGACGCTTTCGGCGTACCTGAGGGAAATGGGGATAGCAGACGGCGTACTGGAAGTCATGAAGGCCACGCCGGCCAGTGAGATTCGTCAGATTCCGCTCGACGACATGGTGAGGATGAAGTTGGTCACCAGCCGGGACACAGTGGATCTGTTGACCACGGCAAGCCTCTGCGGCCTGGCCCAGCCGGCCACGAACTGCCGGCAAATAGCTGGACCCGCAGGCAAGACGACGCCATCGGCCGCAGCAAGGCCCATGGCTGCCGTTCAACCGGACACCGCGAAGGCCGGCGGGGACATGCGGTTTGTCGTCGTTCGCGGCAGCAATCCGCTGTGCGATCCCGATTGTCCGGAATGGATATCGGCCGAAGGTGCGATCACCAACCAGGCGCCGCGGAAGCTGCGGCAGTTGCTGGCCACGCTTGGCGATCGACGGCTGCCTGTCGTCATCAGCTCACGCGGAGGCGACCTGCCCAGCGCTCTCGCAATGGGGCGGCTTATCCATGAAAGAAAGCTCGACATCGCCGTTGCCCGCACCGATTTCGTCGACTGTGACCCCGGCGCGTGGAACTGCCTGGCCACTGAAGGAGCCTATGCCGGACTGAGCATCGATGCGGGGGTGGAGTGTGATTCCGCCTGTGCGTTAGTGGTCGCCGGCGGCGCCAGACGGCTTGTCGGTCCCCGGGCGCGGCTCAGCCTGTACCCGATGGGACAGAAGCTGGTGGTCAAGGCTTACCTCGACGAGATTGCGATCAGTCCCGCTCTGTTCGCAACAATCGAACGACGCCCGACCGAGAGGGAACTTGACCCAGACACCATGCTCAAGCTTGGACTGACAACGGGACCGCAATCGGTCGACGCGCTGACCGGCTCCACGATTTGCAAGGCTGTTGCCAAGCCCGACAATTGCCCGGGCCTGCCAGCCGCCAATGCACAGGCCGACGCGCCCGCCAGGCTGTAGAGCACGGCGATGTCAGGGGAACTGCCCATCGAGGCAGGTTGAGCCATATCCGATTTCCGCTATCGTCGCGACGGCGGGGCCGGCGAAGGATCGAGAATGAGCCAGGACGTTCCGACACTCTACGAATGGGCCGGAGGCGGCGAGGCGCTGAACCGGCTGACGCAAACCTTCTACGACAAGGTGGCACGAGATCCGGTCGTTGGCCCGGTGTTCAAGCACATGTCGCCGGACCACCCCGCCCATGTCGCGGCCTTCATCGGTGAGGTCTTCGGCGGACCGAAAACCTACAGCGAAACCTTTGGCGGCCACCGCGAAATGGTCATGCATCATCTGGGCAAGCATTTGACCGAGGAGCAGCGCCGCCGCTGGATCAATCTTCTCGCCGACGCGGCGGATGAGGTCGGTCTGCCGGACGATCCGGAATTCCGTTCAGCATTCATGGGCTACGTCGAATGGGGATCGCGGCTGGCCAAGATGAATTCCAATCTCGGCGAGACCTGCGATCCCGAGACCGAACCGATGCCGGCCTGGGGCTGGGGCGTGCCTGGCGGTCCGTACCGGGTGCCGGACGCAAAATAGCTTCGGCTGCCGGGATACCTCTATGAATCGCGCCAGCCACTTCAGGCGGGAGCTGGAGATCGATGCCGAGGGGCTGGTCGCCGACTATCTTGATTTCTGGCGCAAGCACGTTTGCCTGCAAACCGCTCTTTACAGAGCGCGCGGAAGCTTTTAGGAAGCGCCTGCGCCGAAGCGCGCGTGTACGGGCATAGCTCAGTTGGTAGAGCGGCGGTCTCCAAAACCGCAGGTCGTAGGTTCGAGCCCTGCTGCCCGTGCCATTTCCTGAGATGGCATCAAAACGATATTTCGCGGGCTGCCTTTGAAAATCGGCGAGCCGCTTGCCATATTAGCCCGATTGGGGCATAAGGGCGCCATAGCCGGGACGGAACGACTGGATGGTTCCGAGGCGGCGTTTGGTCATAAAGCGGGCACTTGCCACTTGCGTGGATCAAGAATCGGTTTTATGTAGACGAAACAGACACGCGACGCGTGGAGCTGGGAAGCCGGCTTTACGCGTCTGATTTGCATGGGCGAAATGATTGCGCTGATTCGGCGCGAGATTGGGCTCAGGCGGCACGTCCCGGCCAGCGGGATCATCCAGGGGACCCGGCCAACGGGTCTTGAAGACAGGCGGCATATGGCTTCGAAAACCACAAATCCTTTCGTCTTTCTCCAGCAGGTGCGCGCGGAGACAGCCAAGGTGACTTGGCCGTCGCGCCGCGAGACGATGATCTCGACGGTCATGGTCCTGGCCTTTGCTGTGATTGCGATGATCTTCTTCTTCACCGCCGATCAGCTCATGGGCCTCGCGGTCGAGCAGATTCTGGGCATTGGACGCTAAGTCCGGCGATTAGGAGAAGTCGAAAAAATGGCTACGCGCTGGTACATCGTCCACGCCTATTCGAACTTCGAGAAGAAGGTCGCCGAGGACATCGAGAACAAGGCCAAGCAGAAGGGCCTGTCCGCCGATATCGAGCAGATCGTGGTGCCGACCGAGAAGGTCGTCGAGGTTCGTCGCGGCCGCAAGGTCGACGCTGAGCGCAAGTTCTTCCCGGGCTACGTGCTCTTGAAGGCCAACCTGACCGACGCCGTGTTCTCGCTGGTCAAGAACACGCCGAAAGTCACAGGTTTTCTCGGCGACTCCAAGCCGGTGCCGATCACCGAGGCCGAAGCCCAGCGCATCCTGAACCAGGTACAGGAAGGCGTCGAGCGGCCGAAGCCCTCGGTCACTTTCGAGATCGGCGAGGCGATCCGCGTTTCGGATGGTCCCTTCGCGTCGTTCAACGGTTTCGTCCAGGAAGTGGACGAGGAGCGGGCGCGGCTCAAGGTGGAAGTTTCGATCTTCGGGCGCGCTGTGCCCGTCGATCTGGAATTCGGACAGGTCGAAAAGGGCTGATCCGAAATCCCTGATGCCGGTCCGGCGATCAGGGGAGGCGGCGCGGCAACGCGCGGCTTGAGAACGGTGGGAGGCGAAGGCGGCTTTAGCCGGCCGCAAGAACCGCACCACCAGACTGCAACCGCCGGTGTTTCCCAGATCGTGGAGCCGGCATAGACAAAGGCAGGAAAAGAGATGGCTAAGAAAATTGCAGGCCAGCTCAAGCTCCAGGTCTCCGCGGGATCGGCCACGCCGTCTCCCCCGATCGGCCCGGCACTTGGTCAGCGTGGCATCAACATCATGGAGTTCTGCAAGGCGTTCAACGCGCAGACCCAGGAAATGGAAAAGGGATCGCCGGTTCCGGTCGTCATCACCTATTACCAGGACAAGTCGTTCACCTTCGTCATGAAGACGCCCCCGGTGAGCTACTTCCTGAAGAAGGCCGCGAACCTGAAGTCGGGCTCGAAGGAGCCGGGCAAGGTCAAGGCTGGCACGGTTTCGCGCGACAAGGTTCGCGAAATCGCGACCGCCAAGATGAAGGATCTGAACGCGAACGACGTCGAAGCGGCCATGCGCATGGTCGAGGGCTCCGCCCGCTCGATGGGTCTGGAAGTGGTGGGCTAAGATCATGGCAAAGATTGCAAAACGTGTATCGAAGACCCGTGAAGGCATCGATCCCAACAAGGCTTATGCGCTCGGTGATGCGCTGAAGCTGCTCAAGGATCGTTCCTCGGTCAAGTTCGACGAGACCATCGAAGTGGCCATGAACCTCGGCGTCGACCCGCGTCATGCCGACCAGATGGTTCGCGGCGTGGTCAACCTGCCGAACGGCACCGGCCGCTCGGTCCGTGTCGCCGTGTTCGCCCGTGGCGACAAGGCCGAAGAGGCCAAGGCCGCCGGTGCCGACATCGTCGGTGCCGAGGATCTGGTCGACATCGTCCAGAAGGGCACGATCGATTTCGATCGCTGCATCGCCACGCCGGACATGATGCCGCTCGTCGGCCGTCTCGGTAAGGTGCTCGGCCCGCGCGGCATGATGCCGAACCCGAAGGTCGGCACCGTCACCACCGATGTCGCCGCGGCCGTCAAGGCTTCGAAGGGCGGCGCGGTCGAGTTCCGTGTCGAGAAGGCCGGCATCGTTCATGCCGGTGTCGGCAAGGTCTCTTTCGACGTCAAGGCGCTGGAAGAGAACGTCCGTGCCTTCGCCGATGCGGTGACCAAGGCAAAGCCGGCTGGCGCCAAGGGCAACTACGTCAAGAAGGTGTCTGTCACCTCGACGATGGGCCCGGGCCTCAAGCTCGACGTCGCGACGCTCGCCGCGTCCTGATTGGATTTGGATTGGCCTTTCGAAGGCTGATCCGTGACTGAATTCCGGGCCTTGGATTTATCCTGGGCCCGGTACCGGAAGCCGGAAGGCTTCCGGACATCCTGTCCGAGATTGCGGGCGGCCCGAACCTTGATTCAAGAGGAGGGCCTTAATTCATGTGGGCCTGCATGAGACGGGTGAAAACCGGACAACGGAGCAACAAGCTCCAATGAAAGGTTCGAACCGTGTTTGCCTTTTGTCTGCGCATCGCCGGCTTTGCCGTCGATGTGGCGAAAGGGGGCAGGATCCTCGAGCGTCGTTCGGGAGATCCGTTACTGGATGGCCCGGCCGGCAAAAGGCAACCCGACGCCTGTCCTCGAAATGGGAATGTTCCCGTTGGCAGGACTGGGGTCAACTGGAGATAGGCAGTGGACAGAGCGGAAAAACGCGAACTCGTCACGGGCCTGAATGATGCGTTTTCGGGCGCGGGTTCAGTCGTCGTGGCCCACTATGCCGGTATCACCGTCGCGCAAATGAACGACCTTCGGTCGAAGATGCGCGCTGCCGGTGGCACCGTTAAAGTCGCGAAGAACCGTCTCGCCAAAATCGCTCTTCAGGGCACGGACTCCGCATCGATCATCGAGCTGTTCAAGGGACAGACGCTGATCGCCTATTCGGAGGATCCGATTGCGGCGCCGAAGGTCGCGTCCGATTTCGCCAAGGGGAATGACAAGCTCGTCATTCTCGGCGGCGCAATGGGCACCACCTCGCTCAACGCCGACGGTGTGAAGGCACTCGCCACACTTCCGTCGCTCGATGAGCTGCGCGCCAGGCTGGTTGGCATGATCGCCACGCCGGCAACCCGGATCGCCCAGATCGTCAATGCGCCAGCGGCCTCGGTCGCGCGCGTCATCGGCGCTTACGCCCGGAAGGACGAGGCGGCATGAGGCCGTTCCTCGCTATCAAAAACACACGTTCGAACCTAACGAAGGAACACAACAATGGCTGATCTGGCAAAGATCGTAGACGACCTTTCGAAGCTGACCGTCCTCGAGGCGGCTGAGCTGTCGAAGCTTCTGGAAGAAAAGTGGGGCGTTTCGGCTGCTGCTCCGGTGGCGGTTGCCGCTGCTGGCGGTGCTGCCGCTGCTGCTGCCCCGGTCGAGGAAAAGACGGAATTCGACGTCGTTCTCACCGAGGCCGGCGCTCAGAAGATCAACGTCATCAAGGAAGTCCGCGCCATCACCGGTCTTGGCCTCAAGGAAGCCAAGGACCTGGTCGAAGCGGCTCCGAAGCCGGTCAAGGAAGGCGTTTCCAAGGCCGACGCTGACAAGTTCAAGGCCCAGCTGGAAGCAGCCGGCGCCAAGGTCGACCTGAAGTAAGCGTAAAAAGCGGCGGGCGGCCTCGCGCCGTCCGCCACTCCCTTGGGTGATCAGGGGAGGCTGCGTGACGCGAGATGTACGAGAACCTCTTTCTTGAGGGCCGTAACCCGGCCTTCAGGAAACGGGTTTTCTCCCGTTTTAGCCGGTAACCGCCAAGCAATTGGAGAGGCGGCCGGAGAACAGACAGAGAGCCGCCGCCCAGGTGGCTCAGTATGCAAGACGAACCGCGGCGAGGTTCGTCCCGAGTTTAGAGCTAAGGAGCGACGATGGCCCAGACCCAGACTTTCAATGGCCGCAGACGCGTACGCAAGTTCTTCGGGAAGATCCCGGAAGTTGCGGAGATGCCGAACCTTATCGAGGTTCAGAAGGCATCCTATGACCAGTTCCTGATGGTGGACGAGCCCAAGGGCGGACGTCCCGACGAAGGACTGCAGGCTGTTTTCAAGTCGGTCTTCCCGATCTCCGATTTTTCCGGCTCCTCCATGCTGGAGTTCGTGAAGTACGAGTTCGAAGGACCGAAATTCGACGTTGACGAATGCCGTCAGCGCGACCTGACCTATGCCGCGCCGCTGAAGGTGACGCTGCGCCTCATCGTGTTCGATATCGACGAGGATACCGGTGCCAAGTCGATCAAGGACATCAAGGAGCAGGACGTCTACATGGGCGACATGCCGCTCATGACCTTGAACGGCACCTTTATCGTCAACGGTACCGAGCGCGTCATCGTCTCGCAGATGCACCGCTCGCCGGGCGTCTTCTTCGACCACGACAAGGGCAAGTCGCACTCGTCGGGCAAGCTTCTGTTTGCCGCCCGCGTGATCCCTTACCGTGGCTCGTGGCTCGACATCGAGTTCGATTCCAAGGACGTCGTGCATGCCCGCATCGACCGTCGCCGCAAGATTCCGGTGACGTCGCTGCTGATGGCGCTCGGCATGGACGGCGAGGAGATCCTGTCGACCTTCTACAACAAGATCACCTACAAGCGCGCCGGCGACCATTGGCGCATTCCCTTCAACGTCGAGCGTTTCCGCGGCCTCAAGGCCGTCGGCGACCTGGTCGATGCCGACACCGGCGAGATCGTCGTCGAGGCGGGCAAGAAGATCACCGCTCGCCAGGCACGCCAGCTCGGCGAAAAGGGTCTCAAGGCGATCAAGGCGACCGACGAGGATCTGCTCGGCAACTACCTGGCCGAGGACATCGTCAACTACGCCACCGGCGAGATTTTCCTCGAGGCCGGCGACGAGATCGACGACAAGACGCTCAAGGTGCTGCTCGGCACCGGCGAGCAGGAGATCCAGGTCCTCGACATCGACCATGTCAATGTCGGCGCCTATATCCGCAACACGCTCGCCGTCGACAAGAACGAGAGCCGCCAAGACGCGCTGTTCGACATCTACCGTGTCATGCGCCCGGGCGAGCCGCCTACGCTCGAGACCGCCGAAGCCATGTTCAACTCGCTGTTCTTCGACAGCGAGCGCTACGACCTGTCCGCCGTCGGCCGCGTCAAGATGAACATGCGCCTCGAGCTCAAGGCCGAGGACACCGTGCGCGTGCTGCGCAAGGACGACATCCTGGCCGTGGTCAGGACGCTGGTCGAACTGCGTGATGGCAAGGGCGAGATCGACGACATCGACAATCTCGGCAACCGCCGCGTGCGTTCGGTCGGCGAGCTGATGGAGAACCAGTACCGCGTCGGCCTGCTGCGCATGGAGCGCGCGATCAAGGAACGCATGTCCTCGATCGAGATCGACACGGTCATGCCGCAGGACCTGATCAACGCCAAGCCGGCGGCCGCCGCCGTGCGCGAGTTCTTCGGTTCCTCGCAGCTGTCGCAGTTCATGGACCAGACCAACCCGCTGTCGGAGATCACCCACAAGCGTCGTCTCTCGGCGCTTGGGCCGGGCGGTCTGACCCGCGAGCGTGCCGGCTTCGAAGTGCGCGACGTGCACCCGACGCATTACGGCCGTATCTGCCCGATCGAGACGCCGGAAGGCCCGAATATCGGTCTGATCAACTCGCTGGCGACCTTCGCGCGCGTCAACAAGTACGGCTTCATCGAAAGCCCGTACCGCAAGATCGTCGACGGCAAGCTGACCAATGACGTCGTCTATCTTTCGGCGATGGAAGAGGCCAAGCACCATGTCGCGCAGGCCAACGCCGAGCTCGACAAGAATGGCGGCTTCGTCGACGAATTCGTCATTTGCCGCAGCGCCGGCGAAGTGATGATGGCGCCGCGCGAAAACGTCGACCTGATGGACGTGTCGCCCAAGCAGATGGTGTCTGTTGCCGCGGCGCTCATCCCGTTCCTCGAGAACGACGACGCCAACCGCGCTCTGATGGGCTCGAACATGCAGCGCCAGGCCGTGCCGCTGGTGCGCGCCGAGGCGCCGTTCGTCGGTACCGGCATGGAGCCGATCGTCGCCCGTGACTCGGGCGCCGCCATCGGCGCGCGTCGTGGCGGCATCGTCGACCAGGTGGACGCCACGCGTATCGTTATCCGCGCCACCGAGGATCTCGATCCGGGCAAGTCCGGCGTCGACATCTACCGGCTGATGAAGTTCCAGCGCTCGAACCAGAACACCTGCATCAACCAGCGTCCGCTGGTGCGCATGGGTGACCGGGTCAACAAGGGCGACATCATCGCCGACGGTCCCTCGACCGAGCTTGGTGATCTGGCGCTCGGCCGCAACGTGCTGGTCGCGTTCATGCCGTGGAACGGCTACAACTACGAGGACTCGATCCTGCTCTCCGAGCGTATCGTGGCCGACGACGTCTTCACCTCGATCCACATCGAGGAGTTCGAGGTCATGGCGCGCGATACCAAGCTCGGTCCGGAGGAAATCACGCGCGATATTCCAAACGTCTCGGAAGAAGCGCTGAAGAACCTCGACGAAGCCGGCATCGTCTATATCGGTGCGGAAGTGCAGCCGGGCGACATCCTGGTCGGCAAGATCACGCCGAAGGGCGAGAGCCCGATGACGCCGGAAGAGAAGCTTCTGCGCGCCATCTTCGGCGAAAAGGCTTCCGACGTGCGCGACACTTCGATGCGCATGCCTCCGGGCACTTTCGGCACCGTCGTCGAGGTGCGCGTGTTCAATCGCCACGGTGTGGAGAAGGACGAGCGCGCCATGGCGATCGAGCGCGAGGAGATCGAACGCCTCGCCAAGGATCGCGACGACGAGCAGGCCATTCTGGACCGTAACGTCTATGCGCGTCTTTCCGACGTTCTCGTCGGCAAGGAAGCGATCGCTGGACCGAAGGGCTTCAAGAAGGGCTCGACGCTGTCCAAGGACACGCTCGACGAGTATCCGCGTTCGCAGTGGTGGCAGTTTGCGGTGGAGAACGAAAAGCTCCAGAGCGAACTGGAAGCCCTGCGTGGCCAGTACGACGATTCCAAGAAGGCGCTCGAACAGCGCTTCATGGACAAGGTCGAGAAGGTGCAGCGCGGCGACGAAATGCCTCCGGGCGTCATGAAGATGGTCAAGGTCTTCGTGGCGGTGAAGCGCAAGATGCAGCCCGGCGACAAGATGGCCGGCCGTCACGGCAACAAGGGTGTCGTGTCGCGTATCGTTCCGGTCGAGGACATGCCTTTCCTCGAGGACGGCACGCATGCCGATATCGTGCTCAACCCGCTGGGTGTGCCGAGCCGCATGAATGTCGGCCAGATCCTGGAAACGCATCTGGGCTGGGCCTGCGCTGGCATGGGCAGGAAGATCGGCGAGCTTATCGATGCGTACAAGACAGCCGGCGACATCAAGCCGCTGCGCAAGACGCTCGAGAGCTTCATGCCGGCCAACGACCGCAACGAGCCGGTTCGCGAATATGACGACGAGAGCATCGTTCGCCTGAGCGAGCAGATGCGCCGCGGCGTCTCCATCGCGACCCCGGTGTTCGACGGCGCGCATGAGGCTGACATCAACATCATGCTGGAGCAGGCGGGCCTGCACACCAGCGGTCAGTCGCAGCTCTATGACGGACGCACCGGCGAGCCGTTCGATCGCAAGGTGACGATGGGCTATATCTACATGCTCAAGCTTCACCACCTCGTGGACGACAAGATCCACGCGCGTTCGATCGGTCCGTACTCGCTCGTCACCCAGCAGCCGCTGGGCGGCAAGGCGCAGTTCGGCGGCCAGCGCTTCGGCGAGATGGAGGTCTGGGCACTGGAAGCCTACGGCGCCGCTTACACGCTGCAGGAAATGCTGACGGTGAAGTCGGACGACGTCGCCGGCCGCACCAAGGTCTACGAGGCGATCGTGCGTGGCGACGACACGTTCGAGGCAGGCATTCCCGAGAGCTTCAACGTGCTCGTCAAGGAAATGCGGTCTCTCGGCCTCAATGTCGAGCTCGAGAACACCAAGCTCGACGACAACCCGATCCGGCTGCCCGATGCTGCCGAATAGGGGCGCGGCCGAGTAAACAAGACATCCGGGCGCGGGAGAGGGCTCTCGCGACCGGATGCACCAATTCTTCGGCCGGTGGGCCGACCACTCAGCGGGCATTCGGCCCGCGTTAGATGCAAGGGGTTTTCGAGGACCCCGAAAAGGAGAACGGCATGAACCAAGAGGTCATGAATCTCTTCAATCCGCAGGCGCCTGCGCAGGTGTTCGATTCCATCCGGATTTCGCTTGCCAGCCCTGAGAAGATTCTGTCCTGGTCGTTCGGCGAGATCAAGAAGCCGGAGACCATCAACTACCGCACCTTCAAGCCGGAGCGTGACGGTCTGTTCTGCGCGCGCATTTTTGGCCCGATCAAGGACTATGAATGCCTGTGCGGCAAGTACAAGCGCATGAAGTACAAGGGGGTCATCTGCGAGAAGTGCGGCGTCGAAGTCACGCTGTCGCGCGTCCGCCGCGAGCGCATGGGCCATATCGAGCTGGCGGCTCCCGTCGCTCACATCTGGTTCCTGAAGTCGCTGCCCTCGCGCATCGGCACGCTGCTCGACATGACGCTGAAGGACATCGAGCGCGTCCTCTACTTCGAGAACTACATCGTCACCGAGCCTGGCCTCACCGCGCTGAAGGAGCACCAGCTGCTCAGCGAGGAAGAGTACATGATCGCCGTCGACGAATATGGCGAGGATAGTTTCACCGCCATGATCGGCGCCGAGGCTATTCATGACCTTCTGGCCGGCATGGACCTGGAGAAGATCGCCGGCGACCTGCGTTCGGAACTGGCATCGACCACGTCCGAGCTGAAGCAGAAAAAGTATCTGAAGCGGCTCAAGGTCGTCGAGAACTTCATGGAATCCGGCAACCGTCCGGAATGGATGATCATGAAGGTGGTTCCGGTGATCCCGCCGGACCTGCGCCCGCTCGTCCCGCTGGACGGCGGTCGTTTCGCGACGTCCGATCTGAACGATCTCTACCGCCGCGTCATCAACCGCAACAACCGCCTGAAGCGGCTGATCGAGCTGCGGGCGCCGGGCATCATCGTGCGCAATGAAAAGCGCATGCTGCAGGAAGCCGTCGATGCGCTGTTCGACAACGGCCGTCGCGGCCGCGTCATCACCGGCGCCAACAAGCGTCCGCTGAAGTCGCTGTCCGACATGCTCAAGGGCAAGCAGGGCCGGTTCCGTCAGAACCTGCTCGGCAAGCGCGTCGACTATTCCGGACGCTCGGTTATCGTCACCGGTCCGGAGCTCAAGCTGCACCAGTGCGGCCTGCCGAAGAAGATGGCGCTCGAACTGTTCAAGCCCTTCATCTACGCCCGTCTCGACGCCAAGGGTTACTCCTCGACCGTCAAGCAGGCCAAGAAGCTGGTCGAGAAGGAGCGTCCGGAAGTCTGGGATATCCTCGATGAGGTCATCCGCGAGCATCCGGTGCTGCTCAACCGCGCGCCGACGCTGCACCGCCTGGGCATCCAGGCGTTCGAGCCGATCCTGATCGAAGGCAAGGCGATCCAGCTTCACCCGCTGGTCTGCACGGCCTTCAACGCCGACTTCGACGGCGACCAGATGGCCGTTCACGTGCCGCTGTCGCTGGAAGCGCAGTTGGAAGCCCGCGTGCTGATGATGTCGACCAACAACATCCTGCACCCGGCTTCCGGCGCGCCGATCATCGTGCCGTCGCAGGACATGGTCCTGGGTCTCTACTACCTCTCGATCGTCAACCAGAACGAGCCGGGCGAGGGCATGGTGTTTGCCGACATGGGCGAACTCCAGCACGCGCTCGAGACCAAGGCGGTGACCCTGCACGCCAAGATCAAGGGCCGCTTCCGCACGGTCGACGCCGAAGGCAAGGTCGTGTCGAAAATCCATGACACCACGCCTGGCCGCATGATCATCGGCGAGCTTCTGCCGAAGAACGTCAACGTGCCCTACGAGACCGCCAACCAGGAGATGACCAAGAAGAACATCTCCAAGATGATCGACACCGTCTACCGCCATTGCGGTCAGAAGGAGACGGTCATTTTCTGCGACCGCATCATGGCGCTCGGCTTTGCCCATGCCTGCCGTGCCGGCATTTCGTTCGGCAAGGACGACATGCTGATCCCGGACACCAAGATCAAGCTGGTGTCGGACACCGAGGCTTTGGCCAAGGAGTACGAGCAGCAGTACAATGACGGCCTGATCACGCAGGGCGAGAAGTACAACAAGGTCGTCGACGCCTGGGCCAAGTGCTCGGAAAAGGTCGCCGACGAAATGATGGCCCGCATCAAGGCGGTCGAGTTCGAGGACAACGGCCGTCAGAAGCCGATGAACTCGATCTACATGATGTCGCACTCCGGTGCGCGCGGCTCGCCCACCCAGATGCGCCAGCTCGCTGGCATGCGCGGCCTGATGGCCAAGCCGTCGGGTGAAATCATCGAGACGCCGATCATCTCGAACTTCAAGGAAGGCCTGACCGTGCTCGAGTACTTCAACTCGACCCACGGCGCCCGCAAGGGTCTGGCCGATACCGCCTTGAAGACGGCGAACTCGGGTTACCTCACCCGTCGTCTGGTCGACGTGGCGCAGGACTGCATCGTCAACTCCGTGGATTGCGGCACCGACAAGGGCCTCACCATGCAGCCGATCGTCGATGCCGGTCAGGTCGTTGCTTCGGTCGGCCAGCGCGTACTGGGCCGTACATCGCTCGACGACATCACCCATCCGGTGTCGGGCGAGGTTCTGGTCAAGGCCGGAACGCTGATGGACGAGCGTGACGTGGAGCAGATCGAAAAGGCCGGCGTGCAGTCGGTCCGCATCCGCTCGGCCCTGACCTGCGAAGTCAGGATCGGCGTCTGCGCGGTCTGCTACGGACGCGATCTGGCCCGCGGCACCCCGGTCAACCAGGGCGAAGCCGTCGGCGTCATCGCGGCGCAGTCGATCGGCGAGCCGGGCACGCAGCTCACCATGCGTACCTTCCACATGGGCGGTACGGCGCAGGTGGTGGACAGCTCGTTCCTTGAAGCCTCCTATGAGGGCAAGGTCGAGATCCGCAACCGCAACGTGGTGCGCAACTCGGACGGCCAGCAGATGGTCATGGGCCGCAACATGGCGGTGCTGATCCTCGACGAAGCCGGCAAGGAGCGCGCCACGCACCGTGTCACCTATGGTTCGCGCATCTTCGTGGACGATGGCGACAAGGTGAAGCGCGGTCAGCGTATCGCCGAGTGGGATCCCTATACCCGTCCTGTCCTCACTGAAATCGAGGGCAAGGTGTCGTATGAGGATCTGGTCGACGGCATTTCCGTTCAGGAAACGGCCGACGAGTCGACCGGCATCACCAAGCGTGAGGTCATCGACTGGCGTTCGACGCCGCGTGGCAACGACCTCAAGCCCGCGATTGCCATCCTGGACACCAAGGGCAAGGTCGGCAAGCTGTCGAAGGGTGGCGACGCCCGCTTCCTGCTCTCGGTCGAGGCCATTCTCTCGGTCGAGCCGGGTGCTCAGGTTCGCCCCGGCGACGTGCTGGCGCGTATCCCGATGGAAAGCGCCAAGACCAAGGACATCACCGGCGGTCTGCCGCGTGTTGCCGAACTGTTCGAGGCACGTCGTCCGAAGGATCACGCCATCATCGCCGAGATCGATGGCACGATCCGCTTCGGCCGCGACTACAAGAACAAGCGCCGTATTATCATCGAGCCGCATGACTCGACGCTCGAGCCGGTCGAGTACCTGATCCCGAAGGGCAAGCCGTTCCATCTCCAGGACGGCGACGTCATAGAGAAGGGCGACTACATCCTCGACGGCAATCCGGCGCCGCACGACATCCTGGCGATCAAGGGCGTGGAGGCACTTGCTTCCTACCTCGTCAACGAGATCCAGGAAGTCTACCGCCTGCAGGGCGTCTCCATCAACGACAAGCACATCGAGGTGATCGTTCGCCAGATGCTGCAGAAGGTCGAGATCACGGTGCAGGGCGACTCGACCTATATCCCGGGCGACCACGTCGACGTGATCGAACTGGAAGAGGTCAACGAGCGCCTGGTCGAGGACGGCAAGAAGCCGGCCGAAGGCCAGCCGGTGCTCTTGGGCATCACCAAGGCGTCGCTGCAGACGCCGTCCTTCATCTCGGCCGCCTCCTTCCAGGAGACGACCAGGGTGCTGACGGAAGCCGCGGTTGCCGGCAAGACCGACATGCTGCAGGGCTTGAAGGAAAACGTCATCGTCGGCCGGCTGATCCCCGCCGGCACCGGCGGCACGATGAGCCAGATCCGGCGCATCGCCACCTCGCGCGACGAACTGATCATCGACGAGCGCCGCAAGGCCTCCGGTGTGGAAGTCGCCGAGCCGATGCTGGCGGACATGACAACCGCCGCGCAGTAGGCGCGGCGGCAAAAATCTCAGGCAACAGAAGCCGTCGGGGCAACCCGGCGGCTTTTTCATTTTTGCGATCGGAGGAAAGCGGATGAACACGAAGACCTGGACGGCTGTCGATGACTACATCGTTTCTTCTCTCTTCGAGGCGGATCCCGTTCTCGACGCGGTTCTGGCGGCCAACCGCCGCCAGGGCCTGCCGGCGATCGACGTCTCGGCGGCGCAAGGAAAGCTGCTCTCGCTGCTAGTGCGCATCAGCGGCGCGAAGAAGGTGCTCGAGATCGGCACGCTGGGTGGCTATTCGACCATCTGGATGGCGCGGGGATTGCCTGCTGACGGCAAGGTCGTGACACTCGAACTCGATCCGCACCATGCCAAGGTCGCGCGTTCGAATTTGGAGCGGGCAGGGGTTGCGGACCGTGTGGAACTGCGTGTCGGTTCGGCGCTCCAGTCGCTCACAGAACTGGGCGGCGAGAATGCCGGCCCGTTCGATCTCATCTTCATCGACGCGGACAAGCCGAACAACCCGAACTATCTGGCCTGCGCCTTGCGGCTGTCGCGGTCAGGAACGGTCATCGTCTGCGACAACGTCATCCGCGATGGTGCCGTTCTGGATGAAGATGGACGCGATGCCAATGTCGAGGGCGCCCGCGCGGCATTTTCATTCATCGGTGGCGACAAACGGCTGGACGGCACCGCCATCCAGACGGTGGGCGCCAAGGGCTATGACGGGTTTGCGATTGCGGTTGTCGACTGATGCCAAGGCGGCCCGGCGACCTCAGTCGAAAAACGCCTCGACCACGTTGCGCTTGCCGAGCATGAAGGCGTCGGCAACGTGCTGGAGCGGCGCAAGGTCCACATCTGACGTCTCGGCGTGCACGATTTCGGCGAAGCGCCGGTAGAGCATCGGATATTCCGCTTCCGGCTCCTCGTGTACGATATTGCCATCGACGGCGAGCTTCGAGCCGCCACCCGAGAGCACCATCTGTCCGGCATCCGTATCGGCCAGGATGTCCCAGCTCTGCGGTCCGGTCTGCAACCAGTCGAGATCCATCGTCACATCCGATCCGTTCGCTGCCCGGAACGCGACCTGGGCCGCGATCGGCGCGTCACGGTTCGCCGGAAAGTCGAGCACGGCCGAAGTGATGTACATGGCCGGCAGGATGTAGGTTGCGATCGACAGCGCGTTGATGCCGGGATCGAAGACGCCGAAGCCGCCAGGCTGCCAGATCCAGTCCTGGTTTGGGTGCCAGCGGCGCACATCTTCCTTCCAGACGATCGCCGCCGATTTGATTTTGGTCGAAGCGAGGAATGTCCGCGCCGCTTCGACCGCCGGCGCGTAGCGCGAATGCCAGCTTGCGAACAGTGAGACGCCTTGTTTTGCCGCGAGCGCCTTCAGGTCCTCGACCTCGCTGACCGTGGCACCGGGCGGCTTTTCCAGGAAAACGTGCTTCCCAGCCTCGAGCGCCTTGCGCGCGGCGTCATAGCGGAACTGCGGCGGCATGCACAGCGACACTGCATCGAGTTCGGGGACCGCGCCAAGCATCGTCTCGATGTCGGGGAAATTCACAATGCCGTCGACCTTGCCGTGCCGGCTGGCCGCCGCGATCAGCTGGTAATCCCGATCCTTGGCCAAGGCGGGAAGGTGTTGGTCGCGGACGATCTTACCGACGCCGACAATGCCGATTCTGATGGGCGAGATGGATGAGGACATGAGGCTCCGCCGGGTTTGGACGACTGCGCGTCTCTTAGCAGATCGGCCATGACGGGCAAGCGTCGGCCGTGCCGGCTATCCGAACGAATCGCGTCACGGCAAGGAGGGCAAGGAAGGCAAGGAAGGACACCGCGCCCATGACACGCCCATGATCAGATCGGCGCGTCGAAGGTGACGATCGACACTTCGCCTTCGAGCGCGCCCTGATAGGCCGACAGATGCGGCTCGTCGTCGGGCACCCCGTCCATATCGCCGATCTGGTCCAGCTCGGCCTCGGCGTAACCTTCCGCCGCCAGCGATTCGAGTGCGCGTCGGACCGCCGAATCGTCGTCAGGAGCGACCAGCATGACATGCACGCCTTCCACCTTGCCGCCTTTGCGCTTCCACACCCGGCCGGTGATGATGGTGACCGGGCGTTCTTCATTGTCGTTCACGGCTGATTCCTCCTGGCAAGCGCGGGCGAGGGGATGTTGATGCTCAGGCCGCCTTTTCGCATGAAGCATGGGCGCGCAAAAGCCAAAAGCCGGTCACTTTCTTCCTCGGCATTGCAAAATCGCGAAAGAAAATTACATGCGGTTTTCGCATGGCTGCCAAGTCCCGGCTTCGATGCAATATTTGCCACTGCGGGCTTGACGGTTCGCGGGCTTACGAGTAGAAGCCGCCCAGTCAGAACCGATGTGAGGCTCTCCCTTCCGAAGCGACACGCTTTGGAGTTTGCCTCAAACAGGGTTCGTTTTACGAGCGAAAAGACATTTCCGGCGTGCACGAAGCGGTTTCCGCTTCCTCTGCGATTTGTTCGGGCAAGACCGCGAGGCGCGGTTTGTGGCCCGAATTTGCGTATGGAAATGACGCTTTGAGCGAGCCTTGACCGGCACGAGACACGGAATTGAGAGACAAGAGGGTTTAATGCCTACCGTCAACCAGCTGATCCGCAAGCCGCGCATTGCGCCGGTGAAGCGCAACAAGGTCCCGGCCATGCAGCAGAACCCGCAGAAGCGGGGCGTCTGCACGCGCGTCTATACAACGACGCCGAAGAAGCCGAACTCGGCGCTGCGCAAGGTGGCCAAGATCCGCCTGACCAATGGTTTTGAAGTGATCGGTTACATCCCCGGCGAAGGTCACAACCTTCAGGAGCACTCCGTGGTCATGATCCGCGGCGGCCGCGTCAAGGATCTTCCGGGCGTGCGCTACCACATCATCCGCGGCGTGCTCGATACGCAGGGTGTGAAGAACCGCAAGCAGCGCCGTTCGAAGTACGGCGCCAAGCGTCCGAAGTAAGGCGTCCGAAGTAAGATTTTCGGCCTTGGTGCTGCTTGAATGCGCCGGGCTACGAGATTGAGAGACAAAAGCCATGTCGCGTCGTCACAGTGCAGAAAAGCGTGAGATCAACCCGGATCCCAAGTTCGGCGATCTGATCGTCACCAAGTTCATGAATGCCGTCATGTATGACGGCAAGAAGTCGGTCGCCGAGACCATCGTCTACGGCGCGCTGGACCAGGTCCAGTCGAAGACCAAGCAGGAGCCGGTCACCGTCTTCCACCAGGCGCTCGACAATGTCGCGCCGCATGTGGAAGTGCGTTCGCGTCGCGTCGGCGGCGCCACCTACCAGGTTCCGGTCGACGTGCGTCCCGAGCGCCGCCAGGCGCTGGCGATCCGTTGGCTGATCGCCGCGGCCCGCAACCGCAACGAGACCACCATGGTCGACCGCCTCTCCGGCGAGCTGATGGATGCGGCCAACAACCGCGGCACCGCCGTGAAGAAGCGTGAAGACACCCACAAGATGGCAGAAGCCAACCGCGCTTTCGCGCACTACCGCTGGTAAAGCGCGAACGAGACTGAGAGGCAGTTACGATGGCCCGCGAATACAAAATCGAAGACTACCGCAATTTCGGTATCATGGCGCATATTGACGCCGGCAAGACGACGACCACCGAGCGCGTCCTCTATTACACGGGCAAGTCGCACAAGATCGGCGAAGTGCACGACGGCGCTGCCACCATGGATTGGATGGAACAGGAGCAGGAGCGCGGCATCACCATCACGTCCGCCGCGACCACGACCTTCTGGAAGGCTCGTGACGGCAAGATGCGCCGCTTCAACATCATCGACACCCCCGGGCACGTCGACTTCACCATCGAAGTCGAGCGTTCGCTGCGCGTGCTCGACGGCGCCATTGCGCTGCTCGATGCCAACGCCGGTGTCGAGCCGCAGACGGAAACCGTCTGGCGCCAGGCGGACAAGTACCGCGTTCCGCGCATGATCTTCTGCAACAAGATGGACAAGATTGGCGCCGACTTCTACCGCTCGGTCGAAATGATCGGTTCGCGCCTCGGCGCGCATGCCGTCGTCATGCAGCTGCCGATCGGCGCCGAGACCGAATTCAAGGGCGTCGTCGACCTGGTCGAGATGAACGCGCTGGTCTGGCGCGACGAGACGCTGGGCGCTGCCTGGGACGTCGTCGAGATCCCGGCCGACCTTCAGGCTCGTGCGGAAGAATATCGCGAGAAGATGATCGAAGCCGCCGTCGAAATGGACGAGACGGCGCTTGAGAATTACCTCGAAGGCAAGATGCCGTCGAATGACGAGATCCGCGCGCTGATCCGCAAGGGCACCATCGCGGTGAAGTTCTACCCGATGTTCTGCGGCTCGGCCTTCAAGAACAAGGGCGTGCAGCCGCTGCTCGACGCCGTCGTCGAATACCTGCCGTCGCCGGCCGATGTTCCGGCCATCAAGGGCGTCGATGCCAAGACCGATGCCGAGATCGAGCGTCACGCCGACGACAACGAGCCGCTTTCGATGCTCGCCTTCAAGATCATGAACGACCCGTTCGTCGGTTCGTTGACCTTTGCCCGCATCTACTCGGGCAAGCTCACCAAGGGCATCTCGGTTGACAACACCGTGAAGGGCAAGAAGGAGCGCATTGGCCGCATGCTTCAGATGCATGCGAACTCGCGCGCCGACGTCGAAGAGGCTTTTGCCGGCGACATCGTCGCCCTGGCCGGCCTCAAGGACACCACCACCGGCGATACGCTGAGCGATCCGCTGCACCCGGTCATCCTCGAGCGCATGGAATTCCCCGATCCGGTCATCCAGATCGCCATCGAGCCGAAGACCAAGAACGACCAGGAAAAGATGGGCCTGGCCCTTCATCGCCTGGCCGCCGAGGACCCCTCCTTCCGCGTCAAGACCGACGAAGAATCCGGCCAGACCATCATTTCCGGCATGGGCGAGCTGCATCTCGACATCATCGTCGACCGCATGCGCCGCGAGTTCAAGGTCGAAGCCAACGTCGGTGCGCCGCAGGTGGCTTACCGCGAAACGATCACCCGCAAGCACGAGCAGGACTACACGCACAAGAAGCAGACCGGCGGTACCGGTCAGTTCGCCCGCGTCAAGATCCTGTTCGAGCCGAACCCGGAAAGCCCCGAGTTCGAGTTCGATACCAAGATCGTCGGCGGTGCGGTTCCGAAGGAATACATCCCGGGTGTCGAAAAGGGCATCAACAGCGTCATGTCGTCGGGTCCGTTCGCGGGCTTCCCGATGATCGGCGTCAAGGCGACGCTCATCGACGGCGCATACCACGACGTCGACTCCTCGGTGCTCGCCTTCGAAATCGCCGGCCGTGCCTGCTTCCGTGAAGCCGCGCCCAAGCTCGGCGTACAGCTGCTCGAGCCGATCATGAAGGTCGAGGTCGTCACGCCGGAAGATTACGTCGGCAGCGTCATCGGTGACCTGAACGGCCGTCGCGGTCAGATCCAGGGCCAGGAAGCACGTGGCGTCGCGGTGGTTATCAACGCGATGGTGCCGCTCGCCAACATGTTCAAGTATGTCGACAACCTGCGCTCGATGAGCCAGGGCCGCGCGGCCTACACGATGCAGTTCGATCACTACGAGCCTGTGCCGACCGCGGTCGCCCAGGAAGTCCAGAAGAAATACGCGTAGCCCCGACGGGTTGCAGCAGTAACTTAAATCAAGGCCCTCACGGGCGAGCAGGATTGGAGACATCACATGGCAAAAGGTAAATTCGAGCGCACCAAGCCTCATGTGAACATCGGCACGATTGGTCACGTCGACCATGGCAAGACGTCGCTGACGGCGGCGATCACCAAGTATTTTGGCGAATACAAGCGCTATGACCAGATCGACGCGGCGCCTGAAGAGAAGGCGCGCGGCATCACGATCTCGACGGCTCACGTCGAATACGAGACCGCCAACCGCCACTATGCCCACGTCGACTGCCCCGGCCACGCCGACTATGTGAAGAACATGATCACCGGTGCCGCGCAGATGGACGGCGCGATCCTGGTCGTGTCGGCCGCCGACGGCCCGATGCCGCAGACCCGAGAGCATATCCTGCTTGCCCGTCAGGTCGGCGTGCCGTCGATCGTGGTGTTCCTGAACAAGGTCGACCAGGTCGACGATGCCGAGCTGCTCGAACTGGTCGAGCTCGAGGTTCGCGAACTGCTGTCGAAGAACGAATTCCCCGGCGACGACATTCCGATCGTCAAGGGTTCGGCGCTGGCTGCACTCGAAGATTCGGACAAGAAGATCGGCGAGGACGCGATCCGCGAGCTGATGGCTGCGGTCGACGCCTACATCCCGACGCCGGTTCGTCCGCTCGACAAGCCGTTCCTGATGCCGATCGAGGACGTGTTCTCGATCTCGGGCCGCGGCACGGTCGTCACCGGCCGCGTCGAGCGCGGCGTGGTCAAGGTCGGCGAGGAACTGGAGATCAT
>NZ_VFVB01000002.1:0-821746 GCF_006658535.1 Mesorhizobium sp. B2-4-13 | reverse complement strand
GAGATCGTAGCGTAGAGAACAGATTCCTATATTATCATGGCATTGAGGAGAAACGACGATGGATGCCAAGTCTCGCAAAGCACAACCGATTAGGACGGCAAGATAAAAGGGCGCACATTGTACGGCGCTCGGTTGGCTGTTTTTGCTGGCGTTTTCGCCATTCCTCGCACATTGCGCGCCTTTGCTGCAATGTGCGAGTTTATAATAAGTCATTGATCTCGTGTGGGAATCTACAGGGTGCGAAAGACTCCGCTGGCTGATACCGGGATCGCCACTTGTCTTTCAAACGTCGGCACTTGGGCCGAAACCGGACTGTCGGGTTTGAGGCGCGGATCGTCAGAAGCAGACTTAACAGGACGTCTGTGTGCTGGCCTGAACTGATCCTAACGCGAACGGCGAAATTGAAGAGAATAGGTCAGGTCTCGCCGATCATGGCAGGGATGCTTCGATCGGGCGCGTTTAGTGTCATTCACGAAACGTGGATCGAGACCAACATGGCGCCGCTTCTCGGCAGGGGCCAAGGGGCCAACGCCTCCGCAGCTTCGCCCGCACGGCCATTGGCCAATCCTGACCTTCCTGGGCGCGCTACGCCACGATGAATTCACTGCGCCATGCGTCGTTGACGGCCCCATCCGACGGCAAACGTCAGGCCATCAAGGCCGACGGCGCGGAACTCTACCGAACGATACGGTTAGCCCATGTTGAGGACATGGCGCTCTCGATCGGGTTGAGATCGCGCGAGTAAGGCGTATGTTTTCATATTTGGTGGGAACCTATTTGACGGCGACTCCGAACAGGTCAACCCGACGGGCCCAGACCAGCGGTCGAAATAGCTTCCCCCGTCGCAACGTTTTCCAGGAATGTCGCCGACGGTACGAAGAACAAATTGGCGGTGACTGCACGGCTGAAGTCCAGCAACCGATCGTAGTTGCCTGGCGGGCGGCCAATGAACATGTTCTCGAGCATCTGCTCGATTCTGCGCGGCGAACGGGCGTAGCCGATGAAATAGGTGCCGAACTCGCCCTTGCTCACGTCGCCGATGGCATGTTGTCGCGGACGATCTCCAACTGCTCTCCGTCCTCGATGATTGTGGTCAGCGCATTGTGGGCGGAGGTCGGCTTTACGGCATCGTCCAGCTCGACATCGGTGAGTTTTTTCCTGCCGATAATTCCCTCTTGCTCCTCGATTGGGAGCCCGTTCCATGCTTTCAGATCATGCAGGTACTTTTGCACGATCACATAGCTGCCTCCGGCAAATGAGGGGTCCTCCTCGCCGATGATCGCGGCCTTGACGGCGCGCTCAGCCACCGGATTTTCCGTGCCGTCGACGAAGCCGATCAGGTCGCGGTCATCGAAATAGTTGAAGCCGTGCACCTCATCGGCTGTGGAGACTGCGCCATCGAGCCGCGACATGATCTGCGTCGCCAGTTCGAAACTAAGATCCATCCGCGACGCACGAATGTGAAAGAGGATGTCGCCCGGCGTCGAGACGGCGTGATGCCGGCCTTGTATCTCGCGAAATGGATGCAGGTCCTTCGGTCTGGAGGCTCCAAACAAACGATCCCAGGCATTGGAACCAAACGCCATGACACACGACAGCCGGCCGTCCAGGTCGCGGGACCCGACTGCGCGCACGAGGGTGGGAAGATCGGCACACAAGGCGCGCACGGTCGCTTCGTGTTCTGGTCCAGAATTTATCGTCACGACGAGAATATCGCGGCCCGCGTCAGTTGCGCGACGACTGGTTGCGAAACAGCGGATGGCAAGGTCGAATCCACAATAGGTCCCTTTATCTTGTTCGTAACGCCACCGGTCGACCGGCACAGGCGGCGGAAGGGCGGAGTGGAGTTGCAACCACCGACGCGAATGACCCCAGCATCATCTCCGCCTCAGTTGGTCACGATTTTGCCCGATCAGTATTTGCCGACGTCGATGACTGCCTGGGCGAAAGCCCGTGGGGCTTCCTGCGGCAAGTTGTGGCCAATTCCGCCGGTGATGATCCGATGCGCGTATCTGCCTGGAAATTTCTTGGCGTAGGAACTGCTGTCCGGGTGGGGTGCGCCATTGGCATCCCCCTCGAGGGTGATGGTGGGCACCGTGATCACCGGGCTTTCGGCCAGCCGCTTTTCCAGACCGTCATATTGCGGCTCGCCTTGAGCCAGGCCGAGCCTCCAGCGGTAATTGTGGACGACGATGCTGACGTGATCCGGGTTGTCGAGGCACGATGCACTGCGATCGAATGTGGCGTCATCAAAGTCCCACTCCGGCGAGGCGATCCGCCAGATAAGATTTGCGAAATCACGCCGGTATTGTTCGTAGCCGGCACGGCCGCGTTCCGTCGCAAAGTAGTACTGATACCACCATTGGAGCTCGGCCTTCGGCGGCAGCGGCATTCTGTTTGCGGCGAGACTGCCGATCAGATAACCACTAACCGAAACGAGAGCTTTGCAACGCTCCGGCCAGAGCGCCGCGATAATGCAGGCTGTGCGCGCGCCCCAGTCATAGCCGGCGACGATTGCTACGCCGATCTTCAGCGCATCCATCAATTCAATGACATCGACAGCCAGCACCGACTGCTGGCCGTTACGGACCGTCTGACTGGCAAGAAAGTGTGTCGTGCCATGGCCGCGCGAGTACGGAACGAGCACCCGATAGCCCGCCATCGCCAACAAGGGAGCGACATCGACAAAGCTATGGATGTCGTAGGGCCAGCCGTGAAGGAGGATAACGACGGGACCGTTGGGCGGACCAGCTTCCGCATAGCCGACGTTCAGCAGGCCTGCGTCGATTTGCCGGAGCGCGAACGAGGCAGCCGTCGAGCGTTCTGTCGTTGCACCGTTCAGCGCTGAAACGCCTTGCGCCTTAGCTGGGCGTACTGTCGTGAATTGAGTAGCGGCCAGACCCATTGCAGCAACGCCGACAAAGGCCCTGCGATAGCGATCAATTTCTCCCGGCGGTCTTGGATTTTCCATCCTCGCAACCTCTTCCCCGGCACCATCGGATGCCACCTGTTTTGGCGCAGCACCTTCATTCATCGGCTTGGCGTTCCCACCCTGCGTGCCTTGGCATGACGCGATTGCCGGGCAGTGTAGAAAGTTGCGCTTGAACACGCGGGAAGGGCAA
The DNA here is from genome assembly GCF_006658535.1 of Mesorhizobium sp. B2-4-13. Taxonomy (NCBI): domain Bacteria; kingdom Pseudomonadati; phylum Pseudomonadota; class Alphaproteobacteria; order Hyphomicrobiales; family Phyllobacteriaceae; genus Mesorhizobium; species Mesorhizobium sp. B2-4-13. Next base: position 818,624 of record NZ_VFVB01000002.1, on the reverse strand, counting down.
GCTGAGTGGCGCCTCGCCTCCCATCCTTACGAATTCGGGGCGTAACCCGTCGCCGCGCTTGGCAGCGAACAGGTGGAGGTTCTGCAGCAACGGAAGGATGGACAAACTCCTTCGTAATGTGGTGTGGCTGAACGGTGACACGACACGCGGCCGGTCTCGCACTTAGACAAGGCCCTCGCGCTTCATTGTGATGCGAACGGCCGGGCGGGCCGCAATTCTGGCGCGCAGCGCTTCCAAAGGAGCGGGAACAGGGACTTGGAAGCGGGCCGCCCAAAGCAGCATCACGAAAAGGTAGAAGTCCGCTACGCTGGGTTTCTCGCCGAACAGATAATCCGTCTTTAGACCGTTCGCGAAGAGATCGAGTTGCGCCGCAATCGTGGTGCGCGCCTTGGCCATTTCAGCATCGCTGCCTTGGTGCCACATGGGTTTGAAGCTTCGGTGTATTTCGGTCGATACGTAGGTCAGCGCTTCGAGAACGCGCGTACGACCCATCGGCCCTTCCACGCCGAGTGCCGGGTATTGCGCCGCTATCCAATCGAGGACGGCGACATTTTCTGTCAGCGTTTCCCCGCTATCCAGCACGAGGGCGGGAACATACCCCTTGCGCGTGACAGTGGTGAAATCATCCCCCGACCCCGTTCGTTTGGTTTTGAGATTGACCGTTTCGCGCTCGAAAGCGGCACCCGCCTCCTCCAGTGCGATGTGGTCGGCCAGGCTGCAGGCGAGCGGGCTGTAATAGAGTTTCACGGTTTTTCCCTTGTTTGAATGCGGACGCAGTTCGCAAATTCACCGGGCGGGAGCCGCGTCCTTGATGTTCTAGAAACTTTCACTTGCCGGGAAGGAAGGCTACGACACCGACAGGTAGGCGTGCCTATGCCGAGGTATGATCAAGCTAAGCAATCGTTCTGCGATTGCCGCATGCAATGCCGGAATCCCGCTCAGGTGGGGAACGGCGACAGCCAAGAATTCAGAGCCACCACGCCTGGCGTCCTCGACACTCCGGTAATCATTCGCTCAGGAACCATAAACGAAAGTATTGGACGCACGTGCCCTTGGCACGATGGCCCACATCCCGCCACGGCCTGCATAGTTCAACTAGAAATGAGCAAGCGCGAAAGGCGAAGGCCGTGGCCGGGTTTCCCAGACTGACGCCGACGCACTGGAGCAGCTTTCCAATCAGAGGAGTCCTCATCATGGCCGAGCTTTCCGAAATCGAGACCGGCACTGCCGCATTGCCCGCCGAGGCAATGGCCACGGTCGAAGTCGACGTCTCCTCGCTGATGGCGGGAATGTCGCTGGTCGTGCAATGGCGCGGCAAGCCCGTCGTCGTGCGCAACCGCACCGAGAAGGAAATTGAGGACGGCAAAGCTGTAAGCTTGGCCGAGCTCAAGGATCCGATCGCCCGTAACGCCAATCTGCCGGCCGATGCGGCTGCAATCGATGCAAACCGCACTGTCCCGGGCAAGGAAGCCTGGATCGTGATGGTCCAGGTCTGCACGCATAGCGGCTGCATCCCGGTTGGCCAGCAAGGCGAGTTCGAGGGCTGGCTCTGCCCGTGCCACGGCTCGCAATACGATACTGCCGGCCGCATCCGCAAAGGCCCGGCGCCCGAGAATATGGCGGTACCCGTGTTTCAGTTCATTGCCGACACCAGGATCCGTATCGGCTGAGGGGGCATTCGATGAGCGACAAACATTCGAGCTATTCGCCCAAGACCGGAATCGAGCGCTGGTTCGACGCCCGCCTGCCGCTGCCGCGGCTGGTGCACGATAGCTTCATCGTCTATCCCGTCCCGCGCAATTTGAACTACGCCTACACGTTCGGCGGCATTCTCACGGTCATGCTGGTTTCGCAGATCCTGACCGGCATCGTGCTGGCGATGCATTACGCTCCCGATACCGGACTGGCTTTCAATTCAGTCGAAAAGATCATGCGCGACGTGAATTCGGGATGGCTGCTGCGCTCTCTCCATGCGAACGGCGCCTCCTTCTTCTTCATCGCCGCCTACATCCATATCTGCCGTGGGCTCTACTACGGCTCTTACAAGGCGCCGCGTGAGCTTCTGTGGTTGCTCGGATGCACGAACCTTTTGCTGATGATGGCGATCGCCTTCATGGGCTATGTGCTGCCTTGGGGCCAGATGTCATTCTGGGGAGCCACGGTCATTACCAACTTTTTCACGGCCATCCCACTGGCCGGCGACTGGTTCCAGCGGCTCCTGCTCGGCGGTTTCGCGGTCGGCAATCCGACGCTGAACCGCTTCTTTGCGCTGCATTACCTGTTGCCGTTTGTGCTTGCAGGTGTGGTGACCTTGCATATCTGGGCGCTTCACGTCGTCGGGCAGAACAATCCAGCTGGCATTGATGTGAAATCGAAAACCGATGTCGTGGACTTCACGCCCTATGCCACCGTCAAGGACGCATTCGGCATCATCGTGTTCCTGTTCTTCTTCGCCTATTTCGTCTTCTACCTGCCGAACTATCTCGGCCATCCTGACAACAACACGATCGCAAATCCGCTGAAGACACCCGCGCACATCGTGCCGGAATGGTACTTCCTGCCCTTCTATGCGATCCTGCGCGCCATCACCTTCAATGTCGGGCCGATCGACTCCAAACTCGGCGGCGTGCTCGCCATGTTCGGCTCGATCGCGGTGCTGTTCGCCGTGCCGTGGCTCGACAGGTCCAAGGTTCGCTCGGCCGTTTACAGGCCCCGGTACAGAGTGTTCTTTTGGCTCTTCGTCGCCAATGGCCTGTTTCTCGGCTGGCTTGGTTCGCGGCCGGCCGAAGGCACGTATGTCGTCCTGTCTCAGTTGGCGACGCTCTACTACTTCGCCTTCTTCCTGATCGCCCTGCCGGTGCTGGGCTTCATCGAGAAGCCACGCCGGCTGCCGAATTCGATTACCGAAGCGGTGCTCGAGAAGAACAGGGGAGCCGGCGCAAAAAGGCGGTCGCCGGGCCGGAGGCCGAACGTTGAGCGGCGATGATCGTCTCTCCGTCTGCTTGAACATGCGCCGATAGAAAACGCTTTGGATCAAGCCGCGCCCTTACGTCGAAGCGGCGAGACAACTTCGTGTCGAGCGCCAGGAATCACCCTGCCACAAGTTCGAAAACTAAGGTTGCGATTATGGTCGATCCAGGTCTGGCATTGAGCTGGTCGAGCTCTCCTCTCATCTACATCGTGTTGATCGGCCTGGCTGGAATTGTCGTCTGGAATCTCGTTCCGGAACGCTTCGCCAATGCGAGGCTGATCGTCCAACTGGTCTTTTTCCTTGCAATGTCGATCATGGTTCTTGAACTGCGGGTCGTCCCGTACGAGCCGACAGGAGGCGATGAGACGACCAGCGGAGCGATCCTCATCGGATCGGTCAAGCTGCTGTGGTGGATGCATCTTGCCTGGGCGCTGATCGGGTTTGTCCGCATCTATGTCGTGTTCGAGCGAAAGCCGCATGAGGCACGCCTCCTGCAGGATGTCGTGGTCGGCATCGTCTACACGGGAATGCTCCTTTCAATACTGGCGTTCGTCTTTGCCGTGCCGGTCGGAACGCTCATCGCCACGTCGGGTGTCTTTGCGGTCATGCTGGGTTTGGCGCTCCAGAATACGCTTGGCGACGTATTTTCGGGAATCGCGCTTAACCTCGGCCGCCCTTACGTGCTGGGAAACTGGATCATTCTGAACGACGGAACCGAGGGCCGCGTCGTCGAGACCAATTGGCGCTCGACCCAACTCCTCACCCCGGCCCACAACGTCATCGCGCTTCCGAACAGCCTTGTCGCCAAAATCGGGGTGACAAATCTTAGCGGCCCAGACGAGAGCCATGGACTTGCCGTGACGATCAAGATGTCGCTGACGAAGACGCCGGCCGTCATCGTAGACACGATGCGCATGGTCCTGCTGAGCTGCAACTCGATCCTCCAGGACCCATCGCCCACGGTTGCCATCACGAGCCTGGATGCGGCTGCAATCGAGATCGAGCTGTCATTTCGCGTCGCCAGCCTTGATCAGCGGATTACAGCTCGGAACGAGATCTTCGATCTCGTCTATCGCCATTCAAGGTCAGTCGGCGTGCTGCTGGCAGCGCCACTTTCGGCTTCGGTAGTCATGACCTCCTCACCAAGTGACGGGACGGCGACCTCCCGAGGCTTCGCCGCCATCGACCTGATCAAGGCCATACCGATCTTCTCGGCCCTAACGGATGCCGAGCAGGAGTCGCTTGCCGCGGCGATCTCGGTTCGCAGCTACCGCAAGGGCGACGTCATTGCAGAACAGGGAGAGATGCTGCCGTCCCTCATGATTGTTCGGAAGGGCGTGATCGTCCGGCAACATGGCCAAGGGAATGCTAGCATGCAGGAGGTTGGTCGGCTTGCGCCTGGCGACTTCTTCGGCGAGACCGGCCTGCTCGCCGGTATTGGCGAGATGCCGACATTGCGGGCAATGACCCACGTCGTGGTCTACAAGATAGACCAGGAGAGCTTCGCGCCGCTGTTGCTCGACAGGCCCGAGATGGCCGAAGATCTTGCGGCAATCCTGTCGATGGGGACGTCGGCCTACGGGGAAACCGGCATCCCCGGCCAGCAGCACGAGAGCTCAAAATTCGCGCTCCTGAATGCCATTCAGGCTGTCTTCCAAACCACCCCGTTCAAGCACGCTCGAGCACCTGGCCGAGAGGTCTTGCAGAAGGATGAACATCCATGACCATTGTCCAAAGCGACATCGTCGGCATCGATTCACTCAGGCAGCCTGCTATGGGTGATTTTGCCGACGGTTTGAAGGTGCGGCGCGTATTGCCCTCCTCGAACCGCCGGATGATCGGCTCCTTCATCCTGTTCGACCATTTCGGCCCCGCGGTATTCGACGCGGGTCGTGGTTTCGACATGGGCCCGCATCCGCATATCGGGATCGCGGCCATGACCTATCTGTTCGACGGGGAGATCATCCATCGCGACAATCTCGGTGAAGTGCAGGCCATCCGCCCCGGCGAGGTCAACTGGATGACGGCCGGGTCCGGCATCGTCCATTCCGAACGCACGTCGCCAGAAGCCCGAACGCGGGGAAGCAATCTCTTCGGCGTTCGGGCTTGGGTGGCGCTCCCCTCCCGGCACGAAGAAGTTGCTCCCCACTTTGCACATTATGGCGCTCCCGAAATCCCACGGATCTGTGCCGACGGGGTCGAGTTCACTTTGATCGCAGGGGTGTCCGACGGGTTGGTCTCTCCGGCAAGGACGTACTCCGACCTGGTCTGCGCCGAAATCGTGCTCACGGGCAGTGCGCGATATCAGGTGAAACCCGGATATCGCGAGCGTGCGATCTATGTTGTCGCCGGGGAGATCGAAGTCATGGGCCAACTTGGCACGTTCGGTGAAGGCGAATTCATCATGCTAGCGCCCGGCGCCGAGATCGTGCTCCGGGCGCCTGCCTTCCATGCCGCGCGGCTGATGCTGATCGGCGGCGAGCCTCTTTCCGAACCACGTTATATCCATTGGAACTTCGTCTCCTCCTCAGTTGACCGGATTGAGCAGGCAAAGGCGGACTGGCGTGAAGGCCGCTTCCCGGGAGTTCCAGGGGAACAGGGATTGATGCCTCTGCCAGAGAAGGAAATAGAGCGGTGACGGTTTCGGCGGCGGCCACATCCGCCGGTCGCCGGCGGCATTGTCACATCGAGTAGAGTTTGCGCATCGTACCCTCGTCGATTTGACCGTCGAACCAGACATCGAAGATGGTCTCGAGCAGGAACTCGTCGTTACTAGCCTCGGAAAACAGCGTTAGGGACGCGTGCAATTTCTTTGTATATTCATCACCGAAGACCGCGCGAGCACTTAGATTGGAAACTCGTTGCAGTGCGCCGACTCATTCCCGATAACGACCGCCCAGTATCGGCGATTGGAGGTAAGCGCCTGCCTCGTCGAGTGATGTGATCGCGTACGGATCGGCTTCAGTGTCGCTTCGCCCTGTAGCCAACCTCGGGAAGATCAACTCCATGTATGGAGTACACATCATGCCTCGACGCAGCATAGCCAGCGCGTCGCCGTACACGGGATCCTGAGCGTTGACGAACCTCTGCAAATTATATTGGTCGTCCATCTCGACTCAGACCTTTTAGCAAACAGCTGTATTCGTGCCTGATCACCCTGCAACGACATCGGTGTATTCCGGATGCCTGGCGACGAAGCCGCTCATGAAGGGACACTTCAAAACCGCTTTGCGGCCGGTTTTGCGGATCAATTCGAAGGTGCCTTGCGCCAACCGCGACGCGATCCCCTGTCTGGAAAATTCCGAAGGCACTTCGGTATGAATCAGCGCAACCTTGCCGTCTTGGAGCGTATAGTACGCCACTGCGAAGGCTTGACCGGTGATCGGGAGCTCGAACCGATGCTGTTGAATGTTTTCTGTGACCTTTGCATGCATCTCTATCTCTTGATGTGCGTTGCTTGAGGCTGGATGTAGCTTGCCCGGTCGCTATCGCATCGCGGGCAACCGCAGCGTGACGGTTGTGCCTGCCCCGGGCGCGCTCTGAATATCGATGCTTCCGCCTGACTCTTCGGCAAAACGCTTCACCATCGGCAGGCCGACGCCGCCGAGGCCCTGCGCTTTTGTGGTGAAGAAGGGATCGAATGCGAAGGCAATCGTCTCGGCGGTCATTCCCACACCGTCGTCGGCGGTGGTGATATCCACCTGAGCAGCCGATGAGCCGTCAAAGACCACTGCGGTTTCTATCGAGATCAGGCCCCCGTTGGGAGATGCATCGCGCGCGTTGAATACCAGGTTCAGAATCGCGTTCTGCAAACCCAGGCGATTGCACCTCACTGACGGCAAGTCCGGCGTCACTCGAACCTCGAGTCGAATCTTGGGATCCCACGCGCTTCGAATGAGGGTCTCGATTTCAGCCAGACAGGCGCCGACATTTGCATATTCGCTTTCTCTGCGGCTCTCTCGGGCGGAGCTGATAGTCTGGCGGACAAGCGCGCCGGCTCGTTCCAGGGCAGTTCTGGCGCCCGAAATTACATGCCCAAGCGCTGGAGCCGCCGAGACGCTCGGGTCACGGGCCAGGTGATTCAATGCCGACGAGGCGACCTGGATCAGATTGCCAAGGTCATGAACGATGCCGGCGGTCGCTAGCTGAATGGGCAGGCCATCTCGGGGAATCTCGGGCGGGCTGTCGAAGACATCCACTTTCACTTCCGGACGAGACATTATAACCCTCATGTTTGCTCAGGCAGAATTCAGTTGCTTGAAGACGGTACAATAGAGGACGGGAGTGGTCGATTAGATCGAGTAAGAAGCCGAACCATACTGCAGTATATGTCCCGCGATCTGCGGACCATCGCCAGTGCGGGACCAAACATCTCGCGAGACAGAGCTCCCGCTCTTTCGTGCTCATCGCACCGTCGCGAGATTCTCCTCTATTGGTAGCCAACGCCCCCGATATAGTTGGCGAGCAGTCGCTCCTGGAGCTCTTCCTGTTGGAAGAGCGCCTTCATCGCGTCGCGGATATCGAGGACGCCTATCGGCTTAGCGCCGGCGCCGAGCACCGGTAGGTTCTGGAGCCGCTGTGTTGTCATGGTCTGCCAGACCGAATGCAGGTCGTCATCGGGCCCACAGGATACGAAAGACCGGCTCATCAGTGTCGATACCGGCGCTTCCGCCGGCCCCGAATTCGCCAGATGACGGACAAGGTCGGACTTGCTCAGCACGCCTGCCGCCTCGCCACTGCCATGGCATACGACAACCAGGCCTATGGCCGGCTTGGACAGCCATAGCGCAGCTGCCCGCAGCGACGTGTCGAGGTCGACCGCCGCAAGGCGCGCCGATGTTTCTGGATGTAGACTGTCAATTCGCATGATGCCCTCTTGAGGCGTCTCGCGGCCGCAGCCGGAGAGATCAGGTTCGAGGTTTCGTTACTCTTCGAAGGGAGTGTTCATCACAAAATCGACGGAAGACGGCGCCTTGTAGCCGGCCACGAAGCGCTCACCGAAATCCCGGGCAAAGTTATCGTAGGTCGTTTCCGGGTTCATCTTGGCGATGTGACAAAAGCAACGCGTCATCCGTCGCTTCATCTGAAGACGCGGAAATTCGCCGACGATCCTGGCTATCTCGGCGGCAGAGATGAGACTGTATTGCAGGCCCACGACATCAAGGCAGATGCCGGCTGTGCACAGCGCCACCTCGGCCTCCTTGTAGAGGCCGATCGACGGCGTCGAGTTGAGTGCGACGCTGTCCCATATCAACTGAGCACGACGCTCGTCGAAGCCGCCTTGCCGGACGAAGGCGCGAGCCAGATCGGCGCCTTCCACCTCGAAACGGCGCGGCCCAGCGAAGGTCTCGTTGAGCGTGACGTCGTGCAACAGGGTTCCGACGGCAACGACTTCGCCGTCGTGCTCAATGTTCTGGACCTGTGCGATCCGGACGGCGAAGAGCCAGGATCGGACCACGTGGTTGAACAAATAGGGCTCACACAGGTGGCGGGCATGTTCGATCGCCCGGCCAACAAGCGGCGTATCGGGGACCGAAACCCCTGCAAGCGTGCGCCTGGCGATCGCATCCATTTGAGTGCCTTTCCTTCGCCGATTGTGTGCCCGGTTTGACGCCCTTGCCTTGGCAAGGGCGTCGCCAGTTCATTTCGCGTAAGTCGTCAGGTTGGTCTCGTTGGTATCGACGACGAAGACCGCAAGCAGGCGAGCGCGTTCCGTCTTGCTGGCGTTTTCACTGACGGCGTGATGGTCGCCCGGAAATTCCGAGAAGCTTTCGCCTGCACGGTACGTCTTCACGGGTCCACCGTTGACCTGGCTTCGGATCGCCCCCTCCAGCACCGTGGCATAGATGAACGCGGAACTGGGATGGGTATGCGCCGGCGATGTCCCGCCCGGCCCGTACTCGACGAGCACGGCTTTCAAGCTCTTGCCGGGCACATTTGGAAGCGCGTGGTCGTAGACAAGCTTCACGCTGTCCGCGTCTTTGGCCATTGCTGCGGTGACGGATGCGGCGGCGAGCGCTGCACAGAGGAGTTTCCTGATCATGTCTGATATCCTTGGTGGAATGAGGGCTAGAGAATGCTGGTCTGAGGGTCGCGAAACCGGCGTTCAGTACTTACGCCGGTGGCGTGTATCGGCTGAGCCAGTCGTCGAAGCGAACGGCGCCGATACGCGCGTTCTCGCCGGGGACAAGCGTTTGATCGTCGATTGCCACTTGACCGTAGTAGAGAGCGCCAGGATCCGAGACGATTTTGCGCGGATCGTTGGTGGCCTTTAGAAAGCGACCGACGAGCTCGCTCATGCGAACGCGATCGGGGCCGGCAATTTCGATCGTGCCGTTCACTGGCGCTGCTAGGGCGACGTCCGCCATCGCATCGGCAACGTCGTCGGCTGCCATTGGTTGGAAGTACGCCGGTGACATGTGGACGGTATCCCCTACGGCGCCGGTGTTTGCGATGGCGGCGGTGAACTCGAAGAACTGTGTGGCGTGCACGATCGTGTAGGGGATAGCGGACTCCTTGATCAGCTTTTCCTGAAGCAGTTTGCCGCGGAAATACCCCATGTCCTGCAGCCGGTCGGTGCCGACGACGGACAGCGCGACGTGATGGCGGACGCCGGCGGCCGCTTCGGCTGCAAGAAGATTACGCCCGGATGCCGCGAAAAATTCGAGCGCGGCCTTTTCCTCGAATGACGGTGAGTTCGCGAGATCGACGACGACCTGTGCCCCGGCAAGAGCGACGGCCAGCCCTTCTCCGGTGACGGTGTTCACTCCCGAATTCGGTGAGGCCGCAAGCACGTCGTGTCCCTTCCTGCGCAGTCTTTCCACAGTCTTGGAGCCGATCAGCCCGGTTCCGCCGATGACGACGATCTTCATTTCCAATCTCCTTTGTTGAGGGTGTTGATTTGCGGGTGTTGGTCGAATGTCGGCTTTCCGGCGAGCTACTCGCTGGCCGATGCGGCGTCCTCGATAAGTGAGGTGACCTCGTCGGGGTGCGAGACCATGAGCGCGTGGGAAGCACCCTCGATGACGACCGTCTTCACGGCGTGCGCGCGCTTGGCCATGAAGCTCATGACGGCTGCCGGGATATTTCGGTCATCGGTGCCGTAGATCATGTAGGACGGCAGCGTTTTCCATGAAGCTACGCCCGAGGGCTCGGCCAGGGCTGCCTGCGCGATCGGGCGTTGGGTGGCGGCCATCAGCAACGACTGCTCTTCGGGAACGTCGGCCGCGAACTGGGCTCGGAATTTGTCCGGCTGGATGAAGAGATCCTGGCCGCCGTTCGGCGACGCGACTGGAGCAAGCGCGCTTGCCAAAGTGCTGCCGGGAAACATGCTGGACAAGGTGGCGCTCGATTCGCCGTTATCCGGCGCGAATCCGGCCACGTATACCAAGGCCTTCACGTTGGGATTGCCGTTGGCGGCTTCGGTGATCACGGGTCCGCCGTAGGAATGCCCCACCAGCACGATCGGTCCGGGAACCGACCGGATGATGGCCGAGACCGCCGCGGCATCGCTGGCGACGCTGCGGAGGGGATTGGCTGCCGCCTTCGCCACATAGCCGTCCCTGCCGAGTTTGCTTATGACCGCGTCCCAACTCGACGATTCGGCGAAGGCCCCGTGCACCAGCACGATCGTCGGCTTGGGCTTCGCTCCCGCCGCCTGCGCCGTTGCGCCACCCGCTACGGCAAGCGCGGCGGCCAGCGCCAGGATTCCAGTGACATTTCGCATTTGCTTTCTCCTTTGTCGGCCTTCCGTTTGACCAATGTGGAGAAGGATGCGCCGATCCGGGGCGCCGACCTATTGTGCGGAATGGTCGGTCATACGATGCCAAGGTGCAGGGTGGGTCATCGCTGCGATCAGGTGACCTGGGTATTCCGCACGCGGATCGCCGGCAGCGCAGGAGTTCGTGACCAATACAAATCCATGGAGCTGCTGCCTTCAAACACCACTGCCGCCCCGGCGTAACGGCAAGACTCCCACCGCGAACGACATTGCCCCTGACCTTAGGCCTTCACAGTCCATGCTTTCGTATGGATCAAACAGCCACATCGTCTGATCGTTCCGCAATGACGCAGCATTTATATTGTTATTGTGAATACGATCCAAAATTAACCATGGAGTTACCAAAATGAAGAACACATCTCTTGCTGCCGCAATCCTTCTTGTTGCAGCAGGAAACGCCGTCGCCGGAAGCGATCACTACGGATCAAACTCGGTCCAGCAACCCGCAACCTCTTCCGAGAGCATGCACACCTCCTCGATCAGGAAGACGGGCAACGATGCCGGCGTGCAGGAGACCGTGCGCAAGCCGATTGCTCCCAGCAAGGACCCGGGCCAGGGCATCTGGGGTCACTAGCACCCGAAAATTGTAGAACCTGGAAGGACCGGGGCGTCGCCCCGGTCCTCTTCACGCTTTCCAAAGGACCTTGAAAGTGCGTGGGGGCCCTGACACAGGTTCTGAGACCGAGGAGCTATAAAACCACCTTTCACCTTGGATCTGGCCGGGTGGGATGGCGATCGACGCTCGACCGTCAAACGGCAGCGACTTGGCTACCCCAGCTCAAAGCAATGCCATTCCGCCGTCGACCCGCAGATTGACACCGGTGACAAAACTGCTTGCGTCCGATGCCAGGAACAGAGCGGCTTTTGCCAGTTCTTCCGGCTGGCCCATTCGACCAAGGGGAATTGCTTCGGCCATGGACTTCTCGAAGGATGCTCGCATTTCGGCCGGGACACCCAGTTTGTCGAGAATAGCCGTATCCACGGGGCCGGGGCTGAGCACGTTGACGCGTATGCGACGCGATTTCAGTTCTATCGCCCAACTGCGCGCGAAGGCGCCGATGGCTGCCTTGGAGCCTGCATAAACGGCATGGCCTTCCAAGACCTTCTCGCTGGCCATTGATCCCGTCAGTATGACTGCGCCGCCATCGCGCATCAGCGGGATCAGTTTCTGCACACCAAAGAAGACGCCGCGCGCATTGATAGAGAACTGCGCATCGTACTCGTCTTCGGAAACTGCCGACGAATGCGTGATGGTGTTCACGCCGGCGTTCGCCATATAGATATCGAACGCCCCAAACCTCTGATGGATCTGTCGCGCGACATCCTCGTGGTGCGCCACGTCGGCTACATCACCCTGAATGCCCAGTGCGCCGGCTCCGATCTCGGAGACTGCCTCCTCGACGGCACGCTGTCTCCGGCCGGTGATTACGACCTGCGCCCCCTCCGACGCGAAAGCTTTCGCGGCGAATAGCCCAATCCCACTGTTTCCCCCGGTGATCAACGCGGTCTTTCCTGAAAGTATACCCATTTGCATTGCCTCTGATGATTTTCACGAGAGCCGCCGCAGTTGCCAACCGCAGTTCTCAGCGTGAACTCGGACGGCTGAGACCAGAAAGATCTCCAGCAGCCATCGATGCTGAGTTTTCATAGTCAGGCTGGCCGCACGGGGTTGTGCGGCCAGCCATGACCGCCGCTTGAGAGCACTAGCCCTTGATGAAGGCGAGCAGATCGGCGTTCACATGGTCCTGGTGTGTGGCCGTGATCCCGTGGGGCGCGCCGGGGTAATATATGGCCTTTGCGCCCTTGATCAGCCGCTCCGACTTGACTGACGAATCCTTGACCGGGACGATCTGGTCGTCCTCGCCATGCAGGATCAAGGTCGGTATATCGAATTTCTTGAGGTCCTCGGTGAAGTCGGTTTCGGAGAACGCTTTGACGCATTCATACGCATTCACGAGACCGACCTGCATGCTCCAGAGCCAGAACTGATTCAGAACCCCCTGGGAGACCGTGGCGCCTGGCCTGTTTGCACCATAAAACGACTGTGCGAGGTCCAGATAGTGCTGCGAGCGATCCTTGAGGAGGCCAGCCCTTATGCCGTCGAACACTTCGATCGGCAGACCTTCCGGATTGGCCGGCGTTTTCACCATGATCGGCGGAACAGCAGCGATAAGAACAGCCTTGGCCACGCGTTCCGTCCCGTGCCGTCCGATATAGCGAGCGACCTCGCCTCCCCCGGTTGAATGCCCGACCAGCGTGGCGTCCCGGAGATCCAGCGCCTCGATCACGGCTGCAAGATCGTCCGCGTAGCCATCCATGTCGTTGCCGGAGGTGGCTTGGCTGGAGCGGCCATGGCCCCGCCGGTCATGAGCAACCACGCGGAAGCCATTATGGGCCAGAAAGAGCATCTGTGCATCCCAGGCGTCGGAATTCAGCGGCCAGCCGTGTGAGAAGGTTATTGGCGGACCCCTACCCCAGTCCTTGTAATAGATTTCCGTACCGTCCTTGGTTGTGATGGTGCTCATTGTTTTGCGTCCTGATTGAGGGGTGGGAACATGTGTGTTTTGCTGGGCGCCGGATGACGAAGCGACTGGCAGTCCGGCTATGACCGCCGCTGAAAAACTGGCCAACAAGACGTCGCGGCGGGTTGCACCGAGGGTGAAAAGTCCATCCATACTCATCGTGTCCATCCTTGGTGAGCGGCTTCTCGGGTCGGCTCACCATCACGATCACCGGGTCGACCTGCACCGTCGCTTTCGGGGGGAGGAGCGGGCGAAGGAGCGGCGACGCCCGATGATCGTGATGGCTTGCGAGGGAGAAGATGCGCCGATCCGCCCCGCGAACCTATTCTACGCAAGCATCTGTCGTACGATGCCAAGGTGCAGGGTAGGTACGCCGAGGTGCTGGAACTGTCGCTGAGATGGGGCAAATGATGCGATGACATTGGTTCGTGCGCGACGTGCCGCGTGCGGCTGTCACAAACACGACCTATCAAGCCGTATGAGGATTCTTCTCAAAACGAGGAGCGGCTGATCGCGAGCAAGTCACCGCCCGAACGGACCGCGATTGGTTTCGCCTACGTGGTCCTCATGTTGAGTAATCAACTCACCGCCGGCCAGAGCGCAATATGCTTAGGTGTACAACGCGTTATTATAACGACAAAGGCTTTAAAGCTTTCGCCTTATAGAAATTGCACGGCATTTGCCGCTCTTGGAGCACTTTGGACCTCACAACCCCGGAGTGCTTTATGCGCCTTAGCTTTGTTTCTGGTTTCCTCATTGCGGTTCTTGCTGCCGGGCCATCGACTTCTGCCAGCGCACCGCACTCCGGCGTGCCGCTCGGGCAATCGGCCGACCTGTCGGCACGTATCGTCGACGGCAAGGCCGACGTTAACGGTGTGGCCTATCACTATTTGCTGGCAGCAGGCGGCCCGAAAACCGTGGTGTTGTTGCATGGTTGGGGCACGACCTCATACATGTGGCGCTTTGTAATGCCGCAACTGGTGGCGCGCGGTTACACGGTACTTGCGCCCGATTTGCGCGGTTTGGGGGATACCGCCAAGCCTGCGGCCGGCTACGAAAAGGCGGCGATTGCCGAGGATATTCGAGCACTTGTCAATCAGCTGAACCTTGGTCCGGTCGTCAATCTCGTCGGTCACGATATGGGTGGCATGGTCGCTTATTCCTATGCGGCGCAGCACCCGGGGGAAGTCACCACACTGGCAATCGTTGACGTCCCGCTGCCAGGCATCGAACTGTGGAACGAATTGATCCAAGGCCCTCGCACTTGGCATTTTCGCTTCCACTCCGTACGCGACGTGCCGGAAATGCTCATTGCCGGTCGCGAGCTTGAGTATTTAAAGTGGTTTCACAATGCAGAGGGGGTAAATACTCGCGCGTTCGACACCGAAGCCGACGAAGTCTACGGCCGTTCTTATGCCCAGCCTGGCGCATTGCGCGCAGGCTTCGAGTACTACCGGGCTTTCCCGCGTGACGAAGAACAGAACAAAGCCTTTGCAAAACACAAGCTGACGATGCCAGTACTCGGTATAAGCGGTTCGGGTGGCCTGGCATCGATGTACGAAGGCCATCTCCGCCACGTCGCCGAAAACGTACGGGCCGTAGTAGTCGAAGGCTCAGGCCATTGGGTTCCGGAGGAGCGGCCGGCCGCCGTCACAAGGGCCCTGATCGAATTCCTGCCACCAGCATACTAAGCTTCGCGGCTGGCTGAAGCACAACATTAGCGATAGTCGCCGTGATGGAGATACGCCGCTCCAAAGCTTTCCCAATGCGCCGCCGTTAGCTGGCGATGCGCGGCAAGAGCTTGGCAGTGTAGCCTCAACACCAGGTTACACGCGGCGATCATCGCTCAAAACTTCATAAAAATTTGTCTGAGTCCGGATCGTCCTGGGCAGGCTACTCTTAACGGAGAAGCGCCAGCCGCTGGGCGATCCTATCGGACGGAGGCGAGGTTCACCCTTTCGAAAGTCCTGGCCGCGCCGGCCTCGCGCATCGCCGGGGGCAGCGTTTCCCAGGCCCGGATCAGCTCTCCGATGGAAGCTGCTTCCATCTTGCGCATGACATTGCCGCGGTGAAGCTTGACGGTCACTTCACTGATGCCGAGGTCGAAAGCGATCTGTTTGTTAAGGCGCCCACGCGCCACTTCATGCAGCACCTCGCGCTCGCGCGGGGTCAGCGTCTCGACACGCTCGATGTTGCGCTTGACGACCACCGCATCCGCCCGCCGCTTGGCATCCACCGCAATGCCCGCGATCACGGCGTCAAGGAGTGTTTGGTCGCGCACCGGTTTGGTGAGAAAATCCACCGCGCCCGCCTTCATCGCCTGGACAGTCATCGGTATGTCGCCATGCCCAGTCAGGAAGATGATGGGCTTGGGATTGCCGTTTGACGCAAGATGGTGCTGTAGATCCAGGCCGCTTGCCCCTGGCATGCGCACGTCGAGGATCAAGCAACCGGGGCTGTCCAAGACGTCCGCGTCGAGCAATTCGCGGGTCGAGGCAAAGCAGACCGGCTCAAAGCCCATGGACAGGATCAACTCCGATAGTGCTTCCCGAACAGACGCATCGTCATCGACAATGATGACGAGCGGCTGCTGCGGCTCAGCCTTCCGCTGCCGTGACACCGGCGTCGATCTCTGCAAGAGCGGTTGGTCAACTCTCATGTTCATCCCTCGGTTTCTTGGTTGCGTAAAGCTTCGCTCACGGCTGCAAGTAGGGCCTGGCCGTCGAAGGGCTTGCGGAAAAATCCGCTGATGCCTTTGGCACGGTACTGATCCGCTATCTCATGGCGTCCGGTGATCAGGAAAACCGGTAGGTCTGCACGCGTCTTCTTGACCAAGTCACGAAGTTCAAAGCCGTCCGTCCCAGGCATCCCGATATCGGTAATGAGCAAGTCCACGTCGGAGAGCCCGCTGACGAGGAGTGATCCCGCCGACGAGAAGCTGCGGGGAGCATAGCCCGCAGACTCCAAAAGGTTCTCGAGCGACTCGAGCAATCTTGGGTCGTCATCGACAATCGCCACGACAGGTCGCACCTTGCTCACACTCCGTTCCCTCCCGTTCGCCGAGAGTGGCTGATCGGTATCTCCAACCGCTCCGCCATGCGCACGAGATCAGCGAGTGATGCCGCAGCCATTTTCTGCATCACGTTCCGTCTATGGATTTGCAGCGTGACCTCGCTGATCCCCAACTCAGCCGCGGCCTGTTTGTTGAGCAGGCCACTCACAACCAGCGGCAGCACCTCGCGTTCTCGCTGCGTGAGCTCTTGATAGCGTTGCTTTAACACGGTGAGCTCGGCGCGCTCTGATCGCCTTTCCTGATCCTGGGCGATCGCTGCCCGGATCGCAACCATGAGGTCCGCATCGCTGAAAGGCTTTGTCAGGAAGTCCACAGCGCCGTGCTTGATCGCACGCACCGAGGACGGAATGTCTCCATGCCCGGTTATGAAGACGATCGGCGGATGATCACCCTCGGCGATCTGCTTCTGCAGATCGAGACCGTTGATGTCAGGCAATTCCACATCGAGGATCAGGCATGCGGGGACGTCCGGCTTGTCGGCAAGGACATAGTCGCCGGCCGATCCGAACGCTACGGCTCGCATGCCATGGGACTCCAGAAGCTCACCAAGTGCTTCCCGAATACGCACGTCATCATCGACGATGAAGACCATTTGATCGTGGGGCGTCATGCTGCCGCTTTCATTTCAACGGGCATCGTGAAGACGAACGCAGACCCGTGCCGCTCGCTCTTCTCCACCCACAACCGTCCGCCATGGGACTCGACGATCGAACGGCAGATCGCGAGTCCCATGCCCATGCCGTTCTCTTTCGTCGTAAAGAACGGCTCGAATATCCGATCAGGAAACTCAATGCCCGGGCCACAATCGCTAATCTCGATCTGGATCGCGTCCCCTATCCGGCGCACGCGAAGTCCAAGAACCTTGTCGCCTGTAACAGAGTCCATCGCCTCGATCCCATTGCGGATGAGGTTCACCAGAACCTGCTGAATCTGCACCCGATCGAGCGCGACAATAGGAAGGTCGCTTTCGACATCGATATCCAGACGAACACGGCGCCGCACCGCCTCCTCGGCGATGAGGTCGCGCGCCTCCGCGATGACGCTGTCGAGTGCTGTGTAAGCCATCGCGTCTGCAGATTGCTTGAATAAGGCGCGGATGCGGCTGACGACATCCGCGGCTGAGTTGGCGTCACGGATAATACGCTCCACAGTCTTCTGCGCTCGCTCGATATTTGGCGGTTCGGCCGTGAGCCAGCGCTGGCAGGCATATGAGTTGGCGACAACAGCCGCCAGAGGTTGGTTCACCTCATGCGCTATAGAGGCTGAAAGCTCGGCGAGACTCGCCGCCTGGCTCGCACGTGCAAGTCTCTCTTGCGCCAGGCGCAGCTCTTCTTGCGTGCGAACTTCACCGTCGATGTCCAGACAGACGACGTTCCACTGAACAATCGCCCCTTCTGCATTGCGCATCGGTGCCGCGCGCGTATCGACCCAGCAATATTCGCCATCGAAGCGACGCAGACGGTGCCTCCGCGCATACGGTTCGCCAGTGGCCAACGAATGAGCATAGTTCGCTTTGACGCCCGCCAGGTCGTCAGGATGAACGCCTTCGTCGAGTGTCCCGGATAGGCGGGATTTTCCCTTACCGTCCAATATCTCCAACTCATATCCGAGGAACTCGCGGAGCTGACGGCTTCGATATATCGGCTCACCATTCGGTGCGGCGCAATCGATCATCACCGGCAGCGTTTCAACCAGCTGCCACAGCGAACGTTCTCTCTCGCGCAGCGCCACCTGTGCGCGCATCTCCTCGTCGATGTCGATGGAGACCTGGTACCAGTGAACGATGGCTCCGTCCCGATCGCGCAGAGGCTCGCAACGCCCTTCTATCCAGCGATAGCTGCCGTCTTTCCAACGCCGGCGATACCGCATGATGAAGGAGTCGCCAGTTTTGAGGCAGTTGGCTGACCTATTGAGCACCTCGGGAGCATCTTCGGGATGAATCAGCTCTTGCGCCACCCTGGTGAAGTCTTCGAAGTCCGCTCCGTAGATGCCGAGATCCTCCAAAGACCGCCTATTGACGTACGCAAGCTTGCCATCTGGCGTCCAGCTCCAGATGTGGACCGGCAAGGCATCGACAAGCTGCTGGAGCTCGCGCTCTCTTTCGCGCAATGCCTCCTGCGCCCGCATCTCGTCTTCGATGTCGATTGAAGCCATATACCATTGAACGATCGCACCATCGGTATCCCTTAACGGTTGCGCTCGAGCTTCTATCCAGCGGTAGACGCCATCCTTCTCGCGTCGACGAAAGCGGTTCATAAAAGGCTGGCCGGACGCAAAGCCATTCGATGCCCTCCGAAACATTGTCGGAAAGTCTTCAGGATGGGCCAGGTCCCGGGCCAGGGCATCGAAGTCATTGATGTGCGTCGGTGGCGAACCGACCTTCTCCAGGTATCGCTTGCTGGTGTAGGTGATCCTGCCTGAAGGGGCAAAGCTCAGGATATTCACGGGCACGGCGTCAATCATTTGCTCCAGTTGCCGGTTGGCTTTCCGCAGCGCTTCTTCTGCCGTCACCTGGTCGTCGATGTCGTGCGAAAGACCGTACCACTGTACGACAGCCCCACACTCGTTTCGCATCGGTTCCGCACGGCCTGACATCCATCGAAAGACACCGTCAGCGCGACGCAGGCGATAGTTCAGGGAGAAGCTCTCGCCGGTGGCGACGGAGTGGTTGATCGCAGCTTCCAGCTTGGCCACGTCATCGGGATGTACGACAGCCGTAATGGCCGCCTTCAGACCGTTTCCTCCCCCATTCTCGTATCCTCCTACGTCGAGGCCGAGATACTCAACCATTCGCTTGCTGAAGAAGACCGGCTCGCCCGACGCAGACAGGCGCCACAGGAAGCTCGGCACCATGTCAACAAGTTGCGAGAGTTCCCGCTCTCGGTCGCGCAACGCTTCCTGTGCGCGCATCTCGTCGTCGATGTCGATAGAAATTGCATACCACTGAATGATCGCGCCGCTGTGATCACGCAGCGGCTCGCCGCGACCATCCACCCAGCGGTACGCTCCGTCCGCACGGCGCATTCGATACTTCATGGAGTATGGTTCGCCAGTAGCCAGGGATTGGCGGACTGTCTCAAGGAGGCCTGCCGCGTCTTCGGGATAGACGAGGGACTGTATGGCCGCCGCCAGCCGGGTCATCCCCGGCTTGTCCAAATCCGCCACACCGTCGAAACCGAAGAAATCAAGCAAACGTCTGTTGAAGAAGATCGGCTCGCCTTCAGGAGTCAGACGTCTTATCTGGACTGGGACCATGTCGACGAGCTGAGAAAGTTCCCGCTCGCGACCGCGCAGCTCCGCCACGGTTTTCTTGTAGACATCGTTGTCGAGCGCGATTCCGTACCATCCCGTGATACGACCCTGGCTGTCGCGCGCGGGCCGCGCGGCGGTTCGGGCCCATACATAGGTGCCGTTTGCGCGCCGAAAGCGAAACTCGACATTGAAATGATCGCCGGTCCTCAGACAATGGCGCCAGATAACCGCGATCTGCTCATAGTCGTCTGGATGAAGCAAACGCTTCCAGGCGGTGTACCCCTCGTTCAATGGAGCGTTCAGATCCTCCAGCGTCACCCCGAGGGAGCTCAGCGCGAATGGATGCAGGTAGATCCATCTACCCGCTGCATCGAACGCCCATCCGTTCCCGAATATGCTTTCAACGATTTTCGCCGATGGAATTGGCCCGGCATTGTTCTCCATCAAGAGATCCAGGTCCGCCCCGGAAAGCGGCTCCCCGTCTGTCACCAGATCATCAATGTCCACACTGACACTGTAGCCGGGCTCCGATCGGGTCTCGTTCCAGCGATAACTTCCGTCGGCCTGCAGTTGCCTGTGCCTCGTTACTTGGGGGACACCCGTCCAGAAGGCGCGGGCGACTGCGTGCGCCGCCGCTGTCCGGTCATCCGGATGGACGAGACTCAGAGAATGGAGAGCGTCGGAGGCGGCTTCCTTCTCAAGTGCCGCACTGATCACATCGGCGAATCGCTCTGTGGCTGCGGACGGCGCATCGCCTTCAATTAGTGTGCCATACCATGCAACGGCGTGCCCTTCGCTATCGCACAGCGGCTGTCCGGAGCTTCGACTCCAACCGTAAGCACCGCTCGCGCGCAAAATGCGGTGCTCCACATTGTAGTGCTCACCTGTCCGCAGGCAGCGACGCCACTCGGCCACGGCTCGGTCATAGTCGTCTGGATGGATTAGCCGCTTCCAACCCGCGGAGCCATCTTCTGACGAAGTGTTGAACTCCTCCAGCGTCGTGCCGAGAAGCGATAGCGTGCTGGGAGTAACATAGCTGAATCTGCCGGCCGCGTCTGTCGCCCACCCATTGCCGACCACGCTTTCGATGAGCCGAGCCGCCCGCAACGCTTCCGCGTCGGGATCGCTAGGCGAGTTGAACGCTGTCGTCATTGTCTTCTCCTACCGGACAATGAAAGGCGGAGACTGTCAGCGCCTTCTTTAACTCTCATCGTTGACCATCTGGGCTCGCGAATTGGTTCATCATCTTAACCGGACCACGCCGCAGCCGCACCTCATGGAAATCCATGAGATGTGAGTGACCTAACTTCCGGGGTGAGGCACCTAGACGTCCCGATTGAAGCTACAGCGCCTCAAACAAGGCCTGGTCGGCTCCCCGTATAGCACTTGCTCTCAGTAGCTGGGATCTGGGCTGACGAACCAAAACTCACCATAAGCAGCGCCGCGCCCCAGCCGCATCTCATGGAAATCCATGAACCGCAGCGCGACGCGGCCGCGTGTTCATCCCAGTCTAGTCTAGTGGACGTGGCTCGCAAGATTCAAGTTAGAAGCTATGACGATAAGGACATCTGTTCCAAAATGTAGGATGCTCATCCAGTTTGATTCCGCCGGGGGACTTTGCGACTGAACAGTTGCTTGGCGCCAATCAGGCATGGCGCAGCAACCGCGAAGAGCAACACCAGCGCGAAGAAAGCTTCGTCGAACGAGATCGTGGAGGCTTGCCTTTCGAGAGAGCGCTGCAACAATGGGAAAGCGATCTTGGGCGCCGCTAGAATGTCGGCACCGTTCGAAGTGAGAATGTTCGCAGTGGCCCTCAAGCGCTGGTCCAGGGTCGGATCGCCACCGACAAGGTGGGTGGACAACATCGTTCGGTTGAGAGCGTTCTGGTGATCGATATACGTTTGCAAGAGCGCCGTGCCGATCAGACCACCAGCCTGCTTGCCGAGATTGAACAGCCCTATTCCAAACGGCAGGATATCGGCAGCAAGTCCACGCAGCGTAACCAGCGTCAGTGCCACGAACAGAAGACCGAGACCTGATCCTCGCAGAAACAGGGCCGGGGTCAGGTCGGGTGTGCCGCTACCGCTCGTCGAACCGGAGAGGAGCCACATGGCTCCGGAGAAGAGCAGGACTCCAAACGGAACAAGGGCGATCGGGTGAACTCCGGCCTTTTCGATGAGGAGGCCGGAGAACAGAAGTCCCAGCGCCAGCATGGCTCCGCTGGGCAGCAGAAGCACACCTGCGGCCGTGGCCGTAAAATCGAGAACGTTGAGGGCAAAAGCCGGGATGAGATAGGTGCTGCCCGAAAGAGCAAAGCCCGCGACGAGGCTAACAAGAAACCCAAAGCGAAAGTCCGGATCGGCGAAAGGCGCGACCGCCTGAAGTGAGCCTGAGCGGAACCGGGCCTCCCGGACAACCACAAGGCCGGCGGCCGCCACACCGATGGTCGAAAGGCCGATGATCGCCATGTCGTCGAACCAATTGAACCTGCTGCCCTGCAGCAGCACGTATGTCAAAAGCGCGGTACTGATGCCGAGCACAATGACCTCGACGACGGGGAGCGCGGTTGCCCGCCAGTATGTCCGATTGCCATCCGCCGCCAGAAGGACAAGGGCGGCGATGCCGAGCGGGACGTTGGCGAGGAATATCCAGTCCCAGGAGAAATGATCGACCAACCAGCCCTGCAGGGCCGGCGTAATCGTCGTTGGAGCCATTACGGCGCCCACGGCAAAAACGGCTTGGACAATCGGCTGATGTCGAGACGGGAACCGAAAAAACAGCAGCGTCTGGCCAGCTACGAGAATTGTGCCGCCAGCCAGCCCCTGGACGATGCGGAAGACACAAATCCAGATAAGATCCACCGAGAGCGTCATTGCCGCGCAACCCAGCAGAAGCATCACGACCCCCGCACGCAGGCAGGCGGTCGGCCTTGCGGCTGTGACAAAAAGCGGAGCGACAAGGAAGGCCGTCAGCCTGGCCGCGATGAATGCGATGTCGACCATGGCCAGTTCATCCGGCGTTGCGTAGATGTCGCCGAGCATGTCGATCCGGCCGATGGACAGTGCAGTGGATGCCACTGCATCCATGAAGGCGGCCAACACAACACCAGTTGCTACAAGCCAGGCCCACGGCAGGGTATCAGGATGGCGGAACGCTCTGGTGCGGTGCATCACTGTACCGGGCGTCCGTTGGCACTGTCGCCGGGCCGCATTTCCAACGCCACCGCTGGAACGTCGCCCGCTCCGAGGGCGATGGCAACGCGGGCGGAGAGCCCCGGAACGAGGCGGCCAGGCAACGGGTTTCGTATCATCCTGATCTTCACCGGCACACGCTGGACAACGCGGATGAAATTTCCGGTGGCATTGTCCGGCGGCAGCAGGCTGAACGCCGCGCCGCTGCCGGGAGCGAAGCTGTCGACAATACCGTCGATTTCTTGATCTGGATATTCATCGACCGTGACGCGTACCCGTTGGCCAATCTCGACCAAGCTGAGCTGCGTTTCCTTGAAGTTGGCGACGATCCAGACATCGTTGACGGGAACGATGTCCAAGGCCCCATTCCCTGGAGTGACATAACGGCCGACACGGATTTGCCGATTGCCGACGATCCCGTCGACCGGGGCTCTCACGACCGTGTTGTCGAGGTCGAGCATAGCCAGATCGAGAGCGGCCTTCGCCTGTGATAGGGCCGCGTGCGAACCGGACAATTGTGCTTCCAAGACGCCGAGCTTCAGCCTTTGAGCCAGCAGATTGGCTTCTGCGCCGTCCAAGGACGCCTTTGCCTTGTCGTAGCTGGCTTGTGCATCCTGCAGTTTCTGATCGCTGGCAGTGCCGTTCTTCTGCAGTGTGACATAGCGGGTCAGGTTGGCACGGGCGAACTGGAGGTCGGCGGCGGCTGACTGTTTCTGCGCCTCGGCCTGCGCGATCAATGCATCTTGCAGTTTTTGGCTTGCCTCGATGTTGGCGATTTCCGCCCGCCGGGCGTCGACATTGGCCTTCGCCTGCTCCACCTTGGCCTTGTAGTCGCTGTCATCGATGCGAAACAGCACGGCGCCCTTCGAAACGCTAGCATTATCTTCCACGTCGACTTCGACGACATAGCCAGCCAGCTTGGGAGCGATACTTGTGATGTCAGCGCGCAGATAGGCGTTGTCGGTCCTTTCCTCGTACCGACCGATCGTGAACCACTGCCAGCTCCATATAGCTGCCCACGGCATCACCACGAGCGCGAGGAAGGCGATTGCGGTCTTGCGAGATGGGCTCATGATTGCTTCTATCTCAATTCGACGCGCCGCTATCGAAGAGGATCGTCGACTTTCCGGGATCAAGATCATCGGCAAGGCTGCAAGTCGCGCCTACGCAGTAGGGGTTCACGAGAATGTCTCCGGGCCGCTGACAGAAGTTCCTAATAATCGCGGATTTCAGTGCGCCCGCGCCATCACGCGAACGAACACCTCGGCTCGCCCTGATCGGTAGTTCATACTGACCCTCGGCACAGGGTAGATACCTGGCGCGACCGGACCTCCAAGGTGGCCGCTGCTTGTGTCGGCTTTCGGGAAACCCGCAAAGTGGGTTCTGCGTCCAACTTGGGGCGCAAACCCGCCGTTCGCTCGCTACGGCGCTGCTTACGGCGCGCTCGCGAGCGGATACGCGCGGACTTATTCCGAATGACTGCTTTTCGCCTTGGAACGAGTGTTTCCGGCTCCGTCCCTTCCTGACTGCTCGGATTCAAATGGCAACAGCGCCGTTTTAATGGCGCGCGGCTTGCACCTATATTTCTATAGAAACTAGGCTGACTGAATCCAGAGCGCGCTTTAATGTCTTCCTGCGTCAGGCCTGTCTTTCACCGAATACGCGCGAAGTTAGCTGACGGGATGTCTGTGCGTTTCTATTCATCAGGCTCAGACTTCGATCTCTGCGGATCAACTTAGGGTCGTTTCAGCAATTCTGCGACGTCCACGCCCAGCACTTCAGCCAGCCGGTCAACGACATCGATGCTAGCGTTGTACACGTTGCGTTCCAACGCACTGATATAGGTGCGATCGATCCCAGCGCGGTGCGCAAGCTCTTCCTGAGACAGGCCTCTAGCCCGCCGCAAGGCTCTTAGGTTTTGCGCAAACGCTTCTCGGATTTCCATGCCTCCGAGAACAGTGCCTTGCAGAGTATTTCACCACGGAGTATTCTCTACAAATCACATTCTGAACCGGGTTTCCGGGCTGGGTTTGGAGCCACTCAGTGGGAAACTTGCTCAACGGAAGGAGGCCATGCTGTGGCAGTGAAAAAGCCGCCTGCTCTCGCCGCAAGCCGCAAAGACATGGAAATGCAACCCGCAGCCCTATGCGATCCCGCACTTCTGCTGATGAGCGATTGGCAAATGGCGCGGTACATCTCCATGCTGCTGTGCCGTGTCCAGCAGCGGTTGGAGAGCCAAATCATGGTCAATTCCGGAATTCAGGGATTGACCGCAGATTCACAGAAGCGAGTTCAAAACCAAACGGCGCGCACTGTCGGTGGTCCACGGGAGTATGCGGTTGCGCGGGAGGCTGAGGTCTTTGCTATGACCGAAGCTCTCAAGCTTCAAGATTCGATCCCGGAAATCGCGGCTACGTCGCTCGTCGGCGTCATCGCCAAGTTAGAAATGATCGTCGGTGCTGATCGAGACATTGGTGACCCAACCGATTTCCCGTGGCCGCACATCGCTTCCGTACTGCGTGACTTGAAGGCGATCGCAGGTGATTTGCCGGTTGGTCGCTGGAGCCGGGAAAGGACACGGAGCGGTGTGGCCAAGCATTGGGAGTCCGCAGTCAAGCTGGTCGCTGCGCTGGAAGAGGAAGGCGCGGTCGAGCACCGTGACGACGTAACAGTCTTCTGACACGCCCGCCTCACCATTTGTCGCCTGCAGCCCGACCTTGATGAGTGAGACGAAACCGCACGGCGCAAGTCATTGCACGCTGTGGCCCTACGACGTGAACTTCGTGCTTTCCTTCGCCGCCCGAAGGACTCTGATGGCGGGTCGATCCACTATTGGGAGACCGCAATGAAAGAGGTAACCAGGACTGGGCCGCAGGCGTTGGTCCCGGCGAACGACAACGCCGATCACGCAATCCCCGAGGAGCGCCCCGAACTCACGGTGGCGGCCAGGGTGGATCGGGTGGTGCTGGATGTCGCCCGGCTGATCGGCCGGCAGCTGGCGCGGGAGGCATTCGACGCGGGGGTGGCGGCCAACGACAATCGGCCGGGCCGCCGAGAGGGAGAGAGCAGGGGGCCGGATGGCAAACCGCTTGGGAACAGGAGAGAGGATCCGCCGCCATGACCCGTGTCGCAGTCTATGCCCGCTATTCCTCCGACAGCCAGCGGGAGGCATCCATCGAGGACCAACTGAGGCTTTGCCGCGAAGAGGCGACGCGCGGGGGCTGGAGCGTAGCAGGATCCTATGAGGATGCGGCGATCTCCGGCGCCAGCACAGTGCTGCGGCCGGGGATCCAGCAATTGATACGCGATGCCCAGCGCGGTCGCTTCGAGGTGGTCCTGGCCGAGGCGCTCGATCGCATCAGCCGCGACCAGGCAGATGTCGCTACGCTCTTTAAGCATCTCAAATTCGCGGGTGTCGCTATCGTCACTTTGGCAGAGGGCGAGATCAGCGAGCTGCATGTCGGGCTCAAGGGCACGATGAATGCCCTGTTCCTGAAGGACCTTGCGCTCAAGACCCATCGCGGCCTGCGGGGCAGGGTGGAGAAGGGTAAGGCCGGAGGCGGGCTGTGCTACGGCTACCGGGTGGTGAAGAAGCTGGATGGAGCAGGCGAGCCCGTTCGCGGCGACCGCGAGATCGTGCCGGAGGAAGCGGCCATCGTGCGCCGCATCTTTCGCGAGTTCGCCGCCGGCAAGAGCCCGAAGGCGATCGCCGTCGACCTCAACAAGGAGGGCATTCCCGGCCCGCTTGGCCGGCACTGGGGCGACACCAGCGTGCGCGGGCATGTCATCCGGGGAACAGGCGTCATCAACAACGAGCTCTACACCGGTGTCCTAGTTTGGAACCGCCTGCACTTCGTCAAGGATCCTGCCACGGGTAAGCGCGTCTCTCGGGCCAATCCGCCAATCAAGTGGATCCGCACCGAGGTGCCGCATCTCAGGATCGTCGAGGACGAATTGTGGCAGGCCGTGAAGGAGAGACAGAAGTCCATCGCCAGCCAGTTCGAGGCGGTGACGATCGCCACGCGCAAGGCCCGGGCCAGGAAGCTGCATACCATGAAGCGGCCGGTCTCCCTCCTTTCCGGCTTGCTCACCTGCGGCTGCTGCGGCGGGCGCTACGGCCTGTTCACTCGCGACCGTTATGCCTGCCTCAACCACCAGCGCCGGGGCATCTGCGACAATGGCCGCTCCATCACCCGCGAGAAGATCGAGCAGCGGGTCCTCGCAGGCCTGAAGGAAAGGCTGGTCTCGGCCGATGCCGTGGGCGAGGCAATCACGGCCTATGCCCAGGAGACCAACCGCCTCAACCAGGAGCGTCGCGCGCAAGTCGACCAGGACCGCAAGGCGCTCGACAAGATCGAGCGCGCCATCGCCGGCATCATGGCCGCGATCGAGGATGGCCTCTACCAACCTTCGATGAAAGCGAGAATGGAAGACCTGGAGAGGCAGAAGGCCGAGATCACCGCGCGTCTGGCAGTGGCGCCCATCGACGTGCCCGACCTGCATCCCGACATCGCCATTCTTTATAAGAAGCGGATCGAGCAACTCACGCAAGCGCTTGCCTACCACGACGATGGACGTTCAGCCGCCGAGGCGCTGCGCTCATTGATAGGAGAGATCGTGCTCACGCCCGGCGATAGGCGCGGCGAGGTTCATGCCGAGCTACGCGGCGAGTTGTTCGGCATCCTCGAACTCGCCAAACCCGACCAAAACCAAAGGTCTGACGATGTTATGACAAAACGGGTTGCGGGTCCCCGCAACCAAACAAAACCGGCCCGCCTGGCTCTATGCCGGCGGGCCGTTCGCGTTCCGATCTCATAATGCTGCGGATGTCTTGTTTTGGGGTGCGGCAGAACCGCTTTATGTAAGCCATTACCGACCTTCTGCCGCGGTTGCATTCACGCCACGGCACTGCCGCGCGATCGCTTTCTCTCTGCGGCGGCGAGCAGGTCCACAAACGCGCGCACCTTGGCGGGCCTGAACCTTGCCGGCGGAAAAACAGCGTGGATACCGCCGTTGGGCAAGGCCCAGTCGGCAAAGACAGGAACCAGCCGCCCCTCGGCGATGTCGTCGCTGACGCTGTAGTCGGGAAACACACCCAGCCCTATGCCGGCAAGCACGCAGGCATGGGCAGCCGGGCTCTTGTCGCATGTGATGACCGGGTTGAGTTCAGTCAGCACCTTGTCGCCATCCCTGGAAAACAGCCATTGGCCGACGCCGCGAAGCTGGGCGTTTCCGACCCAGGCCAACGACCGCGCCTGCCGCGGGCTCACGTCCTGCGGCAGGCTTGCGGCGAACGCAGGGCTTGCCACCACGATCTGCCGGATCGTGCCCAAGCGCCGCGCCTGGTTGGAGGAATCAGCAAGCCAGCCGACGCGGATGCCGAGGTCGATCTGCTCGTCGACCAGATTGCTTACCGCGTCGTCGAAGATCACCTCGACGCGCATATGCGGATAAGTTCTCAGATAGGCGGCGATGACCGGTGCAACCACCTTCGTGCCGTAGTCGAGCGGCGCCGTCAGTCTCAACATTCCAGCCGGTTCGACGGCCGCGCGCGAAATCTCGCCATAGGCGGCCTCCGCTTCCCGCAGGATTATCATCGCACGATCATAGAAGAGGCGTCCCTCTTCGGTCGGCGCGACACGCCGTGTCGTTCGTCGCATGAGTGTCGCGCCCAACTCCTCCTCGAGCTTGCCGATCTGATGGCTGACCACGGCTTTGGCGACGCCAAGCCGGTCGGCCGCCGATGTGAAGGAGCCGGTCTCCATCACGGTGGTGAAGTAGACCAGTCGATTGAGGTTCAGCAGGTCAGCCACGGCGATCGCTTTGTATGAACTGGTCAGACAATCTATATTATTGGATGGTGTTTATCGCAAGATCGTTGTCTGCCACATAGGAGCAACAGATTTTGGCAATCCAGACCGCTGCACGCCGCGCCAAGGGATATCAGGCAATCATGAGCAATTCGGATGTGATTTATCTTTTCGATCCGCTCTGCGGCTGGTGCTACGGCGCCGCCCCGATGCTGGACAAATTGGCTGC
Organism: Mesorhizobium sp. B2-4-13; assembly: GCF_006658535.1. NCBI lineage: Bacteria > Pseudomonadati > Pseudomonadota > Alphaproteobacteria > Hyphomicrobiales > Phyllobacteriaceae > Mesorhizobium > Mesorhizobium sp. B2-4-13. Next base: position 789,796 of record NZ_VFVB01000002.1, on the reverse strand, counting down.
CAGCGGCGTGCGCGTCGAATTGCTGCCGACTGGTCTGTTTTCGGGAGCGGGCGCGAGGCCGATGGATGAAGGTTTTGCCGCTCACGCCTGGGCGAACGACCAGCGTATCGAGCGTCTGACCGGACAAGCGTTCACGCAGCCCTATCAGCACAATGTCCTCGGCATCCGTGGCACCTTGCTGGACTCGCATGCCGCGACCCTCGCCATCAGCGCCGCCGGCCTGGAAGACCCGAGCCGCCGGTTGACCGCGCTCAAGGCAATCCAACGTGCGCGCTATGTCGACGGTCGCGATATCGTAACTGTGGAAGGCGTGGCTGCCGTGCTCGCCGGCGCTGGCATGATGGATGCCGCCGCGATCCTGAAGAGCCCGACCGAAACCTTACTGACGGCGCACCTCGACCTGGTCAATCGGGGCAGCGCGCTGTTCCAGCGCTTGCATGCCAAGGGCGTGCCTTCGCTGGCGGCCATCCGCAACGAAGCGCCCCGGCTCATCGGTTCGAACGCGCTGTTCGGCAGCTTTGACAATCTTGTCGCCCATATAGCGGCGGCGTGATCCTCAACCGACCTCCAACAAGGACTGGAAAAGAACATGGCAAACGTCGCTCTCATCGGTGCATCCGGCGCTGTCGGCTCGCGCATACTCAAGGAACTCTCCGATCGTGGCCACACGGTCACCGGTATCGCCCGCAGCCCTGAAAAAATTGCCGCGCTGCCCGGCGTGACCGCCAAGAAGGGCGATGTCTTCGACAAGGAAGGCCTTGCCGAGTTGATCCGCGACCATGACGCGGTGATCAGCGCGGTGCATTTCGTGGATAGCGACCCCGACACGCTGATCGCCGCGGTGCGTGCCTCGGGCGTGAAGCGCTATCTGGTCGTGGGCGGCGCGGGCAGTCTCGAAGTCGCGCCCGGCAAGCGTCTGGTCGATACAGCCGAATTTCCTGCGATCTACAAGGCCGAGGCACAGAAGGGTGCCGACTTCCTGGACAAGTTGAAGACAGTCAGCGACGTCGACTGGACGTTCCTGTCGCCGTCCGCGATGTTCGTCTCAGGTGAGCGCACCGGCAAGTTCCGCGTCGGCAAGGACACGCTTCTCGCCTCGGATAAGGGTAGCAGCATCTCCTTCGAGGACTATGCCGTCGCCATGGTCGACGAGATCGAGAAGCCGACGCATGTCAGGCAGCGCTTCACCGTCGGCTATTGATTGAAAGGACCGACGCGTCGCCGGCCAAGGTCGCGCGCAGCCATGCGGCGATGGCCTCGAAGTCGATCGGCTGCGTCGTATCGACGTCGAACAGCGGCCCGCGCCGCAGCGGTTCGGCGCGCTTGGCCAGCTCGATCAATTCGGGGATATAGGCAGCGCCGGGATGACCCGGGAGGCGCTGACCCAGCCGGGCGCCGTAGCGTTCGGCCAGAACTTCGCCCGGCGCGCGGCACCAGATTTCGACCGTGTGTTCGACGCCGGCGTTGCGCAGATGATCCTCGAGCACTTGCCGCGGCTGGAAGCCGAACCAGGCATCGACGATGAAGGTGCTGCCGGCCGGGGCGTCGCCTACGAGCGACCAGATTGCCTGGTAGCTGGCGCGGCCCAGCGTGCGGTTGAATTCGCGGTCGCCGCCGCCGAGCACTTCGAGGAACGGGTTCTTGACCGTATCGAGCGCGAGCAGCGGCCATCCCATGCGATCGGCGATGCCGCGTGACACCGTGCTCTTGCCGCTGGCCGGGATGCCGTTGACGAGCACGGCGCGTCTGGCGCGGCCGGGCTGAACGGAAAGCGATGTCGATGTCGGTGCCGAAAGCGCCTGGAGACCGGCGCCGATCACTCCGGCGTCGTCGCCGAGCTGCGCCGGCGCCACCGGGCATTGGTACCACGGCGCCAGCGCCGGCGCGTGGCCAAGCGCTCTATGTGCCGCCCGGCCAAGACCGCCGCCAAGCAGGACGAGGTCGGGGTCGAACACGGCAACGGTGGTATCGATGGCCGCGCGCAGTGGCCTCGCCCAGGCTTCCAATATGCCTCGCGCCTGGATGTCGCCGGCGGCATCGCGGGCAAAGAGTTGGTCGACCGAAACCTCGGGACCAAGGCCAGCCCGCGCTATGTGACGGCCGAGCGCCGTACCCGAACTGGTGGTTTCGACACAACCGCGCCGCCCGCAAGCGCAGAGTTCGCCGTTGACGTCCACGGTGATGTGGCCCAGCTGCCCCGCTGTTGCCCGGCCGCGCATGATCCGTCGGTTCTGGACGACGGCGCCGCCAATGCCGGTGCCGATGGTGAACATGGCGATGTTGTCGTGGCCTTGGCCGGCGCCAAGCGCCATCTCGGCGGCCAGCGCCATGTTGCAGTCATTGTCGACGATGACAGGCTTGCCGGTCATGCTTTCCAGCCGCTGCGCGAGCGCGACCGAAGCGAGGTTGACATAGCCTCCCGACAGGACCGCGCCGCGCCGTGCGTCGACGCGGCCGGGAACGCCGACGCCGATGGCCGCCACATCAGGCGTATCGAGAAGGCGCACCATGTCGGCGATGCGGCCAAGCACCAGCTCCGCGTCGGGCGCGCTCTTTTCGGCAAGGCGTTCGAGGATTTCACCGGTGCCCGAGATGCGCGCGGCACGCAAATTGGTGCCGCCGATATCGATCCCTATGGCCATCGACTTTTGTGGCATGACGTCCTGCACGTGCCGGCGCTCAAACGTGGATATCAGGCGGCAGCCTTCCGCCGATAGTGCCCGATCACCGCCTGGATCTCTCGCAGCCGCGGCACCGCGATGGTCTTAAGCCTTTCGCGCTGAATGTCACGATCGAGCGAGATGCAGTCCTTCCACAGCGATCGGCCGGCGATGACGCCGGAGGCGCCATTTTGCATGGCGACCTCGACCTGGCCAAGGAAAGTGGTGTGGTTGACGCCGGCCGAAAGCACGGCCCACGGCACTTCGCCGGCCATTTCAGTGATGTTGGCGCAGGCTTCCGGCGTTCCGGGATAGGGAAGCTTCAGCACCTTCGCGCCGCATTCCAGCGAAATCCTCGTACCCTCCTCGACCAGCCAGGGCGTCTTGGCCGCATAGTCCTCTGGGCTTTCCCCTTCAAGCTGATAGGTCAGGAATTCGACGACGAGCAGCAGGTCCTCTTTGCCGAAGTCGGCGATGCATTGGCGCAGGATGGCGATGTTGTGTTCGTTGGCTTCAGGCTTGTCGGCCCTGAGATACACCATGATCTTGCCGCCCGTGCCGCCGAGTTCGCGCACGCGCCGCGCATCGATGCCGGGGACCAGCCGCGACAGGCGATAGCCCTCCGGCGAAACGTCGAAACCGGACGCGTCGAGGCCGATGAGGAGTGCGGTATCCCGGTTCAGTACGCCGTCGTCGACAACCCTCGGCACCGCGCAGAGTGGGTCGAGCAGCACGCAGGACGCCGCACTTGCGAGATAGCGCGTGATGTCGGCCTTGGTGTCGCCGAGCATGTCGTTGGTGATCCTGGCCTGGTCCTCGGGGGCCGACGCCAACAAGGTGCGCATGCCGCCGCGCTGGTCGCAAGCGATGGCCACCATGGCTCCGTCCTTGCCGCATATCTGCTGGTAGCCGCGCAGTTCCGCGGTGGTCATCCTGGTCATGGTTTTCTTCTGTCCGATGTTGGCGCGCCGAGGCGCTGATCCCGTGGAAACAAAAACAAATGGTCAGTTTGCCCGCCTGCCGGCAGGAAGAGTTTGCCGCCTGATGCATCGCCGGCTGCTGGGATAAGCAGCCCAGCCGGCGTTTGGCCTGGTATCGCCTCAAGTTGCGAGTTCATCGGATTTGCGCGATAACTCGCATCGGCGTATACGTGTGTAACACGTTGCTGAAAGGAATTGCAAGCTGTCTGTTCCCTCCGCCCAGGACGCGACCGCATCGCGCACGATGCTGCACACGGTTGCCAAGTTGCACTATGTGGAGGAGATGTCGCAGGTCGACATAGCGCGGCAGCTCGGTGTCTCCACCGCGACGATTTCGCGCCTGCTGCAGCGGGCGCGGGCCGAAGGCATCGTGCGCATCGAGGTGATCGACCTGGCGACGCCGGAGGATATTACCAGGCAACTTGTCGACGGATTGAAATTGCGGGACGCCGCCGTTGTCGAAACGCCGGCGGCCGGCGCGCTGGCGGCGCTTTCCGCCCCGCTTGGCGCTTTGCTCAGGCAGGCGCAACTGGTGGCCGGCTCCGTGGTCGCCATCGGCTGGGGACGCGCCGTGCGCGAGGTCATTCGAGCCGGCCTGCCGCGCATGCCGGGCGTGCTGACTGTGGCCGCGACTGGCGGCATGCAGCAGCACGCGGCGCATTTCCAGGTCAATGAATTCGTGCGGCTCGCCGCCGAAGAGTTTGGCGGGACACCGCACTTTATCCATGCGCCCTATCTGCCGTCCAGCGAACTGCGCGAGGTCTTCCTCGGAGACGCCACCATCCGCGATGCCGTCGCGCTGTGGGACAGGACCGACGTTGCGATCGTCGGCATTGGCCTGCCGCACGCCATCAACCCACCCGAGGCGAGTGCCGCCACGCCGACCGAGCAGGCGCTGGTCCATGCGGCTGGCGACGTCCTTCGCCATTATTTCGATGCGGAAGGCGCCCTGATCGCCTGGGAAGGGGAGAGCCGGATGATCGCCATGTCGCCGGCGCAGCTTCGCGCCGTGCCCCTGGTGGTCGGCGTCGCAGCCTCGCCGGAGAAGGCGACGGCCATCATCGGCGCCGTTCGTTCCGGGCTCATCAACACGCTGGTGACGGATACCAAGACGGCTCAGGCCATCCTCGCGGTTCTTGCAACGCGGTAGCGGCAGATATGCGGACTGATGCGGCGCTGTCGGTGCGGAGAGAAGCCGCTGCGAAATGGATTGTGTCGCCGGGGAGTCGGGACGATAGTTCGCCCGGGGCTCGGAGGAGCAGTCAGAAGGCGTCTGGAAAGCCGGCGTTGCAGTCGCGGAAAAACCGAGTTGCAATTTATTTCTGCAAAGTGTTACAATTTGCCGACCCGTCGTGCAGGATGCCGGGCGCGATGGTTCCCTGACCTCGCGGAGGCGAGGAAAGTGAGCACGGGATTGCGCGGTCGGCTCGGCCGGCTGATATTTAGACTGGAGGGCGCTTGGGAGGAGCTGCCCGCGAAAAGGCAAACAGGCGTTCCGGCCGTCAGCATCCTGCCTCTGAGCGGATAACGGCCATTCCAATGTCACCGAAAACGGCAGAACTGCCAACAATGAGGAGGATGTCATGAAGAAGATCGTTGCCGCGCTCGCGGCGCTTGCCGTCAGCGCAACGGTGCTGATGGCGCCCGCGCAGGCGCAGGACAAAAAATACACCATTGCGCTCATTCCGGGCCTCACGACCGATGGCTTTTACATCACCATGCGCAAGGGTGCGCAAGCGGCCGCCGACGCGCTCGGCGTGAACCTGGTCTTCCAGGGCGCTCCGGACTTCAACCCGGTTACCCAGGTGCCGGTGCTCGACGCGGTCATCGCCAAGAAGCCGGATGCGATCCTGATCGCGCCGACCGACAAGGTCCAGCTGGTCGAGCCGCTGCGCAAGGCCAACGACGCCGGCATTCCGGTCATAACAGTCGATACTTTCATCGGCAGCGGCGTCTACCAGACGGGTGCTGGCGATGCCGATTTCCCGCTGGCCTACATTGCTTCTGACAATGTTCTGGGCGGCGAGATCGCCGCGCGTGCGCTTGCCACCGCCGTCGGCGACAAGGGCAAGGTCTATGTGTCGAACGTCAAGCCCGGCATCTCGACCACCGACCAGCGCGAAGAAGGCTTCAAGAAGGAAATGGCCAAGCATACGGGCATCACCGTGCTGGAGACCCAATTCAATGACGACGACGCCAACAAGGCGGCCTCGCAGCTGCAGGCCGTCTTCGCGCGCAATCCCGATCTGGTCGGCGTGTTCGGCGCCAATCTGTTCTCCGCGCTGGGTGCGGCCAACGGCGTCAAGCAGGCCGGGCAGAGCGGCACCGTCAAGGTCGTTGCCTTCGATGCACCGACCAGCATCGTCGACAACATCAACACCGGCCTGGTGGACGTGGCGATCGCCCAGCATCCCGCCGAGATCGGCTACTTCGGCGTCGTCTCGGCCTATGCCCACCTGACCGGCCATTCAATCCCGGTCACGATCGGCACCGGCTTCACGATCATGGACAAGTCCAACATCGCCGACCCGAACATCTCGAAGTACCTCTACTCCGAGTAGGTCAAGACGAGCTTGGCTCCTCCCGGTCCGCCGGGGGGAGCTCGTGCCGGGTTCCCAAAGGCGGGGCCTGTTTGAACGCAGCCGCGCCGCGGAGTATTCATGACCTCGACATCACCAGCCCAGCCGGCCGAGAAGCATGTCGCCCCCCAGGCCGATCATGGCGATCCGGCCAGGACCCTGATCGGACGCATCGCCGAAGGGCGCGCCTGGTTGTTCCTCGCCGGTCTGATCATCTGTTTCGAGGTATGGTCGAGGTTCGCCTTCGGCGCGACGTTCGTGCTCAACCCGTTCAACCTGCAATCCATCGCAATCTTTGCCATAGCGCCGCTGCTGCTTGCGACCGGACAGACCTTCGTCATCATTTCGGGCGGCATCGATCTGTCGCTGGGGTTCATCATGGGGCTTGCCGCCGTCGTTGCCGCGCATGCCACCAATATGGCGGGCGCCGCCATTCCCTTGCCGCTGGCCATGCTGGCGGGCATCCTCGCCGCGGTGATCGTCGCCGGCTTGCCCGGCATCATCAACGGCCTGCTCATCTCGCGCCTCAGGGTGCCGCCGTTCATCGGCACGCTCGGCATGTTCGGCGTCGCGCGCGGCGTTGCCTTCCTGCTTGCCGGCGGCACGACGGTGCCGGTTCAGAATTCCTGGTTCGCGCTGCTCGGTAATGGCAAGTTCTACGGCGTGCCCTATCTGGTCATGATCGCTGCCGTGTTCGTCATCGTGATGCATTATCTGCTCAGCCAGACACGGTTCGGCCAGCACAATTATGCCATCGGCGCCAATGTGCAGGCGGCGCGGCGCGCCGGCATCGACATCAGGGGCCACATATTGCGGCTCTATGTGCTGTCGGCGATGTGCGCCGGCCTTGGCGGGGCGCTCTACGCGGCGCGCTTCACGGCCGGTGCGGCACAAGCCGGCGAGCCGCTGCTGCTCGACAGCGTCGCGGCGGTCGTCATCGGCGGCGCCAGCCTGTTCGGTGGCTCCGGCACCATCCTGGGCACGGTCGCCGGCGCGCTGGTGATCGCGGTCATCCAGTACGGGCTGGTCTTCGTCAATGTCGCGCCGTTCTGGCAGTTCATCGCCGTTGGCGTCGTCATCATCATTTCCGTGCTCATAGACCAGGCGCAGCGCCGGTTCAGTGGAGGCCGCCAGGATGAATAGCACCGACCAGAACACCCCCTTGCTCGAGGTCCGCAACCTGTCCAAGCATTTCGGCGCCGTGCGCGCGCTCAACGATTTCTCCATGGCAGTGCGGCCGGGCGAAGTGGTGGCGCTGGCCGGCGACAATGGTGCCGGCAAGACGACGCTGATCAAGGCAATCTCGGGCGTGTTCCAGCCGACAGGCGGCGAAATCCTGCTCAGGGGCCAGCCGGTGGCATTCGCGACGCCGCAAGAGGCGCGCGAAAAAGGCATCGAGACGATCTACCAGGATCTGGCTCTCGCCGACAATCTGTCGATCGGCGCCAACATTTTCCTTGGCCGCGAACCGATGCGCAAGGCGTTCGGCTTCCTGCCGGTGCTCGACCGCAAGGCCATGGCCGAGGCGGCCAGGGAGACGATGAAGCGGCTGGATTTCCACGTCAGCCGGATGAACGCCCCGGTCAGCAATTTCTCCGGCGGCCAACGCCAAGCCGTCGCCATCGGCCGCGCTGTCTACTGGGATGCGCAGATCCTCATCATGGACGAACCGACCGCGGCACTTGGCGTGCCGGAACAGCGCAAGGTGATCTCGCTCATCCACCAGCTCAAGGCGCAAGGACGCGGCGTGATCTTCATCTCGCACAATCTGCAGGATATCTTCGCGGTCTCGGACCGCATCGTCGTGCTGCGCCGCGGCGTCCAGGCCGGCGAGCGCAAAATTTCCGAGACCAACCATGACGAGGTCGTCAGGTTGATGGTTGGAGGGTAGGCCGTCCTGTCGGTGTGATCTTGTTCGAAGAGCGGATCATGGTCTGTTTCTGTTCAATTTAGGCGCAGCCGCCACCAGTGCCTTGCCGATGGCCGATCGCGGCGCGTCGATGACGGTTCGGGCATCGCCGCTCTCGGCAATCCGCCCGGCATCGAGAAGGATGACGCGGTGGGCGACCGCCCGGACGACGCCAAGATCATGCGAAATGAAGAGACAGGCGATCCGTTCCTCGCGCTGCAGGTCGAGCAGGAGATCGAGGATCTGGCCGCGCACCGAGACATCGAGCGCCGACACCGCTTCGTCAAGCACGATCAGCGACGGCTTGGTGGCGATGGCGCGGGCAATCGCCACACGCTGCCGCTGACCGCCGGAGATTTCATGGATTGCGCGGGGCGCGAGATCGGCCGCAAGGCCGACCCGCTCCAGCAAGGCGGCGATGCGGCGCGGGCGCTCCGAGCGCGGGGCGACGCCATGAATGCGCAAGGGGTCATCGAGGACGCGCGCCACCGTGGCGCGCGGGTTGAAGGCGGCCAGTGGATCCTGGAACACCATTTGCAGTCGCGCGCGACGGGCTCGAAGTGCCGAGCCGCCCAGAGCCAGGAAATCATCGCCTTCGAATTCAATGCGTCCGCCATCCGGCTCGATCAGGCGCAGCACCAACCGCGCGATGGTCGACTTGCCGCTGCCGGAAGGGCCTGCCAGCGCCAGCGTTTCGCCGGGCTCGATATGAAAGGAGACATCGCTCACCGCAGCAAGGGTCTTGCCGCCGCGACTGTAGCGTTTGGTGAGATTGGACACTGTCAGCAGGCTCATGCATTCAGCCTGCTTCGGTGCAGCAGCGGCTCGGCGTCGAGGTCGACATGGGCGTCGAGCAGCGCGCGGGTATAGGCTTGCGTCGGGGCTTCGACAATCTGCTCGGTCTTGCCAAACTCCACCAACTGGCCGTGGCGGAACACGGCGATGCGTTCGGCAAGCTCGGCGGCGAGTGCAATGTCATGGCTGATGAACAGCAGCGTCATGCCGTCCTCGGCCACAAGCCGTCGAATCAAAGCGACGATCTCGGCCTGCACGATGGTGTCGAGCGCACTGGTCGCCTCGTCGGCGACCAGCAGTTTCGGCCCGGCGGCAATCGCGGCGGCAATCGCCACGCGCTGCTTCTGGCCGCCGGAAAGCTGATGCGGGAAGGCGTGCAGGGCGGAGTCGGGGTCAGGCAAGCGGACGCGTTCGAGAAGGGTTTTGGCTTTGGCATATGCTTGGGCCCATGTGAGGCCGAGATGCGTGCGCGCGACTTCGGCGATTTGTTTGCCGACTGCCATTACCGGATCGAGGCTGGCGGACGGATCCTGGAAGACGAAGCCGATGTCGCGGCCGCCAAGGGAGGCTTGATTGTGACGGTTGAGAGATAGGCGATCCTTCCCACCCCCCTCTATCCTGCCGGAGGGGGGTGCCTTGGCCCCCAACGTTGGCGGTGATCGCATGAACCAGTCGATACTCCCCTCAATCCTGGCGCTCGCCGGCAACAATCCCGCGATCGCCAGCGCCAGCGTGCTCTTGCCCGAACCGCTTTCACCGATGATGGCCAGCCGTTCGCCTGGCTGGATATCGAGAATAATATTCTTCAGCGCGGCGACCTCGCTGCCATCACGGCGGTAGGTCACCGTCAGATCTCGGATCGACGCCAGTACCGTCACGACAGGCCCCTCCGCACGGCCGTCGTCTCGACGATGCCTTCGCCGGCGAGATAGACGCCGAGCACCGTCAGCACCAGCGCAATGCCCGGGACGATCGAGAGGAACGGCGCGGTGCGCAAGACAGCGCGACCTTCCGCGATCATGCCACCCCAGGTGACCCGGTTGGGGTCGCCAAGACCAAGGAAAGACAGGGCTGCTTCGGTGAGGATCGCGGCGGCGACGATCACCGACGACATCGCCAAGATCGGCGGCAAGGCATTGGGCAGCACCTCGCGAAAGGCGATTTCCAGGGGATGCATGCCAATGACACGGGCACTGGCGACATAGTCGCGTTCGCGAATGGAGAGGACTTCCGCGCGGGCGACCCGCGCCGGCCCCGTCCAGGTGCCGAGCGCTATTGCGACGACGACGACGCCGAGCGAGGGCCCAGCCACGCTGACAAAGGCCAGTGCCAGCAGGAAGCCCGGCACGGTCTGGAAAGCATCGGTGACGCGCATCAGCACCTCGTCGATCAGGCCGCCGGCGAAGCCGGCCAGCGTGCCGATCACCGCGCCGAAAGCGAGTGCCGCGGCCGCCGCGGCCAGACCGACGGCCAGCGAGGTACGGGCGCCATGAAACAGCTCGGCCAACACGTCCCGGCCGAGCCGGTCGGTGCCGAGCGGCAGCGACCAGTCCTGGAAAGGCGGCAGCAACGCCGCGCCAGCAATGGCTTGCGGGTCGCCGGGAAACAGCAGCGAGGCCGACAGCGCCATCGCGAAAAGCGCCGCCAGGATGATGGCACCGGCGGCCGCCTCGGGCGTGCGCAGAAAGCGGCGCAGACGGCTCATGCACCGGCCCCGCTGGCGCCGACGCGCGGGTCAAGGAACGCGTAGGCGATGTCGACGACAAGATTGATGACGATGACCAGGACGGCGCTGGTAAGAATGATGCCGAGCAGCAGCGGCGTGTCGCGCGCGGCGACCGCTTCCTGCGCCAGCCGACCAAGGCCGGGCACGGCAAAGACGCTCTCGATGACGACACTGCCGCCCAGCATCTGCGCCGACTGCAGGCCGAGCATGGTGACCAGCGGCAGCAGCGCATTTCGGGCGACATGAGCAAGCACGATGCGGCGGCGCGACAACCCCCGGGCACGGGCGGCCAGCACAAAATCCTGGCGCCAGGCCTCGGCCATGCCGGCGCGCATCATGCGCAGATAAAGCGCCAGATAGATGAAACCGAGTGCGCAAACCGGCAGCACCAGATGGATGGCGATGTCGGCGCCGCGGTCGAGACCGGTCTTGTCCGAGGCCAGCGTCTCGACGCCGCCGATCGGCAGCCAGCGCAGGTCGACGGCGAAGATCACGATCAGCACCAGGCCGAGCCAGAAGCCGGGCACCGCGTAGAGAGCCAGCGAGGCTACGGAGAGAAAACGGTCGCGGAAGCTGCCTGGCCTGGCGCCGGCATAGATGCCGAGCACCGAGCCGAGGCCAAAGGAGAGCGCGGTGGCGCTGACCATCAGGATGAGCGTGGTCGGCAGGCGCTCGAGGATGACGCCCCGGATCGGCCGGGAAAAAGTGACGGACTGGCCAAGATCGAGATGCAGCAGTGCCCAGAGGTAGTTGGCGAGCCGCGTCAGCTCCGACTGGTCGAGGCCCCAGCGGTGGCGCAACAGCTCGATCATGCCGGCGTCGCCGCCGGTCGAGACGATGTACGCGTCGACCGCATCGCCGGGCGCTGCTTCTAGCAAAAGGAAAGTGCCGATGGCGACGATCAAAAGCACGAAGATGCTGCCGACGAGGCGACGGCGCAGGAGGACGAGGGCGCGATTCATGCGGACCTCGAATGCGCGATAAGGGACATAACGAAATGTCGAGCCCAGGCGCGCCCCTCTGTCCTGCCGGACATCTCCCCCTCAAGGAGGGGGATTGGCTGCTGCCGACGGCTTTCCTCGCGAATTCTCATCCGCGTGAGTGTGTCACGATTCCAAATATGTGTCCGCCCAGTTCGAGACCGCCCAGCGCGGGTTGTTGGCGATGTTGCCGACCTTGTCACTGGCGACGCTGATAAAACTCCATTCGGCGACGTTGATCAGCGGCAGGTCGGCCGCGACCTGTTTCTGGAACTCCTTGTAGAGGTCGGTGCGCGCCGTGGTGTCGAGCGTTTCGGAGGCCTTGGTGATCAGGGCGTCGAGCGCGTCATTCTTGTAGCCGCCCTGATTGGAAAACGGCACGCCATCGGGAATGCCGCTCTGCACCAGGATGGTGGTCGAGATCGCCGGGTCGCCGCGGAAAACCGGCGGACCGACCGCAAGGTCGAAGGCGTGGTCGGTATAGACCGCCTTGATGTGGGCGGCCGAGTCGTTGTTGACCAGCTGCGCGTCGATGCCTATTGCCGCGAGCGCCTGGCGCAGGTAGTCGCCGAACTGTTTCGTCTCATTGAAATAGGGGGCAGGCAAGAGCCTGAGCGAGAAGCGGTTGCCGTCGGCGCCTTTCTTATAACCAGCTTCGTCGAGCAGCGCGTTGGCCTTGGCGACGTCGAAGGCATAGATCGGCACGTCGGCGGTGTAGAATTGCGGATCGTTCTTCGGCACCGGGCCGGTGGCCGTGGCGGCGTAGCCGAGGAACACTGTCTTGACGACGAAGTCCTTGTCGATGGCGTGCGCGATGGCCTGGCGCACCTTGAGGTCGGCCAATTCCTTGCGGCGATGGTTGATCTCGACCACGAGCTGGTAGGTCAGACCCTCATAGCCCCTGGTGATGACCTTCAGGCCGGGAACCTTGGAGATGCGGTCGAGATCGGCCAGCGGCACGGCCGAGAAAGCCGCGAGTTGGATTTCCTCGGCCTCCAGCGCGGCGGCGGCCGAGGTACGGTCGGGCAGGACCTGATAGATGATCTCGTCAAGATAGGGCTCGTCCTTGCCCCAGTAGTCGGCGTTCTTCGTCAGCCGGTAGTACTGGCCGGCCTTATACTCGCCGAACTTGAACGGACCCGTACCGATCGGTGCGTTGTTGGCGGGGTTGTCCTCGATCTTGCCGACTTCGTAGATGTGCTTCGGCACCACGCTCGACAGCGCCGGCAAGGCGTTGCGGATCAGCTGGAACGGCGTCGGCTTGGCGAATTTGAATACGGCGGTCAGATCGTCTGGCGTGTCGACCGTGCTGAGGTCCTTGAACACGGTGCGGCCGAGATTCTGCAGCGGCTTCCATATCTGCAGCGCCGAGAAGGCGACGTCGGCCGAGGTGAACGGCTTGCCGTCATGCCATTTGACTCCTTCGCGCAGCTTGAAGGTCGCCAAGAGACCGTCGGCGGCACCTTCCCAGCTCACCGCCAGCCGAGGCGCGAGCCCGTCCTTGCCGTCGAAGGAGGCTTCGGCCAGCGTCTCGACGATCTTGCTGGAGATGAAGAAAACGCCGTTGGAGGCGACGATCGCCGGGTTGAGATTGCGCGGCTCGGAATCGGCGGCAAGCACGAGCCGTCCGCCTTTCTTTGGCGTCTGCGTCCAGCCCAGGGCCGGCATGGCGGTGGACGCCAGCAGCATTGCCGACCCGGTAAGCACGGTGCGTCTGGAAATGGTGAAACCTGACATGATCGAACTCCGTCCTCTCCTCCACCCGACCGGGCGCGGCCTCGAACGCCGGCGCGCGCATCGGCATCCTTGCGGCGGGATTATGGGCCTTGCCGAGGGTTTCGCCAGAGACGGAATTGGCGCATCCTTGCTTGGCTTTGAAATTTCCGTCCGCTGGACCAGTTTAGCACAAGTCCAGTCAATTCGGTTGGCTGGTAGGACCAGATTTCCGGATATGTGGACAAATGACGCTTTGGTGACCATCCCAGCGCTGTCTTCGTAACATTCTGGCTGGACCAGAGCGAGAAAAATGGTGCAGATTTGATCGCGAGCCGGCGGATCGGGTGCGAAACAGCGCCGATCCCGGGCAATTCAGGGAGAGAGTGATGAACATTGCGCCGGGCAAGAGTGCCGTCAGTGATATCCCGTTCGAGCAGGCCAGGGTCGACCGGCTGATGGAGGAGGCCGGCATCGACGTGCTGCTCGCGACCTCCAAGCACAACACGCAGTATCTGCTGGGCGGCTACAAGTTCATCTTCTTCGCCGCCATGGATGCGATCGGCCACAGCCGCTATTTGCCGATCGTGGTCTACGAGAAGGGCGGGCCGGATCATGCAGCCTATATCGGCAACCGCATGGAAGGCGGCGAGCACCAGAACCACCCGTTCTGGACGCCGACGCTGCATGCCGCCTGCTGGGGTACCCTCGACGCCGCCAATCTTGCCGTCGAGCATGTCAGGAAGATCGGCAAGGGCGATGCCCGCATCGGTATCGAGCCCGGTTTCCTGCCGTCGGACGCCTATGCGCTGATCCGCAAGGCATTGCCCGACGCGAAGCTGATCGATGCGACTGACATGCTGGAACGCATGCGTGCCATCAAGACCGACGCGGAGTTGGAGAAGCTGCGCACGGCCTCCGAGCTGATCACCGATTCCATGCTGGCGACCATCGCCTGGGCGCGCGAGGGCACGACCAAGGCCGAGATGATCGAGCAGATCAGGCGCGAAGAGACCAATCGCGGTGCGCATTTCGAATATTGCCTGCTCACGCTGGGCTCCAGCCACAATCGCGCCACCTCCCCGCAAGCGTGGAAGAAGGGCGAGGTGCTGTCGATCGATTCCGGCGGCAATTATCACGGTTATATTGGCGATCTCTGCAGGATGGGCATTCTGGGCGAACCCGATGCCGAGCTCGAGGATCTGCTGGCCGAGGTCGAGACGGTGCAGCAGGCGGCCTTCTCGAAGGTGAAGGCGGGCACGCTTGGCGGCGACATGATTTCTCATGCGGAGAGTGTGCTGAAGACATCCAAGGTCGCGCCCTATACGGATTTCTTCGCCCACGGCATGGGCCTGATCACGCACGAGGCGCCGTTCCTGATGACCAACCACCCAGTGACTTATGAAGGCACCTATGCGGCCAAGCCGCTGGAGAAAAACATGGTGCTGTCGGTGGAGACCACCATGCTTCACCCGACGCGCGGCTTCATCAAGCTGGAGGATACGCTGGCGGTGACCGAGAGCGGGTACGTGATGTTTGGCGATCGGGGCCGGGGATGGAATAGGGGTGGGACGGCCTAATTTTGGAGGCAGGCGCTGCCCCTCATCCGCCCTTCGGGGCGGCGCTGCCTCTAGTAGAATAGATTGATCAACTGCCTGGCGGGATCAGCCTGAAATCCGGCAGTTCGCGCAGGCCCAGTTCCGGCCCGGCCGGCGAATAGACGACGAACAGCTGCATGGGCCCGTCGCCGGTGTTGAGCGTCGAATGGAAGCGGCTTTCCGGCACGTAAATGGTGCAGCCGGGGCCGACCTTCTCCACCACTGGATTGCCCTTCTCATCCTCGACCATCTGCTCGCCATGGCCCGAGATGACGAAGATAATCTCTTCCGCGCCCGGATGGTTGTGGCGGGTATGGCCCTTGCCTGAGGGCAGGTCGACGACGCCGCCGGAAAAGCGGGTCGCGCCGTTCACTTCAGGTGCCACCGTCAAAGACAGTTTTCCCCAGTCGAAGCCGAAGGCGCTGACGTCCTTCGGGTAGACAAACACCTTGCTCCTGTCGGTCATCTCTCTCATCCCTTCTTGTTCTTTGCGGCGGCGCCGAGCGTCACCGCCTTGAAATCCGCCGTCTGCCCGGCGATCGCGGCTTCCGCCGGCAGCCGTTCCATCGAGCTCGCGCCATAAAAGCCGTGCAGGCCCTTGGCGTGGGAGAGGATGTAGCGGGCGTCGTCGGGCATCGAGATCGGGCCGCCATGGCAAAGCAGGATGACATCGTTGCGCACCGAGCGCGCCGCCTCGGCAATGGCGTCGATGGCAATGACGCAGTCGTCGAGCGACTTGGCCGAGGTGGCGCCGATCGAGCCGCCGGTGGTCACGCCCATATGGGCGACGACGACATCGGCGCCCGCCTTGGTCATGGCGCGTGCTTCTTCGGGGTTGAAGACATAGGGCGTGGTCAGGAGGTCGAGCTTGTGTGCCTCGGCGATCATGTCCACCTCTAGGCCGAAGCCCATGCCGGTCTCTTCGAAACTCTGCCGCATCTGGCCGTCGAACAGGCCGATGGTGGGAAAGTTCTGAACGCCGGAAAAGCCCATCGTCTTCAGTTCCGCCAGCAGCAGCGGCATGATGACGAAGGGATCGGTGCCGTTGACGCCGGCCAGCACCGGCGTCTTCTTAACCACCGGCAGCACCTCATAGGCCATCTCCTTGACGATCTCGTTGGCGTTGCCATAGGCGAGCAGGCCGGCGGCCGAGCCGCGACCAGCCATGCGGTAGCGGCCGGAATTGTAGATGATGATGAGGTCGATGCCGCCGGCCTCCTCGGCCTTGGCCGACAGGCCGGTGCCGGCGCCGCCACCGACGATCGGCACGCCTTTGTCGATCATTCCCCGGAACTTTTTCAGTATGTCCTTGCGCGGTATGGCTGGCATGTCTGGGTCTCACTGTCTGGCGATGTCGAGAAAGGCCGCGACCGCCGCCTTGGCAAAGTCCGGATCGTTGATGTGCAGCGGCAGGCGGGTGACGCGGCGCGTCGCACCCGGCCTGATGGTGCGCTCGACGGCTTCGAACAGAGCTGCGTCGGCTTCCGGATCGAAGAAGGCGCCGCCTTCGATGTCGAGCGCGGAAACGCCTTTTTCCGGGATCAGGAAATGCACCGGGCCTTCGCAATGGGCGAGCCTTGTGCCGATCCATTCGCCGATCGCGCGGCATTCCCGCGCGGTCGTGCGCATCAGCGTGACGTTCGGATTGTGCTCGTAGAACAGCCGGCCACGATAATGCTCCGGAATGGTCGATGGCGCCCAGAAATTGACCATGTCGAGCGCGCCGACCGAGCCGACATAGGGTAGCTTGGTACGGGCAATGGCACCGAAACGATCCTGCGTCGCCGGCAGCACGCCGCCGAACAGCAGGTCGCAGACCTCCGTCGTGGTGATGTCGATGACACCCGACAGCAGGCCGCTGTCGGCCAGCTTCTCCATGCTGCGGCCGCCGGTGCCGGTGGCATGGAAGACCATGCAATCATAAGTCGAGCGGAGGTGTTCAGCGATTGCCGTCACGCAAGGCGTGGTGACGCCGAACATGGTGAGGCCGATCGAGGCCTTGCCGTCCGCTGCAGGCGCCGGATTGACCGCCATGCCCGCTATCGCCTGGGCGGCGTTGTGCAGCACGACACGAGACAGCCGGTTGAGGCCGGCCATGTCGGTCACCGATGGCATCATGATGATGTCGGACACGTCCACATAGGGGGCGGTGTCGCCCGAGGCCAGCGTGGAGACCATGAGCTTGGGCAGACCGAGCGGCAGCGCGCGCATGCCCGCTGTGATGATCGAGGTGCCCCCGCCGCCGCCAATGCCGATGATGCCCGATATGTCGTCGCGGGACTGGACAAAGCGCGTGAAGGCCCCAGCCATTGCCGCAACCGATCTGCCGCGGTCGTCGATGCCGAGCACCGCACCGCGGCCATCGGGATGATGGGCGGCGACCTCTTCAGCCGAGACGTCGACCGGCACGGTCGCGCCTCGCGTGCCGACATCGACACGGCAGACGACGGCACCCGTCGCGGCGATCGCATCGGCCAGGAAGGCGAGTTCCTCGCCCTTGGTGTCGGCGGTGCCCACCACATGGATGCGCTTCATCCGCGCCTCCCTCTGCTGGTTGGTTCGAAGGTGGTGATGCTCGTCAGATGAAAGCTTTGTGCGCCGTAGAGCGTCAACGTGGCCACTCCAGGAAAAGGGCTGCCATTGCAAATTTTTGAGACGCGCGTATCGTATTGGCATGGATGTCTCACGTCAACAACCAGCAACAGACGACAACGCCGGGGAGAGAGCCGAGCGCGGACCGCGGGCGCGGACAAAGCGGCTGATGCTGGAGACGGCCACGCGGCTGATGCAGGCGGGTGGGACGCCTTCGGTCAGCGAGGTGGCGGAGGCAGCCGAGGTCTCCCGGGCCACGGCCTACCGCTATTTCCCCAGCCAGGCAGCCCTGGTGCAGGCTGTCGTCGACGAGGGGCTGGGGCCAATCCTGACCTGGAAGTCCACCGCCGCCGATGCCGAGCGCCGCGTCGCCCAACTGTTCGATACGGCCATGCCCCGCATCGAGGCTTTCGAGGCCACGTTCAAGGCTGCGTTGAAGCTGTCGCTCGATCAATGGGCGAGGCGCCAGGCGGGCACGTTGGGCGGAGAGCCGGCCTTCACGCGCGGCCATCGCGTCGAATTGCTGAAGGAGGCGCTGACGCCGCTCAAGGGCCGCTTGCCGCCGCGCGACTTCAAGCGGCTGGCGCAGGCGCTGTCGCTGATCTTCGGCGTGGAGGTGCTGATCGTGCTCAAGGATATATGGGGCCTGGACAGCCGCCGGATGATGTCGGTGGCGCAATGGGCGGCGAGTGCGCTGGTGCGCACGGCAATCGCGGAGTCGGCTTATGGTGGTGATGAGTCCGCTTCAGGAGCGGCGAAATAGCCCCAATCTGGTTCGACCAGATTTGCCTGCGTACCGCTGATCCTAACCCAAAATGCGGTCATGGGGCAAGGTCAATGTATATCGTTGAGTAGGAAAATCATGGGAAAACAGGCAGATAAAGCTTTGATTCGACAGTAACGACCCATGCCGGCTTTCAAGAAAGGGCTTGACGTCGCCGCAGGATTGGTAATACCAGATCAAGGAAGATAAGCGGATCGAAAGTGAGGGCTGCGATCCATTTCCGGACAGAGCGAGGAGGCTCCGAATTCGGAAAAGCGCGACCACGGGAGGAACTACCAGGGCCGGCTCCGTCGCTGGCTCGTACGACAAGGTAGAATGCGCACAAGGGAGGAAATCATTATGCGCAAGTTAGTGACCAGCATGCTTGCTGGTATCGGCTTAACGCTTGCCTGCGGAACGTCCGTCTACGCGCAGGAAAAGTCGCTCACCATCTTCTGGGCGGAATGGGATCCGGCCAATTACCTGCAGGAACTCGGCAACGAGTACGAGAAGGAAACCGGCGTCAAGATCACGGTGGAGACCACGCCCTGGTCCGACTTCCAGACCAAGGCATTTACCGAGTTCAACGCCCATGGCGACGCCTATGACCTGGTCGTCGGCGACTCGCAGTGGCTCGGCGCCGGCTCCACCGGCGGCCACTACGTCGACCTGACCGACTTCTTCAAGAAGCATGATCTCGGCAACGTCATGGCGCCGGCGACGGTGAAATATTATGCCGAGTATCCCGGCAACAGCGGCAAATACTGGGCGATCCCGCTTGAGGGCGACGCCGTCGGCTGGTCCTATCGCAAGGATTGGTTCGAGGATCCCAAGGAAAAGGAAGCCTTCAAAGCCAAATACGGCTACGACCTCGACGTGCCGAAGGATTTCAAGGCGCTGCGCGACATCGCCGAGTTCTTCCACCGGCCGGATCAGAAGAGATACGGCATCGCCATCTACACCGACAATTCCTACGACGCGATGGCGATGGGCTTTGAGAACGCGCTGTTCTCCTATGGCGGTGAGCTGGGCGATTACACGACCTACAAGGTTGACGGTCACATCAACTCCGACAAGGCGGTGGCCGCGCTCGATGCTTACAAGGAGCTCTACAAGTTCACGCCTCCGGGCTGGGCCAAATCGTTCTTCGTCGAGGACAACCAGGCAATCACGGAAAACCTGGCCGCGATGAGCATGAACTTCTTCGCGTTCTTCCCCTCGCTGATCAACGAAGCGTCGAACCCGAATGCCAAGAACACCGGCTTCTTCGCCAACCCTCCCGGCCCAAATGGCGACCAGTTCGCCGCACTCGGCGGGCAAGGCATCTCCGTCATCTCGTACTCGAAGAAGCAGGACGAGGCGATGAAGTTCCTCGAATGGTTCATCAAGGACGAGACCCAGAAGAAGTGGGCGGCCCTTGGCGGCTATACCTGCAGCCAGGCGGTGCTCAAGTCGCCTGAGTTCCAGAACGCCACACCCTACAACAAGGCCTTCTACGAGACCATGTTCAAGGTGAAGGATTTCTGGGCAGTGCCGGAATACGCAGAGCTGCTGCAGCAGCTCAACCAGCGCGTCTACCCCTACATGATCGGCGGCAGCGGCACCGCCAAGGAAACGCTGGACGCATTGGCTGGAGACTGGAACGCGACCTTCAAGAAATACGGCCGCGTCCAATAATCCTTCATGTCCCGCGGAGGGGGCGGTGTCGCCTCCTCCGTTTCTTTTTCTTGAACCGGGAGCAGGGTCTTGGCGACCACGATGATCACCACCCTCGACAGATCCTCGCGCGCCGCGGCACGCGGCCTAAGCGATATCTCCATCCGCAATCTCTTCATCATCCCGACGGTTCTGTTCCTGATCGTCTTCAACATTTTTCCGCTGATCTACTCGCTCGGCTATTCCTTCACCGACTTCCGCGCGTCGACCAACGCGCCGGCGAATTTCGTCGGGCTGCAGAATTATCGCGACCTGCTCAACGACCCTTATGTCTGGTCGAACTTCGCCATCACGGCGAAATACGTGATTGTCTCGGTCGTCGGACAGCTGCTTGTCGGCTTCGGCGTGGCGATGCTGCTCAACCGGGACATTCCGCTCAAGGGTCTTATCACCACGCTGCTGCTGCTGCCGATGATGCTGTCGATGGCGGTGGTCGGGCTGTTCTGGAAACTGCTTTACGACCCGTCATGGGGGGTTATCAACTATGCGCTCGGGCTCGGCAATTTCGAGTGGCTGGCCGACCCCAAGATGGCGCTCTACGCTGTTGCGTTGACCGACATCTGGATGTGGTCGCCCTTCGTCATGCTGCTGTCGCTGGCCGGGCTGTCGGCGGTGCCGAAGCATCTCTATGAGGCCGCCGCGATCGACCGCGCCGGGCCGTTCTACACGTTCTTCCGCATCACCCTGCCGCTGGTCGCGCCGATCCTGATGATCGCCGTCATCTTCCGCACCATGGAAGCCTTCAAGACCTTCGATCTCGCCTACATCCTGACCAGCCAGCCGACGGCCGAGCTGATCTCGATCCGGCTCTACAAGATGGCGTTCCAGGAATGGCAGACCGGGCGCTCCTGCGCGATGGCCTACATCGTGCTGATCATGGTGCTGGCGATCACCAACATCTACGTCAAATATCTCAACAAGGTGAAGGAGCGCTGAGATGGCCGCCGTCCGCACTTCTTCCGAAATCACCTTCAACCGCGTCGCCATAGTCGCCGTGCTGCTGGTGACGATCATCTTCCTGGCGCCGATCTACTGGATCGCCTCGACGGCGTTCAAGCCGCGCAATCTTGCCACTACGATTCCGCCGACCGTTGTCTTCCAGCCGGAGATATCGCCGTTCGTGAAGCTGTTCACCAAGCGCTCTCAATTGCGCAGTCCGCCGTCGCCGGAAGAGTACGCGGCGGCCCCATGGTGGGAGCGCGTCGTCTTCGACGGTGGCGAAAAGATCGTGCGCGACGGCAAGGGCCAGGTGCAGTGGTCGGGCTATCCGAGCCGCTTCCTGAACTCGCTGATCATCGCCATCACCTCGACGGTGCTGGCCGTCGGCATGGGCACGTTCACCGCCTATGGCTTCTCGCGCTTCAGGGTGAAGGGGGAGGCGGACCTGCTCTTTTTCATCCTGTCGACACGCATGCTGCCACCGGTGGTGGTCGCGATCCCGATGTTCCTGATGTACCGCGCGGTCGGCCTCAACGATACCCACGTCGGGCTGATCATTCTCTACACCGCCTTCAACCTGTCCTTCTCGGTGTGGCTGATGAAGGGTTTCATGGATGAAATCCCGAAGGAATATGAGGAGGCGGCACTGGTCGACGGCTACACACGCATGGAAGCCTTCTTCAAGATCGTGCTGCCGGAGGCCGCCACCGGCATCGCCGCCACCGCTGTCTTCTGCTTCATCACGGCGTGGAACGAATACGCGTTCGCGCTGATCATGACCAACCGCCGCGCCCAGACGGCGCCGCCCTTCATCCCGAGCCAGGTCGGCTCGGGCCTGCCGGACTGGACTGTGATCGCCGCCGGCACCTTCCTGTTCCTGCTGCCGGTCGCCATCTTCACCTTCCTGCTCCGCAACCATCTGTTGCGCGGCATGTCCTTCGGAGCGATCCGCAAATGAGCTTTCGCGCCATCAATCAGAAATATCTGGAACCGGGTTCACAGATCCTCATGGTGCTCGGCATCGTGGCCCTCTGCCAGCCCTGGAACATGACCCTGCACACCTACGGCCTGACCATCATCCTGATCGGGCTGATCGGCTTCAACATCACCTCGAAGATCGCACCCGAGGAACAGGCCGGCACCGGTCATGCCGGGGACGCGCGAAATCCGGGAGCACAGCATTGACCCAGATCGAGCTTCGCGGCGTCCAGAAATTCTTTGGTGCCGTCCAGGTCATCAAGGATCTCAACCTCAAGATCGCGGACAATGAGTTCATCGTCCTGCTCGGCCAGTCCGGTTGCGGCAAGACGACGACGTTGCGCGCCATCGCCGGACTGGAAACCATCGACGAGGGCGACATCCTCATCGACGGCAAGCCGGTCCAGCATCTGAAGGCAGCCGACCGCGACATCGCCATGGTGTTCCAGTCATTCTCGCTCTACCCGCATATGAGCGTCTACGAGAACATCGCCTTTCCGTTGCGCGCCACGCGCAAGAGCAAAAGCGAGATCGACCAGGAAGTGCGCTCGGTCGCCAAGACGCTGCAGATAACGGATCTGCTGGCGAAGAAGCCGTCGGCGCTTTCGGGCGGCGACATGCAGCGCGTTGCGATCGGCCGGGCGCTGGTGCGGCGGCCGAAGGCGATGCTGATGGATGAGCCGATCGGCGCGCTCGACGCCAAATTGCGCGAGGAGATGCGGGCCGAGATCAAGCGGCTGCATATCAAGCAGGGCTCGACCACCATCTATGTCACGCACGACCAGATCGAGGCGATGAGCCTCGCCGACCGTATCGTCATCATGCATGAGGGCGTGCTGCAGCAGGTGGGAACGCCCGACGAGGTCTATTCGCGGCCGGCCAATCTGTTCGTGGCCCAATTCGTCGGCAGTCCGGTGATGAATGTCGCCGACGCGGCGGTTGCCGAAACAACGTCATCGGCCTCGGTCACCGTTGGTGGCGCGGCTTCCGGCTTCGAGTTTCCGCGGGCGCTGCTGTCGAAACTCAACGGCCACGCTAGCGGCCAACTCGCACTTGGCATCCGGCCGGAAGGCGTCCTCATTCGTCGTGACGCGGCCGATGGCTTTATGGCCGTCGAGACGCAGATCGTCGAACCGCTCGGCTCCTTCGACATCGTCGACCTCAAGGTTGGCTCGAAAATGCTGCGGGCCCGCACCAAGAGCGGCTTCGTTGCCGGACCGGGCGAGAAGGTGTTTGCCCGAATCGATCCGACCCAGGCGCATTTCTTCGACAAGGCAAGCGGCAAGTCGCTTGAGGTGAGGCTCTGATGGCCCATATCCAGCTCAAGAACATCTCCAAGACTTTCGGCAACCACACGGCCTTGACCGGGCTCGACCTCGACATCGCCGATGGCGAATTCTTTGTCCTGCTCGGCGAGACGGGCGCCGGCAAGACGACGACGCTGCGGCTGATCGCCGGCCTGGAGAAGCCGAGCGAGGGGCAGGTCTTCATCGACGGCGTCGACGTCGCCGACTGGGGTGCGGCCGAGCGCGACGTGGCGCTGGTGCTGCAGCAATATTCGCTCTACCCGCGCTACACGGTGCGCGAAAACCTCGAATTTCCGCTGAAGCCGAAGATCCGCCGGCTGCCGGATGCCGAGATCAAGGACCGCGTCGACCGCGCCGCCCGCACGCTGCGGATCGAGCATCTGCTCGATCGCAAGACCGACCGCCTGTCCGGCGGCGAGATGCAGCGCGTCTCCATCGGCCGTGCCATCGTGCGCAAGCCGCGCGTGTTCCTGATGGACGAGCCGCTGTCGGCGCTCGACGCCAAATTGCGCGAGGCGCTCCGCACCGAATTGAAGAACCTGCAGATACAGCTTGGCGCCACCTTCCTGTTCGTGACCCACGACCAGATCGAGGCGATGTCGATGGGCGACAAGGTCGGCGTGCTCAACCATGGCCGCATCATCCAGACCGGCACGCCGCACGAGATCTACAACAATCCGCGCGACACCTATGTGGCGAGCTTCGTCGGCTCGCCGCCGATGAACCTCATCGACGGCAGGCTGGTTAACGGCCGCGCGGTGATGGCGCCATTGAATTTCGAACTGCCCTTCGCGGGGGCGGCCAAGATTTTTACGGGGGCTGGGGCGAGTGCGGCGACCGACGGTCGCCCGCTCGTCTTCGGCATTCGTCCGGAGGATGTCTATCTGGAAAGCGGCGCACCGGTCGAGGCGCGTGTCCACGACGTCGAGAACCATGGCGTGGAAAAGATCCTGACGCTGCGGGTCGGCGATACAACGCTTCGCGCCACGGTGCCGGCCAGGACCGATGTCGCGGTCGAGCAACCGGTGCGCTTTGCCTGGAATCCCGACAAGGTGGTGCTGTTCGACAAGGGCAGTGGTGTCAGCCTGCGGCACGCGTCATAGGGCGCGGCTATTTCGGCAGGTAGGTCTCGTAAGGCGTGTCGTTGATCAGCAGGATCACGCATTCCGTCTCCGAGAGGCAGGCGTCGTCATGCATCTCATTGGCTTTCTGGGTCCAGTAGGATTCAGACGGCAGTTCGCCCTTGGTCGCTTCACCGCCAGTTGCCGGGACTTTCAGCAAGGTTCCGGCAGCGCCTTTGGCCCTTTCGCCCCACAGTGATCCCAAGCGTGCCGCTAGAGCTGCAGAGCTGGCTGGTGCGGGCAGCGCCCGACCAGGCTGAAAGCGCCGGTGGCCTGATGGTGGCGACCTTCCAGGTAGCGATTGCGATGGGCGCCGTCTTCGGCGGGCTGCTGGTCGACCATGCCGGTGTCGGCAGCGCGTTTGCCTATTGCGGCGCCGCGACGCTGCTGGCGGCCATCGCGGTGTTCCTGCGCGGCCCAAAGGCCGAATAGTCTCTCGCAACGGCCACCGATAGGGGATGATGGGAAGCTTAGACGGCCCGCCCGTCGAACTCGAAGATCGACAAGGTGGACGGGTCGGGACCGATGACGCAATTGATGTTGATGTAGGCGCTGCGTTCGCCGCCTTCGCTGGTGTCCTCGGCAAAAGGATGGATGCCGCAGGTTCGGCAGAAGCGGTGCGCTATCTTCGTTTCGCCGAATGTGTAGCGGCCGAGGTCATCGCCCCAGGCGACGAGCGTAAGCTTGTCGTGTGGCACGGCCCATAGCAGCGCACCCTTGCGGGCGCAGATCGAGCAATTGCAGCGCACGACGCCCTCAAGTTCGCCCTCCACCTCGAACGCAACCTTGCCGCAATGGCAGCTGCCTTTGTACAGCATCAGTATCTTCCTGTCGCTGGCAGGTGCAAAGGCACGCTGGCCGGGTTATCCCTTCTGCAGTCCCAACGGCTGCTTGCCTTAAAGACGTTCCATCCTGGCGGAGTCCGACACCAACATGCAACCAATCCGCGACCGCCTCGAAATCATCCTGTCACGTCTTGCCAACCGTGCGGCGGACGAGAAGGTCTTTACGAAGCTCTATGCCGAAGCGGCGCGGGTCGCGGCTGACGCCAGCGATGCCCGCAAAAGAGTGGGCGTGACACTCGGCCCGCTCGACGGCACCATTGTCTCGATCAAGGACCTGTTCGATGTCGCCGGCGAGCCGACCACGGCCGGGTCGCTGATGCGCAAGACCGCCGCGCCGGCACAGCGCGACGCCGCCATCGTCAGCCGGCTTCGGCAAGCCGGTGCGGTCGTCATCGGCAAGACCAACATGACCGAGTTCGCCTTCACCGCGATCGGCGACAACATGCATTACGGCACGCCAGGCAACGCCGTTGATGCCAGCCGCATTCCAGGCGGGTCGTCCTCGGGCGCCGGCGTGTCCGTGGGCGAGGGGACGAGCGACATCTCGATCGGCTCCGACACCGGCGGCTCGATCCGCATTCCGGCGGCGCTCAACGGCGTCGTCGGTTTCAAGCCGACTGCACGGCGCGTCCCGCTCTCTGGCACCTTTCCGCTTTCGGGCACTTTGGACTCGGTCGGACCGCTTGCCCGAACCGTCTCGATATGCGCCGCCGCCGACGCGGTGATGGCCGGCGAAGCGCTGAAGGAGTTGGTGGCCATTCCACTCGCCGGGCTTCGCATCGGCATTCCGCGCGGCGTTCTTTTCGGCGACACGGAAGGCGAGGTTGGATCCGCCTTCGAGTATTGTCTTGGCAAGATCGAACAGGCTGGCGCACACATTACGGATCTGTCGATCGACGACATGATCGCGGATCTACGCGCGGCCACCAGGCGCGGATCGATCGCGGCGATGGAGGGCGCGGAAGTGCATGCCGACTGGCTGGCGACAGGCGCATCCGTGCCGGTCGACCCGCATGTCAGCGGGCCATTGTCGCGGGCGGCGCTGCTGCCGACGCCGGTCTATATCAGGGCGCTCCGCCGCCGTGCCGCGCTGGCCGCCGCCATGGATGAGCGGCTGGCATCGGTTGACGTGCTGGCGTTGCCAGCCACACCGGTGACGGCGCCGGCCATCGCTTCCATGGCCGAGGATGCAGAGTTGCGTGATCGCACCGAAGGCCTGCTGCTGCGCAACACCCAGGTCGCCAACCAGTTCGACCTTTGCGCGATCTCGTTGCCGATGCCGGGGCCATCGCTGCCAATGGGGCTGATGCTCGTGGCGCGCAATGGCCATGACCGGCATCTGCTGCGGATCGCCGTGTCGGTGGAGAGGCTGCTGGGGGTTGATCGGCAGCGAGTCGCGGATGACGGATCAGTGCGATGAACAGTGCTTGCGTTCGCCGTCCTTGGCGGTGCGCACGATGCGGGTCGCGACCAGCCAAGGCAGGCTGTATTCCTTGCCGGTGAAGGTCTGGATGCGGTGCTCGATCGAGCCCCTGACGACGATCTTTCCGCTATAAAGCACGTCGGACTGGGCCGTTATCGCCTCGTCGGCCTGCGGCAATCCGCTGGTGTCGATCGACGCGCCCTTGGTGATGGTGCCGGTGGCAAGGTCGAGCGCGCTGTTCGACGGGCAGGGCGCCTTGAAGCAGCGTAGTCCGTTGTCGCAATAGACATAGCTGCTCTCGGCCGCTGCGAATGCCGGCAAGGTGCAGATGGACGAAGTTGCGACAATCAGAACTGCAAGGCGAAGACCGGACATGGCTCGCAACGTCGCGGAGAATTGGGGCGAAACGGCGATGCTATATCTGCGCCGGAAACCGACGCCGGTAGTGATCGACCACTTCGGGATTGCGCAGATTGACAGGCAGTTTGCCCGCCAGCACCAGCAGGGCTTCGCCGGCCGCGCCGACGCCCATGCGCATCATCGATTCCTCGGTGATTCCCGCCATATGCGGGGTGATGATGACATTGTCGAAGCCGAAATAGGGATGGCTTGGCGGCAGCGGCTGCGTCGAGAAAACGTCGAGCGCGGCGCCGCCGATGCGGCGCTCCCGCAAGGCGTCAACCAGCGCGTCGTCATCGACGACCGGCCCGCGCGACACGTTGATCAGCAGTGCGTTGGGTTTCATGCGGGCGATGCGTTCGCGGCTGATCAGGCCGCGCGTCTCCGGCGTCAGCGGGCAGCAGAGCACGATGATGTCGCTCTGCTCGACCAGCGCGTCGATCGACAGGAAGCCGACTTTTTCCGGCGCCGGCTGCATGCTGCGTGTCGTTGCCACCACTTTGAGGTCGAAGCCGTGTGCGGCGATGTGGCCGACCGCCTGCCCGACGGCGCCGAGACCAACGATGCCGATGGTCTTGCCGGCGAGTTCGATGTTGGCATTGGCGTGCTCGCGTCCGGCCAGCCAGCCCTTGGCGCGCAGGTCACGGTCGACCCGGCGGAACTGCCGCAGCAGTGCAAGCGCGGTGAACATGACATGTTCGGCCACCGAGCGGGCATTGACCGCCGGCACGTTGGCCACGAGCACGCCGGCCGCCGCGGCCGCTTCCATCGGGATCATGTCGAGACCGGCGCCATGGCGGATCGCGGCCCTCAGCTTCCATGCACCCTCGAACAGCGCCGGCGGCAGCGGCGCCCGCACGATGACGATGTCGGCATCCTTGGCCTCCCCCGCCAATGTGCCGGGGTCGAGCGCCGAAGCGATGACCAGCTGGCCGGCGCCGGCCAGCTTGGCCGTGGCGCGCGGGTGCAGCGGATGCGTCGACAGGATCTTTGGCACGGTCTGGGTCACGGTCAGGCCTTTTCGAGTGCCGCGCCCGCGGGCGAAGCCGCCATGCCGCCCTCGATCAGGCCCTTCCAGTAGCTTTCCGCGCCTTGCAGATGGGCGCTCATGAGCGCCTGGGCGAGATTGCCGTCGCGGCGCAGCAGCGCCTCGTAGATCTGCACGTGCTCGGCATGCGAGCGCACGCTGCGTTCAGGATCGTTGAAGTAGATCGGCAGGCGCTGCTCGCCCATCAGATAGTAGACGCTGCAGATGTTGTGAAAGACGCTGTTCTTGGTGGCGCGCACGATCTCGAGGTGAAACTCGCGGTCCTCCTTGGCCAAACCTTCGCCAGCGGCGATGCGGTCTTCCGAGGCTTTGAGGATTTCGCGCAGGCGCTCGAAATTCTCCTCGGTGGCGCGCGAGCAGGCAAGCTCGGCGGCCTTGATCTCATGGATCTTGCGCAACTCGACCGTCTCATAGATCTGCAAGGGATCGAGCGGCAGGCCGGCACGTGCGAACAGCGCCAGCGCCTCGACGCTGGCCTGCTTGGTGTCGATGTAGATGCCCGACTTGGCGCGGCGCTCGACGATGCGCATGGCCTCGAGAATGGCGAGCGCTTCGCGGATCTGGCCGCGGCTGACGCCGAAATGCTCCGCCAGCTCGCGTTCCGACGGCGTGCGGCCGCTCTCCTTGTCCGAGTGGGAGAACAGATAGGCGGCGAGTTCGGCGAGAAGGTTCTTTTCTTTCATCGTCAATTGCGTTGCGCGTGCGCCTCCAGGAATCGCTCCGAAACGGTGAATCCCAATCCGGGCTTTTCCGGGATGGCTATCATACCGTCCTTGGCTTCGACAGCCTCTTCGACCAGATCGTGGATCATCGGGTTGGCGCCGAGCGAATACTCGACGGTGAAACTCGAAGGCGACGCGGCGCAGACATGCAGCCCGGCGAAGAAGCAGGGCGCGCCGGCCCACAGATGCGGCGCAAAGCGCAAATTGAAGGCGCTGGCGATGATGCCGATCTTCATCGCCTCGCTGATGCCGCCACAGAAGGCCGGGTCCGGCTGGAAAATGTCGGCGGCCCTGAGAACGGCGAGATCGCGGAAGGCATAGCGTGTCGCCTCGCTTTCGCCGGTGGCGATCGGAACGGCGCCGGAGGCGCGCACTTCGGCCATGCCTGGCTTGTCGTCGGCGATAACAGGCTCCTCGAACCAGGCGAGATCGAGGTCGTTGACGAGATGGATAAAGCGTTTGGCTTCCGCCACCGTGTAGGTGCCATGGGCGTCGACCATCAGCTCGACGTCGGGGCCGAGTGCCTGGCGCGCGGCGCGCACGCGGGCGGCGGAAATATGTGCCGCGCCGTCCATGGCGCCGACCCGCATCTTCAGCGCCTTGAAGCCGCCTTTGGCGATATAGGATTTCAGCTGTTCCCCGATGGCATCGGCGGAGGCCCAGCCGCCCGAGGCATAGGCCTGCATGCGATCGACCTTGCGGCCGCCGAGGAGCCGCCAGACCGGCTGGCCCAGCGACTTGCCCAGTATGTCCCAGAGCGCGATGTCGACCGCGCTGATGGCGGCGACGCTCATGCCACGCCGCGCCAGTTGTGGCATGGCGTGGCCGGCGCGGGCGGCGCTCTCATGGCGCACGCCGTTGTAGAGCATCTCCCAGATGACGCCGATGTCGGCTGGATCGCGGCCGATCAACTGCGGCCCGACCTCGTGATTCAGCATGTGAACGAGTGCGCCGTAGCTGCCGGCACTGCCGGCTGCGTTCTTGCCTTCGCCCCAGCCGACCAGCCCGTCATCGGTTTCGACGCGCAGGATGGCGGCGTCGAAGGTCGTCACCTGGCCGAAGTCGCTGCGATGCTGCTTCGCGGCTTCGATCGGCACGCGGACCCACCAGGCCTGGACTGTCTTGATGCGCATATTTTTCCCCAGCCCTGCCGCCGGTCGGGGCGGAAGGGCAAATTTCCCAGCGGCAGTCGACTATTTGATCAGCGGCAGCAGTGTTTCGGCGGTGATGCGCATCTGGTCGGTGTAGAATTTCTCGGTCAGCACGCTGGAGCCATGGTCCTGGATGAACTTCAGCTGCTCGGGGGAGATATCGACCGGATGGCGCTCGACCATGTCGGGATAGGGTGCTGCCGGCGTGCGGTCGACCGGGGCGACGAACTCGTTGGTCAGTGCGCCATCGTAGCCGACTTCCTTCAAGGTGGCGACGATCCTTGGCCAGTCGATCTGGCCGAGGCCGGCGGCAAAGCGGTTGTTGTCGGCGACATGGAAGTCGAACAGGCGCTTTCCGACCTGGCGGATAGCGTCATGCACGTTAAATTCCTCCATGTGGATGTGGTAGGCGTCGAGGCAGACGCCGCATTCGGGGCTGACCGCGTCAGCCAGCGCCAGCGCCTGGGCGCCGCGGTTGAACAGATAGGTTTCGAAGCGGTTGAGCGGTTCGACGGCGATCTTGACCCCGACCTTCTTGGCGTGGGTGAAACATTCGCGGGTCGCGTCGACCACCCACTTCCATTCCTCTTCCTCGGTACCGTCCGGGACCACCTTGCCGACGGTTGCCGGAACCAGCGTGATGATCTCGCCATCGAGTTCGCCGACCATCGTCAGCACGTCCTTGACGTATTGCACGGAGCGCTCGCGCTGGCTCTGGTCCCTGGCGGCGAGGTTGCGTTCACCCAGCATCAAGGTCACCGCGCCCCAGCAGCGAATGCCATGCTCCTTCAGCAGCGCCCGCGTCTCCTTGGTCTTGTACTGCGCGGGCTCGCCGGAAATCTCGATCGACTCATAGCCGAATTTCTTGATGCGCTTCAGCGTCGTCTCAAGCGGTTCCGCGCGCATCCAGTTGTGCGTCGAAAGATGCATGGTCTGTCCTTCCCAGATTCGTCCGTATGGTTTGCCTGCGACATGCATCGCCGGAAGACGACGCAAGGGTTCCTCCCCAAGGCATCCCCAGCCTTTTACTGCAAACTGGTTAGACCAATTGGGTCTGAAATGAGGTCTACAGCAAATTCCTTGAGACGGCAACAACTGTGGCGACGCAACTTTCAGGGTGAATTAGTTTGTTGATTACATTGCAATATGTGCCGTTATTTTGGGCTTTCGGAGTGCCTTTTCGGCGCATTCCAAGGCTTGACCAGATTGCCTTATTTGGTCATACCAGAATGGCGGTGTCGGCAGAGCGTCCGACGCGATAAAGACCAAAGTGACTGGCCCTGCTTTCATCAGGCGCTATGCTTGGTCGTGACAAACGAGGAGGATGCCGATGCCGACGACAATGAAGGGCCCTGGACTGTTTCTGGCGCAGTTCGCGGGTGATGCCGCACCGTTCAATTCGCTGACGTCGATCACCAAATGGGCCGCCGGCCTCGGCTACAAGGGCGTGCAGATCCCGACCTGGGACGCGCGCCTGTTCGACCTCAAGAAGGCGGCGTCTTCCAAGGCCTATTGCGATGAGGTGAAGGGCATCTGCACTGACGCCGGGGTCGAGATCACCGAACTGTCGACGCATCTGCAGGGGCAATTGGTGGCGGTGCATCCGGCCTATGACGCGCAGATGGATGGGTTCGCGCCGCCGTCGGTGCACAACAACCCGAAGGCGAGACAGGAATGGGCTGTCGAACAGATGAAGTTCGGTGCCAAGGCATCGCGCAATCTCGGGCTTAATGTCTCGGTGTCGTTCACCGGCTCGCTGGCTTTCCCTTACCTCTATCCCTTTCCGCAGCGCCCCGCCGGACTGATCGAGGAAGCCTTCGGCGAACTCGGCAAACGCTGGAAGCCGATTCTCGACGCCTATGAAGACAATGGTGTCGATGTCGGCTACGAAATCCATCCTTCGGAGGACGTGTTCGATGGGGCGA
This sequence comes from Mesorhizobium sp. B2-4-13, assembly GCF_006658535.1. NCBI lineage: Bacteria > Pseudomonadati > Pseudomonadota > Alphaproteobacteria > Hyphomicrobiales > Phyllobacteriaceae > Mesorhizobium > Mesorhizobium sp. B2-4-13. Next base: position 757,927 of record NZ_VFVB01000002.1, on the reverse strand, counting down.
CCTTCGAGATGTTCCTCGACGCGGTCGGCGGCCACAAGCGCTGCAACATCAACTACGACCCTTCGCATTTCCTGCTGCAGCAACTCGATTATCTCGAATTCATCGACATCTATCACGAGCGGGTCAAGGCTTTCCACGTCAAGGACGCCGAGTTCAATCCGACTGGACGGCAGGGCGTGTACTCCGGTTACCAAAGCTGGACGAACCGCGCCGGCCGCTTCCGTTCGCTCGGCGACGGGCAAGTGGATTTCGGCGGCATCTTCTCCAAACTGACGCAGTACAATTACGATTCCTGGGCGGTGCTGGAGTGGGAATGCTGCCTGAAGCATCCGGAGGATGGTGCGGCCGAAGGGGCGCCCTTCATCCAGCACCACATCATCCGGGTGACGGAGAAGGCATTCGACGATTTCGCCGCCGGCACCACGGACAAGAAGCTGCTGCGCGCCATGATGGGATTTTGACACGGCTTTCCCTCTCCCTCGGGGGAGGGGTATCTCACACGAGGGAGAAAAACATGGTTGGTGCATCGAAGTCGGAAACGGGAGGCGGCCCGATCCGTTACGGCATGGTCGGCGGCGGGCAGGGCGCATTCATCGGCGCGGTGCACCGGATCGCGGCGCGCATGGACAATGATTTCGTGCTGGTCGCCGGTGCCCTGTCGGCCGACCCGGCGCGTGCGAAAGCCTCGGCCGCCGAACTCGGGCTCGATCCCTCGCGCAGCTATGCGTCCTACGCCGAAATGGCCAAGGCCGAGGCGAAGCGCTCGGATGGCATAGAGGCGGTGGCCATCGTCACTCCCAACAACGTGCATGTGCCGGCGGCCAAGGCCTTCCTGGAAGCAGGCATCCACGTGATCTGCGACAAGCCGCTGGCAACGACCCTGGCCGAGGCGAAAAAGCTTGCTGCGATCGTCGAAAAGACCGGCAAGGTGTTCGTGCTCACCCACAACTACACCGCCTATCCGATGGTACGGCAGGCGCGCGAAATGGTCGCCAAGGGCGTGCTCGGCGACATCCGCATCGTGCAGTCGGAATATCCGCAGGACTGGCTGACCGAGGACCTCGCCGCCACCGGCCAGAAGCAGGCGGCTTGGCGTTCAGACCCCAAGCAGGCGGGCGCCGGCGGCGCGCTCGGCGATATCGGCACCCATGCCTACAATCTCGCCCGCTTCGTCTCCGGGCTCGAACTCGACTCCCTGTCGGCCGATCTCGACGCCTTCGTGCCGGGCAGGCTGCTCGACGACAATGTCAACGTCATGCTGCGTTTCAAACCGACGGGGAAAACGCATCCGGCCAAGGGCATGATCTGGGCGAGCCAGGTGGCGCCCGGGCATGAGAACGGCCTGAAGCTGCGCATCTACGGTTCGAAGGGCGGGCTGGAATGGGTGCAGGCCGATCCCAACTATCTCTGGTACACGCCCTTCGGCCAGCCGAAACAGTTGATCACCCGCAACGGCGCCGGTGCGCTGCCGGTGGCGGGCCGTGTCAGCCGCGTTCCGTCAGGCCATCCCGAGGGTTACCTCGAAGGCTTCGCCAACATCTACCAGGAGGCCGCACGGGCCATCCGCGCGGCACGCAAGAAGGGTGGCAAGCCAGCAAAGGATGTCGTCTTCCCGACCATCCAGGACGGCGTCGAGGGCATGGCCTTCATCGAGGCCTGCGTGAAGTCGTCGAAGAAGAACGGGGCCTGGACCAAGCTGTAAGAGGCGCCGAGTAACGAGGGCCCCTCACCCGGTAGCCAATCGAATTGCGAAGGCAATTCGGGGCAATCCGGCCTCTCCCCGAGGGGGAGAGGAGGCGTTGGCGCATATCTCTTCTCCCTCTCGGGGTGAAGGTGGCCGCGAAGCGGCCGGATGAGGGGGGTGGCGAAAACCGGCGGTGCAATCAGCCGGCCGCCAAAAAGAGGAGGGCGTCGATGAAGATCGGCATGTGCATGTTCTTGTGGACGACGGCGGTATCGAAGAAGCACGAGCCGCTGCTTCGAGACATCAAGGCAACCGGCTTCGACGGTGTCGAAATCCCGATCTTCGCCGGCACGCCGGACGACTACAGGAAGCTGGGCGAATTGCTCGACCGTATCGGGCTGGAGCGGACCGCTGTGTCAGCCATGGGCGATCCGGCGATGAACCTGATTTCGGCCGATGCGGCAACACGCAAGGCCGGTGTCGACTACATGAAATGGGCAATCGATTGCGCCGATGCGCTTGGCGCCCGCACGCTGAGCGGACCGCTGCATTCGACGCTCGGCGGATTTTCCGGGTCCGGACCGACCGCCGCCGAAAAGAAGCGCTCGATCGCCTCGCAGCGTGCCATCGGCGACCATGCCGGAAAGCGCAACGTCACCGTCGGGCTCGAGGCGCTGAACCGCTTCGAATGCTACCTCCTCAACACCATGGCCGACCTGTCGGAGCATATCGATGCCATCGACCGGCCGCACATCAAGGCGATGTACGACACGTTCCACGCCAATATCGAGGAAGCCGACCCGATCGGCGCCTATACGAAGCACCGGGGCAATGTCGTGCATATCCATATATCGGAGAACGATCGCGGCGTGCCGGGGCGTGGCAACATTCCGTGGAAGGAAACTTTTTCTGCCATTCGCAAGAGCGGCTATGACGACTGGCTGACGATCGAGGCTTTCGGTCGCTCGCTGAAGGATCTGGCGGCGGCGACCAAGGTGTGGCGGGATTTTTCCGAAAGCCCGGAGGCGGTTTACCGGGATGGGTACAAGCATATCAGGGATGGGTGGAGGAAAGCGGCTTAGGCGCCCTACGCCTGGTCCATTTTCTATTTGTGTCGCGTCGCTTGCCAGGTGGTTCCCCCACTCCGTCTCGGCTTCGCCGAGCCACCTCTCCCCCCTCCGGAGGGAGAGGAAGGGGCTTGGTGGCGCCGGGACAGGAAGAGAGCCTCGGCCTTCGGGGACAAGCGCGGATCGGACAGTCTGGTGCCTTTCCTCTACCCCGTCGACCGGGGGAGAGGTGTCGAGCGAAGCTCGACGGAGTGGGGGTCGACCCCTCGGCGCCGGGCGAGACGATGCTTGCGCTTCTGCGTCACAACACTAACCCTGCCTGGCCTGGATCCTGTTATAGTCGTGGATGGTCCGGCTCAGCCGGCGGCGCAGGAAGTTGGATATGTTGTCGAAAACGAAGACGACGAGCAGAATTAGCAGCACCATGTAGAACACGTTAGCCCAGTTGGAATTGGTGCGCATCGCTTCCCACAGTTTCAGGCCGATGCCGCCGGCGCCGACGGCGCCGATGATGGTGGCGCCGCGGGTGTTGGATTCCCACTGGTAGAGTGTCTGGCTGATGAAGACCGGGATCACTTCGGGCATCACGCCGTAGCGCTGCACCAGGATGCCGTTGGCGCCGGTCGAGAGCACGCCTTCGCGCGGCTTGTCGTCGATGTTCTCCAGGCCTTCCGAATAGACTTTGCCGAGGGTGCCGATCTCGGTGAAGAAAATCGCTGCACTTCCCGCCAGCGGGCCGGGGCCGAAGGCGCGGGTGAAGAACAACGCCCAGATCAGCATGTCGACCGAGCGCATGAAGTCGAAGAAGCGCTTGAGCACCTGGCTGAGCACGCCGTTCGGCGTGATGTTGCGCGCCGCGAAGAAGGCAAGGGGGAAGGCGACGATGCCGCCGAGCAGCGTGCCGAGGAAGGCCATGACAATGGTCTGCAGCAGCTTCGTCCAGACGTCGCCGTGCTGCCACTGGGCGTTGTTCCAGACGTTGTCGCCGGCAAGAGCAAGGTTGGTGATACCTGGTTTCAGCTCTGGTCCCGAGACGATCAGCGAGATCACTTCCCGCGCTGATTTGCCGAAGAAGGGCGAGCGCGTGTCGAAAATGAAGTTCGCCCAGCCGAGGAAGCGCTTGCGCACCTTGACGCGGTCGACAGTGACGCGCACCTCGCCGACGAAGCCCATCTTGGCCACCACCTCGTCGTCATGGGCGGTGATCCAGTCCGGTACGGCACCCGTGACCACCGGCTTGCCGCTGGTCAGCGAAACAGGCACGGTCTGGCCGTTGGCGACGATCGTCGCCTGCGTCTTGTCGAAGGTGACGGATTTTGCCGGCCCGTCGATCAGCACGGTGAAGGTGCCGTCTGGATTCCTGACCACCCAGTCGGGATTCGGGTTGTCGCCCAGCGCGGAAAAGCGCGGGTATTTGGGCGTGATCTCCGGCTGGTCGAGACGGAATTCCGGCTGCAGATCGTAGCTGATCCATTGTGTCAGGAAGAGCGGCAGGCGCTCCCAGTGCGATTCCCGCAGCACCTGCGGCAGGCTGAAGAACCACAAGGCATAGATCAGATACAGGAGAGTCCCGACGAACAGGAGCAGCGGACCAAAGCGCTTGTATGCCGGGCGCCGGAACACCTGCGGGTGGCGCGCCTCGATCGACAGAATCTCCTCAGCGGTCATGGTCGCCATGATTTACGCCCCCATCATAAAGGCTTGTTCGCCGACCAGCTTGCGACGAAGCCAGGCGGAAAACTGGTCGATGATGAAGATGGTTGTGAACAGCAGCAGCACCAGCGCCAGCGTCTTGGCGCCGAAGCCGCGCGAGATGGAGAGCTTCAGTTCCTCGCCGATGCCACCCCCGCCGACGGCGCCGATGATGGTCGAGGCCCGCACGTTGATCTCGACGCGCAGCAGCGTATAGGAGACGAAATTGGGCAACACCTGAGGCAGGTCGGCGAAGCGCACCCGTTCGAACCAGTTGGCGCCGACCGCCGTCAGGCCTTCCTCGGCACGCATGTCGATGTTCTCGTTGATCTCGTAGAACAGCTTGCCGAGTGCGCCGATCGAATGCAGGCCGATGGCGATTATAGCGGCGATCGGACCGGTCGAGACGATTGCAGCGAACAGGCCGGCGATGACGATTTCGGGAAAGGCACGCAGCAATTCCATGAAGCGCTTGACCACTAGCCTCAGTGCCGGATGAGGCGTCAGGTTGCGCGCCGCGATGAAGGAAAAGGGCACCGCGAAGACAAAGCCGATGAAGGTCGAGACCAGCGCCACGTTCACGGTGGTCAGCATCAGCTCGAAATATTCGGGGATGTAGAAACCGCCCCAGACGTAGACGCGGCCGAGCGGGAAGTTGAATTCCTGGGTGCCGGTATCATGCGGCGAGGCAATGTCGAACAGCGCCCGCCAGACGTCGTTCCAGTCCCTGGGGACCAGCCAGCTCAGGAAATCCAGAATATGCGGCAGCCGGTCGAAGAAGTGCCCGGCATTGGCTTCGTCGGCGAACCACATGCTGGAAAGCATCGCGGCAAGCAGCAGGCCGACGCCCAGCACGGTATACAACCGGCGCAGCGACGTCTGGCGTCGCCAGGCATCGGCCATCTCGTGGGTGGCACCGGAGGGGGCTGTCACGGAAAGGGTCATGATCGGAGATGCAAAAAGGGCGGTACTTGATGAGGTACCGCCCTTTTGCAATTTCGCCGTTAGCCGCCGATGGCTGCCTTACGGGCTTCGACGATGACGCTGTAGAAGTCCGGCTTCACCGGAACGTAGCCGGTAAAATCGCCGCCTTCGACGCCTTCGAAGCAAGCCTTGTCCTTCTTGGGCAGGTCGGTGAAGAAGGCGGCCAGCTTGGCGGTCATGTCGTCGCCGATCGCGGTGCGAACGACCAGCGGGCCATTCGGGATCAGGCCCGAGCGCCAGACTTCGACGAAGTCGTTGGGGTCGACGGCGCCCTTGGCGACTTCCTTGTGGAAGGTGCCGGAGGTGTAGCCGTTCTTGAAGTCGCCGATGCCCGAGGAATCATCGACCGCGACATCTACCTTACCGTCACGCACGGCCAGAACGTTGTTTTCGTGGCCGCCATTGAACTGTGTCGAAGCGAAGTAGGTCTCGTTCGAGGCGCCGGTGGTCTTCGGAATCTGGGTCAGCGGGATCAGATAGCCGGAGGTCGAATCCGGATCGGCATAGCCGAGCTTCTTGCCCTTGGCTGACTTGATGTCCGTGATCCCCGACGTCTTCAGCGCCAGGCCGATCGAATAGTAGCCGGTGGAGCCGTCCGTCTGCTTGGTGGTGAGGATCGGGGTAACCGCCTTCGGATCCTTGAGATAGACGCTGGCGTAGCCGGAAGCGCCGAGTTCGGCGAAGTCGAGCGTGCCGCCGAGCAGGCCCTGGATGACGCCGTCATAGTCGGCGGCCGGGAACAGCGAAACCTTCTCGAAGCCGAATTCGGCCTTCAGGTGATCGGCCAGGCACTGGTAGTTGCGCAGCCGGTCGGTTTCGTTTTCACCGCCGAGAATGCCGACGCGAAATTCCTTCATGTCGGCGGCATGGGCCATGCTGGTGGCCATGGCGAGCACCGAAACGGCACCGAAAACCATCTTCCTGAACATTGATATCTCTCCTGTAAGTTCCGGCCCCGCGCCGGCAGCGTTCTTGATCTTGACAAGTGCCCTTGACGCGGGCGGACGATCCAGGCTGCTCGCTATTGGCCCTTACTGGGCTCAGTATCCCGGGAATGCGGGTTCGAGCGGTCCGGCGGATGCGGCGATCTTCTGCTTGAAGGCAACACTGGTGGAGGTGATGACCTCCGATATCTCGCCGCCATTGCTATCGGCGCCATAGACAAGACGCACGGCTTGGCGGTCGAGCTCTTCGGGCGGCCCGTCGAAGACGACCTTGCCGGCGGCCATGCCGATGATGCGGTTGCAATAGGTGCGGGCGGTATCGAGCGTATGCAGATTGGTGACAACGGTGATGCCTTCGCGCAGATTGATGTCCTGCAGAGAATCCATCACCACCTTGGCGTTGAGCGGGTCGAGCGAGGCGATCGGCTCGTCGGCGAGGATCACCCTGGGCTGCTGCATCATGGCGCGGGCGATGGCGACGCGCTGCTGCTGGCCGCCCGACAGCGTGCCGGCGGGCTGAAGTGCGGTGCGGGCGATGTCGAGCCGCTCGAGCGCGGCGACCGCCTCGGCGCACTCGGCGCGCGAAAACATGCCGAGAAGATTGGACAGGGTCGAACGGTGGTTCAGTTTGCCGAGCAGCACGTTGGTCAGCACGTCGAGGCGCGGCACCAGGTTGAACTGCTGGAAGATCATGGCGCAGTCGCGCTGCCAGCGCCGCAGCGGCGAGCCGCGCAGCCGGGAGACCTCGGCGCCGTCAAAAAAAATCGACCCCTGGCTGGGGTCGACAAGACGGTTGATCATGCGAAGAAGAGTGGATTTGCCGGCGCCCGAACGACCGATGACGCCGACCATCTGCCCTTGCGGGATCGAGATGCTGACGTCGCTGACGGCGGTGTTCTTGCCAAATCGTCGGCTGACGCCGCGGATTTCGAGCGTGGCAGAGTTTGCTGACATGGGCTGGTTCCAGTCCGGTCCATATTGATCGTCAGGCACTCGCCTAACGCAACCACATGAACCTGCCGTGTCGCGATGATGTCAGTTTTGTTACGCTCCACAGGCGCGGCGACTGGCGCCTTGCGGGCGATCAGCCGAGCACCAGCAATTCCTCGAAATGCTTCATGTCGCGGAATGCGCAGAAGGCGGGAGCCTTGATCTCGATCACCGGCGCCTGGCGCGCGAAAAGTGCCAGGCAATCGTCAAACAGCGCCTGCCACGCGGCGGCCCTATCATCATCAAAGCGCTGGATCTGATAGGCGAAGGTGATGTGGAAGACGTAAGCGTCGTGATCGGGATGCCGGTAGCCGAACGGCACCGCGAGCGCATCGCGCCATGCACGCATGATGCGCGCATCCTCGTCGGTCGCGCCGGCAACGGTGAGGCCGGTCGGCAGGACCTCGGCCACCTTGATGTTGAAAGGGCCGAAGCCCTGGAACCCCTTCAGGCGCTCCAGATAGAGGCGGGTCATGGCGTCGATGCTGGTGTCGAGCGGCACGTCCCGCGGCCAGAAGGGCAGGCGACGGCGATATTCGATTATGCCCTGGAAAAGGGTCATGTGCAGGCTGGAAACGGGCGTGAAGGCGAGGCGGTCGGCATCAGGCATTGCCAGCATCTTCTCGCGGACGGCCAACACCACCGCTTCCGAAGGCGAGCCGCTGACCAGATGGCTGACGACGGTGTTGCCCGGCTCGAGGAGGAAGTTGCCTGACGCGTCGTAGCGCGTGCCGAGATGCGCCGGCGACGCCGGATTGGAGCCGGCAAAGAATCCGGCGAGCGAGGGTCTGACAGTGTCGAGCATGGCGATCTCCTTCAAGGAGATCGCGTCCTGTCCGAGTCCTGTGTCAAGGGTATGAACAAGCCAGCGATATGACGATGATGTGAGGGCTATGCCTCTTTGCCCGATGCCCGTTCTTCGTGTTTCTCCAAAAACGCTTCGGCCGTCAGCTCCCGAAAATCATCGAGCGCGGCGCGCAGCCTCGCGTGATCCCAATCCCACCAGGCAAGCGCCTGGTAGCGCTCGGCGGTGCGGCGGTCGAAGCGCTCGCGGATCGGTTTTGCCGGTACGCCGGCGACGATCGTGTAGGGCGCGACGTCCTTCGAGACGACCGCGCCGGCGCCAACGGCGGCGCCGTCGCCGACGGTGACGCCGGGCAGGACGGTCGAGCCGTGGCCGAGCCAGGTGTCGTGGCCGATGATGACGCGCTTGGCGCGGCGCTCGGCGAAGAATTCGCTCTCATGCTCGGCGTCGTCCCAATAGTCGGAGGCGCGGTAGGTGAAGTGGTGCAGCGTCGGCCGCCAGGTCGGGTGGTTGGTGGCGTTGAGGCGCACGCTGGCGGCGATGTTGGCAAATTTGCCGATCGTCGCGCACCAGACCGCGCAGTCCTGCATCATGTAGGAATAGTCGCCGATCTCGCTTTCCGAAACCCGGCTGCGGTCGGCGATCTCGGTCCAGCGGCCGAGTGTCGAGTTGTGCACCTCCGCCGTCGGGTGAACCAGCGGCGTCTCCGATAGCTTCCTGGTCATGCGGCGATTTTTCCCGGAGCGAAGGCGGTGACGTCGATGATGCGGTCGGCCACCGCCTCGCGCACATCGTGATCGTGGAAGATGCCGAGCAGGGCGACGCCCGCCGCCTTTTTGGCGGCGATGAGTTCGATCACCACGTCGCGGTTCGTCGCGTCGAGCGATGCGGTCGGCTCGTCGAGCAGCAGGATGGGGTGCTCGGTGATGAAGCCTCGCGCGATGTTGACACGCTGCTGCTCGCCGCCCGAGAAGGTTGCCGGTGGCAGCATCCAGAGTTTTTCCGGCAGGTTGAGCTGGGCCAGCAACGCGCGTGCCTTGGCTCGGGCTGCCTCGCGCTCCTCACCGCGTTCAACCAGTGGCTCAGCGACGACGTCGAGAGCCGAGACGCGCGGCACGGTGCGCAGGAACTGGCTGACATAGCCGATCGTTTGCCGGCGTACGGCAAGCACGGTGCGCGGGCTGGCATGGGCGAGGTCGATCAGTCCGTCCTCGTGCCTGACGATGATCTGGCCTTCGTCGACGGCGTAGTTGCCGTAGAGCATCTTCAGGATCGAACTCTTGCCGGCGCCGGACGGACCACCGAGCACGGTGCATTCGCCCGCCTTGATCGAGAACGAGACACCCGCGACGACAGGGAGTTTGATGCCGTCGCGCAGATGCATGGTGAAGCTTTTGGCAACGTCGGAAACAACGAGTGGGGTCGGCATCAGAAGGTTCTCCAATCGTCAATCGTCGGCGGGACACGCGCCATCATCACACCTGCAAAATCGAGGAAACCAGCAATTGCGTGTAGGGCGCGCGCGGGTCGTCGAGGACGCGGTCGGTGAGGCCGCTTTCGACGACGCGGCCGTCCTTCATCACCATCATGCGCTGCGACAGCAGCCGCGCCACGGCGAGGTCGTGGGTGACGACGATCGCGGCAAGGCCGAGGTCCGTGACCAGGCCGCGCAAGAGATCAAGCAGGCGGGCCTGCACCGAGACATCCAGGCCGCCGGTCGGCTCATCCATGAACACCAGCCGTGGCCCGGTGACGAGATTGCGGGCGATCTGCAGCCGCTGACGCATGCCGCCGGAAAAGGCGCGCGGTTCGTCGTCGATGCGGTCTTCCTCGATCTCGACGCGCGACAGCCAGTCGACCGCGGTAGCGCGGATCTTGCCGTAGTGGCGGTCGCCGACCGCCATCAGCCGTTCGCCGACATTGGCGCCGGCCGAGACCGTCATGCGCAGGCCGTCGGCTGGGTTCTGATGGACAAAGCCCCAGTCGGTGCGCATCAGGAAGCGGCGCTCGGCCTCGCTCATGCGGTAGAGCTCGCGGAACTGGCCGTCGCGCATGCGGTAGCTGGCTGTGCCGGAGGAAGGCAGCAGCCGCGTCGACAGGCAGTTGAGCAGCGTCGTCTTGCCGGAGCCGGACTCACCGACGACCGCCAGAACCTCGCCCGGCCACAGGTCGAAGGAGACATTGTCGCAGCCGACCCGCGAGCCATAGAACTTGGAGAGCGCCGAGACGCGCAGCAGCGGTTCGTCGGTCATTGCGCCGGCTCCATGTTTCCTGCGGCAAGATCGGTTTCGGGGGCAAGGTGGCCGCGATGGCCGTCGGCGCGCCGCTTCTCGCAATAATCGGTGTCGGAGCAGACGAACATGTGGCCGCCATGGTCGTCGAGGATGACCTCGTCGAGATAGACATTCTCGGCCGCGCACAGCGCACAGGGCTGATCGAAAGTCTGTACCTCGAACGGATGATCCTCGAAGTCGAGGCTCACCACATCGGTGAAGGGCGGCACGGCGTAGATGCGCTTTTCGCGGCCGGCGCCGAACAGCTGCAGGGCCGGCGAGCGGTGCATCTTGGGATTGTCGAATTTTGGCGTCGGCGACGGGTCCATCACATAGCGGCCCTCGATCTTGACCGGATAGGCATAGGTGGTGGCGATGCGGCCGTGCTTGGCGATGTCCTCATAGAGCTTCACATGCATGAGGCCGTATTCTTCCAGCGCATGCATTTTCCGCGTTTCGGTCTCGCGCGGCTCGAGGAAGCGCAGCGGTTCGGGGATGGGCACCTGGTAGACCAGCACCTGGCCCGCCGTGAGTGGATGTTCGGGGATGCGGTGACGGGTCTGGATGATGGTGGCGGTGGCGGTATCGGTGGTGACCGCGACGTTAGCGACTTTCTTGAAGAAGGCGCGGATCGACACGGCATTGGTGGTGTCATCGGCGCCCTGGTCGATGACCTTGAGCACATCGTCGGGGCCGATAATCGACGCGGTGACCTGCACGCCGCCAGTGCCCCAGCCATAGGGCATCGGCATTTCGCGCGAGGCGAACGGCACCTGGTAGCCCGGAATGGCGATGCCCTTGAGGATCGCGCGGCGTATCATCCGCTTGGTCTGCTCGTCGAGATAGGCGAAGTTGTAGGTGGCGATGTCTGTCGGTTGCGCAGTCATTCCGCTGCCTCCTTTTTTTCTTCCGCCTTCGCTGGATTCTCGCGTGCTTCGTACTCGGCGCGCATGCGACGTACGAGATCGAGTTCGGCCTGGAAGTCGACGTAGTGCGGCAGCTTCAGGTGCTCGACGAAGCCGGTGGCCTGGACATTGTCGGAGTGCGAGATGGCGAACTCCTCGTCCTGGGCGGCGGCGACGATATCCTCGCCGAGCTCGGAGGCGCGCAAGGCGCGGTCGCAGAGCGCCATGGCCATCGCCTTGCGTTCGCTCTGGCCGAAGACGAGGCCGTAGCCGCGGGTGAATTGCGGCGGCGCCTTGGCCGAGCCCTTGAACTGATTGACCATCTGGCATTCGGTGACGCGCACCGTGCCGAGCGGCACGGCGAAGGGCAGTTCGGGAACGTCGAGTTCCAGCTCGACCTCGCCGATGCGGATTTCGCCGACGAAGGGATGGTTGCGGGCATAGCCGCGCTGGGTGGAATAGCCGAGCGCCAGCAGAAAACCCTCGTCGCCGCGCGACAGTGCCTGCAGGCGGATGTCGCGCGCCATCGGGAATTCCAGCGGCTCGCGGGTGATGTCGCCGGGCACATGGTCCTGCGGCATCTGGCCATCCGGTTCGATCAGACCTTCACGGGCGAGGATCGCCGAGACGCGCGGCATCGCCTGCGCTTCCGTCTCGCGCTGCAAGGGCTCGGCGACATCGGCGCCAGCGGCAAGTTCAGGGTCGAGCAGCCGATGCGTGTAGTCGAAGGTCGGGCCGAGCAACTGGCCGCCTGGCAGATCCTTGTAGGTCGCCGAGATGCGCCGTTCGACCAGCATGGCGCCGGTGTCGATCGGCTTGCTGTAGCCGAAGCGCGGCAGCGTTGTGCGATAGGCGCGGACCAGGAAGATCGCCTCGATCATGTCGCCGCGCGCCTGCACGATGGCTAGCGCGGCCAGTTCCCTGTCATAGAGCGAGCCTTCGCTCATCACCCGGTCGACGCCGAGCGCCAGCTGTTCCACGATCTGGTCGAGGCGAAGTGCGGGCACCGAGCGGTCGCCGCGCCGGCGGTCGGCAAGCAGGCTGTGGGCGTTGGCAATGGCGGCTTCGCCACCTTTTACCGCGACATACATCTTACGCCTCCATCGTCTTGATACGCGTCGTGCGCGGCAGGCAGGCTATGCGGTCCGATGTGGCGAGGATGATGTCGACGCCGCGCGGAAAGCGCCTGATATTCTGCTTCCACTGCTCGACGAAATGGCGCGGCATCTGTGCCGGCGCGATCGTGGCGCTGGTTTCAATGCCCGGGCCTTCCAGCAAGAGCGGGGTCCCTGAAGTGAGATCGCCGACCTGCAGGATCAGCGTCGTCGATCGGTCGGGATAATCCTGCGTGCCCTGTGCAAAACCGTCGAGCGCCATCATCTCGGCCGGCGTGGCAACAAACGCGAAATGCGCGTCGGCCGGCGTGTTGGCCAGCGGCGCGCCCGTATGGAACCCAAGCCAGGACCCGATCGCGGCGGAGGCATGCAGGGCAGGGTCGAGCCAGAGCGGCGTGTCGTTGTCGCATAGCGCCAGTGCTACGGCGCCCGACGTCGCCGAGAGCGGAGCCGGCGGGCGGGCCAGGGGTGGCAAGGGGTGGACACTGCCCGGCCGCGCCATGGCATCCATGACGGCCCGAAACACGGTCTGAGCGTTGAAGACCGGATCGGCGAAACCGCCCTCGATCGATTGCGCAGCGATATCCATCAATCTTCTCCGCGAACCATGGTGAAGAAATCCACCTTCGTTGCCGCCGTCTCGGCGCGGCGTTTTTCCTGGGCAGCGGTGAGAGCCGAGCGTAAAGGCGTAATGAGCCTGGTCTCGACCTCGGTGCGGCGGGCAGGGTCCTGCCAGAGCGCGTCGGCTATTGCTCCCAGCTTCGCCTTCTGCTTGTCGCGGCCAAGCGCGTAACAATGGCCGACCTGCCCGGATGGCAGCCGGACAGTAGCACGCGTGACGGTCGCCTCGCCGACATTGAAGGGCGCGCCGCCGCCGCCGATGCGGCCACGAAGCGTGACAAGGCCCGTCTCGGGACCGCGCAGAAGTTCGGCTTGCGAAGGCAGGCCGGACTCGTTCCAGAGCCGGACGATGTCGTCGCCGCTCGATTGCGCCAGCGTCGCCATGGCGGCCTTGCGCTCGGCCTGGTCGCGGCCTTCCTGTCCTCGCATCGCCAACTTCCTCTCAGCTAAATTTGTCTATTGATATAGACAACTATACAAATATACATGTTACCTAACGCGAGTCCATGACGGGTGCGTGACAGGCCGGGGGCAAAACATGATCGGGCATGATGTGGCCGACAGCATCGAGCGGCGCAGCGGCGTCTCACTGTGGCGCCAGATCGCCGACAGGATCCTGCAATCCATCGCCGCCGGCGATTTCGCCGAAAACGCCGCGCTGCCGCCCGAAGTCGCGCTGGCCGAGCGCTACGGCGTCAACCGTCACACCGTACGCAGCGCCATATCGGCCCTCGTGCAGGAGGGCGTGCTGCGGGCCGAGCAGGGACGCGGCACCTTCGTCCTGTCACGCAAGCGGCTGTCCTATCCGATTGGCGCGCGGACACGCTTTTCGACTGGCCTGCAGGGGCAGACGTCGGAACGGCACATCGTGCTGCTCGCTTCGTCGGTCGAGCCCGCCAGCCAGCGCGTGGCCGAAGGCCTTGGCCTTGCCAGGGGTGCCGAGGTGATCCGGTTGGAGACACGCGGCGAGGCTGACGGACGGCCAGTGTCGCGCGCCGCTGGATGGTTCGATGCCCGGCGCTTTGCCGGCATCGACAAGGCGATGGCGCAAACCGGTTCTATCACCGCCTCGCTCGCACGTTTCGGTATCGACGATTATCTCAGGCAATCGACCGTGCTCTCGGCGCGCCATGCCGACGCCGCCGATCTCGCCGATCTCGATCTGCAGCCGGGCGCCATCGTGCTGGTCACGGTTGCGGTCAACGTCACACCCGACGGCCAGCCGATCCAGTTTTCGGAGTCGCGTTTTCCGGCCGAGCGGGTGGAGTTGAAGCTGTCGGCGCTGTAGGGCTATCCGATCTCGATCACGGCCTTGATCAGGCCCGACTTTTCATGCGCCCAGCGTGCGAGATCTCCTGGCGTATCGGCCAGCGTGGTGCGGTGGGTGACAAGCTTGGCCAACGGCACGGCACCATTGCGGATCGAGGCCGCGACATGGTCGAAGTCGGCGCGCAACGCATTGCGGCTGCCGATCAATGTCATTTCTCGCTTGTGGAACTCGGGATCGGAAAAAACAATATCGTCCTTGACGACGCTGACCAGCACCAGCGCTCCGCCATGCGCGACGTGGGCAAAGGCCGATTGAACCGATCGCGTGTTGCCGGTGGCGTCGAAGACTACGTCGAAGCCTTCGCCGTCGGTCGCATCACGCACCAGATCGGACACGGGTCCTTGCGAGCCGTCGAGAATCGAAAAGCCGAGTTCACTCGCCGCGAAGACCAGTCTTTCGGTGCTCATATCGAGAAGTGTCACATCCAACCCGGCAATGCGGGCGAAGATGGCGGTGCCGAGCCCGATCGGGCCGGCGCCGATGACCAGGGTGCGGGCGCCAGGCTCGGCCCGGGCGCGCCGGACGGCATGCGCCCCGATGGCCAGGAATTCGACGGCGGCGGCGTCGGCGAGCGACAGGCCGTTGGTGGGATAGAGATTCTTAGCCGGCACCAGGATCTGTTCGCACATGGCGCCGTCGCGGTGCACGCCGAGCACTTCGATCCTGACACAGCAATTGGGCTTGCCGTGCCGGCAGGCGATGCATTTGCCGCAGGCAAGGTAGGGGTTGATGATCACCGGTTCGCCAAGGGCGAGGTCGACGCCTTCGCCCCGCTCGGTCACTGTGCCGGAGACTTCATGGCCCATGATGCGGGGATAGGCGAGGAAAGGGTGCTTACCCTCGAAGATATGGTAGTCGGTGCCGCAGATGCCGACATGACTGACCGCCACCAGGGCCCAGCCGGGAGGCGGGGCGCCGGGAGCCGGGTGGTCTTCGACAGCAAGGTCGCCGGGCGAGCGGCAGACGACGGCTTTCATGCTTTGATCCAGTCTGTTCAAGAAATCGCCGGCCCGCGCCAGGCCGGCGATCGATTGGAATGCGTCATTTGCCGCGGCGGCGCAGTCCGTCGAAGTAGACGATGATGATGATCAGCGCGCCGGTGATGATGCGCTGCCAGAACGAGTTGACGTTGAGCAGGTTGGCGCCGTTGTTGATGGTGGCCAGGATGAAGGCGCCAAGCAGCGGCCCGTGCACCGAGCCGACCGCGCCGAACAGCGAGGTGCCGCCGATGACCGAAGAGGCGATCGCCTGCAGTTCCCAGCCCTCGGCCTGGGTCGGGTTGCCGATGCCGATGCGGGCGGCGAGCAGCACGCCGACGAAGGCCGCGCACAGGCCGGACAGCGTGTAAGCCATGTAGATGGTGCGCTGGACATTGACGCCGGACAGGCGCGAGGCCTCGGCGTTGGAGCCGACCGAAAAGAGGTAGCGGCCCCAACGGCTGTGATGCAGGAAGACATAGGCGGGCACACCCACCAGGATCACCATCCAGAACAAATTGGGAATGCCGATAAAGGAATTGCGCGAGAAGGCGGTAAAGCTGTCGCTGTTGATGTTGATCGAGTTCCCGTTGGTCATCAAAAGGCCGATGCCGCGCAGCGAGGTCAGCGTCGCCAGCGTGATGATGAAGGGCGGCAAGCCCATCTTGACGATGCCGAAGCCATGGAAAAGGCCGATGGCGACACCGACGAGCAAGGTGATCAAGATGGCGACCGCGATCGGAACGCCGGCATTGATCAGCATGGCGACGACGACGGTGGCGAAGCCGACCACCGCGCCGACCGACAGATCGATGCCGCCGGTGATGATGACGAAGGTCTGGCCGACCGCCATGATGGCGATCATCGAGCCCTGCCGCAGAAGATTGGCGATGTTGTTGCCCGAGGCGAAGCTTGGCGTCGCCAGGGACAGGACGATCCAGAGCAGCACCAGCAGCGCCAGCAGCGTCAGCCCGAACAGGACGTTGTAGTTGCGCTTCGGTTTTTCGGCGGGGATCGCCTCGATGCTCATGTCTGTCCTCCCAGTTTTTCTTGTTTCTCGGCGAGCGCCTGCGTGAGAATGTCCTCGTGACTGGCGGTATGGAACCCGTGCGTGGCCACCAGCTTGCCGCGCCGGAACACGTGCAGCGTGTCGGCCAGTTCGTAGACCTCCGGCAAATAGGACGAGATCAGGATGATGCCGGCGCCCTTCGACAACAGCTCGCCGAACAGGCGATAGATCTCCGCCTTGGTGCCGACATCGACGCCGACCGTCGGTTCGTCGAAGATGAACAGCTTGGCGCCGTGCGCCAGCCACTTGCCGATGACGATCTTCTGCTGGTTGCCGCCCGAAAGGCTCGACGCCAGCGCCCCGCGCGTCGGCGTCTTGATCCTCAGGCCGGCGATCTGACGGTCGGCCTCGGCCTTCTCTTTCGCATTCGAGATCAACAGATTGCTGGAGATGCGCTTGTAGATCGGCAGGTTGAGGTTGAGGCCAACCGGCAAATTGAGGCAAAGGCCTTGGTCGCGGCGGCTTTCCGGCGCCAGTGCCATGCCGAGCTTGATCGCGTCGTGCTCGGAGTTGATCTGGACGTCCTTGCCTTCCCACAGGATCTGGCCGGCCGACTTCTTATGACGTCCATAGAGCGAGGTGACGAACTCGCTGCGGCCGGCGCCGATCAGTCCATAGAGGCCGACGATCTCACCGGCACGCACCGTCATCGAGATGTTCTCGAAGCCTTTG
This sequence comes from Mesorhizobium sp. B2-4-13, assembly GCF_006658535.1. Lineage (NCBI taxonomy): Bacteria > Pseudomonadati > Pseudomonadota > Alphaproteobacteria > Hyphomicrobiales > Phyllobacteriaceae > Mesorhizobium > Mesorhizobium sp. B2-4-13. The sequence goes on along the minus strand of NZ_VFVB01000002.1, from coordinate 740,799 downwards.
CCCGACAGGTTCCTTGTTTCGACGATCGGAGCGCCCGGCGTGAAATGCTCCTTGTGATAGACCTGTTCGATAGAGCGGTTGATCATCATCTTGACCAGCTCGGCATCATTGGTCTCGGCGATATTGCGTGTGCCGACCAGCGTGCCGTCGCGCAGCACGGAAACCCGGTCGGCGAGTTCGAAGACCTCCTCCATGCGATGGCTGATGTAGATGATCGTCACGCCTTCACCCTTCAGGCGCCGGATCAGCGTGAAAAGCTGGTCGGCCTCCTTGCGGGTGAGGTAGGCCGTGGGTTCGTCGAAGATCAGGAATTTGGTGCCGCGCACCGTGGCGCGGGCAGCGGCGATCAGCTGTTGCTGGCCGATGGTGAGATCACCCAGCACGACATGCGCCGGCAGGTCGAAGCCGAGATCGTCGATGATCGTCTGCGCTTCCCTGACCATGGCGCGCTGCTGCAGGATGCCGAAACGGGAATTTTCCTCGCCAAGGAACATGTTGGCGGCGACCGTCAGGTGACGGCACAGCACGACTTCCTGGTGCACGGCATTGATGCCGAGCGCCATCGCTTCATGCGGCGTCGCCAGGGCTGCCGGCTGCCCTTCCCAGAGGACCTCGCCAGAGGTGCGCGGCATGACGCCGGTCAGGAGTTTGATGAGGGTCGATTTGCCGGCGCCGTTCTCGCCGACGATGGCGTGGATTTCGCCTGACTTGAAGGCGAGATTGACCGGCTTCAGCGCATGGGTGCCGGGGTAGCGTTTTTCCAGCCCGCGCAGCTCGAGGATGGTCCTGCCAGGTTCCAGCACGGGGGCCGGATGCAGTTCCTGCGCCGTCGGCGTCATGACAATCCTCCCAGATTGGCCTCGCGGTTGGCATTCGGCGAGGCTGCGGTCGTCTTTCAGGCGAAGGCCAAACGGGCTGATCGCCAAGCCGCTTTGGCGGCGGATGCTTCCGGGGCCTCTGGCCCCGGAAGCGGTTTTGAACGCCGGCTGCTTAGAGCTTGGGATTGAGCAGCGCGTCGATCTTGGGGTCCTTCATATTGGCCTTGGTCACCAGATTAGCGCCGGTGTCGACATTGGCCTCGACCTTTTCGCCCTTCGAGGCGGCGAGCGCGGTCTTGATGCCGTCATAGCCCATCCGGTAGGGATCCTGGACGACGAGGGCGGAAATGACGCCGTCGTTGAGGAACTTGATCAGCTTCTCGTCGCTGTCGAAGCCGACCAGCGCCAGCTTGCCGCCAAGGTTGTTCTCGGCGACGGCCTGGCCGACGCCCTGCGCCATGATCAGGTTGGAGGCGAAGATGCCCTTGAGGTTCGGATTGGCGGTGATCAGGTCGGTGGCGATGTTGAGGCCGGTGGTGGCCTGGCCGTCGGCGTATTTGTCGGCGACCAGCTTCAGGCCGGGATATTTTGCCTTGAGCTGCTCGGTGAAGCCCTGCTTGCGCTGTTCGAGCGAGCCGGCGCCGGGAGCGTTGGTGATCAGGGCGACGTCGCCCTCGATCTTGCCGCCATTGGCGGCGCCGATGGCGGCGGCAAGGCCGTCCGCGGCGACGCGTCCGCCCTGCACGTTGTCGGTGGTCAGGAACGAGGTGAAGGCCTTGGAGTCGGCGCCGGAGTCGATGCCGATGACCTTGACCTTGGCGGCTGCTTCATCGATCGGCTTGCCCAGCGCCTTGAACTCGGTGGGCGCGATCACGATCGCGGCCGGGTTGCTGGCGACGGCGTTCTCGAGGATCGAGACCTGGCCATTGACGTCGGTCTCGGCCTGGGCGCCGAGTTCCGGCACGTTGATGCCGAGATCCTTGCCGGCCTTGCGGGCGCCGGCCAGAACGATCTGCCAGTAGAAGGACGTGGTGTCCTTGACGATGATCGGGATGGTCACATCCGCCGCCGAAACCGGTGCGGTATGCATGACGCCGGTGAGCATCGATGCTGCCGCCAGGGCCATGACGGCGCGGCGGTTGAGAATGCTGGTCACGAATTTCATAGGATCCTCCCTAAGTCGCCCGGTGAACGTTAACGGAAGCTCCGTCCGGATAGGCGTGGCCCAAACAGAACTTTATCAATAAAAAACAGTTGCACCGTTTTGATAGTGCATCGATCCAGCCGATGCAAGCGGTGTTTCAGCCAGTTCTTCCAACTGCCCGACAATGACTCCCCCAGCGGCGGCTCTCCCTTGTCGCGGTCAGGCGCTCCCGTTTCCGTTCTGCGAAGGTATGGAATATTAATTCCATAGATCAGTCAACATGGAATGTTCATTCTTCTCTGGATCGCGACATCGCGAAGGCGGGTCGCGCGCCCGTGCACATCACGAAGATGCGCTTCAATGCAGTTCCTGCACCACCGTGTAGGGACGATACCTGGCATAGTCCGTCTCCGGCACGTCGATATCGAGCAGTTCGAGGTTGCGCGTCAGGTTTGCCAATTTTGCGGTACCGGTCAGCACAGTGGCGACCGCGGGTTCGTGCAAAGGAAACTGGAACGCGGCGGCGGGCAGCGGGTAGCCACCTTCAGCGGCGATCTTCTCCATGGCGTCGACACGGTCGAGAACATCGCGGCTGGCGGGCTGGTAGTCGAAATGCGCCCCTTGCACCGGCCCGGTCGCCAATATGCCTGAGTTGAAAACCCCGCCAATGACAAGCGAGGTCCGTTGCGCCCGGCACAGCGGCAGCAATTCGGCTTCCGCGCTGCGGTCGAGCAAGGAATAGCGGCTGGCGAGCAGGATGCAGTCGAGCGGCGCGCGGCGCATCACGTCGAGGCAGATCTGGACTTCATTGACGCCGAGCCCGTAGGCGGAAATCGTGCCGGCCCGCTTCAGCTCCTCGAGCGCCTTGAGGCCGCCGTCCATCAACTGGCGAAAGTGCAATTTGGTTTTCTCGACACCGTGCGTGTAAACGCCGATATCGTGGACAAACAGGATGTCTATCCTGTTTAGCCCAAGGCGCGCATAGCTGAACTCGACCGAGCGCATGATGCCGTCATAGGAATAGTCGTAGTCCAGCGCGAAGGGCAGCGGATCGACATAGGAGTGGTCTGGCACCTGATCTTCGGGCACCGGGTGAAGCAGGCGGCCGACCTTGGTCGACAACACATAGGAATCACGTGGCTTGTAGCGCAGGAAATCGCCGAAGCGCCGTTCCGACAGGCCGAAACCGTAGAAGGGCGCGGTGTCGAAATAGCGCAGGCCCGCCTCCCAGGCACCCTGCAGCGTTTCCATTGCCGCTTCGCGCGAACACGCCCGGTAGAGGCCGCCGATCGCGGCGCCTCCGAAACTGACTTCGGTGACCTCCAACGCGGTCTGGCCGATGCGGCGTTTTTCCATGCGCAACCTCCCTATCCCGGCCACTTGTCCGGCCGGGCAGTCTATCAGACATCAATCGAAATCAGAGCGTCGCGCCGAGATGCCAGGGCACGAATTCGTTGTCCCCGTAGCCAAAATCCTCGCTCTTGGTCTTGCGGCCCGAAGCCGTCTCGACGATCAGTTCGAAGATCTCCCGGCCCATGCCGGCAATGGTCTTTTCGCCGGAGGCAATGACGCCGCAGTTGACGTCCATGTCCTCTTCCATCTGGTGATACATGGTCGAGTTGGTGGCGACCTTGATCGAGGGTGTCGGCCGGCAGCCGAAGCAGGAGCCGCGGCCGGTGGTGAAGACGATGACATTGGCGCCGCCCGCGACCTGACCGGTGGCAGAGACCGGGTCGTAGCCGGGCGTATCCATGAACACCAGCCCATTGCCGGTGACTTTCTCGGCGTAGCCGAAGACGCCGTTGAGCGGCGTCTGGCCGCCCTTGGCGACCGCGCCCAGCGACTTTTCCAGGATGGTGGTGAGGCCGCCGCGCTTGTTGCCGGGCGATGGGTTGTTGTCGATCGAGGCGCCATGCTTGGCGACGTGATCCTCCCACCATTTCACGTAGCCATCGAGCTTCTTGGCGACCTCGGGGCTTGCGGCGCGATAGGCGAGCAGGTGCTCGGCGCCATAGATTTCCGTCGTCTCGGAGAGGATGCCGATGCCGCCGACTCCAGCGAGGATGTCGACGGCCGCGCCCAGCGCCGGATTGGCGGTGATACCCGACATGCCATCGGAGCCGCCGCATTGCAGGCCGACGACGATCTCGCTGACGGGGATCGGCTCGCGCTTCAACTGGCCGACTTCCTCGGCGATCTCGGCCAGCACGCCCATCGCCTTTTCGACCGATTTGCGCGACCCGCCGGCATCCTGGATGTTGAAGTGGCGCTTACCGGCGGCGGCACCCTTCTGGCCGTAAAGCGTGAGCTGGTTGACCTCGCAGCCGAGCCCGACCATCAGCACGCCGCCGAAATTCGGGTGGCGGGCATAGCCGGCCAGCGTGCGGTGCAGCACCATCATGCCGTCGCCGGTGCCGCTCATGCCGCAGCCCTGGCCATGGACGATGGGCACGAAGCCATCGATCCCGGGATATTTCGGCAAAAGGGTCCGGTTGGCGGTGTCGGCGATCGAATGGCAGACGGTGGCCGAGCAATTGACGCTGGCGATGATGCCGATGAAGTTGCGCGTGCCGGCGCGGCCGTCGGCGCGGCGATAGCCCATGAATGTCCGGGCGCGGTCCGCTTCCGTCGCATGCTCGGCCTCGCTTGGCGGCACCACGGGGAGGCGGCCGGCCTCGAAGACCAGATTGTGCGAATGGACATGCTCGCCGGGCGCGATGTCCTGCGTGGCGCGACCGATCGCCTGAGCGTATTTGACCACGGCTTCACCCGCGGCAATCGGCTTGATCGCCACCTTGTGGCCGGGCTCGATGACGGTGGCAGCGAGCGCGCCACCCGGCAGCGCGGTGCCGATCTCGATGCGCCCATTGGCAACGGCGACATTGTCGGCGGGGGACAGAAGAATGGTATTCGAGACGTTCACGGGCGGTTTCCTGGGTGATCCTGGGATGCGCGGATTGACACGCGCCTGTTAAGAGTTAATGTCTTTTATCGTGAAAAAACAGTTTTGCGTCAATTGTTTTTTCACGGCGGTTCCGCCCTGGGTAAGTGGTGGCGCTGCAGACGATGGAACGTCATATTGCGCTTCAAGCCGGCCGCCGCAAGCGCTGGCGTGCAACGGGTCAGGGGATGTCGAAGAGCAACAACGTCTACAAGGACGCCTATAACCGTTGTCTGAGGCTGCTCGATGAGACGCGCAGCCTGCCCTCGGAACCGGAACTTGGCGCCTTGCTGGGAGTCAGCCGCACGACCGTGCGCAGCATCCTGGCGCGCATGGAAGAAACCGGGTTGATCGCCTGGAACAAGCGCGCCAAGACGGTGCTGCGCGACCCACGTGCGGATGATTTCTTTCCCGAGGAAGAGACCGACACGCTGGCCGAGATCATCGAACGGTCGTTCATGCGCAGGCTGCTGGCCGGCGGCGCCGAGGCCGGCATGCAGATCAACGAGCTCGAACTGGCGCGCGAGATCGGCGTCGGCACCACCAGCGTACGCGAGTTCCTGATCCGCTTCTCCCGCTTCGGCCTGATCGAAAAACGCCGCAACAGCCATTGGGTGCTGAAAGGCTTCACGCGGGCCTTCGCGCTGGAACTGACCGAGATCCGCGAAATGTTCGAATTGCGCTCGGCCGCCGCCTTCACGGCGCTGCCGCAGGACAGTCCGGTATGGAGCGATCTCGATCGGCTGGAAGGGGAACACCGCGTTCTGGCACGCGAGATCGCGACGCGTTTCAATGAGTTCTCGGAGCTGGACGAGCGCTTGCACCGGCTCATTCATCGCGCCTCACGCAACCGCTTCATCGTCGATTTCTACGACGTCATCGCCATGATCTTCCACTACCACTACCAGTGGAACAAGGCGCAGGAACGCGAGCGCAACGAAGTCGCGATCGGCGAGCATCTGGCCTATATCGAGGCGCTCAAGTCGCGCGATCTCGGCAAGGTCGATGCCGCCTGCCGCAAGCACCTGAAGTCGGCCCGCCAGACATTGCTGACCTCCATCCCGGAAAGCCGGCCATCCCAAAAGAACTGATCCTGCCGTGTTGCCGCAGCATGGAATTGCCGATTTTCGACCTCTGGCTGCCGTGGTAGGGATAGTCATCGATCGTTTGAAGAGGCAAATGGTGAACCGCCGGGAGAGACGCTGGAGCATGCCGGTCGCGCTTGTCGCGGCCTGTCTGCTGTTGCTCCAGTCGACACTTGGTGCGTTCGCCTTCAGCATCGGGCCTGATACCGCGCAGCTCGATGCCTTCGGCAACGTCATCTGTACCCATGACGGCGCCACACAGCTTCCCGGCGGCGACCAGCACCCGTCCCATCCGCCGGCCTGCTGCACACTCGGCTGCAGCATGTTTTCGCCGGCCTATGCGCCGCCGGCCGATGCCGGGCTTGCACTTGCGTCCCTTTCCTTCGCCGTCGCCTTCGTCTTCCCGGCGACCACGCATCTCGACTTCGCCCGCGAACGCTCCCCATCGAACCCGCGCGCGCCGCCACTGGCGGCTTGAGCCTGCTTGCTTGCGGAACCTTTCGCGAGCGTACTCATCCAAGATCAAGCATTCGCGACCGGCGACGGCGCGATCATCACGTCGTGGAGCAACCATGTCCCATTCTTTCCGTATATCGGCGGGCACTGTGTTCGGCCGCACCCTGTCCCGCTTCAAAGCCGATTTCGGCATTGCCGCGTTGGCCCTCGCGCTTGTCTTCCTGGGCGCCCAGGCCGTCCTGGCGCATGAATTCAAGGTCGGCGATCTCGAAATCGAACACCCCTGGTCGCGCGCCACGCCAGCCGGCGCCAAGGTGGCCGGCGGCTATTTCACCATCGTCAACAAGGGCAGTACACCGGACCGGCTGCTGTCGATTTCCTCCGACGTCTCGGAAAAGGCCGAGCTGCATCAAATGGGCGTCAAGGACGGCGTCATGACCATGCGGCCAGTGGATGGTGGCCTGGAAGTCCCGGCAGGCGGCAAGGTCGCGCTGGCGCTCGGTGGCTACCACCTGATGTTCATCGGCCTGAAGCGGCAACCCAAGCAGGGTGAAAAATTCGCCGCCACGCTGACCTTCGAGAAGGCCGGCACGGTCAATGTCGAGTTCGCCGTTGAAGGGATGGGCGAAATGGGCGGCATGGACGACCACGCCAATTGATCGCGCCGATCACCAATTTTGAAATCTGAGGGACCATCATGAACAAAAATCTGTTGGCGGCCGGCGCGTTTCTCGTGCTGGGGACAAATGCCGCCTTTGCGCACATCACGCTCGAGACCCAGGAGGCGGCAGTCGGCTCGACCTACAAGGCTGTGCTGCGCGTGCCGCACGGTTGCGATGGCAAGGCCACGACGGCGGTGCGCGTGCAGATCCCGGAAGGGGTGATCGCGGTGAAGCCGATGCCCAAGTCGGGCTGGACGCTGCAGACCAAGAAGGGCAAGTACGAGAAATCGTACCAGCTCTACGGCCAGGCGGTTGCCGATGGGGTCAAGGAAGTCGACTGGAGCGGCGGCAATTTGCCGGATGAATTCTACGACGAGTTCCTCTTCCGCGCGACGCTGACGGCCGACCTGCCCGCCGGCCAGAAGCTGTACTTCCCGGTGGTGCAGGAATGCGGCGATGCCGCCGCCCGCTGGATCGAGATTCCGGCGGCCGGACAGGATGAGGACGCGCTGGAGAACCCGGCGCCCGGCATCAAGCTCACGCCGAAGAAATAGCTTTTCTCCCTGGCGCTCTGCTTGTCGGAGCGCCGCATCCCCATGGCACGGCATGATCGCAATACCTTCCTGGATGGTCGATACGAACAGCAAGCTCGTCGGCTGGATTGCCGGCGGGCTGCTCGCCGCGGCCATGGCGCTCATCGTCATGGCCTCGACAAGCCAGGCCCTTGCCCATGCGGCGCTGATCAAGACCGATCCGGCCGACGGTGCGGTGCTGGCGCAGGCCCCGGCGCGGTTCTCGCTGACCTTCAGCGAGCCGGTCTCGCCGTTGGTGCTGACGTTGGTGATGCCCGACGGCACCCCGGTTCCGCTGACCGACTTCCGTCTCGGCGACCAGACGGTCGAGATCGACAATCCGCGGGCGCTCAAATCCGGCACGCATGTGCTGAGCTGGCGTGTCATTTCCGCCGACGGCCATCCAGTCGGCGGCTCGCTGCTGTTTTCCATCGGCGCGCCAAGCGAGCCGCCGGCCGTCTCCGAGGCGATTGACTGGCCGTTGCGGTCGGCGATCTGGATCGGCAAGGTTTTTCTCTACATAGGCCTTTTCCTCGGCATTGGCGGCGCGTTCGCTTTTGCCTGGCTGGCCGGGGGTGGCCGGGCCGGCCAGCGCTTTGTCGCGGCCGCGATCTTGTGCGGGCTGGTGGCGGCGCCCTTGTCGCTGGGCTTTCAGGGTCTCGATGCGCTGGGGGGGCCGCTCTCCCATCTGGCGCAGCCGGTGATCTGGCGCACCGGGCTCGGCACCAGCTTCGGCTGGACGGTGCTGATCGCCCTGGTCGCCTTGGGACTTGGCCTGCTGTCGCTGGCCGGACCGCGCGCGGCCGCCAGGCCGCTTGCCCTTGCCGGGCTGGCTGGCGTCGGCGTCGCACTCGCCGCCAGCGGCCATGCCAGTGCCGCCGAACCGCAATGGCTGACACGGCCGCTGGTCTTCGTGCATGGCGTCGGCATCGCTTTCTGGGCCGGCGCTTTGGTGCCGCTCGGCCTCGCGCTGAAGCGTCAAGCGGCGGGCGCCGTCGAATTCCTGCACCACTTCTCATGGGCAATCCTGCCTGTGGTGGCCTTGCTTGCCGCGGCAGGCATCGTGCTGGCCGTGATCCAGGTGCAGATACCCTCGGCGCTGGTCGACACAGCCTATGGCCGGCTGCTGCTGGTCAAGCTCGCGCTGCTGGTCTTCCTGTTCACGCTCGCCGCCGTCAATCGCTGGAAGCTCACCGCTTCGGCCGAGGCGGGAGCGACCGAGGTGCAACGCAGGCTCACCCGCTCGGTCGGCGTCGAAGTGCTGATCGTGCTGGCGATCTTCGGGGTCGCCGCGGGCTGGCGCTTCACGCCGCCGCCACGAGCACTGGCGATCGCGGCGGCGCAGCCGGTTTCGGTCCACATCCACGCGCTGCAGGCGATGGCCGATCTCAGCATCACGCCAGGCCATGCGGGGCCGGTGGTCGCCTCGATGATCATCATGACCGGCGATTTCGGACCGCTCGACGCCAAGGAGGTGACGCTGGTGCTGTCGAAGCCCGATTCCGGCATCGAACCGCTGAAGCGCGCGGCGACCAGGCCCGGCGACGGCAGCTGGCGTGTCGACAACCTCATCATCCCGGTACCCGGCCGCTGGATGGTGCGCATAGACATCCTGGTCTCGGACTTCGAGATGGTGAAGATCGAGGCGCCGGTCGACATCAGACCGTAACGTCCCAGCCACACAATTGGGCGAGGCGGTTGACGCGGGCCTGAAGGGCCGTCAATCATTCAAGCAACAATGAGCGCAAGCTCCAAAACACCAGATCCGAAAGCAGGGAAGAAACGATGGAAAAAGCCGAAATCGGCCTGATCGGCCTTGGCACTATGGGTTCCAACCTGGCGCTGAACATCGCCGAGCACGGGCACCGCATCGCCGTCTTCAACCGCACAAGGGCACGCACCGACGCTTTCGTCGAGAATTCCGGTGCGCTCAGGGACATGGTCGTCCCCTGCTACAGCCTGGAGGAACTTGCCGCCGCGATCCGGCCGCCGCGCCCGATCATCATCATGGTGCTGGCCGGCAAGCCGGTCGATGAGCAGATCGAAGCGTTGCGTGGCGTGCTGTCCGACAACGATATCGTCATCGATGCCGGCAATGCCAATTTCCGCGATACGATGCGGCGCTTCTCCGAGCTCTCTGGCTCGGGTTTGACCTTCATCGGCATGGGTGTCTCCGGCGGCGAGGAGGGCGCGCGCCACGGACCCTCGATCATGGTCGGCGGCACGGAAGACTCCTGGAAGCGCGTCGAGAAGGTGCTGACCGCGATCTCCGCCAAGTTCAAGGAGGAACCTTGCGCCGCATGGCTCGGCACCGACGGCGCCGGGCATTTCGTCAAGACCATCCATAACGGCATCGAATATGCCGACATGCAGATGATCGCCGAAATCTACGGCATCCTGCGTGACGGCCTCGGCATGGGGCCGAAGGAGATCGGCACGGTATTTTCCAACTGGAACAAGGGCCGGCTCAATTCCTACCTGATCGAGATCACCGCCAAGGTGCTCGCCGCCGACGATCCGAAGACCGGCAAGCCGGTGGTCGACATCATCCTCGACCGCGCCGGCCAGAAGGGCACCGGCAAATGGTCCGTCATCGAGGCGCAGCAGCTCGGCATTCCGGCGACCGCGATCGAAGCGGCGGTGGCGGTGCGCGTGCTGTCGTCGATCAAGGACGAGCGGCAGGCGGCGGAAAAAGCCTATGGCAATATCGGCGTGACCAGGATTTCCGGCGACAAGGACGCGCTGCTGAAAGACCTCGAACTGGCGCTGTTCGCTGGCAAGATCGCCGCCTACGCGCAGGGCTTCGCGGTGATGAGCGGCGCTTCGAAGGAGTTCAACTGGAACCTGCCGATGCCGACCATCGCCAAGATCTGGCGCGCCGGCTGCATTATACGCTCGCACATGCTCGACACGATGGCCGAGGCTTTCAGTGGTGGCGCTTCCACCAACCTGTTGATGGCGCCTGCCTTCATCAGCCTGATGCAGGAGGCGCATCCGTCGCTGCGGCGCGTCGTGGCGAGGGCTTCCGAAGCCGGCGCGCCGGTGCCTGCACTGTCTTCGGCGCTTGCCTATTTCGACAGCTACCGCCAGGGCCGCGGCACCTCGAACCTGATCCAGGCGCAGCGCGACTTCTTCGGGGCGCATGGTTTCGAGCGCATCGGCGAGCAGGGTGCGTTCCATGGGCCGTGGGGCAGCGGCGCGGCTGGCTAGATCAATTCCAGGAAGATTGCGTGGCGGTTTTCCGTCCTGAATTGCGTAAAAAGGAGTCTATTCACCGAAGCGCCGATAGGCCACGACGCCCTTCGGTTCGCTCAGGCTCTGCAGCGAGCCGGGCGCGGCGCCGCCGATCCAGCCGAGCACCGAGCGGGCGAGTTCGGACCCGGCCAGGCGGAAGTCTTCGTTGACGACCAGCAATTCATGCCTGAACAGATGCAGCAGTTCCGACGACTGCTTCGACACCACGTCTACGTCGCGGCCGAGCTTCAGGCCGGCGTCCTCGATGCCGGCGACGATGGCGAGGGTCGCGGCGGCGGCGCTGCTGACGATGCCGTCCGGCCTGATGTCGCGCCGCATCAGCTGTGCGGTCCTCGTCCTGATCTGTTCGATCGAATGGTCGATCGAAACGGTGTTGAACGGCACCTCGCTGGCGCCGACTTCGCTCAGCGCATCGGCAAAGCCGTCGACCGTGTGGCGGTAGTAGCTCAAACCCACCGGCGGCGTCACCAAAGCGAGCCGGCGGCGGCCTAGGCCGGCGAGATGGCGCACCGCCTCGGCCGCGAAGGCGTAGTTGTCGAAATCATGATAGGGATGCACGAGCCCCATATCGGTGCGGCCGTGGGTCGCGAAGGGAATGCCGCGCTCCAGCATGTAGCGGGCGCGGGGATCGTTCGGCTGCGTGCGTGAAATGATGACGCCGTCGGCGGAGCCGGTCTCCACGAGATAGCGCACCGGATCCAGCGGATCCTGCGAGCGCGAATAGGGCGTGACGATCAGGTGGTAGGGCGTGTCGGCGATGACTTCCGTGACGCCATAGATGATGTCGGAAACAAAGCTCATGAGTTCCTGCTCGGTGTTGAGCACGAGGCTGATGACATTGGTCTTGCCGGTCCTGAGGCGCACGCCGGCGCGGTTCGGCCGATAGCCGATCTGCTTGGCCACGAGCTGGACTCGGCGCCTGGTCTCGGCGCCGATCTCGGGCGCGTCCTTCAAGGCCCGCGAGACGGTGGTGACACCGAGCCCGGTCATGAAGGCAAGCGTCCTCAGCGTCGGCCGCTCCTGTCCCGTCGCCTCGTCACCCTTGGCCGTGCGCTGTCTGTTCATCCGTCCCGCCCATCAGGCGCATAGCAGCCGCCGGGCAGCCCGGCAATGTTGCGGCCGCTCCCCATAGCGCGTCACCTACAGTGGAAGTAGTATACTGAAACGTTACAGCTTGTCACGATCGGTGTAAACGGGCGCGGGCGGACGCAAAAAGACGCCGTCAACCGCGAGGCGAAAAAGCGTTGGGATTCAGAGGGAAGCGTGCTCTTGGCAAGTTTCTTGCTGCTTTTGCCTAGAGAGCGGTGCAGTTTTGCATATTGCGCCGCACAACGCCGCAGCAGCGAGATGATTTTGTTCGCAGCTCGAAAAATGTCAAAGTGACACTTGCCGGAAGGGTTGCGTATGGTCTTCAATTGCCGTATCGAAAATCTGTAACGTTTCAGATTTCTGGGAGGAAGCCGAAATGCGATACAAATTCCTGACCGCTGCCTTTGCCGCGACGGTTGCTTTCAACTTTGCCGGGCCGGCGGCCGCGACCGATCTGGAAGTCACCCATTGGTGGACCTCCGGCGGCGAGGCGGCGGCGGTCGCCGAACTCGCCAAGGCATTCGACGCCACCGGCAATCACTGGGTCGACGGCGCCATCGCCGGATCCGGCGGCACGGCGCGGCCGATCATGATCAGCCGCATCACCGGCGGCGATCCGATGGGGGCCACGCAGTTCAATCATGGCAGGCAAGCGGAAGAGCTGGTTCAGGCTGGCCTTATGCGCGACCTCACCGATGTCGCCACCAGGGGCAAGTGGACGGAAGTGGTACGGCCCAAGAGCCTGCTCGATTCTTGCACCATCGACGGCAAGATCTATTGCGTGCCGGTCAACATCCATTCCTGGCAGTGGCTGTGGCTGTCGAACGCGGCGTTCGAGAAGGCCGGCGTGCCGGTGCCGAAGAACTGGAACGAGTATGTGGCCGCCGCTCCGGCGCTGGAGAAGGCAGGCATCGTGCCGCTCGCGGTCGGCGGGCAGGCCTGGCAGGCATCGGGCGCCTTCGACGTGCTGCTTGCCGCGGTCGGCGGAACCGACACCTTCCTCAAGGTCTACAAGGACAAGGACGCCAAGTTCGCAGCCGGTCCCGAAGTCGCCAAGGTGTTCAAGGCGGCCGACGATGCACGCAAGATGGCCAAGAACACGAATGTGCAGGACTGGAACCAGGCCACCAACATGGTCATCACCGGCAAGGCCGGCGGCCAGATCATGGGTGACTGGGCGCAGGGCGAGTTCCAGGTCGCCGGCAAGACCGCCGGCAAGGACTACACCTGCCTTCCCGGCCTCGGCCTGAACGAGGTCATCGCAACGGGCGGCGACGCCTTCTATTTCCCGCTGCTCAAGGACGCCGACAAGGCCAAGGCGCAGGAGGTGCTGGCCGAGACGCTGCTCGATCCCAAGACCCAGGTCGCCTTCAACCTCAAGAAGGGCTCGCTGCCGGTGCGCGGCGACGTCGACCTCAACGCGGCCAATGACTGCATGAAGAAAGGCCTCGCCATCCTGGCCAAGGGCGCGGTCATCCCGTGGACGGACCAGCTGCTCTCGCAGGACAGCCAGAAGCAGAAGGAGGACCTGTTCTCGGAGTTCTTCGCCAAGCCCGACATGAGCCTCGAAGAGGCGCAGAAGCGCTTCGCCGACATCATCGCTTCGGCTGATTGACGACCGACGAGCCGCCCGCTCCCGACCTTGCCAGACAGGGCCGGGAGCCAAGGCGTGCTGACTTTCCGCCCTTATCCGATCGAGCACGGCTGTACCGATGAGCAAGAGCGAACGCCCGAGCCAACTCTTCCGCAATCTCAACGCGAAGGTCGCTTCGATCCCGATGATCCTCACCGCAATGGTGGTCTTTGTCGGCGGCACCGCGTGGACGGTGCTCTATTCCTTCACCAATTCGAAGCTGCTGCCGCGGCTGAATTTCGTCGGGCTCGACCAGTATTACCGGCTGTGGGCGACGCCGCGCTGGCTGATTTCGATCGAGAACCTCTTGATCTACGGTGTGATCTCACTGGTGTTCTCGCTGGTGATCGGTTTTCTGCTGGCGGCCCTGCTCGACCAGAAGATCCGTTTCGAGGACACGTTCCGCACCATCTTCCTCTACCCCTTCGCGCTCTCCTTCATCGTCACCGGCCTTGTCTGGCAATGGCTGCTCAATCCGGATTTCGGCGTCCAGGGCGTGGTACGAAGCCTCGGCTGGACCAGCTTCGACTTCAATCCGCTCTACAATTCCAGCATCGTCATCTACGGCATATCGATCGCGGCGCTTTGGCAAGGCACGGGGCTAATCATGTGCCTGATGCTGGCGGGCCTGCGCGGCATCGACGAGGACATCTGGAAGGCCGCACGGGTGGACGGGATTCCCATGTGGAAGACTTATCTGTTCATCATCATCCCAATGATGCGGCCGGTTTTCATCACCACGCTGGTGATCATCGCGTCCGGCATCGTCAAGGTCTATGACCTCGTCGTCGCGCAGACCAGCGGCGGGCCGGGCATCGCCTCCGAAGTGCCGGCCAAATACGTCTATGACTACATGTTCTTCGCCCAGAATCTCGGCCAGGGCTTTGCCGCCTCGACCATGATGCTGCTGTCGGTGATGATCGTCATCGTGCCGTGGGCCTATCTCGAATTCGGAGGCCGCAAGCGTGTCTGATCATGCCGTCTCCTTGTCCGCCACGTCGTCAAACCTCCGGACTGGCGCCTCCGGCCCGAGCGGACCAAAGCCGCGGCACATGTTCTCGCGCCGTAACATTTTCCTGTACGGCACGCTCATCGTGGTGGCGCTCTACTATCTCCTGCCGCTCTATGTGATGGTCGTCACCTCGCTGAAGGGCATGCCGGAGATCCGCCTCGGCAACATTTTCTCGCCGCCGCTCGAGATCACCTTCGAGCCCTGGGTCAAGGCGTGGTCGCAGGCCTGCACCGGCCTCAATTGCGACGGGCTTTCGCGCGGGTTCTGGAATTCGGTGCGCATCACCGTTCCCTCGGTGATCCTGTCGATCGCCATCGCCTCGGTGAACGGCTACGCGCTGGCCAACTGGCGCTTCAAGGGCGCCGACACCTTCTTTATCATCCTGATCGTCGGCGCCTTCATTCCCTACCAGGTGATGATCTATCCCATCGTCATCATCCTGCGCGAGATCGGCCTCTATGGCAGCCTTACCGGCCTGGTGATCGTGCATTCCATTTTCGGCATGCCGATCCTGACGCTTCTGTTCCGCAATTATTTCACCTCCATGCCGGAGGAACTGTTCCGGGCGGCGCGCGTCGATGGCGCCGGCTTCTGGGGCATCTACCTGCGCATCATGCTGCCGATGTCACTGCCGATCTTCGTCGTCGCCGTCATCCTGCAGGTGACCGGCATCTGGAACGACTTCCTGTTCGGCGTCGTCTACACCCGTCCCGACACCTATCCGATGACGGTGCAGCTCAACAACATCGTCAATTCGGTGCAAGGCGTGAAGGAATACAACGTCAACATGGCCGCCACCATCCTGACCGGGTTGGTGCCGCTGATCGTCTATTTCATTTCCGGCAAATTGTTCGTGCGCGGCATCGCCGCCGGCGCGGTGAAAGGGTGATGGCGATGGCGGCGAACGGCACCAGCGTTTCGATCCAGGACCTGTCGCTGAACTTCGGCGCGGTCTCGGTGCTGCAGACGCTCAATCTCGATGTCGCCGAAGGCGAGTTCATCGTGCTGCTCGGACCCTCCGGCTGCGGCAAGTCGACCTTGCTCAACTGCATCGCCGGCCTGCTCGACATTTCGGAAGGCCGCATCTTCATCAAGGGCAAGAACGTCACCTGGGAAGAGCCCAAGGACCGCGGCATCGGCATGGTCTTCCAGTCCTATGCGCTCTATCCGCAAATGACGGTGGAGAAGAACCTGTCCTTCGGGCTGCGTGTCGCCGGCATCGCCAAGGACGAGATCGCCAAGCGCATCGCGCGCGCCGCCGAGATCCTGCAGATCGAGCCGTTGCTGCAGCGCAAGCCGGCGGCCCTTTCCGGCGGCCAGCGCCAGCGCGTGGCGATCGGACGGGCGCTGGTGCGCGATGTCGACGTCTTCCTGTTCGACGAACCGCTGTCCAATCTCGATGCCAAGCTGCGTTCGGAGCTGCGTGTCGAGATCAAGCTTCTGCACCGCAAGCTGCAGAACACGATGATCTATGTCACCCACGACCAGATCGAGGCAATGACGCTGGCCGACCGCATCGCGGTGATGAAGGGCGGCGTCATCCAGCAGCTCGACGCGCCGCAGACCATCTACAACCGCCCGGTCAACCGGTTTGTCGCCGGCTTCCTCGGTTCGCCTGCGATGAATTTCGTCGAGGGGCAGCTGGAGACCGGCACGACGGCGGTGTTCAAGACCGGGGATTTGGCCATCCCGCTCGAGCGCTATGGCTTCGATGGCGCCGGCAACAAGAGCGGGCCTTGCGTGTTCGGGATTCGCCCCGAGCACGTTGCCTTTGGCGAGGCCGCGAATTCCATGCCCTTCGCCACCGATGCCGCCGTCGAGATCGTCGAGCCGATGGGCTCCGATACGCTGGTGTGGACGAAGCTCGGCGGCCGCATTTTTTCCTTCCGTGTCGAGGCGGAAAAAACGCTGCGCAATGGCGACCCGATCAGGATCGGCTTTGATCCTGCCCGCGCCTCGCTGTTCGATACTCCATCCGGCAACCGCATGTAGCTCCCAAGAAAACCATCCTCCCAAGGACAATCCCCAAGCAGAACGGACAGAGACGATGAACTGGTCATTCCAACTTTACAGCGCCCGCAATTTCTTGCCCTGGACCGATGTGCTCGAAATGCTCGGCAAGCTCGGCTATGCCGAGGTCGAAGGGTTCGGCGGCGTCTATGACGATCCCAAGGCCTTCCGCGCCGAGCTCGACAAGAACGGCCTTGCCATGCCGACCGGGCATTTTTCCATCGATGCGCTGGAGAATGATTTCGACGGTGTGCGCCGGATCGCCGAAACGCTCGGCGTCAAGCTTTTGATCTGTCCCTATCTGATGGCCGAGGACAGGCCATCCGACGCCGCCGGCTGGCGCGCCTTTGGCGAGCGCCTGGCCAAGGTCGGCGAGGTCGCGTCGAAGGCCGGCTATGGCTTCGCCTGGCACAACCATGATTTCGAGTTCAAGACACTCGCCGACGGCTCGGTGCCGCAGGACCATATCCTGTCGTCCGCGCCCAATATAGGCTGGGAAATGGACGTCGCCTGGGTAGTGCGCGGCGGCTCCGACCCGCTGCCCTGGATCGAAAAGCAGGGCCAGCGCATCGTCGCCGTCCATGTCAAGGACATGGCGAAGGCGGGCGAGGGGCTGGATGAGGATGGCTGGTCGGATGTCGGCCACGGCACGATCGATTGGGCCGGCCTGATCAAG
Source organism: Mesorhizobium sp. B2-4-13 (assembly GCF_006658535.1). Classification (NCBI taxonomy): domain Bacteria; kingdom Pseudomonadati; phylum Pseudomonadota; class Alphaproteobacteria; order Hyphomicrobiales; family Phyllobacteriaceae; genus Mesorhizobium; species Mesorhizobium sp. B2-4-13. The sequence goes on along the minus strand of NZ_VFVB01000002.1, from coordinate 723,446 downwards.
GTGCTGCGGGCCAAGAGCGCGGCGAAATACTTTGTCATGGAACAGGACAATCCCGACGACATCGAGCGCTTCGCCCGCCGCTCGATCGCAACCGTCAAGAGCTACTAGGAACAACCACCATGGCAAAGAAGCTGGGTACTGGGAAATTGGGTGTTGGCGTCATCGGCTGCGGCAACATCTCGAAGGCGTATTTTTCGCTGGCGCCGTTGTTTCGCGGCATCGAGATGCGCGCCTGCGCCGACATCAACATGGACGCGGCCAGGGCGCGGGCGAAGGAATTCAAGCTGCGCGCCGAGACCGTCGAGGATCTGCTCAAGGCCGACGATATTGACATCATCGTCAACCTGACCATTCCGGCCGTGCATTACGAAGTCTCGAAGCAGGTGCTCGATGCCGGCAAGCATGTCTATTCCGAAAAGCCGTTCGTGCTGTCGCTCAAGGAGGGTCAGGACCTCAAGGCGCGGGCGCAGAAGAGGGGGCTGCGCATCGGCTCGGCGCCGGACACGTTCCTCGGCGGCGCGCACCAGCTGGTGCGCGAACTGATCGACGAGGGCAAGCTTGGCAAGATCACCAGCGGCACCTGCCACGTCATGGGCCACGGTATGGAGCATTGGCACCCCAATCCCGACTTCTTCTTCCAGCCCGGCGCGGGACCAGTGCTCGACATCGGACCGTACTACATCACCAATCTCATCCAGCTGATCGGGCCGGTGAAGCAGGTGGCGGCTTTCGCGACGACCCCCGCCAAGGAACGGACCATCAGCTCAAAGCCGCGCGCGGGCGAAAAAATCCCGGTCAACACGCCGACCACCATCCATGGCCTGCTGGAATTCGAGAACGGCGCCGTGGTGACGCTGAACACAAGCTGGGATGTGTGGGCTCACGGCCACGCGCCGATGGAACTCTATGGCGAGGCCGGGACGGTGTTCGTGCCGGATCCGAACTTCTTCGGCGGCGACGTGCGCTTCACCGAAGAAGGCAAGCCGGTCAAGAAGCTGCCGAAATGGAAGCATCCGCTTGGCGTTCCCAATGAGATGCATGGCCAGGGCATGATGGCCAATTACCGCACGGCGGGCCTGGCCGACATGGCGCTGGCGATCGCCGAAGGGCGGCCGCACCGCTGCTCGATGGAGCTCGCGCTGCATGCCGTCGATGTCATGACCGGCCTCCTGCGCTCCGGCGAAACCGGCAAGTTCGTCACCATGCAGACCACTTGCGAGCGTCCGGCCGCGCTTGGCGTCAAGCAGGCCAAGGAGCTGCTGGCCAAGAAGAACTAGTCGCATGGATTATCGATAATTTTGCCTTACCCCTCTCCCCGTTCCTCCGGGGAGGGGGTAAAGGATGGGGTACGGGCATGCCCATCGCCTCTGCGATGACGGTGCCCTGTCCGTTCAGATTCGAGGATTTCCCGATGCCCTATATCGCCGCTGAAAACCGCTACGAGAAAATGATCTACAACCGCTGCGGTCGGTCCGGCCTCAAGCTGCCGGCGATCTCGCTCGGGCTGTGGCACAATTTCGGCGACGACACGCCGCATCGGACCAAGCAGGCGATCGTGCGAAAGGCCTTCGATCTTGGCATCACCCATTTCGACCTCGCCAACAATTACGGGCCGCCGCCCGGCTCGGCCGAGACGGCTTTCGGCGAGATACTGCGTACTGATTTTGCCGCCTATCGCGACGAACTGATCATCTCGACCAAGGCCGGCTACGAAATGTGGGCCGGCCCCTACGGCGAATGGGGCGGGCGCAAATACATGCTGGCCAGCCTCGACCAGAGCCTGAAGCGGATGGGCCTCGACTATGTCGACATCTTCTATTCGCACCGCTTCGATCCCGATACGCCGCTCGAAGAAACCATGGGCGCGCTCGACCATGCGGTGCGTTCGGGCAAGGCGCTCTACGCCGGCATCTCGTCCTACAATTCGCAGCGCACCCGCGAGGCCGCCGACATATTGAGGCAACTCGGTACGCCCTGCGTCATCCATCAGCCGAGCTATTCGATGCTGAACCGCTGGGTCGAGGAGGACGGACTGCTCGACACGCTCGAGGGGCTCGGCGTCGGCTCCATCGTGTTCTCGCCGCTGGCGCAAGGCATGCTGACCGACAAATATCTCGGCGGCATTCCTGAGGGCAGCCGGGCCTCCCAGGGCAAGTCGCTGAAAACAGCTTTCATCAACGATCGCACCATTGCCAACATCGAGGCGCTCAACGCGATCGCCGGCAAGCGCGGCCAGACGCTGGCCCAGATGGCCTTGGCCTGGGTGCTGCGCAGGGGCCGGGTTACTTCGGCGCTGATCGGCGCCAGCCGGCCCGAGCAGGTCGAGGATTGCGTCGGGGCGCTGAAGGTGCTCGACTTCAGCGACGCCGAACTGGCCGAAATCGATACATACGCGCGCGAGTCCGATATCAACCTGTGGGCTGCTTCCGCCGAACGCAAAGGCCCGCCGAGGAAATAGCTGAAGCCGGCTAATAAAGGCTGGCGGAATTGCTCGCGCCGGCCTTCGCGGATGAAGTCCAGTCAGGGCGTGGCCGGCCTCCCTGAGGCGGCGTGATCGCCGCGTGGGTCGGCAGGCCAATGGTGCCTGGCACACCCTTGGCTACCCTCGTCGAGATTTCTGCCAATGTGCCCGCGCGTCATCGATTGGCCCGGGACAACAACAGAAGAGTAGCAAAGACGACGGTTCGTCGCTATCTGAATGGGATCGGGCCGTTTGCATGCGCAGACAGCCCGCCAACAGTGCAGGACAAGTGGAACAGGACCATGGCGGCAAGGGATGTGCTGACGAAAAACCAGTTGTGCGTGCTCGAGAAACTCGAGATCGCCAGCGGGCCGCTCAGCGCCTACACCTTGCTCGATCAGCTTCGCGAGCGCGGTTTTCGCGCCCCATTGCAGGTCTATCGCGCGCTCGACACGCTGGTGAAATCAGGTTTCGTGCACCGGCTGGAAAGCATTAATTCCTTCGTCGCCTGCGCCGAGCCGCACGACCATAGCCACTCGATGACCGCCTTCGCCATATGCGATACTTGCGGGCAGGTGACCGAAATGTCCGATCACGACGTCGATCACCGGCTGAACGAATGGGTCAACTCGACCGGCTTCGCCGCCAAGAAGGCGGTGATCGAATTTCGCGGGACCTGCGCGAAATGTTTGGCGCAAGCGGCCTGAGGGCCTTCGCCAGCACGTCAGTGTGCCTCGTCCCAGTTGTTGGCGGCCCGCGCGTCGACATGCAGCGGCACCGACATCGAGACCGCCGGCATCGCCGCGTTTTCCATGACATGGCGCACGACGGGGATCGTCGCCTCGACTTCCGCCTCGACCGTTTCGAAGATCAGTTCGTCATGCACCTGCAGGAGCATGCGGGCCGACAGCTTGGCCTTGTCCAAGGCTTCCTCCATGCGGATCATGGCGCGGCGGATGATGTCGGCGGCGGTGCCTTGCAGGCGGGCGTTGATCGAGGCGCGCTCGTTGAACGCGCGCAGCGACGGGTTCGAGGACCTGATGTCGGGATAGTGGATGCGGCGGCCGAAGATCGTTTCGACGAAGCCGTGCTCGCGGGCATAGGCCTTGGTCTCCTCGATATAATCGCGGATGCCGGGAAAGCGCTCGAAGTATTTCTTGATGTAGGCGCTCGCCTCCTCGCGCGGGATCGACAGCTGGTTGGCGAGACCGAAAGCCGAGATGCCATAGATGATGCCGAAATTGATCGCCTTGGCGCGGCGACGCACTTCCGACGGCATACCCTCCACGGGCACGTTGAACATTTCAGACGCTGTGATGGCGTGGATGTCGGCGCCATCCGCAAAGGCCTGCCGCAATTGCGGGATTTCGGCGACATGGGCGAGCACGCGCAGTTCGATCTGGCTGTAGTCGGCTGACACCAGCCGGAGGCTCTTGTCGGTGATGAAGGCGGTCCGGATCTTGCGGCCTTCAGCCGTGCGCACCGGAATGTTCTGCAGGTTCGGGTCGGAAGACGACAGACGGCCCGTCGTCGTCGCGGCGAGCGCGTAGGAGGTGTGGACGCGTTTCGTGTCGGGATTGACGAAGCCGGGCAGCGCATCGGTGTAGGTCGATTTCAGCTTGGTCAGCTGGCGCCAATCGACGATCTTGCGCGGCAGTTCGTGCCCTTCCGCGGCAAGGTCTTCGAGCAGCTGCGCCGAGGTCGACCACTGGCCGGTCTTGGTCTTGGAGCCGCCGGGCAGGCCCATGCGGCCGAACAAGATGTCGCCGAGCTGCTTGGGCGAGCCGATGTTGATGCGCTCGCCGATGAGCAGGTAGATTTCCTCCTCGAGCCGGGCCGCACCTTGCGCCAGTTCCCCCGACAGCCGCGACAGGATCTGCCGATCGACCGAAATGCCGCGCTGTTCCATGCGCGCCAGCACCGGCACCAGTGGCCGCTCCAGGCGTTCATAGACCGAGACCAGGCCCTTGGCGGCAAGCCGGGGCTTCAGCACCCGCCACAGCCGCAACGCCACGTCGGCATCCTCGGCGGCGTGAGCGGTCGCCCTGTCGATATCGACCTGGTCAAAACCGACAGAGCTCTTGCCGGAACCTGTCACGTCCTTGAGTTGAAGGGGTTTATGGCCAAGCCATTTGTCGGCAAGGGCATCCATGCCGTGGCCGTGCGGCGTGCCGGCGTCGAGCACGTAGGAGATCAGCATGGTGTCGTCGAACGGCGCGACATCGATGCCGTAGCGGCTCAGGATGACCAGATCATATTTCAGGTTCTGCGCGATCTTCAGGACCGACCTGTCCTCGAACAGGGGTTTGAGGACCGCCAGAGCCTCGCGAAGCGGAATCTGGTTTTCGAGCGTGCCGCCGCCAAGCAGGTCGCCATTGCCGCTCTTATGGGCGAAAGGAATATAGCCGGCGCGGCCAGGCGCTGTGGCCATGGCCAAGCCGATCAGTTCGGCCTGCATCGGATCGGTCGAGGTGGCCCTGACGTCGAAGGCAGCGATACCGGCCTCCCGCGCCTCCGCGACCCAGGCTTTCAGCGTCGCGATATCGCGGATGCACTGATAGGCCGCGGTATCGATCTTGGCGGTCGCCGCTCTCTCCAGCCGCAATGCGGCCAGAAGGGAAGGGGTGTCCCCTTGTTTTGGCGTCTCCGTCATCTCGATTTCAGCAGCCTGGCCAGGCTCGGAGCCCGTTCCGCCCCGGGCAACGGGCGGTGTTCCGGCGCCGACATCGGGGCCATGGGCGTTATCGGCGCGTTCGACGGGCACCGCGACGGCCTGGACGTCGCCGGCCTCGGTGCCGGTCGCTTCCGCCACACGGCGCGTCAGCGAGGTGAATTCCATGGTCTTGAGGAAGCCGATCAGCTTTGGTCCGTCGGGGGCATGCAGGACGAAATCGTCCAATCCTTCTGCCACCGGCACATCGTTCTTCAGCGTCACCAGCTGGCGCGAGACGCGCGCCTTGTCGGCGTTGGCGATGATCGATTCCCGCCTTTTTTCCTGCTTGATCTCGCCGGCGCGGGCGAGCAATCCGTCGAGGTCGCCGAACTGCTCGAGCAGTTGCGCCGCGGTCTTTGGCCCGATGCCGGGCACGCCAGGCACATTGTCGACTGAGTCGCCCGTCAGCGCCTGCAGGTCGATCATCTTTTCCGGCGGCACGCCCCATTTCTCGACGACTTCGGGGATGCCGATCTGCCGGTCCTTCATCGGGTCGTACATGCCGACCGTTTCGCCAACCAGCTGCATCAGGTCCTTGTCGGAGGAGATGATGGTGGTGTCGCCGCCGGCCTCGCAGGCCAGCCGGCAATAGGTGGCGATGAGATCGTCGGCCTCGAAGCCTTCCATCTCGACGCAGGGCAGGTTGAACGCCCTGGTAGCCTGGCGGATCAGGCCGAACTGCGGGATCAGATCCTCGGGCGGAGCCGAACGGTTGGCCTTGTATTCGGGATAAAGGTCGTTGCGGAAGGTTTTCGAGGAATAGTCGAAGATGACGGCGAAATGCGTCGGCACAATGCCCACATCGGTGTTGCGGGCGTCCTGCATCAGCTTCCACAGCATGTTGCAGAAGCCGGAAACGGCACCGACCGGCAGGCCGTCCGACTTGCGGGTCAGCGGCGGCAGCGCGTGATAGGCGCGGAAGATGTAGCCGGAGCCGTCGATGAGAAAGAGATGATCGCCTTTTTTCATGCGGGCAGGGATAGCGCGGCGCGATGGCTTGGTCCATGCCAAAGACAGCGCCAGATACAACACCCTGACAGATCGCGACCCTGACGGATCAAAGGCATACAGGCCCGCTCACGGGCACGTTACAAAAGTGTAACGTTGACGCCCTTGAATCGCCACGTTCACAGACCCAAATACACGTCATCGGCAGTTTTCGCCGAAGTCCGGAGCAAGGCCCGTCCCCCGCCTATACCGGACAATTGCGGCAGCCTATCCCCCCTCTCCGGGCTGCCGCATCGTTTCGAGTAAAAGGCCGCCGTGGTTCCCCCTCCACCACGGCGGCATTTTTTTGCCCGCGGCGGCCATCCGGGTCGTGGTCCAATCGTCCCGGGCTTTTCGTTTCGCCGCTCTGCCTTTACGGTTCCGACACTGAACCGAAAGGCTATTGCAAATGTCCGCAGTCTCCCCCGTCCTCGACCGTCTCGACAAGAATCTCGACCAGAGCCTGGAACGGCTCTTCGGCCTGCTCGGGATCAAGTCGATCTCCACCGATCCAGCCTACGCCGCCGACTGCCGCAAGGCGGCGGAATGGCTGGTGGCGGAACTCAAACTGATCGGCTTCGACGCCAGTGTGCGCGACACGCCCGGCCACCCCATGGTGGTTGCGCATCATGATGGGCCGGCTGGCGCGCCGCATGTGCTGTTCTACGGCCATTACGACGTGCAGCCGGTCGACCCGATCGAACTGTGGGAAAACGATCCCTTCGCCCCCGCGATCAAGGAGGTCGGACCTGGTCACAAGATCATCACCGGGCGCGGCTCGGCCGACGACAAGGGCCAGCTGATGACCTTCGTCGAGGCATGCCGTGCCTGGAAACAGGTGCACGGCAGCCTTCCGTGCCGGGTCACCATCCTGTTCGAAGGCGAGGAGGAATCCGGCTCGCCCTCGCTGAAGCCGTTCCTCGAAGCCAATGCCGAGGAGCTCAAGGCCGACTTCGCGCTGGTCTGCGATACCAGCATGTGGGACCGCGACACGCCGTCGATCTGCGTCGGGCTACGCGGTCTGGTCGGCGAGGAGATCACGGTGAAGGCCGCCGACCGCGACCTGCATTCGGGCCTGTATGGCGGGGCTGCCGCCAACCCGATCCGCATCCTGGCCAAGGTGCTGGCCGACATCCACGACAAGGACGGCCATATCACCATCCCGGGCTTCTATGACGGCGTCGAGGAAACGCCCTCGCAGGTGCTGAAATCATGGGAGACGCTGGGCGAGACGGCCGAGACCTTCCTCGGGCCTGTCGGCTTGTCGATCCCATCGGGCGAAAAAGGCCGCTCGGTGCTGGAACTGACCTGGGCGCGACCCACCGCCGAATTCAACGGCATCATCGGCGGCTATACCGGCAAGGGTTTCAAGACGGTCATCGCGGCGGAAGCCTCGGCAAAGGTCTCGTTCCGCCTTGTCCACAAGCAGGATCCGGCCAAGATCCGCGCGGCCTTCCAGAAATTCGTCAAGGAACGCATCCCGGCCGATTGTACGGTCGAATTCCATGCTCATGGCGGCTCACCGGCAATCCAGCTCTCTTACGACTCGCCCTTCCTGGCCAAGGCCAAGACGGCGCTTTCCGACGAATGGCCAAAGCCCGCGGTGACGACCGGCAGCGGCGGCTCCATTCCGGTGGTGGGCGACTTTCAGACCTATCTCGGCATGGAATCGCTGCTGGTCGGGTTCGGCCTCGATGACGACCGCATCCACTCGCCCAACGAGAAATACGAGCTCAGCTCCTTCCACAAGGGCCAGCGCTCCTGGGCGCGCATTCTGGATGCGCTGACACGCTGAGCGCGGAAAACACGTTTTCTTGTTGATTTTTCACTGGATCGCGGCGAGGACGGGTAACGCCGCGACCCGGAGAAAACGATGAGCGATATCCGCTTCCATAAAAACGATCTGCCCGACCTTTCGCATTACGATGTCGCGGCGGTGGCGATCGATACGGAGACGCTTGGCCTCAACCCGCACCGAGACCGGCTCTGCGTGGTGCAGATCTCGCCTGGCGACGGCAGCGCCGATGTCATCCAGATCGCGCCGGGCCAGAAGGAAGCACCAAACCTGGTCAAGCTGCTGGCAAACGACAGGGTGACCAAGCTGTTCCACTACGGTCGCTTCGACCTCGCCGTGCTCTACCATGCGTTTGGCGTGATGGCCGAGCCGGTGTTCTGCACCAAGATCGCCTCGCGGCTGACGCGCACTTACACCGACCGGCACGGGCTGAAGGACATCTGTTTCGAGCTTCTCGGCGTCGGTCTGTCCAAGGCGCAGCAATCGTCGGATTGGGCGGCCGAAACGCTGTCGCCCGAACAGCTCGAATACGCCGCCTCCGATGTGCTCTATCTGCATCGTTTGCGCGATGCGCTGGCGGGACGGCTGGCGCGCGAGGGCCGCACGAAGGAGGCGGACGCCTGTTTCCGCTTCCTGCCGACGCGGGCCAAGCTTGACCTGATGGGCTGGGGCGAAGAGGATATCTTCGCTCACAGCTGAGAAAAGGGATGAGATGGCGGACAGAAAGCCGATATCGACCGCGCCGACCGACGGCTCAAAGGTCACCGTCACCTGGAAGGACAGCGACGGCGTCCTCAATGAATCCATAGCGCAATACCGCGACGGCGGCTGGTGGGTCTACACCGACAGCCATACCCAGAAGAAGGTCGAGCCGACCAGCTGGCGGCCCGCTGCCAGCGACGACGACGACCAGTGAGCGCCGCTGGCGAGGCCGGCTGCTTTCGACTAGCCTGAAGCCGTTGATATCGGGGCCGATTCGGAGCCTTCCGCTCCGCACCCGCCCTCTTGCACGGAGGAACCCGCCATGGGTGTCGAAAGCCTTCTCGTCTTCATCCTCATCGGTGCCATCGCCGGCTGGCTCGCCGGTCTCATCGTTTCGGGTTTCGGCTTCGGCCTGATCGGCAACATCATCGTCGGCATTATCGGCGCGTTCATCGCCGGCTGGCTGTTTCCGCGCATCGGCTTCTCGATCGGCGGTGGCATCATCGCCTCCATAATCCACGCCACGATCGGCGCCATCATCCTTTTGGTTCTGGTCAGGGTCCTGAAACGAGCCTGAGGCTCGGCACGACAAAAGGCGCGCCATGAAGCAGAATACGCTCTATCTCATCATTGGCGCGCTCATCATCGTGATCATCGCGCTGGCCGTCTACGTCTACCGCGAGCAGGCCAGGCCGAAAGGCGTCGAACTCAAGATCGACGACAAGGGCATTTCAATCCAGCAGAACTGAACCCGCCGGGATCCAGGAGCGTGACATGGGGGCTTCCGACGCGTGGCAGAGCGGAGAGCGGCCCAGGATCACCGTGGCGGAATGGGAGAGACTGAACCGGCCGCCACGACGCGAGGCGTTGCTGCGCTATTACTGGCGGACTTTTCGCTTCCTGAGGACATCCGCGCCGGTCAGCGAATTGCAGGGACGACAGCAATCGTTCCGTGACGCGGTCGTGGCCACCGTTGCCTTCAACCGGCCTGATGTGATCGCATGGCAGATCCACCTCGTGCGCCGACACCTGGCCGAGCACGAGAGCTATATCGTCTTCGACAACAGCAAGAAGGAGGAGGCGAGGGAGGCCATCCGCGACCTCTGCCTGCGCCAGCACGTCCCCTATGTAGCGTTGCCGAGGAACAGGCTGACGGTCAGCAGATCGCACGGCCAGGCGCTTAACTGGATCGTGCGCAATTTCATGACCGGCTTGGCCCCGAAGGTCTTCGGCTTCATCGACCATGACATCTTTCCGACGGAACCTTTTTCAATCCGCGACCGGCTGAAGGGCAAGAGCGTTTACGGCAGTGTCCGGCGCGACACTCCGACGCCGGGCGGCTGGTTCTTGTGGCCCGCCTTCTGTTTTTTCGACGGAAGCCTGTTGCGGCAGCGGCTGGATTTCGCGCCGAGCTACAAATTCCGTATGGACTCGGGTGGCGGCAACTGGCCGCTGCTCTACCGCACGATCGACCAGGCGCTGGTCAGATTTACCGAGAACAAGTTGCTGCGCTGCGGCGAGGGCGATGACGAGCACGAGGATTTCTTCATGTCGGTCGACGGCTGGCTGCATGTAACCAATGCCTCGAACTGGCGAAGGCAGCCGGTTGATAGGCGCGAACAACTTGTCGCCTTGTTGCGGCAAGCTGCGGGTCCTGACCATCTGGATGTGAAGTTCGAGCCGATCTAGAAGGATCGGGGTCCGTCGACCGCTCGAACAATGTCGTTGCGGTCACCTGCGAGGAGCAGGCGCTGGCCTTCTATCCGCCGGCGTCGATTGTCGGAACGGCAGGCTCGGGGATCGAGCCAGGCTTCGGAGAGAAGAGGATTAACAAATTCCTAACGGAATTCAGAGGTTTGGCCGAAGGCCTGCTTAACCCGCCCTTAAATCGCCGCATCTACTCTTCAACCCGAGCGCCATTGGCACCGGGGACATCAAGCGCAGCGCATGGCGAACCGCAGAGACAGTCGCATCGAGCCCAGCTTCGAGGGACCGCCGCGAGCGAGATCCCAGACGGGTCTTTCGGTGAGCGAGGAGGACCGCGTCGTGCCGAGCAGCCGCAAAGCCTCCGCCAAACGCAAATCATCGAAGGCGAAATCGTCGCGGGGGAGGCGCGGCGGAGGCGGGCGCGGGCTGTTCGGCGTGCTCGGCCGGCTGTTCTACTGGTGCTTCGTGCTCGCCATCTGGGGCGGCATCGCGGTGGCCGGCGTCGTCATCTACTATGGCGCCAAGATGCCGGCGGTCACGACCTGGTCGATTCCCGATCGTGCGCCCAACATCAAGATCGTCTCGGCCGATGGGCAATTGCTGGCCAATCGCGGCATGAGCGGCGGCGAGGCGGTCGGCCTGCACGAAATGTCCCCCTATATCCCCGAGGCGGTCATCGCCATCGAGGACCGCCGTTTCTATTCGCATTTCGGTGTCGATCCGATCGGCCTGTCGCGCGCCATGGTCACCAACCTCATCGGCGGGCATTTCTCGCAAGGCGGTTCGACGCTGACGCAGCAATTGGCCAAGAACCTGTTCCTGACGCCGGATCGTACGCTGGAGCGTAAAGTGCAGGAGGTGCTGCTGGCCCTATGGCTCGAGCACAAGCACAGCAAGGACCAGATACTCGAAATGTACCTCAACCGGGTCTATTTCGGCTCCGGCGCCTATGGCGTCGAGGCGGCCTCGCGGCGCTATTTCGGCAAGAGCGCGCGCGACGTCACGCTGTCCGAAGCCGCCCTGCTTGCCGGCCTCTTGAAAGCGCCCTCGCGGCTGTCGCCGGCGCGCGATCCCAAGGCCGCCGAGGAGCGTTCGCAGCTGGTGCTCGGCGCCATGCGCGAGGAGGGCAAAATCAGCGAAAAGGAGCTGAAAACGGCGCTCAGCGCGCCGGCGACGCGCTCGCCATCCTACTGGACCGGTTCGGAAAACTATGTCGCCGACACCATCATGGAAGAATTGCCCGACCTGATCGGCGACGTGCGCGGCGATATCGTGATCGATTCTACCGTGGACCTGAACCTGCAGAAGCTCGCCGAAAAATCGATCCGCCGGCTGATCGACGACAGCGGCAAGAAGCTCAACGTCACCCAGGGCGCGCTGGTGTCGATCGACGATTCCGGCGCGGTACGCGCCATGGTCGGCGGCTACGACTATTCGACCAGCCAGTTCGACCGTGCCTCGGAGGCGCGCCGGCAGCCGGGCTCGGCGTTCAAGCCGTTTGTCTATATGGCGGCACTTGAAGCCGGCCGCACGCCTGACAGCATCCGCAACGATGCGCCGATCAAGATCGGCAACTGGACGCCGGACAATTACGGCGGCAAGTACTTTGGGAAGGTCACCTTGGCGACAGCGCTGGCAAAATCGCTGAACTCGGTTGCCGCGCAGCTGACCATGGAAGTCGGCCCGAACGCGGTGGTGGAAGCCGCGCACCGCATGGGCATCCAGTCCGACCTGCAGGCCAACACCTCGATCGCGCTCGGCACCTCGGAAGTGACGCCACTGGAGCTGACTTCGGCCTATGTGCCCTTCGCCAATGGCGGCTACAAGCCGGACATTCATTTCATCCGCCGCGTGTCGACGTCAGACGGCAAGGTGCTCTATGACAGCGCCGGCGGCAGCGCACCGCGCGTGATCAAGCCCGAGATCGTCGGCATGATGAATTCGATGATGACCGGCACGGTCGAGGTCGGCACCGCCAAGAAGGCGGCTTTCGCCTGGCCGTCGGCCGGCAAGACCGGCACCAGCCAGAATTCGCGCGACGCCTGGTTCGTCGGCTACACCGCCAATCTGACCACCGGCGTATGGTTCGGCAATGATGACGGCACGGCGATGAAGAAGGTCACCGGCGGCGCGCTGCCGGCGCAGGCCTGGCACGAGTTCATGGTCGCCGCGCATGAGGGCTTGCCGGCGCGGCCGCTGCCCGGCACCTGGAAATCGACGCCGGCCGACACCATCGTCCCCGACGAGATTCCCTCTGCCAGCAACAACCAGCCGGCACCGGTTCCGTCGGCGTCCGTCGGCCAGCAGCCGCCGGCCGCGCAGGCGACAGCACCGGCAACGCCGGTCCGTGCGGCGCGGCCTGCCCAGACCGTCGATGCCGATGGCTTCGATATGCCGGCGGATGACGGCACCACCGCTTCGGTCGGACATCCGGTGCCGCCAGGCAGCGTCGGCGGTCGGCTCAAGAAACGGCAGACGTCGATCCTGGATATCCTTGGCGGCGGCTGAGCAGCCGGCTGGCGGCGTCAATCCGCCTCTCGCCACCTCAGCGGCATTCGGCTACATGTCCAGCCCGGAGACCGCGACATGACCGAGACCGACACCAGAAAAACCATCGTGCTGACCGGCGCCAGCCGCGGTATCGGCCATGCCACTGTCAAACGCTTTTCGCGCGAGGGCTGGCGCGTCATCACCTGCTCACGCCAGGCCTTTGCCGAGGATTGCCCGTGGCCGGCCGGTCCCGAGGATCACATCAAGGTCGACCTCGCCGATCAGGAAGATGTCGGTATTGCGGTCTCGGAAATCCGCCATCGGCTGGAATCCCATGGTGGCCAGTTACACGCGCTGGTCAACAATGCAGGCATTTCGCCCAAGCTTAAGGACGGCAACAGCCGCATGAACTCGATCGACACGCCGATGCATGTCTGGCGCGACGTGTTCCAGGTCAATTTCTTCGCGCCGATCATGCTGGCGCGCGGCCTGTTCAAGGAATTGGCGGCGGCCAGGGGCTCGATCGTCAATGTGACGTCGATCGCCGGCACCCGCGTGCATCCCTTCGCCGGCACCGCCTATGCGACCTCGAAGGCCGCGCTCGGCTCGCTGACGCGCGAGATGGCGCATGATTTCGGCCCGCACGGCATCCGTGTCAACGCCATCGCGCCAGGCGAGATCGACACCGCGATCCTGTCGCCGGGCACGGAAAAAATCGTCGAGACCATCCCACTGCGGCGCCTGGGCACCACGGCTGAGGTCGCCGACATCATCTTCTTCCTGTGCTCGAGCCAAGCGTCCTACGTGACCGGCTCGGAAATCCACATCAATGGCGGCCAGCACGTGTGAACTGATCGAGCCAAGGCCCGCTAATCTGGCCAGCGTGACAACAGCCTTCGCAGTTCATTCGTGGCTTGATCAACGCGCCTGTGGGCAGCGCCGGCTCAGGCAGCGGACGGTTCAGCGACCCGCGGCTTTTGGCCAAGCACCTCTTCGACAATGCCGCGCGCGATCTCGCGTTCGCCCATGATCACCGTATCGGCGCCGAGCCCCTTGAGATGCTCGACCTCGGCGTCGGAATGGGCGCGGGCGACGACGTTGATGTTGGGATTGGCGGCGCGTGCCCGCAGCACGATCTGGCCAGCCTCGAACGCGTTGGGAATGGCAAGGATCAGCCGCGTGGCGCCTTCGGGATTGGCGGCGGCGAAGACTTCGGCGTTGGCGGCGTTGCCGGCAACGGTTTCGACGCCGTCTGCTTTCAGCCTCGCCAGCGTCTTGTCGGCATCCTCGATGACCAGGAAAGGCCGTGCTGCTTCTTTCAACGCGGCGCCGACGAGGCCGCCGACGCGGCCGTAGCCGATCAGGATGGCATGACCGGTGAGCGCCGTCCTTGGTGGCGGGCCGTCTTCCTTTTTGGATGCCATGGCGACCGAGGCGACATGGCCCGGTTCCGTCGCCGGGCCAACCGGCTTGGCGTCCGCCGGCGGCGCCGTCCTGGCGGCGCGGGCCTCGAGCCACGGCTTCATCCAGTCGATGACCAGGAACATCAGCGGGTTGAGCACGATCGACAGGATGGCGCCGGCCAGGATGAGGTCCCGTCCCTGTTCGGGCAGAAGTTTCAGCCCGACGCCGAGTTCGGCCAGGATGAAGGAGAATTCGCCGATCTGGGCGAGGCTGGCCGAAATCATCAAGGCCGTGGCCGGCGGATAGCCGAAGGCGACGACGATGACGAACGCCGCCAGCGACTTGCCGATGACGATGATGGCCAGCGTCGCCAGGATCGGCAGGCCGTTGCTGAACAGGCTGAACGGGTCGAACAGCATGCCGACGGAGACGAAGAACAGCACCGAGAAAGCATCGCGCAGCGGCAGCGATTCTTCGGCGGCGCGGTGGCTGAGCTCGGATTCGCTCATGATCATGCCGGCGAAGAAGGCGCCCAGCGCCAGCGAGACGCCGAACAGTTTTGCCGCGCCGAAGGCGACGCCGAGCGCTATTGCCAACACCGAGAGCCGAAACAGCTCGCGCGAGCCGGTATGGGCGACATAATGCAGGATCCAGGGAATGACCCTGCGGCCGACCATCAGCATGACGACGACGAAGGCGGCGACCTTCGCCAGCGTCATGCCGACGACACCCCAGATGCCGTAACTGGCCGGCAGCGCCAGCAGGCCGCTCGAATGGGCATCGGCCTGTTCCTGGCCGCCGAGTACGCCGGCAAGGGCCGGCAACAGCACCAGCGCCAGCACCATGGCCAGATCCTCGACGATAAGCCAGCCGACGGCGATGCGGCCGCGCTCGGTCTCGATCAGGCGGCGTTCCTGAAGCGCGCGCAGCAGCACCACGGTCGAGGCGACCGATAGCGCCAGGCCAAACACCACGCCCGCCCCCATCGACCAGCCGAGCATCCAGGACAGCCCGGCGCCGAGCGCGGTGGCAAAGCCGATCTGGACAATGGCGCCCGGCACGGCAATGGCGCGGACCGACAGAAGGTCCTTCAGCGAAAAATGCAGGCCGACGCCGAACATCAGGAGGATGACGCCGATTTCGGCCAATTCGTTGGCAAGGCGGGCGTCGGCGACAAAACCGGGTGTGTTCGGCCCAACCAGCACGCCGGCTACGAGATAGCCGACCAGTGGCGGAATGCGGAACCGATTGGCGAGGGCGCCGAAGACGAAAGCCAGCCCCAGACCGGCGACGATGGTGGCGATAAGGGGCGTGTCATGCGGCATTGTCTATGGAGCGCCTTTCAAGCCACCGATGTCGGATATGCGCCGCCCTAAGCCGCCGCCTGTTTGCAATATGGTGGACGGGGTGTCGGCGATGCAACCCGCAAAGCCGCGAATCAACGTCGAGACGGCAAAAATCTGACCGGCAGCTGAGTGACTGCCGGTCAGGTGCCTGGGATCAGTGGCGACCGTGCTGCGACCCGATAGGCGCCTTCGCCGCGCGTGGTCAGGCTGCCTGCAGCAACGCCTCGATCTCGAAAATGGCGTGGTTGGTCATGGTCTTCGGGATTTCGGCCGTCACCTTGTCGCCAACCTCCTTATGCAGCTTCTTGCGCATCGCGCCGAGCACCATGGGCGGGGCGACAAGCACAAGACTGTCGAATGCACCCTCATGTGCAAGCTTGTAGAGGCGGGCGGCAATCTCCTCGGCGAAGCGTTCCTTGCCGATGCGATGCCAGTCGGTCTCCTCGACCGCGCTTCGATGCACGGATGGGCCGTCATTGTATCGACCGGGGCTGTCGCTTCCCTGTTCGCGTGTGGGCGGGTTCTCCTGTTCCATCACCTGCACGACTTCAAGGTTGGGAAACTTGGTGTCGCCGGCGTTCTTGAGCAGGAGCGCCTTTTCGCCGTCGGCCACCAAAACCCAAATGCCATGCTTCAGTTTGATCGTGTTCATAGGGACGCTCCTTGTTGAGTGGTGGCTATACCGGGAACGCATTTTGACCCGTCAACGTTCCACCCGAACGGAGGACCGAGTGGCCGTGCAGGCAGGCGCTGAAGACGAAATCACCACCGGACGACTTTAATCTACTGAATTGATAGAAATTAGAAAAAAACTGTTTTGTGGGATAGGTAGCCGGCAGCTAAAAGTGCTTAAAATCAAGGCGCGTTTCAGCAGCCCGGGCGCTCCCGGTGCGTGGGCATGGAATATTTTTCTCCCGCCCTTCGCGGTTGCGGAAAAGCGATTGCCTGCCATCACCGGATGCGCGAGTGCTTTGCTTCTGCTTTTTTACGCTTGGGCGTAAAACTGCGACCCTGTTCCCGGATCTGCTTTGTCATGTCGCAAGCCACCACCAAGCTCAACGCCTTCCCCGTCTTCATGCGGGTCGAGGGCGAAGCCGTGGCCATTGTCGGCGGCGGCGAGGAGGCTTTGGCCAAGGCGCGGCTGATCGCCCAGTCGAGCGCGGTCCTGCACATCATCGGTGGGGATGCCGAACCGGATCTGTTGGCCTTCATCGCCGAGACGGGCGCGAACCATATGCCCGGCGCGTATGATGCTTCGCAGCTTGAAGGCGCCGTGATGGTGTTTGCCGCCAGCGGCGACGAGGCGCTCGACCGTCGCGTCGCCGCCGACGCGCGCCGGCTGGGCATTCCCGTCAATGCCGTCGACCGGCCGGACCTCTGTGATTTCTTCACTCCGGCGCTGGTCAACCGCGCACCGGTCGCCGTGGCGATAGGTACCGAAGGCGCGGGCCCCGTGCTTGCCCAGATGCTGCGCAGCCGCATCGACCGCATGCTGTCGCCCTCGCTTGGGCCACTGGCAGCGCTTGCGGCGTCGTTCCGCAATGCCGCCGAGAGATTGCCCAGGGGCAATGTACGTCGCCGTTTCTGGAGCGACTTCTTCGGCGGAGCGCCAGCACGCGCCGTCGAGGCCGGCGAATTTTCACAGGCGCGCGAAGCCGCCACCGATCTGCTGTTGTCCGACGCGCCCATTCGCGGCCACATCGCCCTGGTGGGCGCCGGTCCCGGCGCCGAGGACCTCCTGACCCTGCGGGCGCATCGTCTGCTGATGGAGGCCGATGTCATCGTCCATGACGCGCTGGTGCCGGAGGCGGTCGTCGCCATGGGCCGCCGCGATGCCGAGCGCCTGCCGGTGGGAAAGCGCAAGGGCTGCCATACCAAGAGCCAGGCCGAAATCAATGCGCTGCTGGTGGATCTCGGTCGTCAGGGCAAGCGCGTCGTGCGGCTGAAATCGGGCGATCCGCTGGTGTTCGGCCGCGCCGGCGAGGAGATGGCCGCGCTTCGTGACGCCGGCATCGCCTATGAGGTGGTTCCAGGCGTCACAGCGGCCTTTGCCGCTGCCGCCGATTTCGAACTGCCGTTGACGCTGCGCGGCGTTTCCTCCTCGATGGTGTTCACCACCGGCCACGATCTCAAGGGCAATTCACTGCCGGATTGGGCCAAGCTCGCGATTTCCGGCGCTACCGTTGCCGTCTACATGGGCCGCTCGGTCGCGGCCGAAGTTGCCGGCCGGCTGATCGAGGCGGGCTTGTCGCCGGACACGGCGGTCGCCGTGGTCGAGAATGCCAGCCTGGCGAATCGCCGACGCTTCCACGGCACACTTGCCGACCTGCCGTCGCTGGAAGCGCGCGCCGATCTGTCGGGCCCGGTCATGACCATCATCGGCGACGCCGTCGCCGGCGCCAATTTCGAGCGGTCCGAGCCGCTCGCGGCACACAGGCACGAGAGCGTGCCCGTAGCAGCCGCCGAGGGAGTTCAGCCATGAAGATACTGACCGCCAATCGCCTCGGCGACGGCATTGCCGTGTGGTACGCCGATGGCGGCTGGGCCGAGACGGTGGACCATGCGGACCTTGCCCACGACAAGGCGGCCGAGGATCGGCTGGAGGCGATCGGCGCCAAGGCCCATGCCGACAATGAAGTGGTCGACGTCAATCTGATCGACGCGGACATCGTCGACGGCGTTGTCGAGCCGGTGCGGCTGCGCGAGAAGATCCGCGCCGCCGGCCCGACCATCCGCAACGACCTCGGCAAGCAGGCCGAGCAGGCGGCATAGCCAGGACACCAGGTGAACGGGCGGACGCGCCCTGAAAGACGAAGCATGTACCGTTACGATGAGTTCGACCACGATTTTGTCCAGGCCCGCGTCGCCGAGTTCAGCGACCAGGTCGGGCGCCGGCTGTCCGGCGAGATCACCGAGGACCAGTTCCGGCCGCTCCGGCTGATGAACGGCGTCTATCTGCAGCTGCACGCCTACATGCTGCGCATCGCTGTGCCCTACGGCACGCTGAACGGCAAGCAGTTGCGCATGCTCGGCCACATCGCCCGCAAATACGATAAGGGCTACGGCCATTTCACCACGCGCCAGAACATCCAGTTCAACTGGCCGGCGCTGTCGGACATTCCGGCGATTCTGGCGGACCTGGCCAGCGTGGAGATGCACGCCATCCAGACCAGCGGCAACTGCATCCGCAATGTCACCGCCGATCATTTTGCCGGGGCTGCCGCCGACGAGGTCGCCGATCCGCGTCCCTATGCGGAAATCCTGCGGCAGTGGTCTTCGGTGCATCCGGAATTCTCGTTCCTGCCGCGCAAGTTCAAGATCGCGGTGACGGGAGCCGAGCGCGATCGCGCCGCCATCCAGACGCACGACATCGGCCTGCACCTGAAGAAGAACGCCGCCGGCGAACTCGGCTTCGCCGTTTATGTCGGTGGTGGCCAGGGCCGCACGCCGATGGTGGCGAGGAAGATCCGCGACTTCTTGCCCGAAGCCGACCTTCTCTCCTACTGCACGGCGATCCTGCGCGTTTATAATCTCTATGGCCGCCGCGACAACAAGTACAAGGCGCGCATCAAGATCCTGGTCCACGAGACCGGCGCCGAGGAAATCACCCGGCAGGTCGAGGCCGAGTGGCAGGAATTGAAGGACGCGGAGCTGAAGCTGCCCGAGGCGGACATCCGCGCGATCGAGGCCTATTTCGCCCCGCCCGCGCTGACCGGGCGGCCGGACGGCGATGCTGCCGTCAAGGTGGCGCGGCTGGATTCCAAGGGCTTCTCGGACTGGCTCGACCAGAACGTGGTGACGCACCGCCACCCCGACTACGCGGCGGTGACGATCTCGCTCAAGGGTATCGGCGAGGTGCCGGGCGATGCGACCGACAGCCAGATGGAAGCGGTCGCCGACATTGCCGAGAAATATGCCTTCGACGAGCTTCGCGTCAGCCACGAGCAGAACCTGATCCTGCCGCATGTGGCGCGTGCCGACCTCAAGGCGGTCTATGACGCGCTGGTCGACATCGGGCTGGCGACGGCTAATTCCAACCTGATCTCGGACATCATCTCGTGCCCGGGCCTCGATTATTGCGCGCTGGCGACGGCACGCTCGATCCCGATCGCACAGGAAATCTCGCGCCGCTTCGCCTCGCTGGAGCGGCAGCGCGAGATCGGCGAATTGAAGCTGAAGATCTCCGGCTGCATCAATGCCTGCGGCCACCACCATGTCGGCCATATCGGCATCCTCGGTGTCGAGAAGAAGGGCTCCGAACTCTACCAGGTGACATTGGGCGGTTCGGCCGACGAGAACACTTCGGTCGGCGAGATCATCGGCCGTGGCTTCTCTTCGGAAGAAATCACCGACGCCATCGAGCAGATCGTCGACACCTATCTCGGCCTTCGGCTCAACCCGCAGGAAAAATTCATCGACGCCTACCGCCGTGTCGGTCCCGCGCCGTTCAAGGAGGCGCTCTATGCTGGCGAAGCCAAGGCCGCTTGACCATATTGCCGATGCCGATGACGGCATCGCCGCCAAAGCGGCGGGGTTTGACGCGCTCTACGGTCATCTCAGCCCGATCGAGATCATCGAACGATCGGCCAACGATCTGTTTCACGACGAGATCGCCGCCGTGTCTTCATTCGGCGCGGATTCGGCAGTGCTGCTGCATATGATCGCCAAGATCGACCGCACGCTGCGGGTCATCTTCCTCGATACCGGCAAGCATTTCGAAGAGACGCTCGGCTATCGCGACGCGCTGGTCGCCGATTTCGGATTGACCAACATCCGGGTGATCAAGCCGGACGAGGCGGCGCTCGAACGGATCGACCCGACCGGCAATCTGCACCAGAACAACACCGATGCCTGCTGCGACGTGCGCAAGGTCGAGCCGCTGGCACGTGGCGTCGCACCCTTCCGCGCCTGGTTCACGGGCCGCAAACGCTTCCAGGCCTCGACACGGGCCGCACTTCCGGTGTTCGAGGCGGTCGGGCCTCGCATCCGCATCAATCCGCTGGCGCACTGGACGACGTCGGACCAGGCCGACTACATGCGCGCGCATGCGCTGCGCGAAAACCCACTGGTCGCCTATGGTTATCTGTCGATTGGCTGCTTTCCCTGCACGCAGCCGGTGCAGCCGGGCGAGGATGCGCGCAGCGGCCGCTGGGCCGGCCACGCCAAGACCGAGTGCGGCATTCACCTGTCGGGACTGGAAGTGTCGCTGACCGACGCATCACTATAGGGTATATTGCCATTCAGGTGAGGCCGGGCTGCAAACGGCGGCTTCCTGCGCTTCCGGTGCTCACGGACTTCAAGTACGCTCCGCTCCGGTTCTCGTAAGCCGCCGTTTTCGACGTAGCCTGACCTGGATTTCAACACGTGCTTGAGCTCTTCGAATTTTAGGAATTTTGATGACTGGACTGACGACACCGGAGACCCGGCTCTGGACCCCGGAGGGTTTTCGCGAGGACGAGTGGAGCCATGCCGAGAGCGCTGACGCGCTTTCCGGCAATGGCCGATTCATCTTGCCGCTGCAGGCGTTCCTCGATCTCGACCCGGAGGTGCGCCGCTCGGCGAAGGAGCGGCTCGGGGTCGTGCTGCAACCCGGCGACCAGCTCGAGAAGATCGTCGACCTGCTCGACCAGCTGTCGCTGGTGGCGCTGGCCTTCCCGGCTTTCGGCGACGGCCGCTCCTTCTCCAAGGGCGAACTGCTGCGCAGCCGTTATCATTTCACGGGCGCGTTGCGTGCCACCGGGCAGGTCCTGGTCGACCCGTTGCCGCACATGCTGCGGCTTGGCTTCGATGAATTCGAGATCTCAAATCCAGTGCTCTTGAAGCGCCTTGAAGAAGGCCGCACCGGTGGGTTGGGGCTTTACTACCAGCCAGCCGCCATAACGGAGACCAAGGGTCCGAAATATTCCTGGCGGCGCCTTCGCAACAGCTGACGCTTTTTCTAGGAAGGCCGAAGGCCCTCTCACTCGAAACTGGTCGTACCAATTGTGCGATTTGCGCTTTTCCTCCCGGCATCTTGCCCTTAGGATACCCCCGTTATTTCGCGACCCGAAATAAATGGCCACAAAGGGAGGAACCGGGAATGGCTGGCAAGAAGATATTGATGCTCGTTGGCGAGTTCAGCGAGGAATACGAGATTTTCGTCTTTGAACAGGCCATGCATGCCGTCGGCCATACCGTGCATGTCGTTTGCCCGGACAAGAAGGCGGGCGATGTGCTGAAAACATCGCTGCACGATTTCGAGGGCCACCAGACCTACACCGAGAAGCCCGGACACGATTACATCCTCAACAAGACGTTTTCCGAGGTGGATCCGGCCCAGTACGATGCCGTCTACGCGGCGGGCGGGCGCGGTCCCGAATACATCCGTATCGACAAGCGCGTGCAGACGCTGGTGCGGCACTTCCATGAGACAGGCAAGCCGATCTTCACCATCTGCCATGGCGTGCAGATCCTGATCGCGGTCGACGGCGTGGTGCGGGGCAGGGAAGTGGCGGCTCTTCACTATTGCGAGCCGGAAGTCACGCTGGCCGGCGGCATCTATATCGACGTCGCGCCGAATGGAGCCCATGTCGACGGCAATCTCGTTTCGGCCAAGGGCTGGCCGGGCCTGTCCAATTTCATCCGCGAATGCCTGAAGGTGCTGGGCACGGAGATCCGCCATGGCCAGATCCTGATGCGCGACGAGCGGCAAGCGGCCTGAGAAAGGTTTGGGAAATACCGCCGCGCGCTGGCGCGGCGGTATGCTCTACGCCGCCATCCGCGCTTCGCGGAACGACACCAGTTTGTGGCTGCTTTCGTCCCACAAGGCCAGTTTGACGCAGCGCAGGCTCTCGAGGAGCGTGACGCGGCCGATGCCGCGCAACTCGGGATAAT
Source organism: Mesorhizobium sp. B2-4-13 (assembly GCF_006658535.1). Taxonomy (NCBI): domain Bacteria; kingdom Pseudomonadati; phylum Pseudomonadota; class Alphaproteobacteria; order Hyphomicrobiales; family Phyllobacteriaceae; genus Mesorhizobium; species Mesorhizobium sp. B2-4-13. The sequence continues at coordinate 700,968 of NZ_VFVB01000002.1, read as the reverse complement.
CCCGCAGCACTTCCTGCAGCCGGTAGCCGGGCACCTTGGCGGAGAGGTGGTGGACGTGGTGAACGCCGATATTGCCGGTGAACCAGTTCAGCACCGGCGGGAGGTCGTAATAGGACGAGCCGTGCAGGGCGGCGCGCTGGAACTCCCATTCCTCATCCTTCGCCCATTCGGTCTCCTCGAACTGGTGCTGGACATAGAACAGCCAGATGCCGGCCGAACCGGCGAGAATGACGATCGGCAGATGGACGATCAGGAACGCGCCGGGGCCGATGACCCAGATGAGGATGGCCGCGGCAAGCGCGATGCCAAGATTGGTGGTCATTGACGACACCCAGGGCGTCAGGCCGCCACGCATCATGCCGATAGGCAGCCTTTGCGAGAAGATGAACAGCCAGATCGGCCCCAGGCCGAACATCACCAGGGGATGACGGTAGAGGCGATAAGCCAGGCGACCCCGCCAGGACATCCGCCGGTATTCGGCGACGGTCAGCGTCCTGATGTCGCCCATGCCGCGTTCGTCGAGATTGCCGGCGCTGGCATGATGGGTGGCATGGGCACGCCGCCAGCAGTCGTAGGGCGTCAGCGTCAGGATGCCCAGCGCGCGGCCGATCCAGTCATCGGCAATGCGATTGGCAAAGAAGGAGCCATGGCCGCAATCGTGCTGGATCATGAAAATCCGCACCAGGAAGCCGGCCGCGGGCAGGATCAGCACCAGTCCCCACCAATGACCATAGGCATAGGCAGCGGAAGACAGAGCCCACAGAGTGGCGAAAGGAATGAGGGTGATGGCGAGTTCGAGTGTGCTACGCCGCCTGTCAGGCTTCTTGTAGCGCGCCAGGATCTTGAGCCAGGCGCGCTTGCTGTTGGCAGCTGCCTCGGGGGAAATCATGTTCATCAGGAAGCATAGGCAGGGTGTGCCGCCACCGCAAGCCAATGATCACGCAAAGTTACTGTGCGTAATTGTCGCGTAAAGCCCGGGCGGTCCTACTGCCGTCGCCAGCCGGCGTCGCCATCCTCGACCCGGTCGAGATGCTCGAGCAATTGCTCAAACCGGTCCGGGATGTCGGGTTCGATGCGGAAGGCTGGCAAGGTGCGCAGAAAGCGCGTCACTGCCTCGGCGCCGAACTGGCGCCGAACCTCCGCAGCGAGCCTTTCGCCTTTTTCAAGCTTGTTGCGGGTCATCATTTCAAAAATCCTGCGTCGGCTCCGAAACTCCCCCAGCAGCGGAATGGTTCCCGCATCACCGCCTCGTGGCAAGCAAAGCCGGCAAGTACGGTAAAATTTGAATTAAAATCGAAGCGTCCCCATCGTGCTTTCCTGGTGGGGTCGCAGGCCCCTGCGGTCTCTTTCCCCTTGATTTTTGGCCTGCGAACCTCGATATCGGGCACAAAATCCATACCATTCGAGATGACGGGAAACGGCGATGAGCGACCAGGCAAAAGACGAACGCACGCCCAATGAAGCCGAGGCGGCCGAGGCCAATGCCGAGCGCACGGAAGGCAGCACCGATGGTGACTACGAAGCGCTTGTACGGCTGCTGAAGGAAAATGAAGAACTGAAGGACCGCGCGCTGCGGGTCGCGGCCGAGATGGAAAACCTGCGCCGCCGCACCGCGCGCGACGTGCATGACGCGCGCACTTACGCGGTGGCGAATTTCGCCCGCGACATGCTGTCGGTGTCGGACAATCTGCGCCGCGCCCTGGATGCCATTCCGGCCGAGGCCAAGGCATCGGGGGATGCCGGCTTCAAGGCGCTGATCGAAGGCGTCGACCTGACCGAGCGCGCCATGCTGTCGGCGCTGGAGCGGCATGGGGTCAAGAAACTCGCTCCCGAGGGCGAGAAGTTCGATCCCAATTTCCACCAGGCAATGTTTGAAGTGCCCAATCCCGATGTTCCGGCCAACACCGTGGTCCAGGTCGTGCAGCCGGGCTATTCGATCGGCGAGCGGGTGCTGCGCCCGGCCATGGTCGGCGTCGCCAAGGGTGGTCCGAAAATCGCCGCCGACGCGCCGGTCGAGCCAGGGCCGGTCAATGAGCAGGCCGAGAAGGATGCGTGATTAATGGGTAGCGATAGAGAGTTGTGAGTAGCAAGGACTGGGCCGGGTAGGCGCCTGCTTCGCCAATTGCCATTCACTACTGACTACTTCACTACTCACTCCATGAATCCGATCGCCCTCCTCGACTATGCCGGCGTTGCGGTCTTCGCGGCGACGGGGGCGTTGGCGGCGTCGCGCAAACAGCTCGACATTATCGGCTTCCTGTTCCTGGCCAGCGTCACCGGCATCGGCGGCGGCACGCTTCGCGACGTCATCCTCAATCTGCCGGTTTTCTGGGTCGCCAACTCCAGCTACGTGCTGATCTGCGCGGCGGTCGCTGTGCTGGTTTTCTTTGCCGCGCACCGTATCGAATCCCGCTGGAAATGGCTGCTCTGGCTCGACGCCATCGGGCTAGCCGCTTTTTCGGTGATGGGTGCGGCCAAAGGACTGGCCATTACCGGTTCTCCAGTCGTCTCCGTCATCACCGGCGTGCTCACCGCCACGTCCGGCGGCATCCTGCGCGATCTGCTGGCCGGCGAACCCTCGGTGCTGCTGAGGCCGGAAATCTATGTTACGGCCGCTCTCACGGGCGCTGCCATCTTCACGGCTGGCGACGTCACAGGATTGCCGCCGATCGTTTCAGAGCTGGCCGGCTTCGCCGCGGCGTTCGCCGTGCGCGGCGGCGCGCTCCGTTTCGGCTGGACCTTTCCAGCCTACAAGAGCCGGCCCGGCCGGCGGCCGGAAGACATTCCGTGAGGAGAGGGAGTAGGGGAGTGGTCAGTAGTCGCCGAAGCGCGAATCGTGTCGTCTTGACTACTGACTACTGACTACTGACTACTGCCTAATCGCTCACGCGGCGAAGCGCTGCGCTTCCCCGCCATAATAGTTGACGTAGCGGGCACCGATCTCCTTGACCGGCATCACGACGAAAATGTCGACCGTGGAGAATTCGCGGTCGATGACGCAACCATCGCCGATGCGAGCGCCGACCCGCAGATAGCCCTTGACCAGAGGCGGCATCGCCGCGATCGCCGCCTTGGTGTTGACCGCCTCGATCGGCATCAGATCCATGGAGCAATAGCGCCCGGACACAGCGCGCACGTCCCAGGCCGAGTTGGTGCGGCAGTGATGGGCAAGATAAGTGAGCGCCTCCGCATGCGCGGCCGGCACGGTGCCATGGAACGAGGCGCAGCCGGTCATCACCCCGATCTCGTAGTGATTGATGTAGGCCCAGATGCCTTGCCATAGCGCTTCGATGGTGCGCTTCGAACGGTATTCCGGCAAGACGCAGGAACGGCCGAGTTCAAGGAAACGCTGGCTGGGATGGCGGGCGATGAGCTTGGTCAGCTCGAATTCGCCTTCGGAATAGAAGCCTCCGGCGGTTGCCGCGATTTCTTGCCGCAGCAAGCGATAGGTGCCGACGATGCGGCGGTGCTCAGGGCCGGAAAGCGTGGTGTCGAGGACGAGCAGATGGTCGCAGAGCGGGTCGAAGCGGTCGGCGTCGCGGCGGTCCTGCGCCTGGAACAGATCCTTCCTGGCGCCAAGCTCGTCATAGAATACACGGTAACGCACTTCCTGCGCGGCCGCGATCTCGGCCTCGTTGCGGGCGAGCCGCACTTCGAGATTGCCGATACGGCCGAGCGCCGCGCCCTTTATGACGGAATCGACATTACGTCCGGCGAGCAAGGCGCTGCTGGCGTTCGGCCGAGTGTCACATTCCGGCATAACTGTATGCACGAGTGATTCTCCTTCGAGCCATCCCTCTTGGCACGGGGATACGGTGTAGGTGCAACAGGATTGTGACAGTACCGTGATACGGCGTCGCGGGCAATACTTCGTCGGCTGGCGAAAACGGTCAACCGGCTACGTTGCGTCACAAGACCCCAGGCGCGTCGCGTTCGCGGGCGCCGAAAATGGGCTGGTTTTTGGCGGCCTTGACCAGCCACGCACCCCGGAAAAAGCTGGCTCAAGCGGCGACCTGGCCCTCGACGGCACTGACCAGCGCATCGGGGTCGAGCGGCTTGGTGACGAAGCCGCTGGCGCCGTGGGCGAGCACCGCATGGCGGGTCTTTTCCTGGCTGTCGGCCGACAGCACCATGATCGGCACCGGCGGCACGGAGGCCTCCTCTTCATGGCGGCGGATCGCGGCAATGGCGTCCAGTCCGTCCATGACGGGCATGTGAAGATCCATCAGCACCACGTCGAAGCGGTGCTTGTGGCCGGCACCAGTGACCGCCTCGACGGCGGCCTTGCCATTGCCGACCACCTTGACGCGATGCCCGGCCTTCAACAGCGTCGCGCGGGCCAGCATGGCATTGATGTCGTTGTCCTCGGCGATCAGCACGGACAGGCCCTGCTGGCGTTCGCCTGAGGCACGAAGCGCCGGCGCGCGGCGTTTTTCCGGCTGCGGCTGGGCCAGGACCGGTGCGTGGCTGCTCAAAAGGACACGCAAAAGTGTTCCTCCGCGCACTGGCCGGGCAAGGAAAGTCGCGTAGCCGCTGGCACGAAACTCGCCCAGCATGCCGCGGTCGGTGGGTGCGATCAGCGTGACGGCTTCGCAATCGGAAAACCCATGCTGGCGAAGCCGCTTGAGCAGCCTTCCGTCACTCTCTTCCATGGCCGCGTCGACCAGGAGCACGTCGCAGCCGTCGGCAAAGGATGCGGCCTGAGCCACGGTGGTGGCGATGCCGGCCGCGCCGCCATTGGAGCGGATGGTGCGGGCGATGGCATCGGCCTCGACGGTGTTCTTGGATACGATCACGGCGCGTCGCCCGGCAAGCGCGTTCAACCGGCCCTGCGGCGGCTCGGTGGCTGATGTGGCGGGAATCTCGAAGACGAATTCCGATCCCTGGCCAAGCCGGCTGGAAACCGAAATCGTGCCGCCCATGGCGGCCACCAGGCGCTTGGAGATGGCAAGTCCCAGTCCAGCACCGCCATGCGTGCGTGTCGAGGTGCCGTCGGCCTGCTCAAACTCCTCGAAGATGCGCTCCATGTCCTCGTCGCGCAGGCCGGGACCGGTATCGGCGATGGTGAAGCAGATGCGGTCGCTGGTCTCGGTTCGGGCGCGCGCGACGCTGACCAGCACGCCGCCACTGTCGGTGAACTTGATGGCGTTGCCGATGAGGTTGAGCAGCACCTGCCTGACCCGGCCCGGATCGGCGGTGATCAATTGCGGCACATCCGGTTCGACATGGCAGCCAAGGCCAATGCTCTTGGCGAAGGCGCGCGCGGCCATCAATTCGATGATGTTGTCGGCGATCTCGCGCACCGACATGGGCTGCGGTTCGGGATCGAAGCGTCCGGCCTCGATCTTGGAATAATCGAGCAAGTCCTCGATCAGGGCAAGCAAGGCGCTGGCCGAGGTCGAGATGGCGCCGACATAGGTCTGCTGCTCCGGCGAAAGGCTGGTGTCGGCGAGCAGCCTGGCCATGCCCATGATGCCGTTCATCGGCGTGCGGATCTCATGGCTGACGGTGGCGAGGAAGCGCGACTTGGCCTGGCTCGCGAATTCGGCCCGCTCGCGCGCGGTGATCATGGACGACTCTGCGCGCTTGCGTGCTGTGATGTCGCGGGCGATGGCGCGATGCGAAACGGCACCGCTGTCCTTTTCGCGCACCGACAGCTCGATCCAGGAGAACCAGCGCGGGCCCGTCGGCGTGCGGATGGCGACGTCGGTGGAACTCAGGCATTCATGATCCGAGAAAGCCGCATCGGGAACGATACCGACCTCGATGCCGAGTTCGGCCAACGTCTTGCCGGCAAGATCGCGCGGATCGGTTTCGACGAGGTCGGCGAACACCTTGTTGGCGTAGACGATGTAGCCGTCGCGGTCGCGATGGATGACGAGATCGCCGAGCGCGTCGATGAGACCGCGAAAGCGCTCCTCGCTTTCCTGCATCTCCCACATGCGGTCGGCCAGCGTCTCGATCTCGGCGCGGTTGCGGGCGGTGATTTCGTCGAGCAGGACCGCGGTGCGGCGTACGCTGCGTCTGGCGCGCAGATGCATGGCCAGGCCAGCAAGGCCGGTTCCCAGCAAGGCAAGGCTAATGAAGACTGGCGCCCCGGTCAGGGATGAGAGGCCGGCCAGCAGCATGACGGCAACGAAGGTCAGGATCGGCAGGCCTTCGCGCTTGGCCGGTTGCTGATCAGGGACCAGCGGCGGCGCGGCGATAAACCGCCGCGCCGATACCGGCGGTTGCGCCGATGCCGCATCGATGTCGTCGCCGGCGTCGGCCTGTTGGCTGTCGGATTCCGCGATCATGCGAAATCCTTTGCCAGACAGAGATTATGGAAAATTGCGGGGGATCGTTCGAATTTTAGCGGATCGGGCGTTTTTGGCCCGGCGGCGACGGATTTGCCAGCCAATGTGGCAATTCCGCCCGGCGCCTGCCACCCCTGAACCGGGTCACATGTCGACGACGACGCGGCCGCGGATCTTGCCGTCGACGATGTCGTGTGCCGCACCGATGATGCCGTCGAAGCCGATGGTCGTGGACAGGCTGGCGAGCTTGTCCACATCGAGATCGGAGCCGATGCGCCGCCAGGCCTCGAGGCGCACGGCTTTCGGCGCCATCACCGAATCGATGCCGAGCAGGGAGACGCCGCGCAGGATGAAGGGGGCGACACTCGACGGAAGATCCATGCCGCCGGCCAGGCCGCAGGCCGCGACCGCGCCGCCATAGGAGGTCATCGACAGCACATTGGCCAGCGTGTGGCTGCCGACCGAATCGATGCCGCCGGCCCAGCGCTCCTTGGCCAACGGCTTGGCGGGCTGGTTGAGCTCGTCGCGCGATATCACCTCGGCGGCGCCGAGGTTGATCAGGTAGGGGCTTTCGGCGTTGCGGCCGGTCGACGCGATGACATGGTAGCCGAGGCTGGACAGGATCGAGACCGCGACCGAACCGACGCCGCCGGCAGCACCCGTCACCACGACAGGTCCGCGCTCAGGCAGGATGCCGTGCCGCTCCAGCGCCATGACGCAGAGCATGGCCGTGTAGCCGGCGGTGCCGACCGCCATGGCATCATGCGCGCTCATGCCTTCCGGCAGGGGCACCAGCCAGTCGCCCTTGACGCGGGCGCGCCCGGCATAGGCGCCGAAATGGGTTTCGCCAACGCCCCAGCCGTTCAGGATGACCTTGTCGCCCTTGCGCCAGTCGGGATTGGAAGAGGAGATGACGGTGCCGGCAAGGTCGATGCCCGGCACCAGCGGCCATCGACGGATCACCGGCGCCTTGCCCGATATCGCCAGTCCATCCTTGTAGTTCACCGTCGTTGCCTCGACCGCGATGGTGACGTCGCCCTCCATCAGATCGGCGTCGATGAGATCGGTCACGGCGACCGACTGTTTTTTCTCGGCATCGCGCGAAACGAGGATGGCTTTGAAGGTTTCGGTCATCTTTTTCTCCCCGAACTTGCTCGGCGTGACTGTGCGGCGATGGCCGCGCGGGGTCAATCCTCGGAAGGCTTGGCGTTCGGAGGCGCGGGTTCACGCCGCCAGCCGATGAGTTCGTCGAAGACGACCAGGGCCGCGCCCACCGAAATGAAGGCATCGGCAAGGTTGAAGACGGCGAAGGACCAGACCGGCGTGTGGAACAGGATGTAATCGATGACGTGGCCGTAGACGGCGCGGTCGATCAGATTGCCCAGCGCGCCGCCGATGATCAGGGCAAAGCCGGTGCGGGCGATGACATGGCCCGATGGCGTGCGCGTGGCGAGGTAAAGCACGAAAGCGACGACCAGCACCGCGATGACAACCAGGCCGATGTCGCCGAAGGAGGAGAACATCGAGAAGGCGATGCCGGTGTTGTAGGTGCGGAACAGCGCCAGGAAGGGCAGGAGGTCGAGCTTTTCCTGGAAGGGCAGTCCGGCTTCGACCAGTGTCTTTATCCACTGGTCGAGCGCGATGGCCACCATGACGAGCAGCGCGTAGGGAGACCATGATTTCACGATTGGGCAACCCTCATTGCTGGTCCGAAATTGGTTCGAGCTTCAGCGCGCCGCGCCGGATCTCGAACAGCATGATGCCGGTGGCGACCGCGAGATTGAGCGAATCGGCACGGCCCGCCTGCGGAATCCTGAGCAGCCTGTCGCAGCTTGCCGCCAGGCTTTCGGGCAGGCCCTGCTGCTCATTGCCCATCATCAGCAGCACCGGCCCGCGGGAAAAATCCACCGAGCGGTAGTCGACCGCGCCTTTCAGATGCGTGCCGGCAACCAGCCCTGAAAAGCCGCCGCGCCAGGCAAGGAATGCCTCCGTCGTTGCCTTGGCCACCGGTATGGCGAAGATCGACCCCATGGTGGCGCGCACCGTTTCCACCGAAAACGGATCGGTGGTGTCGCCGACCAGGATGACGCCCTTGGCGCCGACGGCATCGACGGTGCGGATGACGGTGCCGAGATTGCCGGGATCGCGCACCCGGTCGAGCGCCACCCAGACATCGCCATTGTCGGCACGGATGTCCTTCAGGGCCAGGAATTTCTGCGAGAAGACGCCGACCACCATTTGCGGATTGTCGCGGCGGGTGATGGCGACAAGCACTTTTTCCGATACTTCGAGCACGGTGCCGCCGGCGGCGACGGTGCGTGCCGCGACCTTTTCCACGGCCGCGTTGCCGCGTCCGGCCTTGGCGAAGACCAACGTCCTGATCTGCCAGCCCAAGTCGAGCGCATCGATGACCAGCTTCAGCCCCTCGGCCATGAAGGCGTTCTGCTGGTCGCGGAATTTCTTCAAGGCAAGTGCCTTGATGTCCTTGACCAGCGGATTGGCAAGGCTGGTGACTTCCTTCACCTGACCGGGCGCGCCGGCATGCCGTTCGTTCATGTCAGGCCACCCAACGCGAAAACAGTGACGTCGAAAGCGCCCGGCCGGCGGACTTTTCACGGATAATCAGCTCACCCGATTCAACCTTGCCGCCCATGCCGGCGAAGGTGTCGCGCACCAGAGCGTGGATGGCGAAGAAGGAGGCACGGATCGAATAGGCGGTCAGCACCACGGCAAGCGGTCTTGGGGTCAGGATCGAGCGACAGAGGTCCGTCAGATCGGGAAGATCTTCGAACAATTGCCAGACCTCGCCCTTGGGGCCGCGGCCATAGGCCGGCGGATCGAACAGGATGATGTCGTAGCGGCTGCCGCGACGCTCCTCGCGCTCGGCGAACTTGACCGCGTCGTCGACGATCCAGCGGATCGGCTTGCCGCCAAGTCCGGATATCTCCTGGTTTTCGCGAGCCCAGCCGATCGCCTTCTTCGAGGCGTCGACATGGGTGACCTCAGCGCCGGCGCGCGCCGCCACCAGCGAGGCAAGGCCGGTATAGCCGAACAGGTTGAGTACCTTGACTGGCCGCCTGGCGGCCGCGATCAGCCCGGCCATATGGTCCCAGTGCGACGCCTGCTCGGGAAAGACGCCGACATGGCGAAACGAGGTGAAGCGGCCGAGATAGTCGATGCCGTCATGCTTCATCGGCCAGGTTTCGCCGAGCGGCGTCCTGGGAAAACGCCAGCGGCCGATGCCTTCCTCGTCGGTGTCGCCGGTGAAGATCGCGTCGGCACGCTCCCAGTCCTTGGCCGGCAGAGCCTTCTGCCAGATCGCCTGGCCCTCGGGCCGCACGATGCGATAGGGTCCATATTGTTCAAGCTTTTGTCCAGCGCCGCTGTCGAGCAGCGCGTAATCCGCGTTGGGTGCCACTTCGAGGATTACCGGAAGTTGCTCAGCGGGCAGGACGCCGCCGCGACGGGCAAGGTTGCGGGGCGTGGATTTCGGTGCGGGCTGGTCCGGCTTCAGGTCTTGCCGCGGCCTGACCTCCGGCCTGGCCACGCCGCGACCTTCCGGTGGACGCGATTGCGCGGCTTCGCCTTTACCCGGCTGGTGCGGGCGGCCGTCGCGGCGTTTGTCGCGAAAAGACTTCAAGAGACAGCTTCTCCGGCGGTTCGGCCCGCTTCTGCCACAGCTATGCCCATCGGCGCAACAAACCCGCGCGACATTGCGATAGCAACGATTGGGGCAATTGCGGCTTGCGGATGGCTTAGCCGCCACGCCCGATCGAGAGCAGTGCGACAACCAGCGAAACGAAGCCGGCAGCCTTGGCCGCCGTGACGGCCATGTGGCCGGTTTCCCAGCGCAGCCGTATGGCGTCGAAATTGTCTGGAATCGGCCCTGGCACCCAGGTGGCGAGAACTTTATTGGCCGGTTTGACGAGAACGAACCAAAGTACGAGGGATAGCGCATAGAGCAAGGTGGCGGCGAGTGCGAACCAGAACGCCGACCGATCTTGGCGCAGCAGCCACGCCAGCAGTCCCGGGCAGATGATTGCCGCGACATCCAGCGGCGCGCCAATGATTGCGAAGAGCAGGAACTGGCCGTTGATAACGGTGGCCTCGCGCCAAAGCGCCGGGGACCATCGGGTGAGCCGGGGCACCGATTCCAGGACATGGGCGAAGGACGGCCCGAGGCTGAGCGCAGCGATCATGGTGGCCAAGACAGACCAGAACAGCAGGAAGCCATATAGTCGCATGACGCAACAACGGTTCCGGGCCGAAGCCGTTCCGAACGGCCGCACTTGCCATTGCCGCGGCCCCAGCCCTATCGTTTGGCGCTCCGGCACTGCGGGCCGATTAGCGGGCAAGCGTTGGCCGACGGATAACTGGCCAATTAGGAGCAGAAATGAGCGCGTATTGGATCGCCGTGGCGTCGGCCGAACATGTCCGGCGCGGCCGCAAGGGCGGCTTCATGCAGGTCAACCATGGCAAGGCGGCACCGCTGCGCCGCGTCAGGCCCGGTGATGGCATCGTCTATTATTCGCCGACCACGGTTTTGGGGGAGAAAGACGGTCTGCAGGCGTTCACGGCGATCGGCATGGTGCGGGAAGGAGACCCCTATCAAGGCGACATGGGCGGCGGCTTCACGCCGTTCCGTCGCGATGTCGACTGGGCGCAGGCACAGGAAACGCCGATCAAGCCATTGCTTGAGAGGCTGGAGTTCACCTCAGGCAAATCGAACTGGGGTTACCCGTTGCGCTTTGGCTTGTTCCCGATCAGCGTGGCAGATTTCGCTTTGATCGCGGAGACGATGGGCGCCAAACTCGCTTCGACTAGCCCCTGAGCGCCTTGTAGACGGCAATGCCGGCGGCCAAGTCCTCCAGCGCGGCACCGACCGACTTGAACAGCGTAATCTCGTCCGGGCTGCCGCGACCTTCCTTTTGGCCGCGCGCCAGTTCGTGCAGGTCGGCGACGATGGCTTGTGGTTTCAGCACGCCTGAGGCCAGTGGCTGGACGATGTCGCCGGCTTCCTTGGTGGCGCCGGCGCGGGTGTCGACATAGACGCGGGCGCGCATGACCGCGTCGTCATCGCTTTCGCGCATCGCAGGCGTAAAGCCGCCGACCAGGTCGACATGGGTTCCCGGCCGCAGCAACGTGCCCTTGATCAGCGGCGTGGTGGTGATTGTCGCCGAGGAGACGATGTCGGCCTGGCCAAGCTCGGCATCGAGATCGGTCGCGGCGCTGGCCGCGAAGCCCTCGGCGCGCAGATCGGCCGCGACTTTCTCGGCGTTGGCCGGGGTGCGGTTCCAGATGCGGATGGTCTTGATTGGCCGCACGGCGCTGTGCGCCTTGGCCAGGAAGGGCGACAGCGCGCCGGCGCCGACCACGAGCAGCCGCGAGGCATCGTCGCGGGCGAGATAGGACGCCGCCAGCGCCGAGGCGCACGCCGTGCGCCACTGCGTCAGCCGCTGGCCGTCGATCAGGGCTTCCGGCTCGCCGGTGCTGCCATCGAGCAAGAGATAGAGCCCCATCACGGCGGGCTTGCCGACGGCGTTGTTGTCGGGCGAGACGGTGACGATCTTGACGCCGATATGGCCGCCGGCGGAACGGCCCGCGGCGTGAAAATCGGTCCATGCGGGCATCAGCAGCAAGGTCGACGCCGCGCCGTCTGGCCTTTCGACCGCGTGATGATGCCTGACCGGCTGCACCGCGCCCTCGCGAAATGCCGTGCGCAATGTCTCGACCAGTCCAGGAAAGGTCAGCGCACGATCGACCTCCGCGGCCGAAATGGTCAGCATGAAAAGCTCCGCGAAAAGAAACGCGCCGACCTGCGGCTCAATTGGTCGGCTTCGGCAACGCCGACCCTTGGGCCGGTGCTTGGGCTGATGCCTGCGGCACCGAGGGCGTGCGGCTGACTGCCTGGCGCAGGTTTTCGGCCTCGACACCGCGCTGGCGAGCCAGTTTGCGGTAGTGGCCCTGCTTCACCCATGTCGCCAGGCTGCCGACGACCATGCCGATGGCGAGCGCCAGGAACAGGAAGATGAACAGCGGCAAGGTGAGTGTCAGCTTCGGATTTCCGGGATTGAAGGGGTCCAGCGTGAAGGCGACGAGTTCGCGGTTGGCGACGGCCAAAGCGATCAGGATGATCGCCAGGGGCACGAAGACCACGATGAGCATGAAGCGATTGAGCATGATGTTTTCCGTCGCAAGCGGGCCGATAAGGCCGTCCGGCGCTGACGCGCCTACTTGCCGCCGTTCAGCCTTTCACGCAACTCCTTGCCGGTCTTGAAGAACGGCACCCATTTCTCCTCGACCTCGACGGATTCGCCGGTGCGCGGGTTGCGGCCGGTGCGGGCAGGTCGGTTCTTCACCGAAAAAGCGCCGAAACCGCGCAATTCGACCCGGTTGCCCTCGGCAAGCGCGTCGGTGATTTCATCGAAGATCGCGCCGACGATGTTTTCGACGTCGCGCAGGAAAAGATGCGGATTGCGCGTGGCAATAATCTGCACAAGCTCGGACTTGATCATCAGACGGGTCCCCGTGAAAGCAGTTCGGCCAAAATTATCAGGATGATTTTATTTGCTTTTTTAGCTGTCCCAACGCGTCTCAAGGGTGCCAGACGGAAACGAGACCGTCAAGAAACAAGCGGTCGGCGCCAAGTTCATGGATCACGTCGCCGCCGGAGTCCGGCAGACCGAGCGCGCCGGCGATCGTGCGTGCCATTGCCTTCGAGAACAGGAAACCGCCGCGCCGTTCCGTGTCCTTCCACTCGACCACCTTGAGCTTGGCATCGACACCCTTGGTCGCCAGCCAGTCGATCGCCACGGACTCGCCGCCGACGGCGTCGATCAGCCCGTTGGCAACACCCTGGCGGCCAGTGAAGATCGAACCGTCGGCCAGCGCCAGCGCCTGTTCGTGGGTCATCTTGCGACGTTCGGCGACGATGCCGACGAACCAGTCGTAGCTGTCCAGAATGAGCTTGCGGACCATGGCGCGCTCGTCGTCATTGGTCGGCTTGAAGGGCGAAGGTGAGGCTTTCAGCGGCGAGGACTTGACCTCCTCCAGCTTGACGCCGAGCTTGTCCATCAGGCCGCTTACGTCGGGATACTGGATCAGCACCCCGATCGAGCCGACGATCGAGGTCTTGCGGGCGACAATATGGTCGGCGGCACTGGCGATCATGTAACCCGCCGACGCGGCGAGCGTGCCGACCTCGGCCACGACAGGCTTGTCGGCGGCCAGCTTGCGCACCTCCTCGTAGATCGATTCCCCGCCGACGGTGGTGCCGCCAGGAGAATCGACCACAAGGATCACGCCTTTTACTTTCGGCGACTGGCGGATAGCCTCCAGCCGCTTGATCAGTTCGTCGTCCTCGGTGATGGTGCCTTCGATCCTGACCTTGGCGATGTGGTCGACGGCGGAGCCGCCGAAATCGTCGCCATAGAACCAGGCCGACACCGCAATCACCCCGAGCGCCACGATGCCGAAGGCCGCGACACGCCAGAAAGTCAGCTTGCGCCGCAAGCGGCGGCGGTCGATCAGGTCGTCGGCTCTCAATGCCATCGTCAGCCTCACAGTCATCGGGAAGAGACGCTTTTAGACCATGATGTCTTGATCGGGAAGCAGTTCCGTCCCGCACATGGCGCGGCAATCCGCGCGCGGCGGTCCGTGTTGTCTGTTTTGTGACTGGCCTGTGCGGGCGACGCAAGGTAAGTGGGAAGAACTTCGGTGGTGAAAAAAGACGCAAGGGCGTCTATTTCTGCTATGAAGCACTGGCTGTTGCGCTGACCCGGGTTTCGTTTGTGCACGGCAGCTGTCACATTTTTGCGGTTTTCGTCGGCTTGTGCTTGCGCGAGGGCGCTGGCGTCCCACCTATAGGCGGTGCTCCCGGGGCAGGGTTTTAGAAGAAAGCAGTCATGTTAGCGCGACCGAATGAACCGACCAGCCCGGAGACGGAGTTGGCTCCCCCGGCGGATGACTGGACGCGGGGCGAAGCTTTCGACCGCGCCCAGCGTCATTCACGCCGCGTGCGCGTACTCAAATTCGCCGTGCCCTTGGCCGCGGCATTGATCGCCGTCGCCTTCCCAGTCTATTCCTACCTCGCCGCGCCCGTTTCCGTCGCGGTGCAGGCCGAAGGCACCGCCTTCTCGAACGGTAAGCTGGTGATGGCCAATCCCAAACTCAATGGTTTCACCAAGCAGAAGCAGCCCTATTCGATGACGGCGCTGCGCGCCATACAGGATGTGAGCACGCAAGGCATCATCGAGCTCGAGGGCATCGACGCCAAGGTGCCGATCGCTCCCGACAACGTCGCGGCGGTAAAAGCCTCGCGCGGTACCTACGATCGCGACGGCAATACGATGAAGCTGAACAGCGACGTCACCATCACCACGACCGACGGCCTCCAGGCCAAGTTCAAATCGGTCTTCCTCGACATGGGCAAAGGCACTATGAAGACGGATGATCCGGTCGATGTCAGCCGTGGCGGGTCGCAGATCACGGCGGATTCGATGTCGGTCCAGGACAATGGCAAGATCCTGGTGTTCGAGAACAAGGTTCGTGTCAACATCGATCCCGCCGTTCTGAAGGCGGCTGAGGCAAAGGGCGAAGAAGCGAATGTGGCTCAATAGTTCGACACGGCTTGCGGCCGCAACTTCGGCGCTGTTCCTGCTCAGCCTGGCGCCGTCGCTGGCGCAGTCGGGAGCGGCCAGCCAGGTGTCGGGTCTCAAACTGGCCGGCGACAAGCCGATCCAGATCGAAAGCGACAAGCTGGAAGTCCACCAGGCCGACAGCGTCGCGATCTTCACCGGCAATGTCACCGTCGTCCAGGGGCCGACGCTGATGAAGGCCGGCAAGATGATGGTCTACTACGTCAAGGACCCCAATGCGGGCGCCAAGGGCGCCGAAGCCGCCGGGGCGGCAGCCATGACCGGCTCGGCCAACATCGATCACCTGGAGATCTCCGACAAGGTCTACATCAAGTCGGATCAGCAGGTCGCGACCGGCGATCAGGGCAGTTTCGACATGAAGAGCCAGGTGCTGGTGCTTTCGGGCAAAAAGGTCGTCCTTTCGCAAAACGACAATGTGCTGGTCGGCTGCAAGCTCACCGTGCAGATGAAAACCGGGCTGGCCCAGGTCGATCCATGTGCTGGGCAGCGTGTGCAGATGTCGATCACACCGCCGCCGAAATCGGGAGCGACGAACCCCTGATGGTCAGCCTGTCGTCGCTGACGGCGCGTCTTCCGGGACGGGCCGCAGGCAAGCTTTCGGCGCCGGCCACGGTCGACAAGGCGAAGTTCAAGGGAACCTTGATCGCCAAGGGTCTGACCAAGAGCTACAAGGGCCGCAAGGTCGTCAGCGGCGTCACGCTGGGCGTGCGCGCAGGCGAGGCCGTCGGGCTGCTCGGCCCCAACGGCGCCGGCAAGACGACCTGTTTCTACATGGTCACCGGCCTGGTGCCGGTGGATGAAGGCTCGATCGAGATCGACGGCTTCGACGTCACCTCGATGCCGATGTATCGTCGCGCGCGCCTCGGCATCGGCTATCTGCCTCAGGAGGCCTCGATCTTTCGCGGGCTCAATGTCGAGCAGAACATCCGCGCCGTGCTCGAAGTGGTCGAAAAGGATCGCAAGGTCCGCGAGCGCAACCTCGACGAACTGCTTGAGGAATTTCACATCAGCCATCTGCGCAAGGCGCCATCCATGTCGCTCTCGGGCGGCGAAAGGCGGCGCCTGGAAATCGCGCGCGCGCTGGCGACGCGCCCGGCCTACATGCTGCTCGACGAGCCCTTCGCCGGCATCGATCCGATCGCCGTCGCCGATATTCAGCAATTGGTGCGTCACCTGACGGCGCGCGGCATCGGGGTCCTCATCACCGACCACAATGTGCGTGAGACGCTCGGCCTGATCGACCGCGCCTACATCATCCACGCCGGCCAGGTGCTCACTCATGGCCGCGCCGACGAAGTGGTGGCAAATCCCGACGTGCGGCGGCTTTATCTCGGCGAGGGTTTTACGCTCTGAGCGTGAAATTTGTTTCCTGATACGATTTTTTACGCGCCGGCGACCTGTTTTCCGCGATTTTGCTCCGGGATAACGCTCCGGTAAGCGGGTTTTGCTAGGCTTTGCCTTGACAGGCAAAAGCCGGGCCAGTTTCTATGGCCGGCCGTGAAATTGATTTCCGGAAGTTGGGGACGCGTAGAGGAGGCGTTTGAAACCGAACCATGGCATTGGCGGCCAAACTACAGCTCCGACAGTCGCAGTCGCTGGTGATGACGCCGCAGCTGATGCAGTCGATTCGGCTGCTGCAGTTCACCCATACCGAGTTAGAGCACTTCATCGACGAGGAGATCGAGCGCAACCCGCTTCTGGAGCGCGCCGAGCCGCAGGATGATGCCGCGAGCGACCAGGCGCAGAAGCTCGACGTAGAGCCGCAAGCGGCCGCCGATGGCGACTGGTTCGAGAACGAGGCGGGATGGAGTGCCGAAGCCATCTCGGAAAAGCTCGATACGTCCCTGGAAAACCTGTTTCCCGACGATCCCGGCACCAGTGAGCGGTTGGGCCCCGACCTGACGGCGCAATGGAAATCGGCTTCGGGCAGTGGAAGCTCCTCGTCCGAGGGGCTCGACGCCGGCGACATGGCTGCGAGCGGGATCACGCTGCGCGACCATGTCGGCGAGCAAGTCGCGCTCGCCTTCATCGATCCCGTCGCGCGGCTGATCGCCGGAGAACTTGCCGATGGGCTCGACGAGACCGGCTATGTCAGGGCCGATCTGGCGGAGATCGCCGCGCGGCTTGGCACCGACGAGATGGCGGTGGGCGAGGTGTTGGCGGTGTGCCAAACCTTCGAGCCGGCCGGCCTGTTTGCCCGCGACCTCGCGGAATGCCTTTCGCTGCAGCTTGCCGTGCGTGACCGTCTCGATCCGGCCATGAAGGCCCTGGTCGCCAATCTCGAACTGCTGGCGCGCCGCGATTTCCAGACGCTGAAGCGGCTCTGCGGCGTCGACGAGGAGGATTTGCTGGACATGCTGGCCGAAATCCGGGCGCTCGACCCGCGGCCGGGCATGGCGTTTTCTGGCGGCGCCAGCGATGCGATCGTCGCCGATGTCGAGGTGCGGGCGGCCAATGACGGCAGCTGGACCGTCGAACTCAATGCCGAAACGCTGCCGCGCGTGCTCGTCGACCACATCTATTTCGCCCAGGTGTCGCCGCACGCGAAGAACCAGGCGGAAAAGGACTTCCTGGCCGAGTGCCTGCAGAACGCCAACTGGCTGACACGGAGCCTCGACCAGCGGGCCAAGACGATCCTCAAAGTGGCCTCGGAAATCGTGCGCCAGCAGGACGCCTTCCTGGTCCATGGCGTGCGCCAGCTGAAGCCACTCAACCTGCGCACGGTGGCAGACGCCATCGGCATGCACGAATCGACGGTCAGCCGGGTGACCGCCAACAAATACATGCTCACCCCGCGCGGCGTGTTCGAGCTGCGCTATTTCTTCACGGCCTCGATCGCGGCATCGGGTGGTGGCGATGCGCATTCCTCGGAAGCGGTGCGTGATCGCATCAAGCAAATGATCGACGAGGAGAAGCCCGTCGATGTGCTGTCGGACGATGCTATTGTCGACATGCTCAGGGAAAGCGGCGTCGATATCGCCCGGCGCACGGTCGCCAAGTACCGGGAAGGCATGAATATTCCCTCGTCGGTACAGCGCCGGCGCGAGAAACGGGCGCTCGCCAGCGCCGGCCGCTAGGCGTTCACGATTTCCACAGCTTTCAAGTTTCATTGACAAGCCACGGTGAAGTGGCTAGAAGCCCGCCCGCATGAGACGGGCTTGATGCCCGCTAGCGGATGGTCCGTCACGACAATGACCCGGGACGGTCAAGAAGGCGGCTTGTGATCAACCGGAAAGTTCGGATTTAAATCGGCGCGAGTGACGCCGCAAAGCTTGTGCGCACGGATCACGAGTATAAACTCGGGCCAGTTTGAAGCCTGAGCAAGGAAGGTCAGTTTTCAGATGAATCTGCGCATTTCGGGAAAGCACATGGATATCGGCGATGCGTTCCGTACACGCATCAACGATCGTGTCGGTGAAGCGATCGGCAAATATTTCGATCGCGGCTTCGCGGGGCATGTCACCGTCATCAAATCGGGCTCGCGCTATTCCGCGGATTGCATGATCCGGCTGGATTCCGGCGCCTCGCTGCAGGCCACCGGCGACGCCCAGGACCCGACACTCGCCTTCGAGGCCGCGGCCGATCGGTTGGAGACCCGGCTCCGGCGTTACAAGCGCCGTCTGAAATCGCACAATTCAGGCAATGGCAACGGCGAGTTGACCGACATCGCTTACACGGTGATGGCACCGCTGGCCGATGACGATGAAGAAATCCCGGAGGATTTCGCACCGGCCATCGTCGCCGAATCGACCATGACGTTGAAGACCATGTCGGTGGCCTCGGCCGTCATCGAACTCGATACCAAGGACAGTCCCGTGCTTGTTTTCCGCAATGCCGGAACCGACCATCTCAACATCGTCTATCGGCGGCCCGACGGAAACATCGGCTGGATCGATCCGTCCACGACCAAAGTCGCACAGGGATAAAAGCCGGCCGCACGAGGGGTGGGGACTGGCGCGGCAGGCGAACAAGGATTTTCAAGCATGGATCTGAGCGATCTTATCAGCGTTCCGGCGATTTTGCCGGCGTTGAAGGCGAACTCCAAGAAGCAGCTACTGCAATTGTTGTCCGAGCGGGCAGCGACGATTTCGGGCATTCCGGAACGGGAGGTGTTCGACACCATCCTGCAGCGCGAGCGCCTGGGCTCGACCGGCGTCGGCAACGGCATCGCCATCCCGCACGGCAAGCTCGCCGGCGTGAAGCGCATCGCCGGCGTTTTCGCCCGGCTGGAGACGCCGGTCGATTTCGAATCACTGGATGACCAGCCGGTCGATCTGGTGTTCCTGCTGCTGGCGCCCGAAGGGGCGGGTGCCGATCATCTCAAGGCACTGTCGCGCATTGCGCGCGTGCTGCGCGACGCCGACACCGTGGCCAAGGTCAGGGGCACGCGCGACGCCGCGGCGATCCATGCGCTTTTGTCGGATACGCAGGCCTCGCACGCGGCCTGAAGCCATCTTTTTAAATATTGCTCCAAGGGCCGCCATGAGCGGCCCTTTTCAGTTCAGCCAACCAATTGTCTTTAATGAATGGCGACGGTGGTCAGGTCGTTTTCCATGGCGCCGGCCAGCGCGCGGTCACGCGCGTCGGAAAGCAGGATCGGCTGGCCATTGGCCCCAAACAGGGCCCACAGCTCCATGCCGGGCGCGATTTCACCGATGTTGGGGAAGCGGCCGAGCAGTTCGTCGCTCGAGACCTTGCGCAGATAGGCGACAGAGCCTTCGCCGAGATGGGCGAATTCGCCGCTGGTCATGGTGATGGTTTCGTCAGTTCTGGTCATTTCAAGCCTCCTTGGCGCGAGGACGCCGCTCAAGGCCATCCCGCATGAGAGCCATCGGTGAAGATCAGTCTTTCACCGATATGTTTATTTTCCGTACCAGCCGTTCCGACTCCGGCCGATCAAGGTCGATCGACAAAAGGCCGTTCTTCAGCTCCGCCGCGATCACACGCATGCCGTCGGCCAGCACGAAGCAGCGCTGGAACTGGCGTGCGGCAATGCCGCGATGAAGGAATTCGCGCTCGGTATCGTCGGTCTGGCGACCGCGCACGACCAACTGGTTTTCCTCCGTTGTCACATCGAGATCGCTTTCGGCGAACCCGGCGACGGCGAGTGTAATGCGCAGCCTTTCGGCCTTGCCGTCGGCACCGCTCAGGCGCTCGATGTTGTAGGGAGGGTAGCTGTCACCGGACTTCGCCAGACGCTCCAGGGTCTTTTCCATGGCGTCGAAACCCAGGAGAAGCGGGCTGGAGAAAGGCGTCATTCGGCTCATGTTACACTGTCCTCTCAAGAGCGACATAAACTGGAAAAACCCAAATGGCATTTTTCCCGATGGTCTTGATATGGTCCGCCCCGCGACCAAGTTCAAGCCACCAAAAGACCCGCCCAAGGAGACCATGTCGCGGACCCACGGAAATAGCCCAGGATCATCGTGGACTCACAGGAATAATCGACATGGCGCTTGAATCGACGCGCGGATGCAAGGAGAAGCGCGCAGGCCGGAACCGTCCCCCGTCAAGCGGTTCAGCAGCTTTGCAGCCGGTTGGCGTCTTTCGGGCGCAGGACCGGCCCGGTGAGCTGATGGCCAGCCAAACAAGGAATTGAAATGCCCCAACCACGCAAGATCATCATCGACACCGATCCCGGCCAGGACGACGCCATCGCCATTCTGCTGGCGCTTGGCAGTCCTGAACTGGAGATCGCCGGCATATCGGCCGTCGCCGGCAACGTGCCGCTGAAGCTCACCGAAAAGAACGCCCGCAAGATCTGCGAACTGGCCGGCCGGCCCGAAATCAAGGTCTACGCCGGCGCCATCCGTCCGTTGGCGCGCGAACTGGTCACGGCCGAGGAGGTCCATGGCAAGACCGGCTTGAACGGACCGGATTTGCCCGAACCGACAATGAAGCTGCAGGACCAGTATGCCGTCGATTTCATCGTCGAGACGCTGATGAAGGAAGAGAGCGGCACCATCACGCTCTGCCCGCTCGGACCGCTCACCAATGTTGCGCTGGCGCTGATCCGAGAGCCCCGGATTGCGCCGCGCATCAAGGAAATCGTGCTGATGGGCGGTGGCTTCTTCGAGGGCGGCAACGTCACGCCCACGGCCGAATTCAACATCTATGTCGATCCGCATGCCGCCGACGTCGTCTTCCGGTCCGGCATCCCGATCGTGATGATGCCGCTCGATGTCACCCACAAGGCGCTGACCACGTCCAAGCGCATCGAGGCGTTCCGCAAGCTCGGCACCAAGGTCGGCATCGCCGCCGCCGAGATGTTGGAATTCTTCGAGCGCTATGACGAAGGCAAATACGGCACGGATGGAGGGCCGCTGCACGACCCCTGCGTCATCGCCTATCTCCTGAAGCCCGACCTGTTCAAAGGCCGCCATTGCAACGTCACCGTGGAAACCGCCTCCGAACTGACCATGGGCATGACCGTGGTCGACTGGTGGGGGGTCACCTCCAGGGAAAAGAACGCCATGGTGATGCGCGACATCGACCATGATGGGTTTTTCGCGCTGCTGGTGGAAAGGCTGGGGCGGCTTAACTGACGTTTGGAATCGCCGACAAGCGCGCAGTGTCACCGGCGCGCGTTGTCACCCATTGAGCAATCGATAGGTGTCGACGCCGCGCTTGTGGTGTTGACGTTCAATAGGAACGAGTGAGCCAACAAGATGCGGTCGCTCGACGTCGTCGTCGATCGAAATCCGCGTGTTGCCGTCATCAAGGCGCACGTGGTAGGTGTAGTATAGATTGTGACCTACCATGGCATACGGGCTGACAGGTTTCACTCTGATGTATTCTACCACGGCCATCACGCGTTGAGTGGTGACGACCGGATTGGCCTGGAGCCCTACAATCGCAATGGATTTCATCAGCGCAAAGGCGCAAAAGAAAGCGGTGCCGATCACTGCGTCGCTGTACTCGTATTGCCAAATAAGCAAGCGATCCCGAAAGGAAACGTTTGATTTGCGCATAGTGAAGAGTTGTGCAGCAGCGTACAATTCTTCAATATGTCTCCGCAAAAATTTATGGAGAAGGCGCTTTCGCCGTTACTTTGCCTTCGAAAACGCCAGCCACAGGCCGCCGCCGACCATGAAGCTGCCGCTGATCCGCGATAGGAGCTTGATGCGGCTGGCTGACAGCATGCGCCCGGCGCGGCCGGCGGCGAGCGCATAGGTCGAGTCCGACATGGCGGCGAAGATCATGGCGGTCAGGCCCATGATGACGATCTGCAGTGGGTAGTTGCCGGCGGGAGAGATGAACTGCGGAAAGAAGGCGCCGAAGAAGATCAGCGTCTTTGGATTGCTCAGCGCCACGGCCAAGCCCTGCAGGAAGAAGCCGCCGCGTGGTTTGCGGGCGGTTCCGTCGGCGTTCAGCGTGCCCTTCGAGCGGAACATCTGCACGCCCATCCAGATCAGGTAGGCCGCGCCGATCAGCCTGACCCACTCGAACCAGTGGCCCATGCCCGAAATCAGCGTGTTGAGGCCGATGCCGACGATGACGATCATGACTGCTAGGCCGGCTTGCGTGCCGGCGACATTAGCGAGACCGGCGCGAGTGCCGTGGCGGATGCTGTTGGCGATGATCAGCGTCACCGTCGGTCCCGGCACCAGTATGATGACGATGCAGGCAAGGACATAGGCGGCGTAGAGTTCCAACGACATGATTTTTCCTCGCAATGCCGCTATCGCGGCCTAGCATGCAACAATCAATGCATGACGGCGAGGACGACGCAAGCCGGCGCGCCGGTCTGGCTCAGGCTCCGGCGGGCCAGGGCAGCGTCGTCTCATAGGCAGCCGCGGCCTTCAGCACGGCGAGGTCGCCGCGTGGCCTGCCGACCAGCTGCATGCCCATCGGCCGGCCCCTGTCGTCGAAGCCGACGGGAACATTGACCGCCGGGCAACCGCCCAGGGTGGCGAAGGCCGAAACCTGCATCCAGCGATGATAGCTGTCCATTGCCCGCCCCCCGACCTCGCGCGGCCAATGGGTGCCGACATCGAACGGAAAGACCTGCGCGGTCGGCAGCGCGATGAGGTCGAAGCGGTCGAAGATCGACAGCAGCGTGCGGTACCAGGAGGTTCGGACGACCGAGGCCGCGCGTATCTGCGGCGCCGTCAGCCGCATCGCGTTTTCCACTTCCCATACGGCTTCCGGCTTCAGCAGGCCACGCCTGGCGGGGTCGTCATAGTGTACTTTCAGAGCGCAGCCGCTGCTGGCCTGGCGCAGCGTCACGAAGGCCTGCCAGAGTGCCTCGAAATCGAAATCCGGTCGCAAGGGCTCGGTCAGGAAAGATACATCCGTGAACCGTGCGAGTGCTGCCTCGCATAAGTCGAGGATGCCGGGCTCGATCGGCAGATGGCCGCCGAGATCGCCGAGCCAGGCGATACGGCCACCGGTCGCCGCCGTCGCCAGGCCTTCGAGGAAGGAGCCTTGCTTCTCATAGGAGAGAGGCGCCTGCGGATGGTAGCCGGCCTGCACGTCGAGCAAGAGCGCCATGTCGGCGACGTTGCGGCCCATCGGCCCCTCGACGCCCATCTGCGCGTGGAAGACCTCGAAGTCGGGACCGCTGGGCACGAGCCCCTGTGACGGCCGGAAACCGTAGACATTGTTCCAGGCCGCCGGGTTGCGCAGCGAGCCGCCGAAGTCGCTGCCATCGGCGACGGGCACCATGTCGAGTGCCAGCGCCACCGCCGCTCCGCCGCTTGAGCCGCCGGCGGTCAGCGCCGGATCGAAAGCGTTCAGCGTCGGCCCGAAAACATTGTTGTACGTGTTGGAGCCGAGCCCGAATTCGGGAACGTTGGTCTTGCCGATGATGATGGCGCCGGCGTCGCGGATGCGTTCGACGAAGAAATCGTCTTCCCGCGGCACGAAATCGGCGAAGATCGGCGAGCCGAACGAGGTCCTGAGGCCGGAGGTCGAGGCAAGGTCCTTGATGGCGATCGGGAGGCCAAAGAGCGCGCCGGTGCCATCCGTCCGCCTGATATCGGCGGCATCGGCCTCGCGCAGTATGTCGGCACGGTCGCGTAACGAGACGATGGCGTTGACCAGTGGATTGACCGCGTCGATGCGGTCTAGGAACGCCGTCACCACCTCGCGCACGGAGAGTTTCTTCCGGCGGATCGCACCGGCAAGTTCGACAGCCGAAAGGCGGCAGATGTCGCTGGCCGCCGGTACGGCATGCTTCGTGCGGGGACGCATCATTTCAACCGGCCTCTTGCAGCGCCTGGTCGACATCCTTGGCCAGTGGGATCGCCGGTTGGGCGCCGGGCTTGAGGCAAGCCAGCGAGCCGGCGGCGCCGGCACGCGCCAATGCCTGTTCGAGCGTGAGGCCCGACGACAGGCCGGCGGCGAAATAGCCGCAGAAAGTGTCGCCGGCCCCGACCGTGTCGACCGGCGTGATCTGCAAAGCAGGGACGGTCAGGAATTCGCTTGGCGTTGCCGCCATCACGCCGTCGCCGCCGAGCGTGACGACGATGATGCGTCCAGTCTTGCTGGCATAGTCGCGCATGCGCGCCGCACGATCGCGGCCTTTCAGGGCCAGGGCTTCGCCATAGAGGTCGAATTCGGTTTCGTTCGCGACCGCATAGTCGGCCTTGCCGAGGAAGGCGGCTGCCCCGCCATGGAAAGGGGCCGTGTTGAGGACAGTGATCGCGCCGGCCGCCCTTGCCTGGTCGAGGGCCGCATCGACCGTCGCGAGCGGAATTTCATGCTGCAGCAGCACGACGTCGCCCTTTGTCAGAAAAGCCTTGGAGAGGTCGCCGGGCACCACGGAAGCGTTGGCGCCGGGCACCACGGCGATAATGTTTTCGCCGTCATCGCCGACCATGATCAGCGCCGTGCCGGTCGAGGCAAAGGTCTCTCCCACGCCCGACAGGTCGACCTTGGCCTCGCGCAGCAAAGCCAGTGCCTCGGGGGCGAAATTGTCCTTGCCAACGGCGCCGACCATGCGCACCTGAGCGCCGGCACGCGCGGCGGCGAGTGCCTGGTTGGCGCCCTTGCCGCCGGGGGCCGTCGTGAAGCTGGAACCGCTCACCGTCTCACCGGGGCTCGGCAAGCGGTCGACATTAGCGATAAGGTCGAGGTTGATCGAACCGACTACGATAATCAAGAAATGCCTCCTGCTGATGCGCGGAAGCTATCCTGCCAAGCCGTTCGATGCCAGACCACGCGAATGGTCCAGCGTGATTTGCCGCCTCACTCGCATCGCACGGTGACGATGCCCTGATAGTTGCCGGCGGGAAAGATACCGCTCGACTTGGTGGCGGTGAGGTCGATCTGCATGGCGTGGGTGCCATTGGCGACCCTTTGCGGCACGCCCCCATTATTGTCGACTCCCGAGCCATCGAGGCGGAAGACCGAGGCGAAGGTCACGTTGGTGCCGCCGCCGCTCGGCGCGGAAGAGAATGCGGCAGGCGCCGGCGCTGAAACCGAATAGCAGTCCAGCAAGTTGAGCAGCGAGCACAGCAGGGAACTTGCCACCACGGTGGCGCTGGCGCTTGATCCGCCTGCCTGCTTGGAGCCCAGTATGCTGATGGCCGGATTGGCGGTCATCGTGCCCGATGCCCCGACCATGATGGTGCAGGTGCCGATGATCGCAGCCTGCGCCGGAAGGCAGCAGCCGGCGAGCGCGGCCATCGCGAGCAGCGCGCGGCTATTTCTTCTTCTTTTTCTTGCCATCGCCGCTTCCGGTCCTGATGCTCCAGCCTTCGTTGGCCCATCCGGATGACGCGGCCACGGGCGTGGGAGCGCTGGCGGCCACGCTCGCAGTCGGCCCGTCACCGCCGAGGCCCATCTTGAGGAGCTTCAGCTCCAGTTGCAGGCGCTCGACCTCAAGCTCGTAGAGGCGGCTGCAATCGACGCGCTTCGGCGTACGCCCGATCGGAATAACCACGCGGCCGTAGGTGGCGATGTCGTTGTTCGCCTGATTGTTGCCTCTGATGACGCCAAGGTCGAGATAGGCACCGGTGCCCGATACGGCGGAGCGGCAGGTGGTTCCGTCGGAAGCGTGGACCTCATCCTGCCCTTGGGGCAAGGTCACGCCGGGCAGGTTGAAGCCGCTCTCATTCTGATTGAGGTTGTAGACGTCCTCCGCCAAAACCGGTGAGATTCCCGCCCAGATTGCCGCAAACGCGACTGTCAGGACTTGCGGTGCCCAAAAAACTTTCCGCATATCTGTGCCCTTATCTGCGTCTGTTGATTGGGAAAGGGGATGCTCTCGGTACAGATACGCACTTTACGCTCGGCAGCGCCGCCGAAGGGCACGACCACAAGGACAGGACGGGAAGCCTGCGAGCCCAGTTGGAAAGCGCTCGGAGAGATCTTGGCATCCACTGGCTGAAAATCCTGATCGTAGACGTGGATTTCGACCTTGATCTTCTGGCCGTAGGGATTGGCGGGAAACACGCGGACCGCGAAGGCGTCAGTGAAACTGTTGACCTCACCCCGCATCGGCGACATCGACTGGGCGTTGGCGGCAATGGCCGGCAGGCCGACGGCCAGCGCCGTCGCCAGGATTCGTGCATGGTTCAAGGACCCCTCCTTCGCGACGGCTATTCGCAGCGCAGTGTTACCGTTGCCTGATAGTTTCCGGTGGCGAAGCGGTTGCTGCCGCCCTTGGTGCCAGCGAGATGGACCGAGACAAGGTCGGCGCCGGGGACAGTGAGGGCGGTGGTGGCCCCCGTTTCAGCGGTCGTGTGGGCGCCGCTGGCCGAATAGGTCGGTGTCCAGGTGGTGGCGGTGCTGTCAGCGGCGGGCACGGTGGTGAGGGTCACCGGATCGACGCTAAACGAAACACCCCCGGTGGTGGTGAGCGTGACTGTTCCAGCCAAACCGCCGCTGTTGTGGGAGCTCAGCGACTGAAGGTCGGCGCTCACCGTCATCGTGCCGTTGGTGCCGACAACAAGCGTACAGGTCGCGGTGACCGTGCCATTGAAGATGACATTCTGCGTTGTGGCCATCGCCGCGTGGTCCAGGCAAGTGACCAGCAAGGCTGCACCAAACACGGTGCGGAACAACTTCATCGAGATCCTCCTATTAAGTCGGATTGCCCGAATTAATATGGATCATCATCGCTTTATCGTGGTTAATTTAGCGTAAACTTAAATAAGATATCGAAATAACGTTCGTGAAGGAACCGGCGGTTGTCCACGGTTGTATCCAGAAGTTCAAAAATCAAGCGCAATAATACTGCGTATTTCCAAATACTCGTATTTTTCTGTGGCAGAAAGCAAAAATCGACATTTCACGACGAAATCTGCCCCGCCTCCCAGCCGAGGATGGCGCGCTTGCGGGTCAGGCCCCAATGATAGCCGGTGAGATCGCCTGATTTGCCGATGGCGCGGTGGCAAGGCACCACGAAGGAGAGCGGGTTGGCGCCGTTGGCGGCGCCGACCGCGCGGCTGGCGCTCGGGGTACCGATGCTGGCCGCGATCGAGGAATAGGTACGGGCCTTGCCCATCGGAATCTGGAGCAGCGCCTCCCAGACGCGGACCTGGAAGTCGGTCCCGATCATGACGACATGAAGCGGCTGATCGGCGCGCCACAGCGTCGGCTCGAAGATGCGCGCGGCATAGGGTCCTGTCGCTTCCCTGTCCTCGATATAGAGCGCGTTCGGCCAGCGGCCGGACATGTCGGCAAAAGCGGTGCGTTCCTCGCCCGCGTCGCAGAAGGCGAGGCCGGCAAGCCCGCGGTCGGTGGCCATGATCAAGGCAGTGCCGAACGGGGAGGTGTGATAGCCGTAGCGGATGGTGAGGCCAGCGCCGCGCGTCTTGTAGTCGCCCGGTGACATCGCCTCATGGGTGACGAACAGGTCGTGCAGCCGGCCGGGGCCGGACATGCCCAGTTCGAAGGAGGTTTCGAGCAGAGGCATGCCGGAATCGAGCAGCCTGCGCGCATGGTCCAGCGTCACCGCCTGCAGGAAGGCCTTGGGCGACAGGCCGGCCCAGCGGGTGAAGAGTTTTTGCAAGCCGGTCGGCGTCTCGCCGACCTCCTCGGCCAGATCTTCCAGCGATGGCTGGTCGCGATAGTCGAGACTAATCTTTTCGATGGCGCGGCGTACGATTTCGTAGTCGCTGCCCTCGGGCGTGATGTCCTTCTTGAGGACTGCCGTGTGTGTGCTCATGGACTGTCTCCTTGGGCTGGAATATCGCCCCTCGGGGCGCCGATCGCCACCCGAAACTTGCCTTCTTGCAGCACTTGCCCAGATAGACTCGGGATTCGAGCCAGGGAGCCGCTGATGGCTGGCGAAAAAGTCCATCTGACAGGGGCAAAAGAGACCTTGCTCATGACGCTCTACGGCAAGGCGCTGGAGAGCCGGATGCCGGATTCGCTGCTTGGGGATCATTTCGCGGACACGGCAGTGCGCAAGATCGACTATGATTTCTCCAGGCTGAAGGTCGACGAAAATCTCGGCATCGGCCTGGCGATTCGGGCCAAGACATTGGACGTCCGTGTCGAGGATTTCCTGGCCAGAAATCCTGAAGCCATCGTGCTGCATCTGGGTTGCGGGCTCGATACGCGCTTCTTCCGGGTCGATCCCCCACCAGGGGTGGACTGGTTCGATGTCGACTATCCCGAAGTGATCGAACTCAGGCGCAAGCTTTACCCCACGCGCGATCATTACCACCTCATCGCTTCATCGGTGACCGAGCCCGGGTTGTTGGCCGGCGTGCCCCGCCACCGCCTGGCTATCGTGGTGGCGGAGGGGTTGACGCCCTATCTCCCCGCCGACGAAGGGCTGCGCCTGCTTTCACGGCTTGTCTTGCATCTTGCCGGCGGCGAACTGGTCTTCGACGCCTATAGTCGCTTCGGCCTGACGCTGCTTCGTCTCAATCCGACGATCAAGGCGACGGGCGCCAAGGTCCATTGGGCGATCGACGACCCGCACGAACTGGAACGGGCGGTTCCGAAGCTGCGGTTCATCGAGGACATCTCCGCCTACAAGCCCGAGCACGCTGCCCGAATGGGCTGGTCCGCCAAGCTGTTCGTTCGCCTTTGGAAATATATTCCGGCGCTGCGCAAGATCGGCAGGCTGCTGCGGTATCGCTTCTGAAGCACAGTGTTAGCCGCAATTCCAGGCGGAAGGTCGGGTCACTTTTCCTGGAATTGCTTTTAGCGCGCCTTGGCGGTCGCCAGCGCGCGCGAGAAGGCGGTGGCGAAGCTCTCGCGCGAATCGGGGTCGAGGAAGCCGCCGATCGGCACGTTCTGGCCTTGTGCTTCCACGGTCATTCTGGTGATGCCGATCTCGGCGTGCCGGGCGATCGAAAACCGTACCCAGAACGGATTGAAGCGATGCGCTTCCGACTTTCCCGAGGCGGCCGTCTTGCGAATGTCGAGGCTGGTGCGCGAGACCGACACTTCCTCGCGGGCGCGTGCAGCCCGATAATTGACTCGGAAGGCGATGTAGACGGCCACCACGTCGAGGCCGAAGAAGCCGAACACCGGCCAGGCACCGCGCGACAGGAAAAACGCACCCGTCACCAGCCAGCCGAACATCAGTGCGCCCATCAGGATCAGGAAGCCCGTCCTGCCCAGCGACCGGTGCGGGGTCAGCAATGCATGAAAGAAGGGCTCGTCAGCCTGAAACGAGGCGTTTGTGTCACTCATGACAGACTATTATAGGAGGGAAATGGCGCGTCCCAAGTCCAATGAGTCTTCCATGCCCGAAAAAGAGCTGCCGGCCGGACGGCGCGATGGCTCCAACACCAAGCCGCGCCCTCGGCCGGTGGGGCGCTCGTCCCGCTACAGCCCGGCTGAAGTGCATGAGATTTTCCGGCGTTTTTCGGTGCAGCGGCCGGAGCCGAGGGGCGAACTCGAACACGTCAATGCCTTCACGCTGCTGGTGGCGGTGGTGCTTTCGGCGCAAGCGACCGATGCCGGTGTCAACAAGGCAACGCGGGCTCTGTTCAAGGTTGCGGACACGCCGCAAAAGATGCTGGCGCTCGGTGAAACCAAGGTCGGCGACCATATCAGGACCATCGGTCTCTGGCGCAACAAGGCCAAGAACGTCATCGCCCTATCGCAGGCGCTGATCCGCGACCATGGCGGCGAGGTGCCGGATGACCGCGATGAACTGGTCAAGTTGCCCGGTGTCGGGCGCAAGACCGCCAATGTCGTGCTCAACATGGCCTTCGGCCAGCATACGATGGCGGTCGACACGCATATCTTGCGCATCGGCAACCGGCTTGGCCTGGCGCCCGGCAAGACGCCGGAACAGGTAGAGCAGGGGTTGTTGAAGATCATCCCGGACGAATATATGCGCCATGCGCATCACTGGCTGATCCTGCACGGACGCTATGTCTGCAAGGCGCGCAAGCCGGATTGCCCGGCCTGCGTCATCGCCGATATTTGCAAGGCAGAGGTGAAGACGACCAGCATTCCGGCGCCCCTGGTGCCGATCGCCCCGCTTGAAACTGTCGCCGCCGAAGATCAGGCGCCGTAGCCGCGCGCCATCGCCGCCGCGAACACCGGGATCAGGCTCGGCCGGACTATCAGAAGAACGACTATCTCGGCTGGATCGGCCGCGCCAAGCACCCGGATACCAGGTGAAAGCGGCTCG
The DNA here is from genome assembly GCF_006658535.1 of Mesorhizobium sp. B2-4-13. Taxonomy (NCBI): domain Bacteria; kingdom Pseudomonadati; phylum Pseudomonadota; class Alphaproteobacteria; order Hyphomicrobiales; family Phyllobacteriaceae; genus Mesorhizobium; species Mesorhizobium sp. B2-4-13. The sequence continues at coordinate 670,462 of NZ_VFVB01000002.1, read as the reverse complement.
ACCAGATGCTGGATGAATTGCAGCGTGGTGGTGTCTACATGAATATGGTCTGGCAGGCTGAAGTTCTGCTTCGATTACTAGGCCTTCCCTGGATGATGGCGCGTATCCCCCTGGCCCTTGCCCCGCACCAGCGATTTGCTAAGCGCTGAAGATCAGCGAGGCATATCGTCATGAAAAATCCGCACGGTGTTCCGGTCATCGAGACCCAGCGAACCATTCTAAGGGCGCACCAACTGAAGGATTTCGACGCCTATACCGCCATGTGGGCCGACCCCGTCGTCACCCGTTTCATCGGCGGCAAGCCGCACACGCGTGAGGAAAGCTGGATGCGCTTCCTGCGCCATGCCGGCCTGTGGTCGCTGCTTGGCTACGGCTTCTGGGCCATCGAGGAGAAAGCGACCGGCCGTTTCATCGGTGAGGCCGGGTTCCACGATCTGAAGCGCGACATGGAGCCGTCGATCGAAGGCATCCCCGAGGCGGGGTGGGCGCTCGCACCGGCCGCGCACGGCGCCGGCCTTGCCACGGAGATCGTCAGCCGCTTGCATGGCTGGGGCGACGAGACGTTCGGAGGTGCCAGAACCGTCTGCATCATCGATCCTGAAAATACGGCTTCGCTGAACGTCGCCAGGAAGTGCGGCTATACCGAGTTGACGCAGACCCTCTATCATGATGCGCCGACGATCCTGCTGGAGCGGCTGCCCTGAGCGGTGTCAGGCGAGGCGAGGACGCCGACAATCAACCGGCCATGCGCTACAAACGCGCAATCCGGACGGAAAACCGCTGCACACCTTGACCTGCCGCAGCCGGCCTTGGGGCGCAGCTTCCCTACATGGGCGGCGAACGGAAGTTGGGGGCCTTTCCGACGCCATAACGGCGAGAGCTAGGGCAAAGCCTCCGTCGCGAGGCTCGCCTGCTCCAGCATGGAGGCATCCTCGCCGAAGGCGCGAGTGGCGCGGGCCGCCGCCTCGAGCAGCGGGCGCTTCATGCGCTCAAGAAAGGCAGTGTCGACGCGTGTGCTTGGACCAGCCAGCGTCAAAGCGCCAAGCAGCACGTGCCCCGGCCCGAAAACCGGCGCCGAGACGCCTGCCGTTTCGGGGTCGCGGTCACCCACAGCGAGACAATTGCACGTTTTGCGAATGGTTTCATAGGGTTCTCCCTGCTGTCCCGAAAAGGCCGCCAGCACGCGCCCGCCCGAGCCGGCCAGCAGAGGCAATACGTCGCCTTCGCGTATCGTGTAGCGGATCGGATGCTTGGATTCGACCCGGTAAAGACAGGTGCGCACGTCTCCCGAGCGGACGTAGAAGGCAACACTCTCCCAACTTCGTTCGGAGAGATCGCGCATGATCGGCAACAGGATGTCCACCGCCACCACCGAACGCTGGTAAAGCGCGCCCAGCCGAAAGGCGGCGGGTCCGACGCGATAGCGCCCATCGTCCAGGCGCTCGAGCAGTTGCCCGCGCAACAGCGAATTGGCGAGCCGCAGGATCGTGCTTTTGTAAAGACCGGTGCGCATCGCGATTTCAGCAAGACTTAGCGAGCGGTCGGCCGTGCTGAAGGCGTCGAGGATGGCGATCGCCCGGTCGAGTGCCGCAACACCTTCGACGGAGGTGCGCCGGATTTCCGCATCAGCCGAGTTGCCTGGTAAGTCCATTGCGGTTCCCAATTCGGTGAAGCCCGAGCGGAACCACTCTGTCGCGCCACCGGACCGTTCTGTCCAGCAGAATGTCGTTCCTGTTGACGGAACAAGGTAAAATCTGCTTGAACTTGATCACGGGTCTGTGAACAGGCGCGTTTTGGCAGGCACCGGAGGAGGTGTCGTGATCTGGAGGAATCCCATGCTGAACAGACGCAGATTTTTGATGAGTACGGCGGCGGCTGGCGCGGCCGGGCTGGTGGCATCGCATTTCTCACCCGCCTTCGCCGAAGGTGCGCCTCAAGTCCAGATCTTCGTGCCGGCGGCGCCCGGCGGCGGCTGGGACCAGACGGCGCGCACGATGGATCAGGTGCTGCGCGGCGAGAAGCTCATCTCCGGCTCGCAGATCACCAATGTCGGTGGTGCCGGCGGAACGGTAGGGCTGCCGCAGTTCATCAATCAGTGGAGCGGCAAAGGCAATGCGCTCATGGTCGCGGGCATGGTCATGGTGGGCGCCATCATCGCCAACAAGGCGGCCAACAACCTGACCCAAGTCACGCCCATCGCCCGTCTCACCGGGGAGTTCGAGGCGCTGGTGGTGCCGGCGGACTCGCCGTTCAAGACGGCCGCCGATTTCGTCGCGGCACTCAAGGCCGATCCGACGAAGGTTCCTGTCGCGGGCGGCTCGGCCGGTGGGTCCGACCACATCCTGTTCGGCCTGATCGCCAAGACGGTCGGCGTTCCGGCTCCCAGCCTCTCCTATGTACCGTTCGCGGGCGGCGGCGAAGCTCTGTCGGCATTGCTCGGCAACCAGGTGGCGGCCGGCATTTCCGGCTTCGGCGAGTTCTCCGAGCAAGTCAAGGCGGGTGCGCTCAGGCTGCTCGCCATTTCGGCCGACAAGCGCCAGGACGGCATCGACGCGCCGACGCTCAAGGAAGCCGGTATCGATGTGGAACTGTTCAACTGGCGCGGCGTCTTCGCGCCGCCCGGCATTTCCGACGCCGACAAGGCGGCCATGATCACGCTGGTCGAAGCCATGGCCAAGAGCGATGCATGGGCGACCGAATGCAAGAACCGCAACTGGACGTCCATCCTGCTCACCGGCGACGACTATGCGAAATTCGTCACTGAGGATTCGGCTCGCATCGAGGCCATCCTCAAGGATCTCGGTCTCGCCTGATTTCCCCAAGGGGGCGGCTCGTGCCGCCTCCTCCTTTTCTCGACGCATCGATCGCATGCGGCCATGCAGCGTGAAGGTACGACGAAGCCGGCTGCTGGAGGCGGCTGTTTTGGCCACCAGATCGTAGCCATCCATACGGGGAGGACATTCATGAGCACCACCGACCAGCAGGCAGTGCCGCCGCGACTTGCCGTACCGGAATTGTTGATCGGCGTCGGCCTCCTGGCCTGCGCCGGGGCCGTCGCCTGGCAGACGCTGGCGATCCCGGTCTCGCCGCTCTATTCCAAGGTTGGTCCGACCGTCTTTCCCTATCTGACCATGGTCGGCCTGGTTGTGCTTTCCCTGCTGCTCATCCTCGCCGCGCTTCGCGGCGGCTGGCAGCCGGAGGAGGAAAAGGAAACGCCGACCGACTGGAAGGCGATGGGCTTCGTCGTTATCGGTCTGCTGGCCAATCTTGTGCTCATCCAGCCGCTCGGTTTCACCGCCGCGTCGGTCATCATGTTCGTTCTCGTCTGCTACGGCTTCGGCAGCAGGCATACGCTGCGCGATGTGCTCACCGGCCTGGTGCTGGCGCTGGCTGCTTATTTCGGCTTTGCCAAGGCGCTCGGCGTCAACATCGGCGCTGGTTTCGTCGAGAACCAGCTGAACATGGTGATCGACGCGTTCACCAGCACGCTGGGAGGCTGACGCCATGGATACGCTCGGCCATCTCGCACACGGTTTCGCGGTCGCTTTCAGCCCGACCAATCTTTTGTGGTGCCTACTCGGCACGACGCTTGGCACCGCCATCGGCGTGCTGCCTGGCCTTGGGCCAGCACTGACCATCGCGCTGCTCTTGCCGATCACCTATCAGGTGGCGCCGGAGGCGTCCTTCATCCTGTTCGCCGGCATCTATTACGGCGCCATGTATGGCGGCTCGACGACCTCGATCCTGCTCAACACGCCGGGCGAGAGCGCAACCATCGTGACGGCGCTGGAAGGCAATAAGATGGCCCGCTCCGGCCGCGGCGGCGCAGCACTCGCCACCTCGGCGATCGGCTCTTTTGTCGCTGGCACACTCGGCACGCTGGGCGTCGCCTTCCTGGCCCCGGTCGTGGTCAAGTTCGCGCTGGCCTTCGGCCCGGCGGAGTATTTCTCGCTGATGGTGCTGGCATTCATCACTGTTTCGGCGGTGCTTGGGTCGTCGTCGGTGCGAGGCTTGACCAGCCTGTTTGCCGGCTTTGTAATCGGGATGATCGGCGTCGATCTGCAGACGGGCCAGCCGCGCTTCACCTTCGGCATGACCGAGTTGCTCGACGGCGTCGACGTCATCATCGCCGCCGTCGGCCTGTTCGCGGTTGGCGAGACGCTCTACATGGCGTCGCGCCGCTATGCCGGCAAAGACGAGATCGTGCCGCTGAAAGGCTCGCTCTACATGACGGCGGCCGAATGGGGGCGTTCGTGGAAGGCCTGGCTGCGGGGAGCGGCGATCGGCTTTCCGATCGGCGCCATGCCGGCCGGCGGCGCCGAGATCCCGACCTTCCTGTCCTATGCCATCGAAAAGAAACTGTCGAAGCACAAGCAGGAGTTCGGTACGGTCGGCGCCATCGAAGGCGTTGCAGGGCCGGAAGCCGCCAACAACGCGTCCGCCGCCGGCGTGCTGGTGCCGATGCTGACGCTTGGGCTGCCGACCTCGGCGACGGCGGCGATCATGCTCTCGGCCTTCCAGAGCTACGGCATCAATCCGGGGCCGTTGCTCCTGACGACACAAGCCGACCTTGTCTGGGGCCTGATCGCCAGCCTGTTCATCGCCAATGTCATCCTGGTCATCCTCAACCTGCCGCTGATCGGCCTGTGGGTGCGGCTGCTGAAGATCCCGGCGCCGCAGCTTTATGCGGGGATCCTGGTGTTCGCCACTGTCGGCACCTATGGCATCTCGCAGTCGCCGATCGATCTCGTCATCCTCTATCTCCTGGGCGCCGCGGGCTTCCTGATGCGGCGGTTCGATTTTCCGACCGCGCCCGTCATCATCGGCATGATCCTGGGACCGCTTGCCGAAACCCAGTTCCGCCGGGCGATGACCATCTCGAACGGCGACTGGTCGGTGTTCTACAAGCATCCGTTGTCGCTGACCCTGCTGACGCTCGCCTTCATCGGCCTGGTCGGGCCGCATGTCTGGGCCTTCATCGAAAACCGGCGGCGGCGCGGTCCCGAACATGTGCCGGGCGATGCCTGAGCGATCTGAAAAGATATGACAGACCTGCTTTCCGGTATCCGCGTCCTCGACCTGACCAATGTGCTCGCCGGGCCGTACTGTGCCTATCAGCTGGCCTTGCTGGGAGCCGACGTGATCAAGGTCGAGGGGCCGCAAGGCGGCGATCTGGCGCGCCAGCTCGGCGGCTCTCCAAAGCTCAACAATGCCGGCATGGGCGCATCCTTCCTGGCTCAGAACGCCGGCAAACGATCGGTCATGCTCGACCTCAAGAAGGACACGGATCGCGGGCGCTTCCTCGACTTGGTCGCCAGCGCCGATGCGCTGGTGGAGAATTTTCGGCCCGGCGTGATGAAACGCCTCGGGCTTGACTACGAGATGCTGAGGGTGGTCCGCCCAGGCCTCGTCTATTGCGCGATATCGGGTTTCGGGCAGAGCGGGCCGATGCGCGACAACCCGGCCTATGACCAGATCATCCAGGGTCTTTCCGGGATCATGAGCATAACCGGCACGCCGGAAACCGCGCCGCTGCGCGTCGGCTATCCCGTCGCCGATACGCTGGGAGGCTTGGTCGGCGCGTTCTCGATCGCCGCGGCGCTGGTCAGGCAGAAGACATCGGGCGAGGGCGCGTTCCTCGACGTGTCGATGCTCGAATGCACGCTTTCCGCGCTTGGCTGGCCTGTTTCCAATTACCTGACGGCAGGGGTCGATCCCAAGCCGATGGGCAATGAGAACATGACGGCGGCTCCCTCCGGCGCCTTCCGCACCGGCGACGGGCTCATCAACATCGCCGCCAACAAGCAGGAGCAGTTCGTGACGCTGTGCCGGCTGATCGGACGGCCGGAACTGGCGTCGGACCCGCGCTTTGCCGAGCGCGAGACCCGCAAGCAGAACCGTGCCGCGCTCAAGGTCGAGATCGAGGATGCTCTGGCAAGCGATCCGGCGGCAATTTGGGAAGAGACGCTCAACCGAGCCGGCGTGCCGGCGGGCCGGGTACTGACGATCCCGCAAGTGCTGACCGAACCACAAGTGCTCGAACGCCAGGTGACGGCTCGCTTCGAGGATGTGGCTGGCATGGATGGGCCGCTGACCGTCCTGCGCGGCGGGTTCATGGTAGACGGTACGGCACCGTTGCCGACGCGGCCGCCGCCTGTGCTGGGCGAGCACATGGACGAGGTGTTCGCCGGCCTGCCGCCGCGCGCCAAGGCAAAGGCCCTGACATGAGCGGCGTGGAGAAGAAAACAGGCCGCGCGCGCGGCGAGGAATGGTGGCAGACCGGCATCATCGAGATGAGCCCCGGTGTGATCCGGCTGCGCGGCTACGAGATCCAGGACCTGATCGGCCGCGTCAGCTTCCCGGCTGTCATCTGGCTGATGCTGCGTGGCGAATTGCCCAGCGAAGACGAGGCGGCACTGCTCGGCATTGCCTTGGGGGCGGCCGTCGACCACGGGCCGCAGGCGCCGTCGATCGCCATCGCCCGCATGGCGGCCACCTGTGGCGTCGGCATCAACAGCGCCATGGCCTCGGCCATCAACGTGCTGGGCGACGTGCATGGTGGCGCCGGCGAGCAGGCGCTTTCCTTCTATGGCGATATTGCCGTGGCGCTTGATGGCGGCATGGGCCTCAATGAAGCGGTTTCGACACGTCTCGACCGGTTCTTCGGGCAGGAGAAGGGCTATGTGCCGGGGCTTGGCCATCGCTTCCATCCTGTCGATCCGCGCGCGCCGCGCCTGCTGGAACTGGTCAGAGATTTTGCCGCGCGTGGCGTGGTCAACGGCCGCTTTGCCGACATTGCCGAGGCGATCGAGGCCGACGTCGCGCGGCGCAAGGGCAAAAAAATCCCGCTCAACATCGATGGCGCCACCGCCGTCATCTATGGCGAACTCGGCTTTCCGCCGCCGCTGACGCGCGGACTCTTCGTGCTGTCGCGTTCCGTCGGCATCCTGGCGCATGCCTGGGAGCAATCTCAGCAGTCCGAGCGCAACAAGGGGCCGCTGCCGCGCGAATGGCTGTGGGCCTATAGCGGCCCGCCGGCACGGCCGCTTCCTGAAGATGAGGGCGCGGACAATTGAGGCTTATGCCTGCTCGAGCGGCGCGGGTCCGGGAAACTTCAAGGTGTTCACCAGCGTCGAGAGATCGGGCTCATCGATGAGCATCGCGGCGTCGGCCGGCGCCAGCCAGGCCCGCTGCCGCCGCTTGGCTTCCTGCCAATCGGCAAGCTCTTCCGTCACTTCCAGCAGAAACACGACGACGTCGACGCGGACAAAGCGGTTGGCCAAACGTTTCCAGTAGGAATAGGTGCCCGCCGGCTGCTTCAGCGTCTTGCCGAGCACGCCGGCTTCCTCCAGTGCCTCGATGGTGGCTGCCTTGCGCCCGCTCTTGCCTTTCATCGGCCATCCCTTGGGCACGATGAAGCGTCTCGTGGTTCTCGATGTGACCAGCATCACCTCGATGCCGCCATGCGCATTCAGCCGGAAGGGGATCGCCGCCACCTGGCGGATCCTTTCGCCTTTCTTGGCTTGGCGTACGGTCTTTTTCTTGGTGGCTGCCATCTCGATAATCCAGTCGCTGCAATGCCCCTTAGCGTGCTGCGACGCCTTTGCAAAATCCAAACTGCCGCAGGGGCACCCGAAGTGCCCTATCATGTAAGTCGGCTAAATAAAAGAAGCTGCCGTTCGTCAGCGGCAGGTGCTCACGGCGGTGTTGCCGATTATCTGCGTCTGGCAGCTCGGCCTAACCTGCGGCACGACCGGCGGCGGTTGCTGGACGATGATGCGATCCTGGGCACGATACTGCTGTTGCTGCTGCTGAAACTGCTGCCGCTGAACCCGGTTTTGCAACGCCTGCAGATCGTTCTGCTGGATGACTGTGTTGTTTCTGACCGTGGGATTGAGCACCTGCGCGGAAGCGGGCATCGCAAAGCCGGCGCAAACCGCTCCAGCCAGCACCACCAAGGTTGATATCATCGATGAACGACGCGCACACATCCATCTATTCCTGCAAAAAAATCTCATCACACCAGATATATAGGGCTTTTGCCCGACGATGCCATGCGAGAATGCCGATCACCCTCACACGAACCGCGCCCGCTCAAGGGCTGCCACCCGCGCTGGCTGCGTGTTTCCGGCAAGGAAGAAGGGTCGGTTGCAGGTTTCAACTTTTTTCCACCAAGGAGTGGGAGATCGAAGGCCGCTTCGGCGCGGCGGAGAATCTGCTGGCACCCCCCGCATTGCACTTGACGGAGGCGATCGATTCGCCGCTCTATCGGGTCGGCGCCGGCCTCGAGCTGAATTGCGTCGATGGCGTCGTCATGTCCGTCAGATATAATGGCGCCTTCGGGGAAACGGTCAAACAGAATGCAGTCAGCGCGTCTCTCAAGGTCAGTTTCTAGGCTGGCTCGAGGCGGAGCCGGGCGGGAGAGATCTTGATGAGGAAATACGCGTATTTCGCAGCAGTGCTGGGTGCTACCTGCATCGCAGGCCTGCCGGCCATGGCGGCGCAAACCAAGGGCGACAAGGTGGCGGCAACGCCGCCCGCCGCAGCTGACGTGCCGCAACTGCCGGGTGGTGCTTCGGCCTTGTCCGAAACCCATGGCGACTGGACGGTCAATTGCCAGATATCGGGCACGAACAAGGTCTGCAGCCTGTCGCACCAGCAGTTCAACAAGCAAAGCAACCAACGGCTTTTGGCGATCGAGCTGTCGAGCAAGACCGGCGAGGATGCGACCGGAACGCTTGCCCTGCCTTTCGGTCTGGCGCTTGCCAAGGGTGTCGCGCTGACCATCGACGATCAGAAGCTCGACGGCAGCCTGCCGTTCAGCACCTGCCAGGTGGTCGGCTGCCTGGTGCCGGTGGCGTTCGATGCCAATGTCACGCCGCTGCTCAAGAACGGCACCACACTCAAGATCGATGCGTTCGCGGCCGATACGGGGCAAGTCGTAAGCTTTTCCATTCCGCTCAATGGCTTCGGCGGTGCACTTGCCCGCACGGCGGAGCTTTTGGCCAACTGACGGCTTGGCTCACCGCAAGCGACAGGGTGTTGGCGGCAAACGCTTCCGCCGACACTTGTCAGACGATGATGGTTTTCAATCGCTCGGCGATGAGCGCGGCAAGCCGTGCCGCTACCTCGTCCTTGGTCATTTCAGGCCATTCCTCGACGCCGGCTTTCGACACGACCCGCACCCGGTTGCGATCACCGCCCATCACGCCTGAAGGACCGATGCCGCTTTGGTGGGACACATCGTTGGCGACGATGAGATCGGCCCCTTTCTTCGTGAGCTTGGCCTCGGCGTTGCGCAAGAGATCCTGCGTCTCGGCGGCAAAGCCGACGACCAGGCCTGGTCGTTGCTTGTGATGGCCGACACCCGCCAGGATGTCGGGGTTTTCGACCATGCGCAGCACCGGCGGGCCTTCGCCCGCGACCTTCTTGATCTTCTCACCGGCTGAATTCTCGGTGCGCCAGTCGGCAACGGCGGCGACGAACACCGCGGCGTCGGCGGGCAGAAGCTGTTCCACCGCGTCGCGCATCTCCTGCGCCCGTTCGACATGGAGGGTCTTCACTCCGGCCGGATCGGCGATGGTGACGGGACCGGAGACGAGGCGCACATCGGCGCCGAGCCTTGCCAATGCCGCGGCGATGGCGTGGCCCTGCTTGCCGGACGAGCGGTTCGCGATATAGCGCACCGGGTCGATTGGCTCGTGCGTCGGGCCCGACGTGACGATGATCTTGCGCCCCGCCAGTGGCCTGGGGCCGGCATCGAGCAGCGCCTCGACCGCGGCGACGATCTCAAGCGGTTCGGCCATGCGGCCTTCGCCGGCCTCATTGCTCTCAGCCATCTCACCCTTGGCAGGGCCGACGAAGGTGATGCCGTCCTTGCCCAAGCTCGCGCGGTTGCGGCGGGTGGCGGGATGCGACCACATCCTGGGGTTCATCGCCGGGGCCATCAGCACCGGCTTGTCGGTGGCGATGAGCACGGTCGAGGCCAGATCGCTGGCATGGCCATTGGCGAGCTTGGCCATCAGGTCGGCAGTGGCGGGCGCCACCACCAGGAGGTCCGCCTCGCGCGACAGCCTGATGTGGCCGACATCGTGCTCGTCATTGCGGTCGAACAGGTCGGTGAAGACATGGTCGGCGGAGAGCGCACCGACCGACAGCGTGGTGACGAACTCCTGCGCCGCCGATGTCATGACGACGCGCACCGCCGCGCCGCGCTCGCGCAGCCGACGGATGAGGTCGAGCGCCTTGTAAGCGGCGATGCCGCCGCCGATGATAAGCAGGATGCGCTTGTTGGAAAGCGTGCCTCGCGGCAAGCTCTTGCCTGCTAGTGCCGACGCCGGGCTCGGGGTGCCTTGCGAAGTGGCCAGTTCGTGAAGGGCTTTCTCGATCTGGTCGAGACGGCCAACAGGGCCGACCTGGCCGTCGACGGCGGCCCGGATCATCACCCGCGCCTGTTCTTCCATGGAGCGATCGTTTTCCGCCGCCAGACGGCGCAGCAACTCCTTGACCTCATCGTCCAGGTTGCGGATCGTGATGCTGGCCATGTGATTGCACTCTACTCATCTTACTTGATGGCGATGATAGCAATGCAATCAAATTGCCGCAAGCAGCTGGCTTGCCGCGAACACAGGCCTAATGAAGCTTCCAGGCAATGTAGACCAGCGTCAGCGCGATCACCCATAATGCGACACGGCCGGAACGGCTGTAGCGCGCTTCGGCCTTGCCTATAGCGCGGGCAGTCGCCTCATCGAAGCGCAGGCCGTGCTCGGCCATCAGGTCGATCTCTCGCGACAGCCGTTCCGTACGGGCCGCGAGTTCCGGCGCCTGGCGGATCAGCGCCAGCATCGCCTTGCCGCCGTCGCGCGCGTCGGCCAGCAGGCCGCGCGGCCCGAGGTTCCCGGCTATCCAGCCGCCGACCACCGGTTCGGCGGTCTTCCACATGTTGAAAGCCGGATCGAGCGTGCGCGCCACGCCCTCGACAACCACCATGGTCTTCTGCAGCAGGATCAGTTCCGGCCTTGTCGCCATGTCGAAGAGTTCGGTCACCTCGAACAGCAGCGTCAGAAGCTTAGCCATCGAAATAGTTTCGGCGGGTTGGCCGTGGATCGGCTCGCCGATGGCGCGGATCGCCTGCGCGAAGGCAGAGACATTGTGCTGGCGCGGCACATAGCCGGCCTCGAAATGGACTTCGGCGACGCGCAGATAGTCGCGTGTGATGAAGCCGTAGAGGATTTCCGCCAGGAAGCGGCGCTCCTTCTTGCCAAGGCGTCCGGCAATGCCGAGATCGACGGCAACGATGGTGCCGTTCGCCTCGACGAACAGATTGCCCGGATGCATGTCGGCGTGGAAGAAGCCGTCGCGCAGCGTATGGCGCAGGAAAGACTGGATGAGGTTGGTGGCGATTGCCTTCAGGTCATGGCCGGCGCTTTGCAGGCCGGCGATGTCGTTCATCTTGACGCCGTCGACCCATTCCATGGTCAGCACGTCGCGGCCGGTGCGTTCCCAGTCCACCGAAGGGACGCGAAAGCCAGGGTCTTCCCTGGTGCTTTGGCCAAGTTCCGAGAGCGCGGCCGCCTCGAGGCGCAGGTCCATCTCGATCCTGGTGGTCTGCGCCAGCGTCTCGGTCACCTCGACCGGCCTCAGCCGGCGCGACGACGGTATGTATTTCTCCTGCAAGCGGGCGGCGAGGAAATAGCTTTCGAGGTCCTGGAAGAAGCGGCGGCGCACGCCCGGCCGGATGACCTTGACCGCTACCTTCCTGGCGACGCCACCATCGACGGTTTCAGCGGCATGGACCTGAGCGATGGAAGCCGCGGCGACCGGGTCGCCGAACTGCTTGTAAAGATCGCCGAGCCTGCGCCCGAGCGAGGCTTCGATGGCGGCCACCGCTTCCGCTGTCGGGAAGGTGTGCATCTTGTCCTGCAGCATTGCGAGATCGAGCGCCATGTCGTTGCCGACGACATCGGGCCGCGTTGCCAGGAACTGGCCAAGCTTGACGTAGGATGGGCCGAGCCGGACCACCGCCTTGGCCAGCCGATCGCTGCGCTCATAGGCGAGCGCGCGACGGCGGGTGAACAGCCGCGCCAGCCGCCAGCCGAATTTCGGCAGGCCGGATAGTTCCTCGCCGGGCAAGGCGGCAACGACGCCCTCGCGCACCAGCACCCAACCGGCCCGTACGAGCCGGAACGCCGCGCTGACGGTGCTCATGGCCGCGTCCGCCCTACCGGTTCATCGAACTGGCGCAAGGCTCGTCGCGTGAGGAAGATCGGCGACGGCTTCAAAGCTTCCAGCCCGAATGCAGGGCCGCTATGCCGCCGGAATAGTTGCGGAAGGAGACGCGGTCGAAGCCGGCCCGAGAAATCATCGCCGCGAAGTTTTGCTGATTGGGGAATTTTGCGATCGATTCGACCAGATAGGAATAGGGCTCGCCGTCCCCGGTGACCAACTTGCCGATCCTGGGGATGGCATTGAACGACCAGGCTTCGTAGACCTTGTCGAGGAGCGGCATCTCGACCTCGGAGAACTCCAGGCACAGGATACGGCCGCCGGGCTTCAGCACGCGGAACGCCTCGCCCAGGGCCACGTCGATATGCGGGACATTGCGAATGCCGAACGCGATGGTGTAGGCGTCGAAGCTGGCGTCAGGGAAGGGCAGTTCCTCGGCATTGGCCTCGACGAAATCTGTGTTGCCGGACAACCCCTTCTTTTCAGCCCTGTCGCGACCGACGGCAAGCATCGAGCCGTTGATGTCGAGCACGGTGGCATGGGCATGGCCATGGCTGGCATCGACGATGCGAAAGGCGATGTCGCCGGTACCACCGGCAACATCGAGCACGCGCCAGCCCGCGCGCTTGGGCGGATTGAGCCAGGCGACCATGGCATCCTTCCACAGCCGGTGCAGGCCAGCAGACATCAAATCGTTCATCAGGTCGTAGCGGTCAGCGACCTTGTGGAAAACATCGTTGACCAGGGATTGCTTCTCGCCTTCCCCTACACGCTTGAAACCATAGGAGGTTTCCATGCCGCCGGCAGCCGTGGTTCTCTCAACTGACATTTTTTTGATCCGTCATAAAACCGGCGGGACCATAGCCGATCGATGATGCGGGCGCTATTGTTTAAGGCGCGGTGTTCAGCCGCGCTTCCAGGTGGTGGGTTTCAAGACCTGGACTGACCGACGGGATGTTTGAATGCCTCTGAAAGCGGAACTGCACTGCCACATCGAAGGGGCAGCGGCGCCCGATCTCGTCATTCGCCAGGCGCAGAAATACGGCAAGGACACCTCGCCTTATATCCAGAACGGTTCTTTCGTCTGGCACGATTTCACCTCCTTTCTCGCCGCCTATGACTTCTCCGCCGACCTGTTCCGGACCGAGGAGGATTATGCGCGGCTGGCCGACCACTATCTGACCAGCCTGGCCCGCGATGGCGCCATCTACTCCGAGGTGTTCACCTCGCCCGACCACGCGACGAAAGCCGGGCTGTCACCCAAGGCCTACACCGATGCGCTCGGCGAAGGCATGCTGCGCGCCAAGGCAAAGACCGGCATCGAGGGCCGCATGATCGTCACCGGCGTGCGCCACGTCGGTGTCGAGTCGATCGAGCGCGCGGCACGCTTCGCGGCGCGTTGCGGCCATCCGCTGGTTACTGGGTTCGGCGTCGCCGGCGACGAGCGCATGGGCGAGATGGAGGACTACGTCAGGGCTTTCGAGATCGCGCGCGAGGCCGGGCTCGGCATCACCGTCCATGCCGGCGAACTGACGGGCTGGGAAACCGTCCAGGCGGCACTCGACCATATCCGCCCGTCGCGCATCGGCCATGGCGTGCGCGCCATCGAAAACCCTGACCTTGTCCGGCGCATCGCCGACGAGGGTGTCGTGCTGGAATGCTGCCCCGGCTCCAATATCGCGCTCAAGGTGTTCGACAGTTTCGCCGACCATCCCTTTCCCGCCCTGCAGGCGGCCGGCTGCAAGGTGACGCTCAACTCCGACGACCCGCCCTATTTCTGGACCTCGCTGAAGCACGAATACGATATCGCCGCCGAACATTTCTCGATGAGCGAAAAGGCGCTTGCCGCCGTCACCAGGACCGCCATCGAAGCCGCCTTCGTCGACAGGAAGACCAAGACAGCGCTTCTTGGTCGGTTGGACGCGAAAGTTCGGTGAACAGTGAGTAGTCAGTAGTCGGTAGTGACGGTGCACGCATCGAGCGGTTGAAGGCCGGCGCTTTCACTGACGCAGGGACTCGCAAATCGGCTCACTATTCACTACTCACTGTTCACCACTCACTATTCCGTCGGAGCACATCATGAAGGGCGTCACCGTCGTCGATCATCCGCTTGTCCAGCACAAGCTGACCATCATGCGCAAGAAGGAGACCTCGACGGCCGGCTTCCGGCGGTTGCTGCGTGAGATATCGCTGCTGCTCGGCTATGAGGTCACCCGCAATCTCGAACTGACGACGACAACGATCGAAACGCCTATGGAGACGATGGAGGCTCCGACGCTGGAGGGCAAGAAGCTGGTCTTCGCCTCGGTGCTGCGCGCCGGCAACGGCCTGCTCGAAGGTTTGCTCGACTTGGTGCCGGCGGCCCGCGTCGCCCATGTCGGCCTCTACCGCGATCATGAAACGCTGGAGGCCGTCGAGTATTTCTTCAAGGCGCCGAGCGACCTCGCCGACCGGCTGGTCATCGTCGTCGACCCGATGCTGGCGACAGCCAATTCGGCGATCGCGGCGATCGACAAGTTGAAAGAGCGCGGCGCCACCAACATCCGCTTCCTGTGCCTGCTGGCGGCGCCCGAAGGCATCGAGCGCTTTACCAAGGCGCATCCGGATGTTCCGGTCTTCACCGCGTCCATCGACCGCCAGCTCAACGAGAAGGGCTACATCATGCCCGGCCTTGGCGATGCCGGCGACCGCATGTACGGGACGAAGTAATACCCGAGCAATGTGCTTGGTATTTTTTACCAGGCGTTTACGCAAAGACGTGGTTCCGGCGCGCGTTAAAGCGGCAAACACCATCCGGCGCTAATGATCAGCTCTTCACAAAGGCCGATCCATGCTGCGCAAGCTTCTCATTCTCAGCGTCTTTGCCGGTGCGTCGGCATCGATCCCGGTCGTCTACCAGTCGAATCCGCGAATATTCGAAAACCTGCTGAAATCGGCGGTGACGGCCAAGCCAGCGGCCGAGACGCAACCGGATGTCAGCCTGGCCTCCGTTCCCGACAAGCCGGTAGCGCCGCTGCCGACCGGCCGGAAGGTCGTGGTCGCGGCGGACGGGCGCGGACACTTCTCGTCGACCTTCAGGCTCAACGGCCGTCAAGTCGACGGCATGATCGACACCGGTGCGACGCTGGTCGCGGTCAATATGTCGACGGCACGCCGGATCGGACTGTCGCTCAATCCCTCCGATTTCAGCCACGAAGTCAACACCGCCAACGGCACCATCAAGGCAGCCGTGGTGACGATTGATCGTCTGCAGATCGGCAGCATCAGCGTCGAAGGTGTGCAGGCGATCGTGCTCGACGACAAGGCACTGCGCACCAACCTGATCGGCATGAGCTTTCTCAACAGGCTCGGCAAATACCAGGCTGAGAACGGCACATTGCTGCTGGTTCAGTAGGTCCACTCAGCCACGCGGCAGAATCCGCCGGATGACCGACTTGTCGGCGGCCGGCTTCGAAGCACCGATCGCATAGGCTGAAAGCACGGTCGCGGCTGCCGTCTCGGCATCTAACGGTGAGCGGGCGTGGATCAGAGCCAGCGCATCTCCGGCGTGTACTTCCGCGCCTATGGGCAGCAGCCTTGTGATGCCGACCGAGGGGTCGATCCTGTCGTCGGGCCGGGTGCGCCCGCCGCCCAGGCCGACGACCGCGAGACCGATGTCGCGGGTGGCGATGCCAGTGACGAAACCCTCCGACGTCGCCTTCACCGCGATTTCCGTTGCTGCTTCCGACAGATATTTCTCTGGCTTCTCGATGAAATCGGCGGGGCCGCCAAGCACCGTCACCATGCGCGCGAAGGTGGCGGCTGCGCGGCCGCTGGCGAGTGTCTCGGTGGCGCGTCGCATGCCGTCCTGGTTCGACGACACCAGTCCCGCCGACTGCAGCATTTCGGCTGCCAGCGCCAGCGTCACGTCCTCCAGCCGCCGGTCGCGCAGGCGGCCGGTCAGGAAATCGACGGCATTGCGCACCTCGACGGCATTGCCGGCGGCGGAGGCAAGCGGTTCGTTCATGCCGGTGATTAGCGCCGAGACTTTCAGTCCGGTGCCGCTGGCGACCTCGACGAGGCTATTGGCAAGCGCGGTCGCATCTCGGGATTTCTCCATGAAGGCGCCATTGCCGACCTTGACGTCGAGCACCAGCGATTGCAGGCCCGCCGCGAGCTTCTTCGACAGGATCGATGCGGTGATCAGCGGCACGGACTCCACGGTTCCGGTCACGTCGCGGATGGCGTAGAGCCGGCGATCGGCAGGTGCCAGGTCGGCGGTTTGGCCGATGATGGCGCAGCCGGTTTCAAGCACGGCTTTGCGGAACAGCGTGATGTCGGGTTGGCTGATATAGCCGGGAATGGCATCCATCTTGTCCAGCGTGCCGCCGGTATGGCCGAGGCCACGGCCCGAGATCATCGGCACATAGGCACCGCAGGCGGCAACGATCGGCGCCAGCATCAGCGAGACATTGTCGCCGACACCGCCCGTGGAATGCTTGTCGGTGACAGGGCCTGGCAAATCCGACCAGTCGAGCACGTCGCCGGAATCGCGCATGGCCAGCGTCATCGCCACCGCCTCGTCGCGGTTCATGCCGTTGAAGAACACCGCCATGGCGAAGGCCGCGACCTGGCCGTCGGTGACGGTACCCGACGTCACGCCGTCGATGAAGGCGGCGATCTCGTGAGGCGCCAGCCTGTGGCCGTCGCGCTTGTGACGGATGATTTCCTGTGGAAGCATCAGCTCTCCAGCAGCCCGTCACGGAACACGCGCTGCAGCACCGTTGCCAGCCGCGATCCGCCAACCGGCGCCATGTCCTTGGTTTCCTGGTGCGAAAGCTCGGCTCCGGTCATGCCGGCGGCCAAATTGGTGATGACCGAACAGGCAGCGACGCGAAGGCCGAGGAAACGCGCGAGAATCACTTCCGGCACGGTCGACATGCCGACGGCGTTGGCGCCCATGATGCGCGCCATGCGGATTTCGGCCGGCGTCTCGAAGCAGGGGCCCGAGAACCACATGTAGACGCCCTTGTGAAGCGCAGTGCCGGTCGCCTTCGCCGCGCCTTCGATCGCGTCGCGGATACCGGCATCATAAGCTTCGGTGAGGCCGACGAAACGGCGGTCGCTGGGCTCGCCGATCAGCGGGTTGGTGCCGGAGAAGTTGATATGATCAGTGAGCAGCATCACCGAACCCGGCGGCATATCCGGATCGACCGAGCCGGCCGCGTTGGTGAGGATCAGTTTCGTGATGCCGATGCCGGCGAGCACTTCCAGCACCGGACGCATCGCCGCGGCATTCCCATGCTCATAGTAGTGGGCGCGGCCGGACAGCATGAGCACCGGAACGCCGGCAAACAGCCCGGCGACCACTTGGCCGGCGTGGCCGCTGACACCGCTCCTGGGAAAGCCGGGCAGGTCGGCATAGGAGACGCGGATCGGATTCTCGATCCGGTCGACCAAGCCGCCCAGGCCCGAACCCAGCACAAGCGCGGTCGACGGCGCCAGGCCGTCCAGCCTTTCGATAAGGTGGTCGACCGTTTTTTGCGTCATATCAGCCAGCTCTTCATTTCAGAATGTCGCCGCGGAAGCCGTAGGGCAGCATGTCGCCCATGGTCACGGTTTCGGCCACGCCGGTGTTGTCGCAGAGATAGAGCTTCGTTTCCGGGCGGCAGAATTCGGCCAGTCGCTGGCGGCAGCCGCCGCAAGGCGAGCATTTGGCCATGCGTTCGGCAAGGACGGCGATTTCAACGATCTTGCCGCCGCCGCCCATGATATAATGGCCAAGCGCGGTGGTCTCGGCGCACCAGCCTTCCGGATAGGAGGCGACCTCGATGTTGGCGCCGGTGAAGACGCGTCCGTCCTCGGTGCGTATGGCGGCACCCACCGGGAACTTGGAATAAGGCGCATAAGCCTTGGCCATGGCAGCCTTGGCCGCTTCGAACAGATCATGCGACATTCAGGTGTTCTCTCCGATGATCATGTCCAAAACCCGGCGCTTCGTCTGCGCCGAACTGTCGACCGTTAGCGTTCCTTGACATAGGGCACGCCGCCGGCGCGCGGGGGGATGGCCTTGCCGATGAAGCCGGCAAGCAGGATGACGGTGAGGATATAGGGCAGGGCCTGCATGAACTGCACCGACACCTTGCCGACAATGGGCAGCGGCGTTCCCTGCAGGCGGATCGACGCCGCGTCGAGGAAGCCGAACAGCAGACAGGCGAACATGGCGTTGACCGGCTTCCATTTGGCGAAGATCAGCGCGGCCAGCGCGATGTAGCCCTTGCCCGCGGTCATGTCCTTCACGAAGCCGCCATTCTGCACCATAGAAAGATAGGCGCCTGCAAATCCGGTCAGGATGCCCGTGCAGATCAGCGCGCGATAGCGCAGCCAGGCGACCGAGATGCCGGCGGTGTCGACCGCGGCCGGATTCTCGCCGACCGCGCGCAGCCTGAGGCCAAAACGCGTGCGAAACAGCACCCACCAGGTGAACGGCACCATCGCAAAGGCGAAATAGACGAGGATCGAATGGCCGGAGATCAGTTCGGCATAGATCGGACCGATGATCGGCACGCCCCTGATGGCATCGGCGCCGGGCCAGATGATCGCCTCGAATCGTTCGCTCGGTTGCAGCGCCGGCGTGCGGCCACCCTGCTGGAACCATGCCTGGCCGAGAATGATGGTCGATCCGGCGGCGACGAAGTTGATCGCAACGCCCGAAACGATCTGGTTGCCGCGATGGGTGATCGAGGCAAAGCCGTGCACCAAAGCGAAGGCGACAGAGATCAGGATCGCCATGCCGAGACCGATAAGCGCCGAATGGAACACGGAAGCCGCGGCAGCACCCGCGAAGGCGCCGACCAGCATCTTGCCTTCGAGGCCGATGTCGAAAATGCCGGCCCGCTCCGAATAGAGGCCGGCGAGGCAGGCAAGCAGCAGCGGCACCGACAGGCGGATGGTAGAGTCCAGCACCTGGATGACCGCGTTGAAGATATCCATCTCAGGCGCCTTTCCCGTTGACGGCCTGCATGCCCACCGATTTCGGGCTGAACGATGCGAACAGAGCCTGGATATAGGGCCTGAACATATGCTCCAGCGCGCCGGCGAAGAGGATGACCAACCCTTGAATGATGACGATCATGTCGCGGCTGATTGCCGGCATCTCGAAGGCGAGCTCGGCGCCGCCCTGGTAAAGCATGCCGAACAGGATCGCCGCCAGCACGATGCCGACCGGATGCAGGCGGCCCATCAGCGCTACGGCGATGCCGACGAAACCGGCGCCCGAAACGAAGTCGATCGCGACATTGTGCTGGTCGCCCATCACAGGGTTGAGCGCCATCATGCCGGCTAGCGCGCCCGAGATCATCATCGCTGTGATGATGATGCGCGTTTCCGAAATACCGGCATAGCGGGCCGCTTTCGGGCTGTGGCCATAGGTGCGCATCTCATAGCCGAGCTTGGTGCGCCAGATCAGCAGCCAGACCAGGAAAGCCATCACCAGCGCCAGCAGGAAGCAGATGTTGAGCGGGGCCGAGCGGATCTTGGCGCCGAACAATTCGATGATCCAGTTCAGTTTCGGCAGCTCCGCGCCGGCGAGGAAGTTACGCGTCTGCGGCGCCTGCGACCCTGCCGGCTTCAGCGGGCCGACCAGCAGGTAGACCATGATCGAGGCGGCGATGAAGTTGAACATGATCGTCGTGATGACGATGTGCGAGCCCCGCTTGGCCTGCAGATAGGCGGGAATCAGGGCCCACAATGCGCCCACGAGCGCCGAAGCGACGATGGCCAGCGGAAATGTCAGCCACCAGGGCAGTGTGCTGTCGAAGGAAAGGCAGACAATGGCGATGCCGAGGCCGGCGATGTAGGCCTGCCCCTCGGTGCCGATGTTGAACAGTCCGCAATGCGCCGCTACCGCCACCGAAAGCCCGGTGAATATGAAGGTCGTGGCGTAGAAGAGGGTGAAGGCGATGCCGGTGCCCTTGCCGAAGGCGCCTTCGACCAGGATGACGGCGGCACGGAAGGGGTTTTCGCCGACCAGCATGACGACGAAGCCAGCGACGATGAAGGCGACCGACAGGTTGATCAGCGGGATCAGCCCGTAGTCGGCCCAGGCCGGCAATTTGGCGTAAGGCGTGCTCATTGCGCCGCCTCCCGATGCTCGACACCGGCCATCAGCAGGCCAAGCTCGCCTTCGGTCGCGTCGGGGCCGCGCTCGCCAACGACCCGGCCGGCAAACATCACCAGGATGCGGTCGGAGAGCGAGCGGATCTCGTCTAGCTCGACCGAGACCACCAGCACCGCCTTGCCCTGGTCGCGCATGGCGATCAGGCGCTTGTGGATGAACTCGATGGCGCCGACGTCGACGCCCCGCGTCGGCTGGCCGACGATCAGCACGCCGGGGTCCTGCTCGATTTCACGCGCGAGCACGATCTTCTGCTGGTTGCCGCCGGAAAAATTGGCCGTCTTCAGGCGCGGATTGCCGGGACGAATGTCGTATTTCTCGATCTTGTCGCTGGCATCGGCCATGATGGCATCGATGTTGAGAAACGGTCCCCTGAGGTAACGGGGATCGTCGTGGTAGCCGAGGATGGAATTCTCGTTCTCCTCAAAGGCCAGCACCAGCCCGACATGGTGGCGGTCTTCCGGTACGTGGGCGAGGCCACGGTCGCGCAATTCGCCGGGATCGGCCTTGCCGGTGAGATCGATCGGCTTGCCGTCGAGCGTCACGGACCCGGAAACGGCGCGCCTGATGCCGGAAATCGCCTCAAGCAACTCGGATTGCCCGTTGCCGGCGACGCCGGCGATGCCGACGATCTCGCCGGCTCTGATATCGAAGGAGACGTCGTCGACCATGGTGACGCCACGGGAATCCCTGACCGTCAGGTTCTTGACCGCGAGCTTGACGGCACCGGCCTCGGCTTCGCCCTTTTCGACCCTCAAGAGGACACGCCGCCCGACCATCAGTTCGGCCAGTTCCTCGACGGTGGTTTTCCTGGTCTCCCGGGTCGCCACCATCGTGCCCTGACGCATCACCGACACGGTGTCGGTGATGGCCATGATCTCGCGCAGCTTGTGGGTGATCAGCACCACCGTCTTTCCCTGTTCCTTCAACTGCCTGAGGATGCGGAACAGGTGGTCGGCCTCGGCCGGCGTCAAAACGCCCGTCGGCTCGTCGAGGATCAGGATTTCGGCGCCGCGATAAAGCGCCTTCAGGATTTCCACACGCTGCTGCAGGCCAACCGGCAGTTCTTCGATGATCGCATCGGGATCGACGTCCAGCCCGTATTCGCGCTCCAGCCGGTCAAGCTCGGAGCGCGCCTTGGCGATGCTGCTCTTCAGAAGCGCATCGGTTTCGGCGCCGAGGATGATGTTCTCCAGCACCGAGAAATTGTCGACCAGCATGAAATGCTGGTGCACCATGCCGATGCCGAGCGCGATCGCGTCGTTGGGTGTCTTGATCGATGCCGGCTTGCCGCCGACGCGGATCTCGCCGCTGTCGGCCTGGTAGAAACCGTAGAGGATCGACATCAGCGTCGACTTGCCGGCGCCGTTCTCGCCGACGATGCCGTGGATGGTGCCGCGCGCGATCTCCAGATTGATGTCGCGGTTGGCGCGCACCGCGCCGAAACTCTTGTTGATGCCGATCAGTTCGATTGCGGCTTGCGCCATGCAGCCTGTCCCACTCTTATTTTTTTATCGCTTGGTCAAAACGCCTAGCATGGCGCTCCGCCCATGCCAATTGTCCGGAGCAGCATCCACTCTCGACAAATCCCCGCGCGCTTGTCAATTTCGAACGTGGCCGAAGCTCTCACATTCGCTACTATGGCGAGGTCGATTTGACGTTGCGGCGCAAGGTGTCGCGGTACAAACTGGGGACTTTGCATGATCATGCCCGCCGACCGGCTGACGACGCTGGAAATCCGCGCAGCGGAGCAGGAGAAGACCATCGAGGAACTGTCGGGCCAGATCGCCGAGCAGTGGAAGGTGATCGACCGCATGCAGCGCAAGCTTGATGCGCTGACAGACCGCTTCCTCGCGCTTGAAGAGCAGGCGGCACCGGATGTGCCGGTGACCAAGCCGCCACACTGGTGAGGAGAGGGGGAGGGCACGGATCATGGCCGGTGAGAGCGATCGTATCGCAAGGGCCGGCGACTATGTGCTGGGCCTGATGAACGATGCCGAGCGCGAGCGGGCCGAGCGCGATCTCGAGATCGACCCTGCGTTCCGCGACGCGGTGGTGCAGCTGGCCGAGCGCATGCATGTCTTCGATCGCGCCGAAAAACCAGCCGGCGTCAATCATTGGGAACTGGTTACGCAGCGACTCGCCGAATTGCCGCAGATGCGAGGCGTTGGCCTGGGCGGCAATGATGCCAAGTCGCCGACAGTGATCCGAAGCTTGTCCCGTCAGCCGTACGGCGTTGGTGTGCATTCGCTTGGCGGTAGGCGTGGACTTGTCGTCATGGCCGGGCTGATTGCGGCCTTCGCGCTCGGCTATCTCCTGGGCACATTGTGATGGAGCCGGCGCGACATCAGCATCATCGTGTCGCCGTCCTGCTCGCACAGCTCGATCGTGTCCCAGCCGAGCGCCGCGTAGAACTCGCGCGCTTGCCAAGTGTAGAGGTAGAGCGTCTCGACGCCGGCTGACGCTGCATGCGCTTCGATCGCCTCGACCAGCGCGGTGCCGGTTCCCTTGCCTCGATGGCCGGCGTCGACGACAAGCCCGGCCAGCCACGGTGTCAGATCATGCGCCGGTTCCAGTTCGTGGCGGACCAGCAGGCAGGTGCCTATCGGCACATCGTTCACACGGGCAACCAGAGCCTTTTCGAGGCCGTCGCTGGTCAGCAGGTTGCGGAGCCCTGCCGCATCCTCTTCCAGCGTCCTTCCCGTGCCCTCGAAGAAGGCGGCAATCCGCAGTCGCGCGACGACTTCGATGTCATGCCCGCGCATGGGTTCGATCGTTGGCTGCATTCCTCGCTCCATGCCATTTGCGAGCTTCGTTCGATCGGCAAAAGCAAAACCGCCGGGCTTTCGCCCAGCGGTTGCAGATCATGGCCGTACGCTGCCGCCGATCAATAGGGGCAGGCGTTGTCGGCTGTGTAGTCGTGCACCTTGACCGTGCCGGCGATGATGTCGGCCTTGGCTTTTTCGACGGCCGCCTTCATTTCGTCGGTCACCAGTGCCTTGTTGTTGTCGTCCATGGCGTAGTCGACGCCGCCTTCCTTGAGGCCGAGATTCTCGACGCCACCCTTGAAGGTGCCGTTCTTGCCATCCATGAAGGCGGTGTAGACGGCAACGTCGACGCGCTTCAGCATCGAGGTCAGCACCTTGCCGGGCTGCAGGCCGTTCTGGTTGGAATCGACGCCGATGCCGAGCTTGCCGGCATCGGCCGCCGCCTGCAGCACACCGACGCCGGTGCCGCCGGCGGCCGCGTAAACCACGTCGGCGCCCTGGTCGATCTGCGTCTTGGCGATCTCGCCACCCTTGGCCGGATCGTTCCACGCCGCCGGCGTATCGCCAGTCATGTTCTGGATGACGTCGGTCGCGCCAGCGGACTTGGCGCCGCCGACATAGCCGCATTCGAACTTGCGGATCAGCGGGATGTCCATGCCGCCGACGAAGGCAACCTTCTTCGACTTCGACGCCATCGCGGCCATGATGCCGACGAGATAGGAGCCTTCATTCTCCTTGAACACCAGCGAGCGGACATTGGGCAGGTCGACCGCATCGTCGATGATGGCGAAGTTGAGGTCCGGGTATTCGGCCGCGACCTTCTTCAGCGCATCCTCCCAGGCAAAGCCGGCCATGACGATCGGGTTGTGGCCGTCCTCGGCGAAGCGGCGCAGCGCCTGCTCGCGCTGCGAGGCGTTGGACACTTCGAACTCGACATAGGCGACGCCGGTCTCGGTCTTGAATTTTTCGGCGCCATGGTAGGCAGCCTCATTGAAGGATTTGTCGAACTTGCCGCCGAGATCATAGAGGATGGCCGGCTGGACATCCGCGGCGAAAGCCGGAAGAACCATTGCGGTTGCGGCCAGGAGGCCGAGAACGATACGTTTCATGTGATCCACACCCTGTCGGTTATTTTTTCCGTTGCACACCGCCTGCCTGCCCGGTTCTCCGGCAAGCAAACGACGTTAGCCAGGAGTGTATTGCCCTCCCGCTCCCGGGCAATCTGGCACGGCCCGAAACAAAATTCACGCGGAATTTTGACCTTTTGGAAAAGCGTGCCACGGGCAAGCCACGCCGCGATCCGATCTTGCGTGCAAGCTTTCAGCAGCCGGCCGGAATGGTGCGGGAGATGGGTTCAGTTGGCGGCGAACTGTCCCGTGCGCCGCTGCCGCCGATAGCCGATGGCGTACAGCAGCAAGGCCAGCACCGCGAAGACGGCAAAGCCCGGCTGGTTGAGCACCCAGGCGATGACCGTGTCCCACAGCAGCGGACTGGCCTTGGCGCGCACGAAGGTTTCGAAGGCGGCCCGCGTGTCCGGCGAGACGGCCAGCCAACTGGCGTTGAGCGGGGTCAGCACAAGGGCCGAAGCCGCCACCGTGCGCGTCGTGTCGAGCACCGCCATGATGACGGAAACCGATAGCGCGACCATGGCCGCAAGACGAAAGACGAAGCGAAACATCAAGGCTCTCCCCCGGTTCCCCCTGGACGCTGACCAGAAGACCGCCGGCACATGTCCGAAACAGAAATAGAATGCGTGCGGTTCAGCTGCAATCGCGATACGCGAATTTAAGGCCCGCGCTTTTCTGGGCCCTATGCGACCGGCTCGCGCCTGGGGCGGTGAACGAGCCAGACGGCAAGAATGCCTCCGGCAATGGCGCCGACCACCAGCCCGGCCAATCCGATGAAGGCGGCAAAGTAGCCGCAGCCGCCCTCGAAGCAACTGACCTCGGCGACATCGGC
The DNA here is from genome assembly GCF_006658535.1 of Mesorhizobium sp. B2-4-13. Classification (NCBI taxonomy): domain Bacteria; kingdom Pseudomonadati; phylum Pseudomonadota; class Alphaproteobacteria; order Hyphomicrobiales; family Phyllobacteriaceae; genus Mesorhizobium; species Mesorhizobium sp. B2-4-13. The sequence continues at coordinate 645,355 of NZ_VFVB01000002.1, read as the reverse complement.
GATCACCGAGCCAGCCAGGAAGCCGCCAACCGCGCCAATGATCGCGCCCAGGACGATGCCGAGCAAGGCAGCCACGATGGAAACGAAGACCGACGGCGCTTCGATCCGCGACCTGGCATAGACGCCCTCGGCGCCGGACCCACGGCGCAGCAGATAGATGCAGAGCAGGCCGATGGCGATTTCGACGCCGCCGATAAGCAGGCTCCTGGCGGAAAAGACGAAATCGGGCACGGCGAGCACATAGGCCTGCCTCGCCAGCACCCAGGCGATGGTCGCCACCTGCCAGATGATGAACTGGCGCGGGAAGCGCGCCGAGCGGCCAAAAGCAAGGCCGAGCAAATAAAGCCCCCACAGGATGGTGATGATGTCGACGGCAAGCCCGCCAAGGAGGAAATAGAAAATCCTGTCCGGCAGGCCGGAATTGCCGGTCAGCCACCAGGCGGAGGCCAGGCCGTAGACCGACCACGCCATGACGAAGATGAGCCAGCCCACCGGCACGTAGGACAGCCCGCTGTCCGGGCGCCCGATTGGCGCCTGCCCCGGCATCCCGCCGCCCGGTTGTTCACTGCCTGATGTCATGCCCGGACGATGCCCCCCGCAAAGCCTCCATTTCACTCGACAGGTGGCCCGCGACGAAGTCAAGCGCGGCCGGCCTTGCCGGCTCGCCTGTGCACATCATTTGGGGCGTCGGCACCTTGAAACGGATGACGCCGCGCCCTCGCGAAGCGCTGTGTGGCCGGCAAAGCGAATAGACTGTCGTTATGGCTTGGCATTCGGCGCGGGATCGACTAGATGAGCCCCGCGCCTGTTGCTTTGACGGCTCAGGTGCCGGGGAGAGGTGTCCGCTGGTTGGCGGCACCCATAGCGCGGAAATCGCTACTCCTCCCTGAAGGGACTGCATTGTCCCCAACCCGCGCGGCGAAACCGGCCGTCGCGAAAAATGCAAGGACGGAGAGGTGGCCGAGTGGTTGAAGGCGCACGCCTGGAAAGTGTGTTTACGGGAGACCGTAACGCGGGTTCGAATCCCGCTCTCTCCGCCATTTCTCAAATTGGCCAAATTATCCCTGATAAATCAGCTACTGACCGACAATGGCGTCGATCACTTAGACCAACGACTTAGACCAATCTGGATCAACCAGCCAATAGGTAAGCTTCACGCTCTTCGGCTTCCTTCATGGTATCCGTTCGGTCCACCTCACGACCCCATCGAGGTCCCGGTAGCGTTCGACCCGGGAGCGCCCGAAGTGGGTCGAGAAATACCAGTCCCTAACGCCGTTGATCCCGATCTCGGTCTTGCTGGTTTTGATGGTGGTAAAGTTCTGCATCGCCTTTGCTCCTCTTGCGCCGCTCAGCCGTTGAAGCGGTCGTGTGGGAGATACTGGCGGATGAACACGGTGGTCGATTCAAATAAATTCAATGCATTAGCGGAACTATCCCCTTAGCGGAGACGTCCCGCCAATGGAGCGATTTCTGTCCCAAAGGGCCGACCCCGACACACCTCTTGGGGCGATGCATCGGGGCAGGATAGGTCGATTAGTCGCTGTAGGCCGAACCGTTCTTACGAGCCCGTGCTATGGCTTGGGCGTGCCCATGGAAGACGTGCCACTCACCCTTGGCCGCAGCCCTGCGGAGCGCCGGGAAGTCAGCCTCATCGACATACTCAAGGTAAGTCGCCAGCGTCAGCCCATGCTGCCGAAGCACGTTGCGGTCCAGATGCTGCTCGAAAGCAACCATGACCACAGCCGTCTCAACCTCCTCGATCCCGAAGGCTTCCCCGGTCGGGATTTCTCCGGTCTCCACGTAGGCATCCACGATGAATTGCTGTTGAGGTTCACTGTGGGTTCCCTGAAGCGGTCAAGGCTCTGGTCGGCCATTCGCACAAAGTCGGCATGTTGCTTCTCCTCCTTTTGCTCGGCTGTCAGTTCCTCGTCGACCTCGTCGTCGGTCTTGTCATCCACGGCAGGCAACTCAGGAGCCGAAGCCCCTTCGCCACTCCCGGCCTCCGTGATTACCTGAAAGACTTTGGCGCGACGTAGCCACGGGCAGCCAGACCGTCGACCACGGCCTTGTTGAACTCGGCCTGCGTGATCTGCCCGACCTCGGCCATGTCCTTGGCCTGCTGGTATGAAACCTCGATACCGCCGAGGACCTTGACCGTGGTCTTCTCGACCTCTGTCTCCTCCTGCTTGGCCATCTCTGCCGCCTCGGTAGCAAGGGCACCTTGCTTGGCCCTGTCAGCGTCAGCCTGTGCTTCCTGTGCCCGGAACAGGCCTTGGCGAGCGCTTGTGCCGGCTCTGGGCAAGGTTGCATAGTCCAACAAAGCGACTCAGCGTGCTGTGCGCATCGGCTCGGAGCAATCGTGATTGGACTTTATGACATCTGGCCCGCTTTTGTGGTCGTCGCGCTGCTTTGGCCGCTTGCGGGCATGCCGCTGTTTCAGCGGGTAGGTTTCGGATCGAACTCCTCCAGGGTGCGGGCAATAGACGGAATGCGAGGCTATCTGGCGCTTGCCGTCGTGCTTCACCACGCCGTCATCTACCATGAAATGCTGGCGACCGGCGCATGGAAGTATCCGCCCTCGGCTTTCTATGGCCCACTGGGACAGGTAGGCGTATCCTTGTTCTTCATCATCTCTGCCTATCTGTTCTGGGGGAAACTGCTGTCGGCCAGGTCCTCCGTGGATTTTCCGACCCTGTTCCTCAAGCGGGCTTTCAGGATCGGGCCGCTCTATGTTGTGGCCGTCGGCACGGCGATGGCTTTGGAGGTCGCCGATGGCGCGATCGACTATTCGGCCTTCGCAACTTACGAGCAGGCATTTTTCAATCTGCTGCTCGGTGTCTTCGGCTACGTCCCGCTTTCGAGTTCCCGCGTCTGCGCATTGGCCTGCGTAACCTGGACCTTGCCCTATGAATGGCTGTTGTATTTCAGCCTGCCGATCGCGGCGATATTCAGCCGGCATCCGGTGGCCCGCATGGGCTTGCCAGCCGTTCTCCTGGTTTTTTCAATTCTCATGTCAGTGAACGGAGGCCGCCCCGCCTATGGCTTTCTCGGACTTTTCGCGGGCGGGATGTTGTGCGCAACGCTTGAAGCACACGGCCTGCTGGTGACGTGGCATCGGCATGCCTTGTCCGCCGCCGCCCTTGTGATGCTGGTGTGTATCTTCGCTGTCTATAAGACTGCCTACGCGCCGGGGCCGATGCTGCTATGCATTGCCACCTTCTTCCTGGTGGTGACGGGCGCTGATTTCTTTGGTCTGCTGACGGCCTCCCGCTCAGTGCGGCTGGGCGAGATCAGCTTTGGCATCTATCTCTTGCAGGGGCTAGCCTTCGTCTCGACATTCTCCATCGCGCCCGTGCGGGCCTTCGCCATGGACAACCCCGCCCAATATTGGCTCGTGATATTGATTGCGATGGTGCTTCTGATCCTCATGGCGCTGGTCGCGCATCTTGTGGTCGAAAAGCCGGGCGTCTCGCTGGGAAACCGTCTTGCGGCAGTTCTTCGCCTGTCGACGCATCGCGAGGTGCGTGAGACGACAGCCGCTGACGCGGCAGCCCTGGCGCATCGCGCACGTCTCACAAGACAGTCTGCAGGCAGCGCATAACGTCCAAGAGCGATGATTTCCGGGCCGTTCGAATGCTGATTGGCCTGTGCTGGCGGGAACGATGGGGGCATGGCGATCAGAGCACGACAGCCGCTTTTCATATGAAATCTCCCGGCCCGGAACCTCTTGGCCAGCGGCGCGTTTCACGGCGTCCCGTCCGTGGACCAGCCCGGATATTTCTCCTGGCGCTGCTATAATCAGGAGCCCGCTTCATGTATGACAAGTTGTTTCATCCGCCCGTCGCACTGACCGTCGGTCTCGGCTTCAAGCGCGAAATCGCCTCGCTGGCCGAAATGCACGATTTCCTGACCAACTGGACGACCTCCCGACGTGGTCCGCTTTATCGCAATGCCGTCGAGGCGTGCAGCCTGGCCTTGGAAGGCTGCATCACGAGGGACGAGGCGCGCCATGCGCTTGTTGAATTCGCGGAAGCCACCGGTATTCTCTGGCCCGAGATCGAGCCGGTCATCGTGGCGCGCGCCGTCGCACGCGGCCATGGCGGCTACGCCGCCTGATCGTTCGAGCTGTCATTGCGATGGCCACCTCGTAAGGCCGCTCCCCCGAAAGCCCGGCTTGGCCCTCCGAGCCCGGCTTTTCCGTTCCATCTTGCGGAGGGTCCGCAGACCAGGCCGCGGTCAATCGCACCAGTTCGATGAGATGACGAGCGATGCTTCGAAGACATGGCGCCCGCTCTCGTCGCGCACCTTCACGGTGATGGCCGTTCGGTCGTTTTCGATCATCTCGTCGCGAATGATGTCGGGCAGGATAAGGATTGCCTCTCGCCGCAGACGCTCGCGCGAGTCGAACACCTGACCATGGTCATCCACCGTCAGGCCATCGCCATTGTAAAGGTCGAGAAAGTATCTGGGCATGATGCGGCCGGATCCCGAGCTGATGAAATTTCCAAAAGAGACTTGAGCGACAATTCGCGGGCTAAGCCGTTGTTCCATCAGAGATGATCTTCGTTGGCGAATAAGCGCCTTCTAACAAATGTTAATGCCCGCCGGCGCCCGACGACCTAGTGCTTCGGTAGCCGCCCCTTGCTTTCGACAGTTGGCGATCGGCTCTGAGCCCTTTCGCTGGAGATAGCGGTGCTGGAATCCCTGTATCTGAATCTCGCCCAGCACGACGCGCTTTCCGATGCCGAAAAGGCGCTGCTGGCTGAGGCCATGACTTTCGAGCGGCATTTCGCGGTCGGCCAGGATATCGTCGCATCGGGCGCACGGCCCACCTATTCGACCCTGATCCTCGACGGTTTGGCGGCGCGCTACAAGGTGCTCGAGAACGGCGGCCGGCAGTTCACCTCGCTGCAGGTGCCTGGCGATTTCGTCGATCTCCACGCCTTCCTTCTGAAGACGATGGATCACGGCATCGTTGCTATGTCGCCCTGTCATGTCATGTTCGCCGATCACAGCCGGCTTCGTGCCATCACCGAGGAAGCGCCGCATCTGACGCGGCTGCTGTGGCTGGACACGCTGGTCGACGGCGCCATCCATCGCGAGTGGATCGTGGCGATGGGCCGCCGCTCCAAGACCTCACACCTGGCCCATCTCCTCTGTGAGCTTTTCGTACGGCTGCAGGTGGTGCAGCGCACCAACGGTATGAGCTTTCACCTGCCGTTCTCACAGGCCGAGCTGGCCGATGTGCTCGGTCTTTCCGTCGTACACATGAACCGCGTCATCGGCGCCCTGCGCAAAGTCGGCGTCGTCAATTGGGCAAATCACACGGTGACAATCCTGGATTGGCACAGGCTCCAGGAAATCGCCGAGTTCGATCCGACCTATCTCAGCCTGACGCGGGAGCCGCGGTAGAGCGTTCCCAGCAAGGCCGCAAAGCGCGGCGGCATATCCTTCCCGGCAATCCGCGTCGACAAGCTGCTCTTCGACGGCGAGCCGCGCCGGAAACCTTTATAGAATTCCTATTTCTTTCCCATCCGCCCCGTCTCGAACCTTTATGGCGATCGGGTCCATATGCACGTCGAGCAAAGCCGTCGACGCTGCCTAGTGCGGCGCGCCGTCTTACGGTATTTCTGCCCTGTCTTTGGCAGGAGACCAGTAGAAAATTGGAAGCAAGGAAAAGCACAATGGACATTATTGTTCTCGGGATCGGGGTTTTGTTCTTCGGCCTGTCCATCGTCTACGTCAAAGCTTGCGACAGAATTTAAGCTGAAGGATCGAGCCTATGCTTGTCGATTACATCCTCGGCGGTGGCGTGACCTTGTTCCTGCTCGCCTACCTCACCTACGCGCTCATTCGTCCAGAACGCTTCTGAAGGCACGGAAAGCCACAGCCATGACACTGAACGGATGGATACAGATCCTCCTCTATTGCGGGATCCTCGTTTTGCTGGTGAAGCCGCTTGGCTTCTACATGCACCGCGTCTTCAATGGCGATCGCACGCCGCTTTCGCCGATCCTCGGCCCGCTCGAGCGCGGGCTCTACCGCATTTGCGGAACCAGCGAGCGCGAGGAGCAGCACTGGACCACCTATGCGGTGGCTCTCCTGCTGTTCAACCTGGCGGGCTTCCTGGTGCTCTATGTCCTGCAACGCCTGCAAGGCAGTCTGCCCTACAATCCGGTCGGCATGAGCGCGGTCGACCCAGCGCTCGCCTTCAACACCGCCGCCAGCTTCATGACCAACACCAACTGGCAGAACTACGGCGGCGAAAGCACGATGTCCTATCTCGTGCAGATGGCCGGGCTGACGGTCCAGAATTTCGTTTCGGCCGCCACCGGCATCGCCATTGCAATCGCGCTGATCCGCGGCTTCGCCCGGGCGTCGGGCAAATCCATCGGCAATTTCTGGGTCGATATGACGCGCGCCACACTTTATGTGCTCTTGCCGCTCTGCGTCGTGCTCACCCTGGTCTATGTCTGGCTCGGCATGCCGCAGACGCTGGGGCCTTACGTCGACGCCACGACGCTTGAGGGCGCCAAGCAGACCATCGCGCTGGGGCCGGTCGCCTCGCAGGTCGCCATCAAGATGCTCGGCACCAATGGCGGCGGTTTCTTCAATGCCAACGCGGCACATCCCTTCGAGAATCCCGACGCCATCTCCAACCTGATCCAGATGCTGTCGATCTTCGTCGTCGGCGCCGCATTGACCAACGTCTTCGGCCGCATGGTCGGCAATCAGCGCCAGGGCTGGGCGATCCTCGCCTCCATGGGCGTGCTGTTCATCGTTGGCGTCGCCGTCTGCTACTGGGCGGAAGCCGCGGGCAATCCGCTGGTGCATGCGCTGGGCATCGACGGCGGCAACATGGAAGGCAAGGAGACCCGCTTCGGCATCGCGCTCTCGGCTTTGTTCTCCGTCATCACGACGGCCGCTTCCTGCGGCGCGGTCAACGCCATGCACGATAGCTTCACCGCGCTCGGCGGCATGGTTCCGCTCATCAACATGCAACTCGGCGAGGTCATCGTCGGCGGCGTCGGCGCCGGCTTCTACGGCATGCTGATGTTCATCCTGATCGCCGTCTTCGTCGCCGGCCTGATGGTCGGCCGCACGCCCGAATATCTCGGCAAGAAGATCGAGGCGAAGGAGGTCAAGATGGCGATGCTGGCCATCCTGTGCCTGCCGCTGGCGATGCTGATCTTCACGGCGATCGCGGTGGTGCTGCCGAGCGCGGTGGCGTCGATCGCCAATGGTGGGCCGCACGGCTTCTCCGAGATTCTCTACGCCTACACCTCGGCGGCGGCCAACAATGGTTCGGCTTTCGGCGGCCTCAGCGGCAACACGCCCTGGTACAACATCACGCTCGGCATCGGCATGCTGATGGGCCGCTTCCTGGTCATCATCCCGGCGCTTGCCATCGCCGGCGCGCTGGCGGCGAAGAAGACCGTCCCCGCCTCAGCCGGCACCTTCCCGACCGACGGTCCGCTGTTCGTCGGGCTGCTGGTCGGCGTCATCGTCATCGTCGGCGGCCTGACCTTCTTCCCGGCGCTCGCCGTCGGACCTGTCGTCGAGCACCTGGCGATGATCCATGGACAGACATTCTGAGGCAGACATGTCCTGGTTCAGCAACAAGCGCCGCAATATCAGGCATCGGGCCGATCCGGGGAAGGAGGGGCTGCCGCCTCCCTTCCCGACCATGTCGACGTTTCTTGGGCTTGCCGCCGCCATGATCGCGCTTTGGCTGCTGGCCTACCGGCTTCCTCATCTTTTTTCGGCATCCGACCAGTCGCCGCCGCACACCAACACTGAAGCCGGAGCTTCAAAATGAGTCAGTCAAAGTCAGCCAGCATCATGGATGCCGGCATCCTGTGGCCCGCCATCGGCGGCGCCTTCCGCAAACTCGATCCGCGCACGCTGGCCCGCAACCCGGTGATGTTCGTCGTCGCCGTCGTCTCGGCGCTGACATCGGTGCTGTTCGTCAAGGACCTCGTCACCGGCGGCGGTGATTTGCTGTTCACGCTGCAGATCATCATCTGGCTGTGGTTCACCGTGCTGTTCGCCAATTTCGCCGAAGCCGTCGCCGAAGGGCGCGGCAAGGCGCAGGCGGATTCGCTGCGCAAGGCTCGCACCGAAACCCAGGCCAAGCTTTTGACGGGCGAGGACCGCACCAGGTTCAAGCTGGTACCCGGCACCAGCCTGAAGGTCGGCGATATCGTTCTCGTCGAGGCCGGCGACATCATCCCGTCCGATGGCGAGGTGGTGGAAGGCGTCGCCTCGGTCAACGAGGCGGCGATAACAGGCGAATCCGCGCCGGTGATCCGCGAATCCGGCGGCGACCGATCGGCCGTCACCGGCGGCACGCAGGTGCTGTCGGACTGGATCCGCGTGCGCATCACCGCCGCCGCGGGCCACACATTCCTCGACCGCATGATCTCGCTGGTCGAAGGCGCCGAGCGCCAGAAGACGCCCAACGAGATCGCGCTCAACATCCTGCTCGTCGGCATGACGCTGATCTTCGTGCTGGCCACAGCGACCATCCCGAGCTTTGCCCACTACTCGGGTGGCTATATTTCGGTGACCGTGCTCGTCGCGCTGTTCGTGACGCTTATCCCGACCACGATCGGCGCGCTGCTGTCGGCCATCGGCATTGCCGGCATGGACCGGCTGGTGCGCTTCAATGTGCTGGCCATGTCGGGTCGCGCCGTCGAAGCCGCCGGCGACGTCGACACGCTGCTCCTCGACAAGACCGGCACCATCACGCTCGGCAACCGCCAGGCGACGGAATTCCGCCCGGTCAAGGGCGTCAGCGAGCAGGAACTGGCGGACGCGGCACAGCTTGCCTCGCTCGCCGACGAGACGCCGGAAGGCCGCTCGATCGTGGTGCTGGCCAAGGAGAAGTATGCCATCCGTGCCCGCGACATGGCGACATTGCATGCTACTTTCGTGCCCTTCACCGCGCAGACCCGCATGAGCGGCGTCGACATCGACGGTTCGTCGGTACGCAAGGGCGCAGTCGATTCCGTGCTCGCCCATGTCAACCAGGCGACATCGGCCAGCCGCGCGACGCGCCCGAACAGCGACACGATCAGGGATTTGCAGGCGATCGCCGACGAGGTCGCGAAATCCGGCGGCACGCCGCTGGCGGTCGAGCGGGGCGGGCGCCTGCTGGGTATCGTGCACCTCAAGGACATCGTCAAAGGCGGCATCCGCGAGCGTTTCGCCGAGCTGCGCAAGATGGGCATCCGCACGGTCATGATCACCGGCGACAACCCGATGACGGCAGCTGCCATCGCGGCCGAAGCCGGCGTCGACGACTTCCTTGCCCAGGCGACACCGGAGGACAAGCTGAAGCTGATCCGCGACGAGCAGTCCAAGGGCAAACTGGTCGCCATGTGCGGCGACGGCACCAACGATGCGCCAGCCCTTGCGCAGGCCGATGTCGGCGTCGCCATGAACACCGGCACGGTCGCTGCTCGCGAGGCCGGCAATATGGTCGACCTCGACAGCGATCCGACCAAGCTTATCGAGATCGTCGAAATCGGCAAGGCGCTGTTGATGACGCGCGGCTCGCTGACCACCTTCTCGATCGCCAATGACGTGGCCAAGTATTTCGCCATCATCCCGGCCATGTTCGCCGTCTTCTACGTCGCGCCCGGCCAGACCACAGGTCCGCTGCAAGCGCTCAACATCATGCATCTGGCGACACCGCAGAGCGCCATCCTGTCGGCCATCATCTTCAACGCGCTGATCATCATCGCGCTGATCCCGCTGTCGCTGCGCGGCGTGAAGTACCGGGCGATCGGCGCGGGTGCGCTGCTCAGCCGCAACCTTCTCGTCTACGGCCTCGGCGGCATCGTCGTGCCGTTCGTCGGCATCAAGATAATCGACATGGCCGTCACGGCCCTTGGCCTTGCATAAGGATCATTCCGATGCTCAAGCAGATCAGACCCGCGATCATCATGATCGTCTTCTTCACCGTGCTGACCGGGCTCGTCTATCCCATCGGCATGACCGGCATCGCCCAGGCGCTGTTCCCGCGCCAGGCCAATGGCAGCCTGATCGAGAGGGGCGGCAAGGTGATCGGCTCCGAACTGATCGGCCAGGCCTTCGCCAGCGACACGTATTTCCACGGCCGGCCGTCGGCCGCCGGCAACGGCTACGATGCCAGCGCCTCCGGCGGCTCCAACCTCGGTCCGACCAACCCGAAGCTGATCGAGCGCATCAAGGGCGACGCGGAAAAGCTGATGGCTGAGAACCCGGACCAGCCGGTGCCGATTGACCTAGTGACGACGTCCGGCAGCGGCCTTGATCCGCAGATCAGTCCCGAGGCCGCTTATTTCCAGGTTCCGCGCGTGGCCAAGGCAAGGCGCATCGACGAGGCCAAGGTCAAGGCGCTCGTCGACGGCCAGGTCGAGGACCGGGAATTGGGCGTGCTCGGCGAGCCGGCGGTTAATGTGCTGGCCCTCAACCTGGCGCTGGATGCCGCGAAGTAGGTGATGTCCGGCGCCGGGGATCGACACGGTCCCCGGCGCCATTCATGATCGGACCCGATGCCGGACGACAGAAGCAACGTCGAAAACAGACCATCTCCCGACGCGCTGCTAGAGCATGCCGAGCGGGAAGGGCGCGGCCGTCTGCGCATATTCCTGGGCGCGGCACCCGGTGTCGGCAAGACTTACGAGATGCTGATGTCTGGTCGCGCCAGGCTGGCCGACGGTGCCGACGCGGTGATCGGCGTGGTCGAGACGCATGGCCGCAAGGAAACACAGGCCCTGGTCGAGGGGTTTGAAGTCATTGCCCGCCGCAGGGTCGACTACAAGGGGCGCGTCCTCGACGAGATGGATATCGATGCCATCCTTGCCCGGCGTCCGGCGCTGGTCCTGGTCGACGAACTCGCCCACACCAACGCGCCCGGCAGCCGCCACCCCAAGCGCTATCTCGATGTCCAGGAAATCCTGGCGCGGGGCATAGACGTCTATACGACGCTGAACATCCAACATGTCGAAAGCCTGAACGACGTCGTCGCCCAGATTACCCGGGTCAGGGTGCGCGAGACGGTTCCAGACTCCATCATCGACCAGGCGGATGATGTCGAGATCATCGATCTGACGCCCGACGACCTGATCAAGCGGCTGGAGGAGGGCAAGGTCTATTTCCCCAATACCGCGCAGCGTGCTGTCGAGAACTATTTTTCGCCGGGCAATCTGACGGCGTTGCGGGAACTGGCGCTGCGCCGAACCGCCCAGCGCGTCGACGAGCAACTGCTCAACCACATGCAGTCCCACGCCATCCAGGGTCCGTGGGCGGCGGGGGAGCGAGTTCTTGTCTGCGTCGATGCACGTCCGGGCGGGGCAGCCCGCATTCGCTACGCACGCAGGCTGGCCGACAGGCTTCGTGCACCCTGGACGGCGCTTCATGTCGACACGCCTCGCTCCGCCGGCATGTCCGAGGATGACAAGGACAGGCTCGCCACACTGCTGCGCCTTGCCGAGCAGCTCGGTGCCGAGGTGACGACCATCCCGGGCCAGAGCGTCGCGCAGGACATCGTTCGCCATGCGACGGCCAACAATTTCACCCACATCGTGGTCGGCAGGCCGACCCGGTCGCGCTGGCGCGAACTGATCGAAGGGTCGCTCACCTATGATCTGATCCGCAATGCCGGCGACATCAGCGTCCATGTCATCTCCGGAACGGAGCGGGACACCGAAACGTCTTCCAGGAGAGTGAACGCGGCAGCCGAGGAAAGGCATTTCCAGGCCAAGCCGTATTTGCTCGCCACGGCTTACGTTGCCGGATCATTGGCCGTCAGCACCGTTCTCGACCAGTTCCTCGACGTTCGCAATCTGGCGATCGTCTTCCTGCTCTCCGTGCTGACGTCGGCGGTGGCTGGTGGTCTCTGGCCGGCGCTTTACGCCTGTTTCCTCAGTGTCCTTGCCTTCAACTATTTTTTCCTCGAGCCACGCTACACGCTGACGATCCGCGATCCCGAGAGCATCGTCGCGATTGCCGTCTTCGTCGCCGTTGCCGTCATCGCCAGCAACCTGACGGCGCGCGTGCAGCGTCAGGCCGCCGCCGCCCGCTCGCGGGCGCGGGCAACCGAGGACATCTATCTGTTCTCCAAGAAGCTCGCGGGCGCCGGCACGCTCGACGACGTGCTCTGGGCCACCGCCTTCCAGATCGCCTCGATGCTGAAGCTGCGCGTGGTGCTGCTGCTGCCGGAAGACGGCACGATCACCGTCAAGGCAGGCTATCCGCCCGACGACACGCTGGCCGAGGCCGACATTGCCGCCGCACGCTGGGCCTGGGAGCACAACCGTGCCGCCGGACGCGGCGCCGACACGCTTCCTGGCGCCAAGCGCCTCTATCTTCCCTTGCGCACGGGACGCACCGCAATCGGCGTCGTCGGCCTCGACAATGACAAGCAGGGCCCGCTTCTGACGCCCGAGCAGCAGCGGCTGCTCGACGCGCTGGCCGATCAGGCGGCGGTGGCGATCGAACGCATCCAGCTCGTTGCCGATGTCGACCGCGCCAAGCTCGCGGCCGAAGCCGACCGGCTGCGCTCGGCGCTGCTGACCTCGATTTCGCATGACCTGAAAACGCCGCTCGCCGCCATCATGGGCGCGGCCGGCACGCTCAAGGAATTCGCGCCCGACCTCCCCGAGCAGGACAGGGCCGAGCTCCTGTCGACCGTGATCGACGAATCGGAGCGGCTGAACCGCTTCATCGCCAACCTGCTCGACATGACCAAGATCGAATCCGGGGCGATGGAGCCGAACTACGCCCTCCATTATGTCGGCGATATCGTTGGCACGGCGCTCGACCGTGCCCGCAAGATCACCAGCGAGCACAAGATCGAGGTCGATATTCCGCCCAACTTGCCGATGCTGCGGCTCGATCCCGTGCTGTTCGAACAGGTCCTGTTCAACCTTCTCGACAATGCCTCGAAATATTCGCCGCCCGGCTCGACGATCCGCATCCAGGCCTGGGCCGATAATGGCTCCGTCATGGTGCGGATCATGGACGAGGGACCGGGCATTCCGGCGCAGGACCTGGAACGTGTCTTCGATACCTTCTACCGGGTGCGCAAGGGCGATCAGGTGCGCGCCGGCACCGGGCTCGGCCTGTCGATCTGCCGTGGCTTCGTCGAGGCGATGGGCGGCACGATCGCGGCCGCCAACCGGACCGACCGCCCCGGTGGCGCCTTCACCATCAGGATGCCGGTGCCGGCGCAGGCGCGCGATATCGGCAACCGCGGCGACGAGCCCGGCATGGATCAGCCTCGATGACCAATTCGAATGTCAGGATACTGGTCGTCGACGACGAGCCGCCGATCCGCAAGCTGCTGCGGGTCGGCCTTGGCAGCCAGGGTTACGCGGTCAGCGAGGCGCCGAACGCCAAGGCGGCGATCGAGCTGATGGAACAGGAGACGCCGGATCTCGTGCTGCTCGATCTCGGCCTGCCCGGCATGGGGGGCCATGAACTCCTGCGCAAATGGCGGGAGGAGGGCGTCGACGTTCCCGTCGTCATCCTTTCCAGCCGTACCGACGAGGCCGGCATCGTCAGCGCGCTCGAACTCGGCGCCGACGACTATGTCACCAAGCCGTTCGGCATGAACGAACTGGTGGCACGCATCCGGGTGGCGCTGCGCCACAAGTTCCAGCAACAGGGTGAGAAGCCGATATTCCAGAGCGGTGACCTCAGCGTCGATCTGGTCAAGCGCGTCGTCAAGGTCGAGGACAGGGAGGTGAAGCTCTCGCCGAAAGAGTACGACATACTGCGCATCCTGGTGCAGCATGCCGGCAAGGTGCTGACCCACCACTTCATCCTGAAGCAGATCTGGGACGACTCGACAGACGTGCAGTACCTCAGGGTTTATGTCCGACAGCTCAGGCAGAAGATCGAAAAAACCCCCGACCAGCCGCGCTACATCACCACCGAAACCGGTGTCGGCTATCGCCTGCGTGTCGAGTGAAATAGCCTGTCCGATAAACCTGCGTCAGCCGATCGCCTCCAGAGGCCGATTTGCCGCCGCCGATATCCGCAAGGCGGCGAGACAGCCCAGAATGCCGAGCGGCACGAAGGCAAGGAACAGCCAGCTCGCGACATTGGCCGCGGCGTCGTGATTCAGGCCCTGCGAAAAGCCGCTGGCGTTGGCGACGATGCCGGCAATGGCGGCGCCCACTGCATAGCCGATGCGCTGCATCGTCGGCACCGCGGCCGAGGCGATGGTCTGCTCCTCGGCCGGTGCGGAGGCGACGATGACGCGGGTCAGGAACGGCCAGGCAATGCCGAAGCCTCCGCCCTGCAGCAGGGCGCAGACCAGGATCAGCGGGATCGAGCCCAGCGGTATCGTGTAGGCGAAGCCGGCGATGCCCGCCGCGATCATCAGCGCGCCGCAGACAATGATCAGCCTTTCGCGCCGCGGCGGCGCGTTGGCGACGAGAATCGACAGGATCGACCAGGCGATCGATTCGGCGGCGATGATGTAGCCGGTGGTCAGCAGCGGAATGTCGTGCAGGCTGGTCAAGAGCAGCGGCCCGTAGACGCCGAAGGAGCAGGTCGCGATGGAAAAGGCGGCGACCATCGTCATGCCGGCGCCGACCGGCGTGCGCCAGGAGAACAGCCGCGCCGGGAACAGCCTGGAGCGCGGCTTCAGCGCATCGACGTAGAAAAACAGCGCGAGGCCCGTCAGGCCTAGCACGATCAGCAGCGAGGAACGCAACAGGGCGATGTCGACGCCGGCCGAGGCGATCAGCACCACGGCGACGGCAAGGCAGCCAAGCGCCACGAAAGGGAAGGGCGGCGCCTTGCCGGCACTCGTGCTGGGTTTCTTCGCCTCCGGCGTGTTGAGTACGAGGAAGCTTGCCAGCGCCATGGCGGTGCCGCCGAGTGTGAAGACGCCGAAGGCCCAGCGCCAGGACAGCAATTCGGTCATAACAGCGCCAAGCAACGGGCCGCTGAAAGCAGCAACGCCCCAGATAGCCGACATGATACCGAAAAGCTGCGGCCAGATGGCACGCGAAAACAGCCGCTCGACCGATACGAAGGCCAGCGACACCAGCGCGCCGCCGCCGAGGCCCTCGATCAAGCGGCCGGCAAGGAACAATTGCATCGAGGGCGAGGTGGCGCAGATCAGCGCCCCGGCGGCATAAAGCAGGGCCGCGACCACCATGTTGGTGCGCAGCGGGACATAACTCACCAGGCGTCCGGCGGCGGCACCGGCGACGATGGCGCCGAGTTCGTAGATTGCCAGGGACCAGCCGACGAGCTGTACGCCGGCCAGTTCGCCGACCATGGCCGGCATGACCGTCGCCACCATCGTCTCATTGGTGGCGTGCAGCAGGATGCCGAGGCTGATGAAGCAGAAGCGGGCGAGGTCGCCGCTTGCCCACAATGCGCGCCAGTCGACCTTGTTTGTGCTGATGTCAGTCATGTCCATCCCTGCCTTGCATATCTCGATGTAGCCGCACGGCACCAGAAGCCAGTGCGGGCTTCCAGCAGGACCATGCGCGCCGCGTCGAGATGCGGCCTTGCTCGGGGCGGGTTTGTAGAACCTCAACCTCTGTTGAGCTCAAGCGATTTTCTCGAAATATGTTTAGGCCAGCGTCGTCCTAGCTGGACCGCTTGCGATCAATTCTCGGTGCTGCGCAACTGGAATTGGCTGACGCCGATGGCGAGATTGATGCCGGTCTGCGTCTGCAGGCTGAGCGGCTGCAGGGTAAAGGCCTGCGAGGAGCCGCCGACCAGGAGATTGGCGCCGGCGCCGATGGCGGCGGTCACTTCGGCGCTGGCGCCGATGTAGTCGCCGGCCAATGCACCCGGCGCGTAGATGTTCTTCAGCGGCGTCAGCACCAGCCAGCGCATCACCGCCTGCTTGGTCGTGCCGATATCGAGTCCGTATTTGTTGACGGCGCCGAAATAGGCTTCCGGCGCGAAGCTCTTGTCGGCCGGGGTGAAGGTGCAGCTCAAATCCTTGCTCGAGCCGAAGATGAAGCCGGTGCCGCCCGATATGGCGCATTCAAGCGCACCGAGTTCGATGCCCTGGTCCTGCGCTCGTGCAGCGCCCGCAAGCATGATCGTGGTCGCGGCAGCGGCGATGGCTGTCCTGAACATGGCGGTCCCCTCAAAATCAAACAGCGCGGAACCATACTATCTGGTTCCGCGCCGCAGGGTGAGGGGTCGTGGAGCGCGTGGCTCCGTGCAATCACTTGAGCGAGTGGATCAGCTCCAGCGAGGTGACGGCGACCGCCAGGTTGACGCCGGTCTGCGCCTGGACGCTGAGTGGCTCCAGCATGAAGGCGCTGTCGAAGCCACCGACCAGCAAGTTGGCGCCGCCACCGGTGACGACGCTCGCCTCGGCGTTGACGCCATAGTAGCTGCCGGCAAGGTCGCCCGCGTCACGGTCGCGGGTTGCGGCAAACACCGCCCAGACCAACTGGCCCTGGTGCGTCTTGCCGAGATCGACGCCGAGCTTCGAGATGACGCCGGTGTAAATTTCAGACGGCCCGTGATGATAGGGCCGGAACACACAGGACACGCCCTTGTTGGAGGTCACGAGATAGCCGGTGCCGCCATCGATGGTGCAGTCGAGCGTGCCGAGCTGCAACCTGCCGGCGCTGGCCGGGGCGGCAGCGAACATAGTCGTTGCAAGGGCGGCAGCGCAGACGAGTTTCTTGATCATGGGAGGGTCCTTTCGCAATCGGTCTTCAGTAACGTCTCGAGCGCCGCGACCGTTCCGCCGAAAACTTGGCGCGAACAAGGCGAGGGGTTAACGGCTTGTCGCGGGGGTTAATACAGGGTTGCCGGATTGGCGGCGATCTTCAACGCCGCGTGTCCTTTCGGATACGCACGATGCAGTGCGCACCTTGCCGTGGGCCTGATGAGCCGACGTCAGCTGACGCGGGCGAGGCCGTCCTTGGCCGGCTGGTAGCTGGGGTTGAGGCGCACAGCCTCGCGATAGGCCTTCGCCGCCTTTGCCTTGTCGCCGCGCCGTTCGTAGATCAGCGCCTGGTTGGCCCAGGCCTCGGCGTTCTGGCCGTCGAGCTTGATGGCCATGTTGAAATCGGAGAAGGCGTTATCCTCGTCGCCGGTCGCCAGATAGGAGAGGCCACGGCCGTTGTAGGGTTCGGCGGCGTCGGGGGCCAGCGAGATAGCGGTCGAGAAATCCTCAATGGCGAATTTGTGCTGGCCCTGGCTCTGATAGATCAGGCCGCGATTGTGATAGGCGCGGGCGTCCGTCGTGTCGAGCTGGATCGCCTTCTGGAAGTCGTTGAAGGCATCCTGGGTGCGGCCCGCCTTACGGTAGAGATTGCCGCGGCCGATATAGGCGGCGTCATAATTGCCGTTGATCTGGATCGAGCGATTGTAGTCGGCAAGGGCTGCTTCCTGGTTGCCGAGGAAACGCTGGATGAGGGCCCGGTTCGAATAGGCCTGGTAGAAATTCGGATTGAGCTGGATGGCCTGGTTGAAATCCTTGAGCGCCGCCTGGTACTGGCCGCCGCGGCCATAGGCCGAGCCGCGGACATTATAGCCTTCCGGATCCTGGGGATTGCGCTGGATGACCGCCGACAGCGAGGAGATATTCTCGCTCGACCCTTGCGCCTTGTCGATGTTGTTGAATTCACCGGCCGGCCCCGATGTCTGGCAGCCGGCAAGCATCAGTCCGGAAAGCAGGGCCGCTGTCAGGGCGAAACCACGCAATGCGGTCCCGCGCTCCACGCTTGTTGCGTTCATGTCTGCCCTGTCCTCACTTGCGCCGTCGTTCAGGTCCGGTTCCCCCTCCGGGCCGGGTCACATCAAAATAAAAGGGTGGCGGCGATTCCGCATCGCGCCACCCTGGTATCCTTCGAAAAGGACGAAATATTGGCGATAATCAGCGCGGCGGACGCGCTGCACCGGCGGCACCGCCAGCAGCGACCGGACGCGGGGTCATCGGCAGCAGGCCTTCGCGCTGTGCGCGCTTGCGGGCCAGCTTGCGGGCGCGGCGAACGGCTTCGGCCTTTTCACGGGCGCGCTTCTCGGAAGGCTTCTCGTAGTGGCCGCGCATCTTCATTTCGCGGAAAATGCCTTCGCGCTGCATCTTCTTCTTCAGCGCGCGAAGCGCCTGATCAACGTTATTGTCGCGGACGAGTACCTGCACGGGCAATCCTGTCTTTCGGGTTTGATATCAACAGGCAAGCAGCCATAGCCGCAAGCCTCCGCGGCGCTCGACACCACGAATTGTGGCGGCTGATAGCAGAATCAAGCCTCACTGTCCACAGTCGAAATGAGAGACGACAGCCAAATTGCCACGTCGCCTGGAGATAGTGTGCCCGTTACGCCGTCGCCAGGTGCAGCCGCTCGAAATCCTCGAAGAACTCACCGTAGTCGCAGGTGATCTCCTCGCCGATGGCGATATCCCGGGTCGCGGTCGCACCGCCATATTGCGAAAAGTCGGTGTTCGGGGTCGCCGAATGGTTCATGAAGCGGCCATTGTCGACCTCGTAGACCATGAAACCGGGCTTATCCGGGCTCGGATAGGCATAGCGGTCGAGCAATTCCTTCAGGGGCTGGGGTGCGGCCTCATATTTGTCCATCGGAATCAGCCGGTCGAAATCCGGATCCAGGCGCCAGATCGAGGCGCCCTTCCGGATGGGTTCGGCGGCGAACATGCCGACGCCTTCGATCGCGCTCTGGGCGACATAGGTTCGGACCAGCATCATGGTTTCACAACCCGTCTTGGCAAGAAGACCCGTTTCGACAGGAAACGGAATCGCCAAATCGCGCCGAAAAAGCAAGAGCGGCGGCCTGCGTCACAACGACGAACAGGCAGCTCTCCGTAAAAATCCTTCACGTCCGGTTGATCGACACACCGCCATCGGCAAACAACGCGGTACCCGTGGTGAAGCTCGAGGCGTCAGAGGCAAGGTAAAGCGCCGAGCGGGCGATCTCTTGCGGCTGGGCCATGCGTTTCAGGGCATGGAGGCCCTCGACGAAGGCGCGGGCCTCGGGTGTGGTCGTCGTCGCACCCGGTGTGTCGGTGCCACCCGGCAGCAGCGCGTTGACGCGCAGTCCCTTCGGTCCATATTCGGCGGCCAGCACCTGCGTCAAACCGATCAGGCCTGCCTTGGCGGCAGCGTAGGCGGCCATGCCGGGCATGCCGGCGGTGTAACCGACAAAGCTCGATGTGAAGATCAGCGAGCCGCCGCCGCGCTCCAGCATGGCCGGTATCTGATACTTCGCGCCGAGAAAGGCGCTGGTCAGGTTGGTATCCATCGTCCCGTGCCATGTCTGTGCCGACATGTCGGGGACGGAGCCCATCAGTCCGACGGAGCCGGCATTGTTCAACGCGATGTCGAGGCCACCGAAGCTGCCGACCGCCAACTCGACGAGGGCTTTCGCATAGCTCTCGTCGGTGACATCTCCCGCGAGAGCGACGGCGGTGCCGCCGGCATCCTCGATTTCGGCGGCGAGTGCATCGAGCTCCGCTCGGCGGCGAGCGGAAATGACGAGCCTGGCGCCTTCCTCGGCGAACAGCTTTGCCGTGGCGCGGCCGATGCCGGAACTGGCACCGGTGACGATGGCGATCTTATTGGCGAGTGCGAGCATGTTTGGCATCCTTGTCCTTCGCGCCAGCTTCGCCGGCGATCGGATGCTTGGTCGCAAATCGGCAGAACAGCAGCCACCCGAAAGCTGCAGAGATCCGCGCCACTACTGCCGCAGCAGCCATGCCAGACGATCCAGCGAGAACGCGTAGCTGATGACGATCAGCAAGGCCATGATGATGGCCGTAATGGTATGGCCCGCCAAATGGAAACCCGCGGCGCCGCCGAACAGGACGATGAATTCCAGCGCCAGCCTGACAGCGCCCGGTACAGGCACCGGTGCCCGGCCCGACCGGCTTGGATCGTTGAGGACCGCGAAGATACCCCATGCCGCGGCTGCGGCGAGCGGCAGGGCAATGGCGAGGACCCAACGCCACGCTTCGTCCGAAAGGCTCCAGCCTGCCATGCCGAGGCCGAGCAAGGCGGCAAGCTCCAGCAGGAAGCGCAATGTGAGATTCCACCAGGCGTTGCCCATCATCATCCTCCGAACCCCAGCGCCGAGAAGTGTGACTGAAGGCAATCATGGGAGCCAGGCCGGATAGCTCTTTTTCAGCGCGGCGCAAAACGGCAAGCGCCGTCGCAAACAGCGCAAGGGTGGCAGCGCTGTTTCGCTAGTGATACACCTCGCGCGCCGGGGCTTGATGATGAACGCCCGGCTGCCATTTGCGAGGCTGGAACGTGAAGAAATATTCGGTATTCGCCATCGCCCGCGAAGCCATGCGCGGCCACAAGGGCTGGGAGGAACAATGGTCCTCGCCGGAGCCGAAGAAGGAATACGACGTTATCATCGTCGGTGCCGGCGGCCATGGGCTCGCGACCGCCTATTACCTCGCGACCGTGCACGGCATCACCAATGTCGCGGTGCTGGAAAAGGGCTGGCTGGGCGGCGGCAATACCGGCCGCAACACCACCATCATCCGCTCCAACTATCTTTATGACGAGAGCGCCGGGATTTATGACCATGCGCTGAAGCTCTGGGACGGGCTCTCCCAGGAGCTCAACTACAACGTCATGTATTCGGCGCGTGGCGTCATGATGCTGGCGCACAATGTGCACGACATCCAGGTGCTGAAGCGCCATGTGCACGCCAACCGGCTCAACGGCATTGACAATGAATGGCTGACACCCGAGCAGGCGAAAGCATTCTGCCCGCCGCTCAACACGTCCAAGGATGCACGCTATCCGGTGATCGGTGCGGCGTTGCAGCGTCGCGGCGGCACGGCGCGCCATGACGCGGTCGCCTGGGGTTATGCGCGCGGCGCCTCGGCGCGCGGCGTGCACATCATCCAGAACTGCGAGGTGACCGGCGTCAAGCGGGCCGCCAATGGCGCGGTGACGGGCGTCGACACGACGCGCGGCTTCATCGGCGCCAAGAAGGTTGGCGTCGTCGCCGCCGGACACTCCTCCGTCATCATGAACATGGCCGGCGTGCGCATGCCGCTGGAAAGCTATCCGCTGCAGGCGCTGGTGTCGGAGCCGATCAAGCCGGTCGTGCCTTGCGTTGTGATGTCGAACACGGTGCACGCCTATATCTCGCAGTCCGACAAGGGCGAACTGGTGATCGGCGCCGGCACCGACCAGTATGTCTCCTATTCGCAGACCGGTGGGCTGCACATTCTTCAGCATACGCTCGACGCCATCTGCGAAATGTTCCCGATCTTCACGCGCATGAAGATGCTGCGGTCGTGGGGCGGCATCGTCGACGTCACACCCGAC
The DNA here is from genome assembly GCF_006658535.1 of Mesorhizobium sp. B2-4-13. Classification (NCBI taxonomy): domain Bacteria; kingdom Pseudomonadati; phylum Pseudomonadota; class Alphaproteobacteria; order Hyphomicrobiales; family Phyllobacteriaceae; genus Mesorhizobium; species Mesorhizobium sp. B2-4-13. The sequence continues at coordinate 624,065 of NZ_VFVB01000002.1, read as the reverse complement.
CGCTCGCCGATCCTGGCCAAGACGCCGGTGCCCGGCCTCTACGTCAATTGCGGCTGGGGCACGGGCGGCTTCAAGGCGACGCCGGGGTCCGGGCATGTCTTTGCCCACACCATCGCCAAGGACGATCCGCACCCGATCAACGCGCCCTTCACCATCGAGCGCTTCCGCACAGGCCGCCTCATCGACGAGGCGGCGGCCGCGGCGGTGGCGCACTGATGATGATGGCCGAGGTGGCAGTCGCGGTGCCGCTGATGCTGGCGGGGGAACAGGGCATGTTCCATGTTCCGACGGCGCAGGAAGTGCGGCTGCAGCCGATCAGCCGTGCGGGAAACGAGACCGGCTGGCCGTTTTCTGTCGACGAGGGAATGCTCGCCTGCGTCTGGAGTGTCGGCCAGAAAGTGGTGATGTTCTTCGAAGGCAGGCCGCATGGGCTGGATGAAGACGAGGATTTCCAGCCGCGTGGCGTCGTCGTTACGACAGATCCGATGCAGCTGACGCTCGGCAACATGGCCAACCGCGATCTGTTCAGCGCGGCGACGAGCGTCGAGGAGCGGCTGCGGCTCGTCGCTCCCTTCATGACTATGGGCCAGAAGCTTTGCGATCAACCGGCTGGCGCGCGCGTCGGCCACGGCGAATTGTAGGAACAAACACGATGCTTCTCATCCGCTGCCCCTATTGCGAGGAAGAGCGCCCGGAACTCGAATTCCGCAACGCCGGCGAGGCGCACATCGCACGCTCGGCCAACATATCAGGCGAGAGCGACGACGACTTCGAGAAGTTCTTCTTCATCCGCTCCAATCCAAAGGGCATTATCCATGAGCGCTGGCGCCACATGCATGGCTGCGCGCGCTTCTTCAACGCGGTGCGCGACACCGTCACCGACAAGTTCGTCATGACCTACAAGGCCGGCGAACCGAAACCCTCCAAGCTGCCCGGAGTAGCGAAATGAGCGGCGCGTTGCGCATTCCCGGCGCCGGACGCCTCAGCCAGGCCAAGACCGCGCGGTTCAGCTTCGACGGCCAGTCCTATGAGGGCATCGAGGGGGACACTCTGGCCTCGGCGCTGCTCGCCAATGGCGTGCATCTGGTCGGCCGATCGTTCAAGTACCACCGCCCGCGCGGCATCCTGTCGGCCGGCGCGGAAGAGCCCAACGCGCTGGTGCAGATCGTGCGCGACGACGCGCGCAAGACGCCGAACGTGCGCGCCACCGTGCAGGAGCTCTATGACGGGCTCGCCGCCAATTCGCAGAACCGCTGGCCGTCGCTGTCCTTCGATGTCAGCGCGGTCAACGACCTGGCCTCGCCGCTGTTCTCGGCCGGCTTCTACTACAAGACCTTCATGTGGCCGAAGGCGGCCTGGAAGAGCCTTTACGAACCCAAGATCCGCGAAGCCGCCGGCCTCGGTGTTTCGCCCGACAAACCCGATCCCGACCATTATTCGTCGCGCTACGCCCATTGCGACGTGCTGGTGCTGGGCGGCGGCGCGGCCGGCATCGCGGCGGCACTTGCCGCGGCGGAGACCGGCGTGCGCGTCATCCTGGCCGACGAGCAAGCCGAGTTCGGCGGCAGCCTGCGCTTCGAATCTGGTGCGAAGATCGACGGCCAGGACGGCTTTGCCTGGGCACAAGGTGCGGTGGCGAAGCTCGCTGGCATGGACAATGTTCGCGTGCTCCCGCGCACGACGGCGTTTGGCTATTACGCCCAGAATTTCGTCGGTCTGGTCGAGCGCGTCAGCGATCACCTGAAGGCCCCCGCCCACGATCTGCCGCGCGAACGGCTCTGGCAGGTCCGCGCCAAGCGCGTGGTGCTGGCCTCCGGCGCCATCGAGCGTCACATGGTGTTTGCCAACAATGATAGGCCCGGCATCATGCTGGCGGGTGCGGCGCGCACCTTCCTCAACCATTATGGTGTCGCGATCGGCCGGAATGTCGGCGTCTACACCGCCAATGATTCGGCTTACGGCGCCGCGATCGACCTGAAGAAGGCCGGCATCAACGTGGCGGCGATCGTCGATTTGCGTGACAACCCGACCGGCCCGGTGATCGATGAGGCCAGGGCCCTCGGCATCGAGATCAATTTCGGCCGTGCCGTGATCCGCGCCGGCGGCAAGCTACGGGTGTCGTCGATGACGGTGCAGCCGAAGAATGGCGGCGGCGAACGCACTATTCCCGTCGATGCGATCCTGATGTCCGCCGGCTGGACGCCGTCGGTGCATCTGTTCTCGCAATCGCGCGGCAAGGTCGCCTTCAACGACGAGACCAAGCGCTTCGTGCCCGGCACCTACGCGCAGGACTGCGTGTCGGTCGGTGCCTGCAACGGCACCGACGGCCTGACGGTGACCGTGGACGAGGCCTATGCGGCGGGCGCCAAGGCGGCGAAAGAAACAGGCGGCAAGGCGTCCAAGGGCGCCAAGCCGAAGGTCGAAGCCTCGGAAAGCTGGTCGCGCGGCATGCTGGGTGCTGGCCCCGGCGCCGGGCCGGACACGACGGTGAAAGCCTTCGTCGATTTCCAAAACGACGTGACCGCCAAGGACATCCGCCAGGCGGTGCATGAAGGCATGCGCTCGATAGAGCATGTCAAGCGCTTCACCACCAACGGCATGGCGACCGACCAGGGCAAGACCTCTAACATGCACGGACTGGCGATTGCCGCCGAAACGCTGGGCAAACCGATCCCGGAAGTCGGCCTGACCACGTTCCGCGCGCCCTACACGCCTGTCACCTTCGGCGCGATCGTCAGCCACGCGCGTGGGCCGCTGTTCGACCCGACACGCAGAACCGCGATCCATCCCTGGGCCGAGGCGCAAGGCGCGGTATTCGAGGATGTCGGCCAGTGGAAGCGCGCCTGGTACTTCCCCAAGGCAGGCGAGGACATGCATGCGGCGGTCGACCGCGAATGCGTCGCCGTCCGCAACCAGGCCGGCCTGTTCGATGCGTCGACGCTGGGCAAGATCGAAGTGGTCGGCCCGGACGCGGCGAAGTTCATGGAACTGCTCTACACCAATCCGTGGGAGAAGCTGGAGCCCGGCCGCTGCCGCTATGGCATCATGCTGCGCGAGGACGGCTTCATCTATGATGACGGCGTCGTCGGCAGGCTGGCGCCGGACCGCTTCCATGTAACGACGACGACGGGCGGCGCGCCGCGCGTCATGAACCACATGGAGGATTACCTCCAGACCGAGTTCCCGCATCTTAATGTTTGGCTGACCTCGATCACCGAGCAGTGGGCGGTCATTGCCGTCCAGGGGCCGAAGTCGCGCGAGATCATTGCGCCGCTGGTCGAAGGCATCGACATGTCCGACGAGGCGCTGCCGCACATGTCGGTGCGCGAGGGCAAGATCTGCGGCGTGCCGACGAGGCTGTTCCGCATGTCGTTCACCGGCGAGCGCGGTTTCGAGGTCAATGTGCCGGCCGACCATGGCCAGGCGGTCTGGGAAGCGTTGTGGGCCGAGGGCCAGAAGCATGGCGCCGCCGCCTATGGTACCGAGGCGATGCACGTGCTGCGCGCCGAGAAGGGCTACATCATCGTAGGCCAGGATACGGACGGTACGGTGACGCCAAACGATGCCGGCCTCGACTGGGCGGTCGGCAAGAAGAAGGCCGATTTCGTCGGCATTCGCGGCCTGACGCGGCCTGATCTCGTCGCCAAGGGGCGCAAGCAACTGGTCGGCCTGAAGACCAAGGATCCAAAGGTGGTGCTGGAAGAAGGCGCGCAGATCGTCGAGGATCCCAAGCAGGCGATCCCGATGAAGATGCTCGGCCATGTCACGTCGAGCTATTGGTCGCAAAATTGCGGCCGTTCCATCGCGCTGGCGCTGGTCGCCGGCGGGCGTGACCGGATGGGCGACACGCTCTATGTGCCGATGCCGGACGGGGTGATCGAAGTGGAGGTTACCGGCATGGTGTTCTTCGACGAGACGGGAGGGCGCCTCAATGGCTAAGGCTGCTGCAAAGACGGCCACGATGGCTTCATCATCAGCAGAGCGGCGTCCGGCATTGGCCGGGCGCACTGTCTCCGCAACGAGTGTCAAGGTCGAAGTGCTGCCGCCGGCCGAGCGTATCTCGCTGCGCGCCCCGGAGGCTTCAGTCGCCGCTTTGTCGAAGGCGCTCGGCCTGACCTTGCCGAAGAAGCCGAAAACCTCGGCGTCGAAGGGCGGGCGTACGGCGTTGTGGCTTGGCCCGGACGAGTGGCTTGTCATCGACGAGGCCGGCAAGGACCCACTCGCCGATTGCGCAGGAGTTTCCGCCTTGCATTCGTCGGTCGGCATCTCGCATCGCAACATCGCGATTTTAGTCGCCGGTCCGGCGGCGGAAGCCGCGATCAATTCGGGCTGCCCGCAGGACCTGTCGCTCGACGCCTTCCCGGTGGGCGCCGCTTCGCGCACCATTCTCGGCAAGGCCGAGATCGTGCTGCTGCGCACGGCCGACGAGGCCTTCCGGGTCGAGTGCTGGCGTTCCTTCTCGGACTATGTCTTTACTTTCCTGTCCGAGGGAGCCCGCGACGCCGCCGGCTGACCCCGGAACGTTTGCCGCCCGCGTCCGTTGAGCGGCGACAGTCGAGGGAGAGATGCCGATGCCGTCGAAGTCCGCGCCGAAATCGCCGAAAACCGCGGCGGTCCGTTCGCTCGAACATGAGCGGCATTACGAGGCCGACGCCGAAGAGGAACTTGAGGAAGGCCTCGAGGACACGTTCCCGGCCAGCGATCCCGTGTCGATTACCGGGTCGTCCATTCCTGGAGCACCGGCGAAACCCGGCAAGGCCAAGACCGTCCCCGGCCGCAAGACCCGCAAACCCTGATTTCAGAATTTTGGCTGACGGCCTCTTCCCAAGACCTCCGTGGATGCGGTATTCAAAGCGCTTTGGAGAGGAAAAATGCCTGTTAGAGCCGTTGTCTGGGGTGAAAACGTCCACGAACAGACCAATGCCGCCGTACGCAACCTCTATCCGCTGGGTATGCATGGCACCATTGCCGCCGCCCTCAATCAGGACAAGGGCGTCGAAGCGACCACCGCCACCTTGCAGGAACCCGAGCATGGCCTGAGCGAGACGCGCCTGGCCGCCACCGACGTGCTTTTATGGTGGGGCCATGCCGCCCACGGCGAGGTCAAGGACGAGATCGTCGAGCGCGTGCAGAAGCGGGTCTGGGAAGGCATGGGGTTGATCGTGCTCCATTCCGGCCACTACTCGAAGATCTTCAAGCGGCTGATGGGCACGCCCTGTTCGCTGAAATGGCGTGAGGCGGGCGAGCGCGAGCGTGTCTGGGCGATCAACCGCAGCCACCCGATCGCGCAACGCATCGGCGAATGCCTGGAGATCGGCGAGACGGAAATGTATGGTGAGCCGTTCGCGGTGCCGGAGCCGCTGGAGACGGTATTTATCTCCTGGTACGAAGGCGGCGAGGTGTTCCGATCGGGGCTGACCTATCAGCGCGGGGCGGGAAAAATCTTCTACTTCTCGCCGGGCCATGAGACCTATCCGATCTATCACAATAAAGGCGTTCAGCAGGTGCTGCGCAACGCCGTGCATTGGGCGCATAACCCGGCCCCGGCCTGGTCCGGCATCACCAATGCGCCAAACGTGCCGACGGACAAGGCCAAGGAGAAGATCGTGCAGAAAGGCCTGCGCCTGCATGCGGACGGTGACAAGGGACTGAGCTGATGCACCGCCTGCTTTTGCTCGGCACCGGTTGGATCGCGGCGCATCATATCGAGGAGTTCGGTCAGGTCCCGGGCTGCGCCATCGTCGCTTGCGTGGACCACCTGCCGGGCCGCGCGGCGGCGTTCGCAGCCGCCAACAAAATAGGCACGTTCTTTGAAAGCCTCGATGCGGCGATCGCTTGGGGTGAGTTCGATGCCGCCATCAACGCCACGCCCGACCAGGTTCACAAGGCGACGACGCTGGCCCTGCTGGCCGCCGGGAAACATGTGTTCTGCGAAAAGCCGCTGGCGCCGAACCACGCCGATGCGCTTGCGATGAGCGATGCCGCCGAGGCGGCCGGGCTCGTCAACATGGTCAACCTGACCTATCGCAACACTCCGGTGATCCAGGAGGCGCGGCGCATGGTGCAGGCCGGCGAGATCGGCGAGTTGCGCCATGTCGAGGCGAGCTACCGGCAAAGCTGGCTGGTCAGCAAGTTCTGGGCGATTGGCGGGTCGACGACAAATGGCTGTGGCGCCTGTCGGGCCGGCACGGTTCGACAGGTGTTTTGGGCGATGTCGGCATCCATATCCTCGACTTCGCGACCTATGGGGCGGCCGAGGATATCGTCAGCCTGCATGCCGATCTTGTGACCTTTCCGAAGGCGGAAGGCGACCGCATCGGCGACTATGTGCTCGACGTCAATGACAGCTTGGCGATAACGGCGCGGCTCGGTTCAGGCGCGCTGGCCACGATCATGGCCAGCCGCTACACGACAGGCCACGGCAATGATTTGTCGCTGGCCCTGCACGGTACCAAGGGCGCGATCAAGGTCGAGACCGACGGTAAGGTTTCGAAACTGTCCGCTTGCCTGGGTGACGACGTCGATCAGCACCGTTGGCGGACGCTGACGCCACCTGGCGTCAAGCACAACGCCCAGCGCTTTGTCGATGCGCTGGACACGGGACAGAACGGCGATCCGTCGTTCCGGCGGGCCGCCGACATGCAAAGGCTGATCGACGCCGCCTTCGAAAGTTCAGCGACCAAACTGCCGGTCTCGATCGGCTGAAATCACCATCCGGCCGGCTGAGCCGGCCAGAACCTACTTTCGAAAAATCTCAGTAGGCGCTCGGCATGATCCACGGGTTCACCGTGATGCCGAGCCGGGGACCCTTGCCGTCGGTCGTGGCTTCCGTGGAGGCCTTCTTGTCGACCGAACCGGTCGAAGCGCAATCGAGCTTCATATTGGTCTTGGTGTCGACGCAGGTCGCGGCGGGAACGTGCTTGACCGCGTGGGTGCCGTTGGCGGCAAAGGCCGAGCCCGAAAGTGCCAGCACGGCGGCGAGGGTGAGGAGTGTCTTTTTCATGGCCTGTCTCCGGTTTCGGCGGGTGAATTTTTTTCGTACATGTACGTTATTCCGTACAAATACGTCCGTCGATCGCGAAGTTCAAGAGAAAATCGTACGCGTACGGTAGTTTTTTGTTAACCAAGAAAGTCGCTGCGGAAGGCTTGGAGGGGCGGTGCGGAATCTGGGAGAACAAAGGATATAGCGCTCAGCAGTTGACCGGTGTCTCGGTCAATGGCGGCACATCTTGCGTGCTGAGCGTGGCAAGGGTGAAGTCGCACATTCGCTTCACGAAAGCCTGCGGGTCGCCGAACGGGTAGAAGGGGAAGGTGATCAAAAGCGAGATCGTGCCATGGCCGACGGCCCACAGTATGGTGGCGATGGCGCGTGGATCGCCATGCAATTTGCCGGCGGCGACACAGGCCTCGACCCTGCTGATCAGCGCCTTCATTGCGGGGTTGCTTTCCTCCATGTCCTCGTAGCTCCTGCCTTCCGGCAGCTTGGTCTTTTCGGTCATGAAGACGGTGCGGTATTCGTTGGGGTTGCCGAGCCCGAAGGCGGCATATTCGGTCATGACCGCCTGCAAGGCCTCGATCGGATCGTCGGACGGGTGCTCCTCAATGCGCCGGGCGAGCGTTTCGAACGCGTCCTCGGCCAGGGCGAACAGGATGTCCTGCTTGTCGGCGAAGTAGGAATAGACCGACATCGGCGCATAGCCGACCCGCTTGGCCAGCTTGCGGATGGTCAAGCCTTCATAGCCTTCTTCCTGGACGAGCTTGTGCGCGGCCGCGACAAGCTCCGAGCGCAGTTCGGCCTTTTGTTTCTCGCGGCGTTTCTGGACGCTCAGCGGCAAGTCCGTTGCCCTTGTCTGGTTGGTGCCTGGCTGAATTATATACGCTGTACGGAAACGGACAAGGGCGCCGCGGGTTCCCACGCGGCAGGCGTCAGATCGCGCCAACACCGCCATCGATGGCCAGCGCATGGCCGGTCATGAAGGAATTGGCCGGGTCGGCGGCAAACAGGATGGCCGTGGTGATCTCGTCGACTTCCGCCACGCGCTTCATCGGTATGCCACGGGTCAGCTCGGCCAACGCCTCTGCCTCCGGAATGCCGGAGACGCTCACGAAACCGTCTATCATGCCCGTTCTGGTGTGGGCGGGGCAGATGGCATTGATGCGCAGACCCTTGCTGGCATATTCGACCGCCGCCGACCGGGTCAGGCCGATCACGCCATGCTTGGCGGCTGCATAGACCGAAAGCTTCGGCGCGCCCGAAAGGCCGGCGGCCGAGGCAATGTTGACGATGGCGCCGCCCTTGCCGGTCGCCTTGAACTGCCGCTCCACTTGCGGGATCTGGTGCTTCATGGCGTAGAAGACGCCGAGCAGGTCGATCTCGAGCACCCGGCGGGCTTCGTCCGATGGAACCTGCGGCAGGCGCACGAAACTCTGAACGATGCCGGCATTGTTGACGGCGACATCCAGGCGGCCAAATTTTTCCAACGCCAGCGCCACCAGCGCTTCCGACAGTGCCTCCTCGGCAATGTTGCCTGCCAGCATCGCGGTCTCGGTATCGAGCGTCTCGGCGAAACTCATCAGGGCCGTTTCATCCAGGTCCGAGAGAACCAGCCGGGCGCCTTCGGCGGCAAAGCCCTTGGCGGCGCCACGGCCGAGGCCGCCGGCCGCGCCCGTGATCAGCACCGTGGTTCCATCAAAGCGGCCCATTGCTTAGTCTTCCTTGTCGATCAGCTCGGCGGCGAGGTGCGACAGCAGCTTCACCGCCTCGCCATAGGTCCTGGCTTTTTCCGGATTGGAAGCATTGCCGTCCAGCGCCCGCTTGTAGACACCCTGGCAGATTGCCGCCAGGCGGAAGAAGGAGAAGGCGAGGAAGAACGTCCAGTTGCCGATGCCGGCGAGGCCGCGCCGCCGGCAATAGGCAGCGACATAGTCTTCTTCCAAGGGCAGGCCGAGGGCCGGGCGATCGATGCCGCCAAGGCCGCGAAAGCCGGAGGCATGCGGCAGGCGCCATTGCATGCATTGATAGGCGATGTCGGCGAAGGGGTGGCCCGATGTCGACAATTCCCAATCGAGCACCGCCAGTACCCTCGGCTGGTCCGGCGCAAAGATCAGATTGTCCAGCCGATAGTCGCCATGCACCAGCGATATCAGGCCGTCATCGACCGGCAGGTGGGTTTCCAGCCAGGCGATCAGCCGGTCCATGTCGGCAATGATACCGGTTTCGGAAGCACGGTACTGGCCGGTCCAGCGTGCCAGCTGCCGCTCGAAGTAATTGCCGGGGCGTCCGAAATCGCCAAGACCCACGGCCTCGACATCGACATCGTGCAGGGCGGCGAGCGTGGCGTTCATGGCGTCGTAGATCGCGGCGCGTTCCTCGTTGCCGTACGCCTCCGGCAGTGCCGGATCCCAGAAGATGCGGCCGTCGAGGAAATCCATGACGTAAAACATGCGGCCGATGGGCGAATCCTCGGTCGACAGGTGCAGCATTTCGGGCACTGGTACGGCGGTGCCGGAAAGCGCCTTCATCACACGGAATTCGCGGTCTACCTGGTGAGCCGATTTCAGGAGTTGGCCTGGCGGCTTGGCGCGCAGCACGTAACGGCCGCTTGCCGCCGTCAGGAGATAGGTCGGGTTGGATTGGCCGGATTTGAATTTTTCGATGGCCGCGAGTCCGGAAAAACCCGGGATATGCGCGTCGAGGTAAGGCGCGAGCGTCGCCTGGTCGAGCGCGTTGGCGTCGTTCATGCTGTCTCGGGCTGGCGTTCAAGCAAGGTCAGCGTCAGCCAACGGGCGGTGAGCGCCGGTTTTTTGGAGCCTTCGATCTCGATGGTCACGTCGTGCGCCGTCTGCACCCAGCCCGACGGCCTGACCTTGACGTCGGCCAGCACGAAACGGGTGCGGATGCGCGCGCCGGTCTTCACCGGGGCGAGAAAGCGCAGCGAATCGAAACCGTGATTGACGCCCATCTTGCCGTTTTCCAGTGGCGGCATGGTCTCGAACGTCATCGCCGACAGCAGCGACAGCGACAGGAAACCATGCGCGATGGTGCCGCCGAACGGCGTTTCGCGCTTGGCCCGCTCCGGATCGCAGTGGATGAACTGGTGGTCGTCGGTGGCGTCGGCGAACTGGTCGATCATGCGTTGCGTGACCACCCGCCAGGGCGAAACGCCGACCTCCTTGCCGACACTGGCCAGAAGCACATCGAGACTGATTGGTTCCACGCTCATGTCCTCCAGTTCACCTCCGGCTTCTGCGGCCGGAAAATGTCATTCCTTGAACAAGGTCAACCCATGCTGCACCGACTGCCCGCCGTCGATCGGAAGGATGGCGCCGGTGACATAGCTGCCTGCACGGCTGCACAAATAGAGCGTTGCGCCGGCAATGTCATCCGGTGTGCCGATGCGGCCGATCGGGACATGGCCGCCGACATGCCTGGCCTGCTCGTCCGTGCCGGTGGCAAATGCGGTCATACGGCTCTGGAAGGGACCGGGGGCAAAGGCGTTGACGGTGATGCGGCGGCCGGCGAATTCGAGCGCCAGCGTGCGTGTCAGGTGATGAACGGCCGCCTTGGAGGCGGTGTAGGAATAGGCGTCGTCGGCCAGCGGCTGCGTTCCCATCACCGAGCCCAGATTGATCACGCGGGCAGGATCTTCGTCGCTGGCGGCGGCATCGAGCAGCGGCAGCAATTCGCGCGTCAGATGGAAAACCGCGGTGACATTGACGCCGAACACCTTGGCCCATGCCGAATAAGGGAAGCTCTCCAGCGGCGCACCCCAGGACACGCCGGCATTGTTGATGAGGATATCGAGTTTGCCGGTGCGCGCCTTGACCTCGCCGACCAAGGCGGCAATGCCGGCCTCGCTGGAGACGTCGCCGGCAAAGCCTTCCGCTTGGCCCGAAGCGCCAAGCCCGTTCAACTCACTGGCCACCTTGATGCAGTCCTCGCCCTTGCGCGAGGCGATCATCACGCTGGCGCCGGCCTTGATCAGCGCGGTCGCCGCCATGCGGCCGATGCCGGTCGCGGCTCCCGTCACCAGCGCGGTCTTGCCGGTGACCGAAAACAGCTCGTCCAGATAGCTCATCACAATCCTCCGCACGGCCTGCGGGCAAACAGTTCGCGTTGACAAGGCTATCCGAAGTACGGTCATCCTTGCCACTGACAAAATGCCCGGCCTGCATGAAGGGTTAGCGACCGATGACGGAGATGAATCTCGGCATGACCGAGCGGTTGAAGCCGATCCACGCCCGCGTCGCGGCCATGGTGCGCGACGAGATCATGCCGCTCGACAAGGAATTCCTGAGCGAGGTCGGCAAGGCCGGCGACCGTTGGGTCTACAGCAAGCGCCAGGGGGAGATCCTTGAAGGTTTGAAGAAGACCGCACGGGAGCGCGGCCTGTGGAACTTCTGGCTGACCGGCTCGGAACGCGGCTACGGCCTGTCCACCGTCGAATACGCCTATTTGGCCGAGGAGATGGGCAAGGCGCATCTGGGCGCCGAAACCTTCAACTGCTCGGCACCCGACACCGGCAACATGGAGGTTCTGGAACGCTACGGCTCGGCCGAGCACAAGCGGGAATGGCTCGAGCCGCTGCTGGACGGAAAGATCCGCTCGGCCTATCTCATGACGGAGCCGGACGTCGCCTCCTCCGACGCCACCAACATTTCCATGCGCTGCGAGCGACAGGGCGGCGACTATCTGCTCAACGGCGAGAAATGGTGGGCGTCGGGTGCCGGTGACCCGCGCTGCGCCATTTACATCGTCATGGTGCGGACCGCCGGCGATGAAGAGCCACAGCACCGCCGCCATTCGATGATCCTGGTTCCCTCGGGCGCGAAGGGCGTGACCAAGGTCCGGGCGATGCAGGTCTATGGCGACGATGACGCGCCGCATGGCCACATGCATCTTCGCTTCGACAATGTGCGGATATCGACGTCGAACCTGATCCTCGGCGAGGGCAGGGGCTTCGAAATCGCGCAAGGCCGGCTCGGCCCCGGCCGCATCCATCACTGCATGCGCGCCATCGGCCAGGCCGAGATGGCGCTGGAGATGCTGTGCCGGCGTTCCCTACGCCGCGAGGCCTTCGGCCAGAAGCTGGCGAAACTCGGCGCCAATCTCGACATCATCGCCGAATGCCGCATGGAGATCGAGATGGCCCGGCTGCTCTGCCTCAAGGCGGCATGGATGATCGATCAGGGCGACGCGCGGGCCGCGGCCCCCTGGATCAGCCAGATCAAGGTCATCGCGCCGCGTGTGGCGCTCAAGGTCACCGACGAGGCGGTGCAGATGTTCGGCGCGCAAGGCATCAGCCAGGATACGCCTCTCGCCCGCTCGTGGACGCATCTCAGGACGCTGCGCCTCGCCGACGGGCCGGATGCAGTGCATCGGCGGCAGGTGGCGCGCATGGAGCTGAAGAAATACACGCAGGAAAAGGTCTGAGCGCTGCCCGGCCGCGTTGCCGCCGACAAACAAGGAATACCGTCAATGACGATCCCCTCCGAAATGAAGGCGCTGCTCTTGGTCGGTGACGGCTATACGAGTACGCCGAGCGGCAGTGCGCTCGAGGCGATGGAGCCGTATCTCGAGCCGGGAAGCATCGGCGTGCCTGCGCCCGGACCTGGCCAAGTGCTGATCAAGGTCAGCCTCGCTTCGATCAATCCCTCGGATGTCGCCTTCATCAAGGGCCAGTACGGCCAGCCGCGCGTTATGGGCCGTCCGGCCGGCTTCGAGGGTGTCGGCACGGTCGTCGCGAGCAGCGAGGAGCCCTATCCCAAGAGCCTTGTCGGCAAGCGCGTCGCTTTCGCCACTGGTCTGAGCAATTGGGGCTCGTGGGCTGAATATGCCGTCGCCGAGGCGGCGGCCTGCATTCCGCTTCTCGATACGGTTCGAGACGAGGATGGCGCTGCGATGATCGTCAATCCGCTGACCGCGATCGCCATGTTCGACATCGTCAAGCAGGAAGGCGAAAAGGCCTTCGTCATGACCGCCGGTGCGAGCCAGCTCTGCAAGCTGATCATCGGGCTGGCGAGGGAGGAAGGGTTTCGGCCTGTTGTCACGGTGCGCCGTGACGAGCAGATCGCGTTGCTGAAACAACTTGGCGCGGCGCATGTCCTCAACGAGAAGGTGCCTGATTTCGAGGCCACGCTGCGCGAGGTGATGAAGGCCGAACAGCCGCGCATCTTCCTCGATGCAGTCACCGGGCCGCTGGCATCTGCCATCTTCAACGCGATGCCAAAAAGGGCTCGCTGGATCATCTACGGCCGGCTCGATCCCGAGGCAACGATCATCCGCGAGCCCGGCCAGCTGATCTTCCAGCACAAGCACATCGAAGGCTTTTGGCTTAGCGAGTGGATGCGGCAATCCAGGGATCGGCGAGGTCCGGCGGTCCTCGAGGCACAGAAGCGTTTTTCGGACGGACGCTGGTCGACCGACGTGACGGCGGTCATTCCGCTGGCCGAGGCAATGGCGCGAATGCCGGCGGAGCTGGCCAAGCCCAACGGCAAGGTGTTCATTCGGCCCTGATGCCGTCTTATGCGGCCCGGGAAGGGCGATCGCAGGCTTTCTGGACCTTTTCCCAGTTCGGTCGGCCATCCTTGGCGATCCCCGAAATTGATCGCCGCGTCTTTCGACCCCTATGCCTCGTCGCTTTGTCCGTGATATGTCGCCGCCATCGAATGCCGGGGACGGCGCCAAGGCTGAGGCGCCTTCCCCCATGGCGTGCGGGGTGAATTGATGACGATTTCCAAGCCGGTTTTCGATCGTTTGGGGCTGGGCATGTGGATCGGGGCATTCCTGATCGTTCTCGGCCTGGTGCTATGGTCGCCCGGCACGCGCACGGTGACGCAAGCCTACGGATATGGCAGCGAAGCATTCCTGACCGGGCGGCCGCTGTACAATCTTCAATCCGAGATGGGGTACCTGTATGCGCCAGCCTTCGCCGCGCTTTACCTACCGGTGCTGAAGCTCGGACCGTATCTGGGCGGCGTGGTGTGGCATGCGGTGGGCTTCGCAGCGCTCACCTTCGCGGCGATGCGGCAAGTGCGCAAAATCGGCGGTGAGGAATTGCCATGGCTGCTTTCCTTCGGCCTCTTCCTTGCCCTGCCGATGGCGCTGGGTGCCATCCGCAACGGCCAGGCGACGATCCTTTTGACCGCGGCCTGCTGGCTTCTGACCCTGTCGGCGCTCGAAGGGCGGCGCGCCGAAACCTTCTTCTGGGCTTCGGTCGCCATCATCGCCAAACCGACCGCGATCATCATGCTTTTGCTGGTGGGAGCCCTGCGCCTGCGGCTGATACCCGTGCTCGTGCTGGCAGTGCTGTTGGTACTGGCCATACCGTACGCGTTCGCGCCTGCCGGCTACCTCAACCAGCAGTACGGTGACTTCGCCCGCATGTTGACCTCCATGGCCGTCGACAAGTCCGGCCACTTTGTCCCTACCGACTTCACGGCGCCTTTCACCTCGGCCGGGCTGCCCATGCCTGAGTTCGCCGCCACGATCGTGCGCATCGTCGGGGCATTGCTTACGCTGTCGACCGTCCTCTGGTTCGACCGCAAGCTCCAGCCTGGAATAGCCGCACTGGCGATCTTCCTGGCGGCTGCCTTCTACATGTGCGTCTTCAATCCGCGTGTCGAGCCAAATACCTATGCCATGATCGCCGTGCCCGCCGGCCTCGCTATCGCCACACTGTGGCGGGAGGAGCGTGGCGGCGTCCTGGCCTCGGTGCTGTCGACGGTATTGTTCCTCACAGGTTTGACCAGCGTCGAGCGCCACATGCATGATTTCTTCTACCCTTGGTTCCGGCCGATCGCGGTCACCTTCATCGCCTGTTCGCTGATCTGGTGGTTCTGGGCCAAGGCGCGCGAAAAGATCGTGAGCGTCGGACCCGTTGCACATGGCTGATCCGCGTCAAAAACTCGACATCGTGGCGCCCTTCTTCAACGAGGCGCAATCGGCGCCGGCCTTTGCCGCCCTGCTCGACAGGCTCGAGGAAGCGGTATCAAGCCGTTTCGGCATGGCCGTCCACAAGATCCTGGTCGACGACGGCAGCCTCGACGATGGCGCCAGGCGATTTTCGCAAGCCCTGTCGGGATCGTGGGAGATCGTTCGCCTCAGCCGCAATTTTGGCAAGGAGGTCGCGGTGCTCGCCGGCCTCGACCAGTCGCGGGGCGACATGGTGCTGATCATGGATTCGGATCTGCAGCATTCCATGGATATCAGCTTGAAGATGATCGCCGAGCTGGTGGAAAGCCCCGATATCGACGTCGTGTACGCGCAGAACGACCGCCGCGAGGCCAGCTGGCGGCGCAGCCAGCTGGCGCGACTTTTCTACAGCCTGATCAACAGCAGCCAGCGTTTTGACATTCCGGAGAACGCCGGTGATTTTCGCGTCATGCGCGGTCCCGTGGTGCGTGCGCTGACCAGCCTGCGCGACAAGCGGCGCTTCAACAAGGGCCTGTTCGCCTGGGCCGGTTTCCGTCAGAAAGCCATACCCTATTCGCCGGAAAACCGCCCCATCGGCACGTCGAAATGGAGCCGGCTCAACCTGATCGCCTTTTCACTGGAAGGATTTACATCGTTTTCCGTCATCCCGCTGCGCATCATCAGCTTGAGCGGGATGCTGGCGGCGCTGGCGGGCGTCGTTTACGGCGCCAAAGTGTTCTTCGAGGTGATGTTCTACGGCGTTGCCGTGCCTGGTTACCCCAGCCTGATGGTCGCCGTCGTGCTGCTCGGCGGCCTCAACCTCACCTTGCTCGGCCTGATCGGCGAATATGTCTGGGTCACGCTGTCGGAGAGCAAGGACCGGCCGGTCTATCTGGTGCGCGATGTGGTGCTCAGCGAGACCGCCCCCGACAAGCCGCCGGGCGCGTCCCGCGGATGACGCGGCGCATTCGCCTGATCGCCGACGACTACGGGCTGGCACCAGGGGTTTGCGCCGGCATTCTCGACCTGCTCGACCGCGGACGCCTGACCGGCACCAGCTGCATGACCGGTTTTCCGGAATGGGCCGAGGCGGCGGCGCGCATAAAGCCGCTGCGCGGCCGCGCGGCGATCGGGCTGCACCTGACCCTTACGGACCAGCCAGCGGTCACAGGCAAATCGAGCCTGGCGCCCGAGGGTCGGTTGCCGCCGCTTCGTTCGCTGGCCCTGCCGGTCCTGCGCGGGCGGGTCGACGAGCGCGACGTCCATGCCGAACTCGACGCGCAATATAGCCGTTTCGTCGAGGCGCTGGGCCGCAAGCCCGACTTCATCGACGGTCATCAGCACGTGCATTTCCTGCCTGTCGTGCGCGGCTGGCTGCGGACACGTTTTCCCGACACTGCCGGCAGGCCGGTGCTGCGAGGCGCTCCGGCGCTGAGCGATGCCGCCGCCGCACCGAAAATCGCGGCAATCGCTGCCGTGGCCGCCGGCTTCAACCAATCGATGCAGCGTGCCGGCTTTGCCGTTTTGAAGCCGCTCGCCGGCATCTATGACTGGCGGCAACCCGAAAAGTTCGCCCCCTTGCTGGAGGCTGCCGTCGAAGCGCTGTCGGACCGTGGGCTGTTCATGTGCCACCCCGGCCATGTCGACCAAACGCTGTGCGCGCGTGACCCGATGCAAGGCGTGCGCGAAGTGGAATTCGGCGTTCTGGCTTCGGATGCGTTCGGCGTGAGCCTGGCCCGAGCCGGTGTCGAGATCTTGGACGGCAGGGAATGAATGGCGTTCAGCAACGGCGTTCGACCGGCAGCAAGATCGTCCGTTTTGCGCTGGTCGGACTGGCAAATACGGCCATCGACCTTGCCGGTTTTTTCCTGCTGCTCAAGCTGCACGCCCCGCCGCTGTCCGCCAATGTCATCTCGTGGTCGATTGCCGTCGTCTTCTCTTTCGTGGCGAATGGCTTCTGGTCGTTCGAACGCAATCACGCCATTCGGCTGCATGATGCCTTCCTGCGCTTCGTCTCGGCTGGGGCGTTGATTTCGCTCGGCGTGTCCAGCCTGTCGATCGCACTCTTCGCCGGCATCGGCGGTGTGTGGCCGGCAAAGATCGGCGGGGTCATCGTGGCGGCCGTGCTGAACTTCCTTGCCGCGCGTTGGTCGATCGAGGGCCGGCTGCTGAAATAGGTATCTCTATTCCGCCGGTTCCACGTTGGTGTAGGCGGCTTCCTCGAGTTCGCGCTTCAGCCGTGCTTCCTCATGGGTCTTCGGTGTGACGAAGCGGCCAAGCAGGAGATAAGCGACCGGGGTCAGGAACAGTGTCGAGATGGTGGCCAGGCCAAGCCCGCCGACAATGACCCAGCCGAGCGCCACGCGTGCCTCGGCGCCAGCGCCGGCGGCCAGCACGAGCGGCACACCGCCAAGTATGGTGCAGATCATCGTCATCATCACCGGCCGCAGGCGGATGGTGGAAGCCTGCTCGATCGCTTCGCGCACGCCCAGGCCCCGATCTCGCAGCTGGTTGGCGAATTCGACGATCAGGATGCCGTTCTTGGCCATGACGCCGACCAGAAGCACCAGGCCGATCTGGCTGTAGGCGTTGAGGCTGGTGCCTGAAAGCAGCAGCGCGAAAATGGCGCAGGCAAGGCCGAGCGGCACCGTCGCCATGATGATGACGGCGCTGACGAAACTCTCGAACTGGGCGGCCAGCACCAGGAGGATGATGACCAGGGCGAAGCCGAAGATGGTGACCATGGCGCTGTTGGTTTCACCCAAAGTCGCAGCCTCGGCCAGAGGCAGGATGCGGCTTCCAGGCGGCAGGAGCGGCATGGCGATCTGCTCGGCGCGTGTCAGCGCATCGCCAAGCGCGAAATTGCCAGAGAGGTTCGAGGTGATCGCCACCGAAGGCTGCTGCTGTTCGCGCGACAGCGACGGTGGTACGGCGCGCTCGGTCAGGGTGGCGATGGTCGACATCGGCACGAAGCGGCCATCCGCCGTCTTGAGGAACACATTTTCCAGATCGGTCGGATCGTTGATCGGATTGGTGGTCGAGACCAGTTTCACCCCGTAGCTGCGGTCGGCGATGTAGACATCGACGACGTCGTTGCCGTCGAGCATGGCTTGCATGGTGTTGGCGAGCCCCGTGATGTCGATGCCGAGATCGGAGGCGCGCTCACGATCTATCGCTACGGCCAGTTGCGGCTGCGTCGGGTCGATCGACAGGCGCGGCGTCTGAAAGCGCTCATCCTTCTGCATCTCGGCGATGATCTTGACCGCTGCATCGCCAAGCGCCTTTCGGTCGTTGCCAACCAGAGCGAATTGCAGGCCGTTGCCGGCGCCGCGGATGCCGAGACTGTTGGGTTGGACCGGGAAGATCCGCACGCTGGGCACCTGCCTGGTCAACTGACTGATCTCGGCCATGATCTCCTGCTGGCTGCGGCTGCGCTCGTCCCACGGCGCCAGCGTCATCACCATGAAGCCCGAATTGTAGGAACCGTTCTGGCCGGCGTTTTCGAAGGTCGAGCGGATCTCGCCGGAATCGCGCATCGGCTGGATCAGCCGCTCGATCTTCTGCATCTGCTGCGTCGTGTAGTCGAGACTGACGCCTTGCGGGGCGTTGATGCGCAACAGCACGGCGGCGCGGTCCTCGGTCGGCGTCAGTTCCTGGCGGATGGTGCCGAACAGCGCGAAGGCGACGCCGGCAAACAGCACCGCGACCAGAACCACGATCCAGGGCGCGTCGAGGCAAGCGTGCAGCGCGCGCTTGTAGCCGGCATTCAGGACGCCGCCGATGCGAGCGCCGATGCCTTGGCCGCCTTCGTGGTGAAACGGCGCGCTGGTCAGCATGCGCGAGGCAAGCATCGGGCAAAGCGTCAGCGCGACCACGCAGGACAGAAGCACCGACATCGCAAGCACGAAACCGAATTCGCGGAACAGGCCGCCGGTCTGGCCGGGCAGGAACGAGATCGGCACGAAGACGGCGACAAGCGTCAGTGTCGTGGCGACGACGGCGAAGAACACTTCCTGCGCGCCGAGCACGGCCGCCGCACGCGGCCCCATGCCTTCATTGCGCCGTCGCACGATGTTTTCCAAGACGACGATGGCGTCGTCGACCACAAGGCCGGTGGCCAGCACCAAAGCGAGCAGCGTCAGGATGTTGACCGAGAAGCCGGCTAGATAGATGGCGGCGATGGTGCCGATCATGGCGACCGGCATCGACAGGCCGGGGATGAGCGTGGCGCGCCAGTCGAGCAGGAAGATGTAGATGACGATCAGCACCATGGTGACCGACAGGCCAAGCGCGATCTCGACCTCGTGCACCGCACCCTTGACGAAGACAGCGTCGTCGCTGGTGATCTTGATCGACATGCCCTTGGGCAGGTTCTCCTGCAGCTTGGCGACGGCGACCTGGACGCCCGTCGAAATGTCCAGCGTGTTCGATTCCGCCTGGCGGATAATACCGAGGCCGATTCCGGTCTTGCCGTCCGAACGCAGCGTCGTCTGGCCAACATCGGGGCCGAGCGTGACGGTCGCGACATCGCGGATGCGCGTCGTGCCGCCGATGATGATGTTTTCGAATTCCTCGGGCGTCGTCACGTCGGCCGTGGTGCGGACGATCAGGTCCTGGTTGGTCGTTGTGATCGACCCGGCCGGGGAATCGAAGGCGACGGAGGCAAGCGCCGCCCGGAGGTCGGCGACCGTGAAGCCGAGACTGGCGAGCTTGTTCTGGTCGACATCGATGCGAAAGATCTTGTCGCGGTCGCCATAGACCTGGACGTCGGCGACGCCGGGCACGGCGGCCAGTTCGTCCTCGATCTGGTCCTGGACCACCACCGTCATGTCCTGGATCGACATGGTGTCCGAAGTCACCGCCAGCCGCATCACCGCGTCGGAATTGGCATCGGCCTTGACGATGCGCGGCGGATCGGCGGTATCGGGCATCTGGTTGGCGACCCGGCCGACGGCATCACGCACATCCGAGGCGGCGACATTGAGATCGACACCGTCGTTGAACTCGATGGTGACGCGGCTCGAGCCGAAGGAGGAGGAAGACGAGATCGACTTGACGCCGGAGACGCGGGCGACGGCGCCCTCGATCGTGTCGGTCAGTTCGCGGTCGACGGTTTCGGCGGCCGCGCCTTCGAAGGTCGTGGAGACCGTGACGACGGCGCGGTCGACGTCGGGCAATTCGCGGATCTCGACACCGTAGAAGGCAGCGAGGCCGGCAACGGCAATAAGAGTGTTCAGCACGAACGCCATGACCGGCCTGCGGATGAACAGTGCGGTGAAGCCGGTATCGCTGGCGGCGTTGACGGAGCCGGTCATGAGCCTTCCGCGGCGTTGGCGGCGCGCTGCTCCTGGCCCGCGATGCGAACCTCGCCGCCTTCGCTGACACTTTGGGTGCCTTCGGTGACCACCATGTCGCCGCTGTCGATCTCCGCGTCGATCAATACGGTCTCGGTGTTGCGCTGGATGATGCGCACCGGCACGCGCCTGGCCTTGCCGTCCTCGACCTGCCAGACATAGGCGCCGTCCGAACCCCAGAGGATCGCCAGCGGGCTGACGGCCGGATAGGTCTCGCCGGGGAATTTCATGGTGATGGAGAACGACATGCCGGCGCGCAGCGAATCGGCCGGATTGGCGATGGTGGCCTTGACCAGAAGTGTGCGGCTCTTTTCGTCGATATGATTGTCGATCGCCGAAACCGTGCCGGTGTATGCGTTGCTCGGATTGGCGATCGGCGTCGCCGTCAATTGCGCGCCGACCTTGACGGCGGCGGCGAAGCGCTCGGGTACCTGGAAATCGACCAGGATAGAGGACCGGTCGTCAAGCGTGGCGATCGCCGACTGGTTGGTGACGTAATTGCCGGCCGAGATCGGCAGGATGCCGACCGTGCCGGTGATCGGCGCCAGGATCGAGCGGCGCTGCAGTGCAAGCTCGGCATCCTGAAGCGCCAGCTTGGCGCCGGCCAGAACCACTTCGGCATCGGCGACCGCGACCGGTGTCGCCGCGTTGGAGGCACGCAGCGACTTGACGCGGTCGAGCTTGGACTGAGCATCCTGCAAGGCAAGCTTGGCGCGGTCCTGTGCGATGATCTCCGTCTCGGAATCGAGCGTTGCGATGATCTGTCCCTTGTCGACATGAGTGCCGGATTCGACCAGCAACTCGGCAAGACGGCCGGAACTGTAGGGATTGACGGTCACCGAGGCGTTGGCACGGCCGGTGCCGATCGCCTGCAGGCGGTCGTTTATGGTGGCCGTACCGGCAGGCAAGGCGACGACGTTGACCTGCCGGACTCCATTGCGATTGCCAGCCTGTTTCGCGCCGTCCGCACCGCTTCTGGCGGGAGGCGTTGCCGCGTACGCCCAATCCATCCCCCAGCGCGCCAGCACTTCCGGCGCGCCTGGATAGAAGCGTGCCCAGGCGGCCGCGGCGGCGACCACGATCACAAGCGCAACGACAATTTGCTTCCAGGTCCGCATCGACACTCCGGTTTCAGAAATCGTCGGCCATTCCCGAAGGAACGGCACAGTGACGATGCGGGCGGGCGGCAAAAATCCGGCCACGCCACACCCCGATATCAGCGGTTTATGGCAATTATCACGCAATCGTGCACATTAAATCTCGGTAACGTGAAACCGAGACGGCCGCGAAGCCGATGCAATGATCCGGAGGATTCTGCCTATCGCAGGCCTTCCATCTCGCGGATGCGCCGGGCGCCGTCGGCCTCGAGTTGCCTGGTGACGGCGCCGATCAGCGTTTCGGCGACGACGAAAAGTGCCGCTGAGGAATCCCATGCGGAAGGCACGGCGGTTCGTCCGGCGATGACATGGCGAGCAAAGCGGGCGATCGGCGACAGCCACTGGTCGGTGAACAGTACGATCTGAACGCCGCGCTGATGCGCCTTCTCGGCGAAGCGGACGAGGCTGTCCTGGTAGCGCCTGATGTCGAAGATCACCAGCACGTCGCGCTTGCCCATGTCGATCAGCCGGTCACGCCACATGCTCTCCTGGCCGGCGAGGTGAAAGACATCGGGCTGGATGACGGCGAGATGGGCGGCCATGTAGCGCGCCAGGGGGTCGGTAAAGCGGCCGCCGATCAGGAATGTCTTGCCACGCCGCTCGGCCAGCCTGGTGGCAATGTCGGCAAGCTGCTTGTCGGACAGGTGCCTGAAGGTCTCGCGCATATTGTCGAGCGTTGCTTCCAGCATGGGCGACACCGTGCCGCCAATAGGCGAGGGCGGGTTGAGCGTTCGTATCGCCGGCGATTGCAATTGCGCCGCCAGTTCATCCTGCAGGCTCGACTGGAACTCGGGGTAATTCTGGAAGCCCAGCCGGGCGACGAAACGCAGGATCGTCGGCGAGGAAACGCCGGCCGCGGATGAGAATTCGGCGACTGTCTTGAGGCCGATCATCGGATAGCTCGCGATCAGCGTCTGCGCTGCGCGCCGTTCGCCGGCGGGCATCGCGCCGATACGGTCGGCAATCAATTCGGCAATGTTGGAAATCATCTTTTCCCCACCCTTGGCCCGCCGATCGTCTTTTCCCCAGATCGCATTTGACAAAGCCAAACAAACTGTATGAAATCATCCACCGGGACGCAATGAAACAAAATACGTAACATACGATACAGCGCTCCCAGGGGACGGCAGGACTATGGAGACAGCGCGGCCCGCCAGCCTTGCATCGTCTGCTACCGTGGGGGTGACGAACCCCGGCGGATCGAGCCCCTTCGTGCTGACCTGCGATCACGCTTCCAATTTCCTGCCGGCTGAATTCGGCACGCTCGGCCTCGCCGCCGACGACCTGTCGCGTCACATCGCTTGGGATCCCGGCGCACTGCCGGTTGCGTTGCGGATGGCGCAGGCGCTTGATGCGACGCTGGTCGAAACCCGCATTTCGCGTCTCGTCATCGACTGCAACCGGCCGCTCGACGCGCCGGACCTGGTGCCGCCGGTCAGCGAAACCACTGCCATACCGGGCAATACCGGCCTGTCGGAAAAACAGCGCGCGGCGCGGGTCGCCCTGTCATGGCAACCGTTCCATGGCGCCATCGAGCGCATCGTCGAGGACCGGTTGGCGCGCGGCCAGGAGACCCGCCTGGTTTCCGTTCATTCCTTCACGCCGGTCTACAAGGGCCGCAATCGGCCCTGGCATATCGGCATCATCCATGACGAAGATCGCCGGCTGGCGTCGCCGCTGATATCGGCGCTGCAACGGCTCTCAGGCATCACCGTCGGCATCAACGAACCCTATTCGCCGGCCGACCGCGTCTATTTCACGCTGGAACGGCATGCGCGCTCGCGCGGGCTACCCTGCGCGATGATCGAAATCCGCAACGATGAAATCTCCGGCGAAACCGGGCAGCGGAAATGGGCGGATATGCTCACGGGCATTTTTTCGGATCTGGAGCCAGAGGAGGCCAAGGGCTCTCGACGAAGCGCAGTCGGAAAGTCAGTTCAATCGGCCAGCTAAGAACCAACAGGGGAACTCTGACATGACAACACCTGATCACTCTGACAAGTCGGAGGACACAAAAATCCTCCACAGTATGGGCTACGCCCAGGAACTAGCGCGCCGCATGAGCGGCTTCTCCAACTTCGCCATTTCCTTCTCGATCATCTGCATTCTGGCGGGCGGCATTACGTCTTTCCCGCTGGCCATGGCCACCGGCAGCGGTTTCGAGGCGACCATCGGCTGGGTCATCGGCGGCGTCTTTGCGCTCGTGGTCGCGGCTTCTCTCGGCCAGATTGGATCGGCCTATCCGACAGCCGGCGGCCTCTATCACTGGTCCTCGATCCTGGGCGGACGCGGCTGGGGCTGGGCCACGGCCTGGATCAACTTGCTCGGCCTGATCTTCGTCGTCGCTTCGGTGAATGTCGGCGTCTACCTGCTGTTTCAGGGGCTCGTTGCTGGCCCGATCTTCGGCTGGGACACATCGGCCTGGGGCTTCTGGCAACAGACGGCGGCAGTCGTCTTGATTACAGTTACCCAAGGTCTGTTCAATCATCTCGGCATCAAGACGACGACGATGTTGACCGATTTTTCCGGCTACCTCATCCTCGTTGTCGCGGTCGTGCTGACGCTGACCTTCCTGATCTGGGGCGCGCATGGCTTCGACCTCGCGCGGCTGACGACTTTCGTCAACACGACCGGCGATCTCGGTGGTGGCTATGTTCCGACGGCCCGCACCGCACTCGTGGCCTTCCTGATTGGCCTTCTCTACCCGCTTTACACGATCACCGGCTTTGACGCCTCCGCGCATACCGCCGAGGAAACGCACAATGCCCGCGTCGCTGTGCCCAGAGGCATGATCCACGCGGTCCTCTGGTCTCTCGTCTTCGGTTTCGTCATGGCGGTCTCCTTTGTCCTTGCCAGCCCCGATCTCGTGGCGACCGCCAAGGACGGCGGCAATGCCTGGTTCAACCTGTTCAACAATCTGCCGGCGCCAACCTGGCTCAAGGCTCTGCTCGGCATCGCCATCGTGCTGTCGAACTATCTGTGCGCGCTAGCAGGGCTCACTTCGACCTCGCGCATGATCTTTGCCTTTTCGCGTGACGGAGGTCTGCCGGGGTCTTCTTTATGGAAGCAGGTTTCGCCGACCTGGCGCACGCCCGTCCCGGCCATCTGGCTCGGCGTCGTTCTGTCGATCGCCGCCACGCTCTATTCGCCGGCTTTCGCGGCGCTGGCAGCCGGCTGCGCACTCTTCCTCTACGTCTCCTACGCCATGCCGATCGCGGCCGGACTTCTTGCGGAAGGAAAGAGCTGGACCGAGTTCGGGCCATTCCGGCTCGGCATCTGGTCAAAGCCGTTCGCCGTCATCACCGTGCTTGGTGTTCTGGTGTTGATGTATGCCGGCATCCAACCGCCCTTCGACATCTTGATCAACTATGCGATCGGATTGATCGTTCTGCTTGTCGTTTTGTGGTTTGCCGTCGAGAACCGCCGCTTCCAGGGGCCGCCCATCGGCGAGACGGCAATCGCCAAGCGCAGGGCGATCATCGCAGCGGCCGAAAAGGCCGTCGGCGAATCCGCCTAAACAACCAATCAAGCCGTGGCGGGTTCGCTCGCCACGGTTTTTTGTTCTCGTTCAATATGACAAGCCCGAAACGCCAAGCACTGGAGTGCCAAAGGAATGGCCGGAAGTTTCTCGTTCGATCAGTTGAAGAAAGCGGTCTCCAGCGGCGAGATCGACACGGTGCTGGCATGCATTGTCGACATGCAGGGCCGGTTGGCGGGAAAGCGGTTCCTGGCGCAATACTTCGTCGATTCCGCGCATGACGAGACGCATGGCTGCAATTACCTGCTGGCGGCCGACATCGATATGGAGCCGGTGCCGGGCTACAAGGCGGCAAGCTGGTCGAAGGGCTATGGCGACTTCGTCATGAAGCCGGACCTGGCGACGCTGCGGCGCATTCCCTGGCTGGAAAAGACGGCGCTCGTCATTTGCGACGTGCTCGACCACCACACCCATGACGACCTGCCGCATTCGCCGCGCGCCATCCTGAAGAAGCAGGTCAAGCGGCTGAGCGAGCGCGGCTATATCGGCTATTTCGCTTCCGAGCTCGAATTCTATCTGTTTAACGAAACCTACGATTCCGCCCGCAAGAAGCATTGGCAAGGGCTCGATACAGCCTCGCCCTATATTGGCGACTACCAGATCGGCATCACCACCAAGGAAGAAGGCGTCATGCGCCGGCTTCGCAACGAGATGGAAGCCGCCGGTATTCCGATCGAGAATTCCAAGGGCGAGTGGGGTCCGGGCCAGGAAGAGATCAATGTGCGCTACGCCGAGGCGCTCGACATGGCCGACCGCCACGTCATCCTGAAGAACGGCGCCAAGGAGATTGCCGAGTCCGAAGGCAAGGCGATTTCCTTCATGTCCAAGTATAATTACGGTCTCGCCGGCAATTCGAGCCACATCCACAATTCGCTGTGGAGCGCGGACGGCAAGACGCCGCTGTTCTTCGACAGACAAGCCGACTGGACCTTGTCGACGCTCGGCCAGCAATGGGCGGCCGGGCAGCTGAAATACGCCAAGGAATTCACCTGGTTCCTGGCGCCCTACATCAATTCCTACAAGCGCTTCCAGGCCGGCACTTTCGCGCCGACCAAGATCATGTGGAGCGAAGACAACCGCACCGCCGGCTTCCGCCTGTGCGGCGAGGGCACCAAGGGCATCCGCATGGAATGCCGCATCGGCGGCGCCGACCTCAATCCCTATCTCGCCTTCGCGGCGCTGATCGCGGCCGGCCTCGCCGGTATCGACGAGAAGCTGGAATTGCAGAAGCCTTTCGTCGGCGACGCCTATCAGGCTTCTCGTTTGCCGGAAATTCCAAAGACGCTGCGCGACGCGACCGAGACGCTGGCGAAATCGAAGATGCTGAAACAGGCGCTCGGCGAGGATGTGCTCGAGCACTATGTCCACACAGCGAAGTGGGAGCAGTTCGAATACGATCGGCGTATCACGGATTGGGAACTGCACAGAGGGTTCGAGCGATATTAAAGCTTTATGCAGCTTTATTGTTGACAATGTAGTTAATGTAGCTCATATGAAGGCTGCAAGCTGCAATTGTTGGGGAGTTCGCAATGTCCAAATATGCGCCGCTGAAGGAATTTCTGGTCGCCCAGAATGCCGACCGTGTGCCTATGTCGTTCGATGAGATCGAGAGCGTGCTTAGTCTGCCGTTGCCGGCATCGAAGCGATACCCCGCGTGGTGGAGCAACAATCCGAGCAACAATCCCATGACCAGGGAGTGGCTCGAGGCCGGATTCGAGACCGAATCCGTCAACGTAGGCACTGGCAAGCTTGTCTTTCGCCGCGTTCGCAAGATGCCGACCGGTGACGCCGCACCCGCTGTGCGTACGCACCGTCACCCTGGATTTGGTTTCATGAAGGGCTTGATAGCTATCGAGGCCGGGTTTGATGTCACCAAACCGTTCGATGATGAGCCTTGGGATCGGGGTTATCTGGGCGGTGAAACTCAGGCGCAGCATGGTAAACACGTGATGCGCAAATGAGTGAAGAGCCGAGCCTGCTGCTGGACACGTGCGCGATGATCTTCATTGCAAACGACAGCAAAATCGACCCTCAGGCAAGTCAGAAGATTTCCGACGCGGCCTATGATGGCCGCCTCTATCTCTCGCCGATGTCAGCATGGGAGATCGGCATCGGTGTGGCTAAGGGCCGGCTCAACTTGCCCATAGCGCCGCTCGATTTCGTAGAGCGATTCATTGAGCGCATGTCCGCAAAACTCAGCGCGATTTCGCCGGCTATTCTGATCGCGTCCTCCAACTTGCCGGGTTCGCCCCATGGCGATCCTATGGATCGAATACTGATTGCCACTGCAAGGGCCTTGGACATGGTTCTTGTGACGCGAGACGAGCCCATCCTTCGCTACAGCCGCAATGGCCATCTGCGTACATTAGCCTGCTAAATGGAGCACCTTTTGGAAACCGTAAAACTCAAATCCCCCATCGACGGCTCGATCTATGCGGAGCGGCCGGTCGCTACCGACCAGGCGATCAACGCCGCGGTCGAGCGTGCCAAGGCGGTGCAGGAGAAGTGGGCGCAGTCGCCGATCGTCGAGCGCGGCAAGTACATGCTGGCGATGCTGGAAGCACTGGTCGCGATGACCGACGAGATCGTGCCGGAGATCGCCTGGCAGATGGGGCGTCCCGTTCGTTATGGCGGCGAGTTCGGCGGCGTCAAGGAGCGTACCAACTATATGGTCGAGATCGCGGAAGCGGCGCTCAAGTCCGTGCCGGCCTCCAACCCGAAGGACGGCTTCCGGCGCTATGTGAAGAAGGATCCGCTTGGGGTGGTCATGGTGATCGCGCCATGGAACTATCCCTATCTGACAGCGGTCAACACCATCGTGCCGGCGCTGATGGCCGGCAACGCCGTCATCCTGAAACATGCCGCGCAGACGTTGCTGGTCGGCGAGCGCTTCCAACAGGCTTTCGACAAGGCCGGCCTGCCAAAGGGCGTTTTCCAGAATGTCGTGCTCAACCATGCACAGACGGAAAAACTGCTGGGTTCCGGCAAGATCGACCATGTCAATTTCACCGGCTCGGTCGCTGGCGGCCGTGTTATCGAAAAGGCGGCGGCAGGCACCTTCATGACGCTTGGGCTCGAACTCGGTGGCAAGGATCCGGCCTATGTGCTGCCCGACGCCAAGATGGACCATGCCGTGGCCAATCTGGTCGACGGCGCCTTCTTCAATTCCGGCCAGTGCTGCTGCGGCATCGAACGCGTCTATGTGCACGAAAAAATCTATGACGAGTTCGTCGAAGGCTTCATCGCCGAGACCAGGAATTATGTCGTCGGCAATCCGCTGGAGCAGGCGGCGACGATGGGACCGATGGCGCAGGCGCGCTTTGCCGACCTGATCCGCGAGCAGAAGGCCGAAGCGCTGCGCAAGGGTGCCAAGGCGCACATCAACATGAAGGTGGCTAACGACAAGGCCGGCTCGCCTTACCTGGCGCCGGAGGTGTTGACGCAAGTCGACCATCAGATGAGCGTCATGCGTGAGGAAAGCTTTGGCCCGATCGTCGGCATCATGAAGGTGCGCAACG
Organism: Mesorhizobium sp. B2-4-13; assembly: GCF_006658535.1. Taxonomy (NCBI): domain Bacteria; kingdom Pseudomonadati; phylum Pseudomonadota; class Alphaproteobacteria; order Hyphomicrobiales; family Phyllobacteriaceae; genus Mesorhizobium; species Mesorhizobium sp. B2-4-13. Next base: position 595,584 of record NZ_VFVB01000002.1, on the reverse strand, counting down.
ATGAGGAGGCGATCGCTTTGATGAACGACAGCCCCTACGGGCTGACGGCCTCGATCTGGACGCGCGACACCGAGCATGCGGTGGCGATCGGCGACCGCGTCGAGACCGGCACGGTGTTCATGAACCGCTGCGACTATCTCGATCCCGCGCTGGTCTGGACCGGCGTCAAGGACACCGGCAAGGGCGCTGCCCTGTCGGCGCTGGGCTATGACAACCTGACCCGGCCGAAATCCTTCCATCTGCGTGAAGCCATCTAATTTTCGAAAGATAAAAATGTCCAAGCTCATCTCCAAATGGAACTACCCCACCACCGTTCGCTTCGGCGCCGGGCGCATCAAGGAACTGCCGGAGGTGCTCGCGGCCACCGGCATCAAGCGGCCGCTTTTCGTCACCGATCCGGGATTGGCGAAACTGCCGGTCGTCGCCTCGACGCTCAGGATTCTCGACGAGGCCAAGGTGCCCTATGGCGTGTTCTCCGAGGTGAAGCCGAACCCGGTCGAGTCCAACCTCACCGCCGGCATCGGGGTGTTCAAGAGGGGCAAGCATGACGGCGTCATCGCCTTCGGCGGCGGCTCGGCGCTCGACCTCGGCAAGCTGATCGCCTTCCAGGCCGGCCAAGTCAGGCCGGTCTGGGACTTCGAGGATGTCGGCGACTGGTGGACGCGCGCCAACTCTGGCACCATCGCGCCAATCATCGCGGTGCCGACCACCGCCGGCACCGGCTCGGAGGTCGGCCGCGCCGGCGTCATCACCAACGAGGAGACGCATACCAAGAAGGTCATTTTCCATCCGAAGTTGTTGCCGGCGATCGTCATCGCCGATCCGGAGCTTTCGGTCGGCATGCCCTCCTTCATCACCGCCGGCACCGGCATGGACGCGCTCGCCCATTGCCTCGAGGCCTATTGCGCGCCGGGCTACCATCCGATGGCCGACGGCATTGCCGTCGAAGGCATACGCCTGGTGTTCGAGAACCTGCCGAAGGCTTATGCCAATGGCAAAGATCTCGTCGCCCGCGCCCACATGATGAGCGCGGCCGCCATGGGCGCCGCGGCCTTCCAGAAGGGGCTGGGTGCCATCCACTCGCTGTCGCATCCGATCGGCGCGCTCTACGACACCCATCATGGCATGACCAATGCCGTGTTCATGCCATATGTGCTGGCCTTCAATCGCGACTCCATCGAGGAGCGTATCGCCCGGCTCGCCGCCTATTGCGGCATCAAGGGCGGTTTCGACGGCTTCGCCAAGGCTGTTATCAAGCTGCGCAAGGAGTTGAAGGTGCCGCACGCGCTGCCGGGCCTGATCAAGGGGCTCGACATGGACAAGAAGCGCAAGGGCCTGATCGCCGACATGGCGGTGGTCGATCCGACGGCCGGCGGCAACCCGGTCAAGCTGACCAAGAAGGCGGCGCTGACACTGCTCGAAAACGCCATCGCCGGGACGGTCTGAGGCCGGTTCCTGGATGCGGAAGTTGATCGGGAAACGAGGGGAAAGGAGAGGGGAAGGGGCGATATAGGGGCGGATTAATGATTAGCCGGAAAATTAAGTGATGGCTAATTGCTACAGTCCGTTAAAAAGAGTTAACTTTTCACGCTGCGAGGCGCCGGTTTCACAAAGCTTTCATCTGGCTGTCACACGAAAACGATACCGCATCGCAGACGTCCAACGGCGTCAGTTCAATGGAGAGAACACATGTTCAAATTCACGGGGAAAGTGCTTTCCCTTTCGGCCGCGACCCTGATGGTGTCGTCGGTGATTTCGTCCGCCGCTTCGATGGACGATCTCATCAAGGCCGCCAAGGCCGAAGGCCAGCTCACCACGATCGCCTTGCCGCATGACTGGTGCGGCTACGGCGACGTCATAGCCGGTTTCAAGGCGAAGTATCCGGAAATCACCGTCAACGAACTCAACCCCGACGCCGGCTCCGGCGACGAAGTCGAGGCGATCAAGGCCAACAAGGACAACAAGGGTCCGCAGGCTCCTGATGTCATCGACGTCGGCCTGTCCTTCGGCCCGACCGCCAAGGCCGATGGCCTGTTGATGCCATACAAGGTGTCGACCTGGGACTCGATCCCGGACAGCGCCAAGGATGCCGATGGCGCCTGGTACGGAGACTATTATGGCGTTCTCTCGTTCATGGTGAACAAGGACCTGATCAAGGAGTCGCCGAAGGACTGGGCCGATCTCCTCAAGCCCGAATTCGCCAACGCGGTCGCCGTTGCCGGCGATCCGCGCGCTTCGAACCAGGCCATCCAGGCCGTCTACGCCGCAGGCCTTTCCGGTGGCGCGGCTGCTGGTGAAGCCGCTGGCACCGCCGGCCTCGACTTCTTCAAGAAGCTCAACGCCGCCGGCAATTTCGTGCCGGTCGTCGGCAAGCCGGCAACGCTTGCCCAGGGCCAGACCCCGATCCTGATCAACTGGGACTACAACGCGCTCGCTGGTCGCGACACGCTGAAGGGCAACCCGCCCGTCGACGTCATCGTGCCGAAGACCGGCGTTGTCGCCGGCGTTTATGTGCAGGCGATCAGCGCGTTCGCGCCGCATCCGAATGCAGCCAAGCTGTGGATGGAATATCTCTATTCCGACGAAGGCCAGATCGGCTGGCTGAAGGGCTATTGCCACCCGATCCGCTTCAACGATCTTGCCAAGAACGGCAAGATCCCCGCGGACGTTCTGGCCAAGCTGCCGCCGGCGGAATCCTACGCCTCGGCTGCCTTCCCGACGCTCGACGAGCAGGGCAAGGCGAAGGAGACCATCAGCAAGAACTGGGACGCCGTTGTCGGCGCCAACGTCAAGTAAGGCTTGAAATCCACCGGGCGGCCGCGAGGCCGCCCGGCTTCCCCTCGAAGACGGTAGCCGGCGCATGACCGATCTTACGCTTTCAAATCAGTCTGTCACCACCAAGCCCGCGCCGCCGAACGAGGCGACCACTTTCCGCTTTCCGATGCAGTGGATTGGCGTGGCGCCTTTCTTCATCTTCGTCCTGATGTTCCTGATCCTGCCGACGATCTATCTCGTCCTGGGCGCTTTCCAGAATGGCGACGGTCAGCTGACGCTGGACAATATCCTACAGCTGGTCAGCGATCCCTCGATCAGCGCTTCCTACTGGGTTTCGATCAAGATCAGTTTCTGGTCGGCGGTCATCGGTGCCTTTGCCGGGCTCGCGATTGCCATCGCCATCGTGCGCGGCGGGCTTCCCAACTGGACCCGCTCGGCGACCTTGACTTTTTCGGGCGTCGCCTCGAATTTCGCCGGCTTGCCACTGGCCTTCGCCTTCCTGGCGACCCTCGGCCGCGTCGGCATCGTCACGACGCTTCTGCGTGACGTTCTCAATGTCAACATCTACGCGATGGGTTTCAATTTCCTCACGACATCGGGTCTGATCGCGGTCTATCTGTTCTTCCAGATTCCGCTGATGGTGGTCATCATCGTGCCGGCCATCGACGGCTTGAAGAAGGAATGGGGCGAGGCCGCCGCCACGCTCGGGGCCACCCAGTCGCAGTATTGGCGCATGGTGGTCATCCCGGTCTTGTGGCCGAGCTTCCTCGGCACCGTTATCCTGTTGTTCGCCAATTCCTTCGGCGCCATCGCCACGGCTTATGCGTTTGCCGGCCCGGCACTCAACATCGTTCCCATCAAGCTCTATTCGCAGATCAACGGCGACGTGCTGCACAACCCGCAGCTCGGCTATGCCATCGCCTTCGGCATGATCGTCATCACGGGCTTGGCCAACGTCTTCTACATCTGGTTCCGGACCCGGTCCGAAAGGTGGCTCAAATGAAGTCGGGCAAATTCTGGGCCTGGGTCGTCTTCATTGTCGGCGCGGCCTATTTCTTCATTCCGCTGATGGCGACCGTCGAGTTCTCGTTGCGCATGCGCCGCGGCGTCCATTCCTTCGACGCCTACCAGATCGTGCTGGGCGACGCTCGCTTCCAGTCGACCTTCCTGTATTCGGTGGTAGCGGCCGTCTTCACCATCATCCTCGGCGTGCTGATCGTGGTGCCGGCGGCATACTGGATCCGGCTGCGCCTGCCGCAGCTCAGGCCGATCGTCGAATTCATCACGCTGTTGCCGCTGGTCATTCCGGCCATCGTCATCGTGTTCGGCTATATCAGGATGTACGGCTCGAATTCCCCGCTGCCGTTCCTGGGCAGCAATATGGGCGCCAATGCGCTGCTGGTGATCGGCTATGCGACGCTGGCTCTGCCCTACATGTATCGCGCCGTCGATACGGGGCTGCGCACCATCGATGTGCGGACATTGACCGAAGCAGCGCAGATCCTGGGCGCCGGCTGGGGCACGATCATTGGCCGGGTGATCCTGCCCAATGTCCTGATCGCCGTGCTGTCGGGCGCCTTCCTGACCTTCGCCATCGTCATCGGCGAGTTCACCATGGCGAGCCTTCTCAACCGTCCGGCCTTTGGCCCGTATCTGCAAAACGTCGGCGCCAACCGCGCCTATGAACCGGCAGCCCTTGCCATCATCGCCTTCGCCATTACCTGGGGCTGCATGTCGCTCATCCAGATCCTGTCCCGCTTCGCGCCGAAATCGGCGAACCGCCCGAATTGATCGAAAAGCACTGACCTGAGAGAAAAAGCCATGGCCGAGCCATTCCTGTCCATCCAGCATGTGCGAAAGTCCTACGGGTCCAACACCGTGGTGCAGGATTTCAGCCTCGACGTCGAGCCGGGCGAGTTCGTCTCGTTCCTGGGGCCATCCGGATGCGGCAAGACGACGGTGCTGCGCATGGTCGCCGGCTTCGAGGAGCCGTCGGCCGGCAAGATCGTCGTCGCCGGCAAGGACATCACGCGGCTGAAGCCCAACCAGCGCAACGTCGGCATGGTGTTCCAGGCCTATGCGCTATTCCCGAACCTGACGGTGGCGCAGAACATCGCTTTCGGGTTGAAGGTTGCCGGCATGCCGAAGGCCGACGCGGACAAGCGCGTCGCCGAGATGCTCGACATGATCAGGCTGCCGCAGATGGCGGACCGCTATCCCTACCAGCTCTCCGGAGGCCAGCAGCAGCGCATCGCGCTGGCGCGTGCTATCGCGCCGAAACCAAAGCTCCTGCTGCTCGACGAGCCGCTGTCGGCGCTGGACGCCAAGGTGCGCGTGTCGCTGCGCGAAGAAATCCGCTCGATCCAGAAGAAGCTCGGCATCACCACCATCTTCGTGACCCATGACCAGGAAGAGGCGCTGTCGATCTCCGACCGCATCGCCGTCATGTATGGCGGCAAGGCCGAGCAGGTCGCGACGCCGTTCGAGATCTACAACCGGCCAGCGACCAAGTTCGTCGCCAATTTCGTCGGCACGCTGAACGTGCTCGAAGGCAAGGTCACCGACGCCGCCTCCGGCAAGGTGCAGGTCAACACGCAGGAAGTCTCGCTCAAGGGCAAGCTCAACGGCTCGAAGTCCGGCGACACGCTGTCTCTGGCGCTGCGACCCGAGGCGATTTCGCTCGGCCGCCAGCCCGGCCGCGACTCCAGCCTGACCGGAGAGATTTCCGAAGTGCACTTCCTCGGCTCGGTTATCCGGGTCCGTGTCGGCATCGGCGGCAACACGGTGTCGCTCGACACGTTCAACAACTCCGCCACCCCGCCGCCCGCAGTCGGGGAGAAGGCCGAGATTTCGTTCTCGTCGAGCGATATGCTGGTGCTGCACTAGGTAGTCCGCTGTCGGAAGGCGCTCCCAAACGGGCGCTCCAGCCGTCGGGATTTCTCATGCTGCCGGCGGCGACACGGCCCGTGCCAGAGATGTCCCTGTTGTTTCACGACCATGACTTTGGCACTGCCAATCGCCTCGTTCGGCGGCTACGATAGAGCATGGCTCTTTTCGAACTGACGCTTATCCTCCTGTTGATTGCAGTCGCGCTGACGGCGCTGTCGCGGCGGCTGCAAGTTCCCTATCCGTCGCTGCTGGCGCTGGCGGGCGCGGGCATCGCCTTCCTGCCCGGCATGCCCACCATCGAAATCGACCCGGAACTGGCGCTGGCCTTGTTCATCGCGCCGGTGCTGCTCGACGCCGCCTATGACACCTCGTTGCGCGACCTCAATCGCAACCGGCTGCCGCTCGCCCTGTTGGCCTTGGGGGCTGTCGTTTTCACCACCGCAGCGGTTGCGCTGCTCGGCTGGAAGATGGCAGGCCTGCCGATCGCCGCGGCCGTCGCCCTTGGCGCCATCGTAGCGCCGCCCGATGCCGTCGCGGCGTCGGCCGTGCTCGGACAATTCAAGGTGCCGCATCGCATCACCACCATCCTGCAAGGCGAGAGCCTGCTCAACGATGCAACCGCGCTGCTGATCTACCGTATCGCTGTCGCCGCCGCCCTCGGTCCGTTCCTGTTGAGCAGCGCCGCGCCCATGGTCGTCTTGTCGACCGTTGGTAGCCTGGTGGCCGGCTATGTACTCGGTCGGCTGTCGCTTGCCACGCTGAGCCGCATCGAGGACGCGGCCAGCGGTACCGTGGTGCAGTTCGCCGGCACGTTCGGTGTCTGGATCCTGGCGGACAGGTTGGGTCTGTCGGCGATCATCACCATCGTCGTCTACGCCATGACCATCGCACAGACCGCGCCGCGCCGAATGTCAGCAAGAAAGCGTGTCAGTTCCTATTCGGTCTGGGAGACGGCTGTGTTCGTGCTCAACGTGCTGGCCTTCGTGCTGATGGGTCTGCAGGCTCGGTCGATCGTCGGACGGCTCGCCGGTACGGGAGAGCTCGACGCGTTCGTCTTTGCCGCGGCAGTGCTGGCGGTCGTCATCGTTTCGCGCCTGATCTGGGTGCTGGGCTGCGGTGCAGTCATCAGGTGGTTTGCCCGCTTTGGCGGCGCCGAGCATCAGCCGGATACGCCGTCCTTTCGCGGCGGCGTGCTCATCGGCTGGTGCGGCATGCGCGGACTGGTAACCCTTGCCGCGGCATTCGCCTTGCCGGTCGAATTTCCTGCTCGCGACCCGATCGTGCTCGCCGCCTTCACGGTCGTGCTCGGCACCCTGGTGCTGCAAGGAATGAGCCTGAAGCCGCTGCTGCGCGTCCTGAAGCTGGATCCCGACGAAACGGTCGACCGGGAGGTAGCGAAGGCGCGCGTCGTGGTCATGCAGGCCGCGCTTGATGTATTGAGCGGCAAGACCTCGAGCGCCGCAGCCGCGGTGCGCGAGCAATATGCCGCCCAGCGCAAGGTCGCCAAAAATCCCGAGGATGCCCAGGCCGCGACCGAATATGACAGGCTGCGTCTCTATGCCATCAAAAGCCAGCGCGATGCCCTGGAGGAGCTGCGCCGCAACGGCACCATCGGTGACGAAGCCTATCACCGTCTGGAGGAAGAGATCGACTGGACGGAACTTGCGGCATCGCCGGCAGGCCGGTTCCAGCCGCTGACCACCGACTAGCAGATACCGCGTCTCGGCCGCTGCCCTGCTGGCCCAAGCCCCGTCCGTCCTCCTGCACATTGCAAGCGATCGGCCGAACCGTTACTGCCAACACCGAAAAGTGAGCCGGATAAGCAATGAAGCTGGTCAGCTACAACATCCAGTACGGATTCGGCAGCGACGGGCGCTACGATCTTTCGCGTGCGGCACGCCTTGTCGCCGGCGCCGACATCATCGCCTTGCAGGAGGTCGAGCGGCACTGGCAGCGCAGCGATTTCGACGACCAGCCGGAGCGGCTTTCCCAATTGCTGCCTGGGTATCACTGGGTCTACGGCCCAGCCTACGACATGGATGCCAGCGAGCTGCGTGACGGCCGCCTGGTCAACCGCCGCCGGCAATTCGGCACCATGGTTATGTCGAAGCTGCCGATCGTCTGGTCGCGACTGCACGCGCTGCCGATGCGCCGCACGCTGCGGCCGCTCAACACCCGCAACGCCGCCCTCGAATGCATGATCCGCACGCCGGCCGGGCCGGTCAGGGTGCTGTCGCTGCATCTCGCGCACATCGCGGCGGAAGAGCGGCTGGAGCAGATTGATTATCTCATGGCCGAGCATCGCCGGGCACCATCGGAAGGCGGACCGTGGAGCGGCGCGGACGATGAACCTTCGCGTAACTGGACACATGGGGAAGTCGAGCCGGAAAATCCGCTGGCGACGATCTGGATGGGCGATTTCAACATGGAACCCGGCAGCGCCGAATATCGCCGCATTGTCGGCAGCACGCCCTATCATCGGGGCGCTGCCTATCTCGACGGCTTCGTCGATGCCGCTTCTGTCGCCAGCGAGCCGGTGGCGGATTTCCATACGCATGAGAAGATCATCGACGGCAGACTGGCAAAGCGCCGGCTTGACCATTGCTTCGTCGGCGGCATGCTGGCCGGGCGTGTGCGTTCGGTTGGATCAGACATGGGCGAGGTGGCTTCCGACCACTTCCCTGTCCGGGTCGACATCGATCTCGAGACGCCCTTCGGCCTGGGAGGTCGATGAGCTCCCCATGACGCTTTTCGTCTTCTTCGCGGTGCTTGCCGCGGCCGCCATGCACGCGATCTGGAACGCGCTGGTCAAGGTGCATCTCGACCGCTTCCTGTCGATCACGCTGATGACGCTCGGCATGGGCACTGCTGCCCTCGTCGTGCTGCCCTTCGTCGAGTTGCCGAAGGCGGAGGTCTGGCCCTACATCATCGCTTCGGTGATCTTCCACATGGGCTATCGCACCTTCCTGATCGGCGCCTACCAGGCCGGCGATTTCGCCCAGACCTATCCGCTGGCGCGTGGCACGGCACCTCTGCTGGCCGCGATTGGCGGCATGTTCGTCGTCGCCGAAGTGCCAGCGCCGCTTGCCATCCTTGGCATCCTGCTGTTATCGGCCGGCACGCTTGTGATGTCGTTTCGCGGTGGCGCGCATCTGGAGAAGCTGAACCTGCGCGCGGTCGGCTATGCGCTGGGCACGTCGATCTTCATCGCCAGCTACACGCTGTCCGACGGCAGCGGCGCGCGGCTGGCGGCAACGGCGCAAAGCTATGCCGCCTGGTTGTTCATCTGCGATGCATTTGGCGCGCTGGTGCTGTGCCTCGTTTTCCGAGGGCCCAAAGCGCTTCCCGTTCTGGCGCGCGACTGGAAGACGGGACTGTTCACCGGGGTGCTTTCCGGCGCCGCCTACTGGATTGTCATGTGGGCGATGACCAAGGCGCCGATCGCCTCGGTGGCGTCGCTGCGCGAGACCTCGATCCTGTTTGCCATGATGATCTCGGTCTACGCCCTCGGCGAGAAGATGACAGGCTGGCGCGGCGCTGCCGCGCTCAGCATTGTTGCAGGCGTCATCGCGTTGAGGATGGGTTGACCTCTCAGCCGAGCACCGTCATTACCTGGCCGCGCCGCTCCGGACTGAAGCGGATGACGACGATGATGCAGACGGCGACCACACCGGCAAAAAGCGCCAGCGCATAGCCATAGCTGCCGCCGGGGGCTTCGGCGATCCCGGCCTGATATGGACCGCCATAGGAAGCGGCGAGATTGCCGGCCTGATAGATGAAGCCGGGCAAGGTGGCGCGCACCGCACCGGGAGAAAGCTCGTTGAGGTGGACCGGGATGACACCCCAGGCGCCTTGCACCGCGACCTGCATGACGAAGGCGCCAATGGCCAGCATGAAGGGCGTGGAACTGTAGGCCCATAGCGGGATCGCCGGCAGGGCGATGATGCAGGCGAGTGTAATGGCGTTGATGCGGCCGATCTTCTCCGACAGTGCACCGAATGCCAGGCCGCCGACGATGGCGCCGATGTTGGCAACGATGGTGATCCAACTCACCGTATGTGGATCGAAGCCGTGCTGCTTCTTCAGGAAGGTCGGATAGAGATCCTGCGTGCCATGGCTGAAGAAGTTGAAGAACATCATCAGCACGACGGCATAGAGCGCGACGCCCCAGTGCTTCTGCAAGGTCTCCAGCATCCCCGGTAGAGCGGTTTTCTGTGCCTCGACGAAGGCAGGAGATTCCGGCACATGCGAGCGGATGAACAGGACGATCAGCGCCGGGGCGAAAGAGAGCAGGAACATGGCGCGCCAGCCGATCGTGTAGCCGCCGATCGTCTGCTGGTAGAGCAGGCCATAGACCACCGCCGCCAGCAGGTAGCCGGCCGGATAGCCGCATTGCAGGATGCCCGAGACGATGCCGCGGGCGCTCGGCGGGACGGATTCCATGGCAAGCGAACTGCCGAGGCCCCATTCGCCGCCCATGGCGATGCCGAACAAGGCCCGCAGCGCCAGGAAGATGCCGAGATTGGGCGAGAAGGCGGCGAGCGCCCCGATCACCGAATAGCTGACGATATTGAGCATGAGAATGGGCTTGCGCCCGTATTTGTCGGCTAGCATGCCAAAGAAGAACGCGCCGATGAAGCGCGTGGCCAAGGTCAGGAACAGTGCCTTTGACACCGCCGGGACATCCGTCTGGAATTCAGTCGCAATATCGGTGAGCAGGAATGTCAGAAGGAAGAAATCGAAAGCATCGAGCGTCCAGCCCAAGAATGAGGCCAGGACGGTTTTCTTCTGCTCTGTAGTGAGGTTCAAGGCGTCCTCCTTTTGCATCCCCAAAGGAACGATATGTCGCCCTGTCGGCAAAAGAGAACAGCGATCAGCCGGCTTTCGAAAGGCCGGCGGTCACTTTTTCGTAAGATCGAGATCGAAGACCATCAGTCCGTCCGTGCCGCCTTCGAGAGCCGCGACCAGGCGAGCGCCGGCACGCTGATGCGCTTCATGGACGAGATAGGCGTCGCGCGCCGCGGCATCGCGGAAATCGATGGTGAAGCCATGGGTGAACCCGCGCGCGAAAGGCTCTGGGCTGACATTGGTGCTGAACTGGACGGTGTCCATGCCTTCGACCACCTGTCGCAACGCCTCGAGGCCGGCGTGGATGGCCGTGCGCTCGGTCGACGACACATCGCTACGAAATCTGGCGAAAACGCAGTGCCTGATCATTTTACCACTCCTTAAGCAGCACGATTGCCGGAAAACACCGCCGGCGGCAGCGGCTCGCGGCCGAGGATCAGGTCGGCACCCTTTTCGCCGACCATGATCGTCGGCGCATTGGTGTTGGAGGAAGGCACGCGCGGCATCACAGACGCATCGCAGACGCGCAGCCCTTCGATGCCGCGCAGTCTCAGGTCCGGCGTCACCACCGCCATCTCATCATGGCCCATGCGGCAGGTGCCGACAGGATGGTGATCGGTCTTGGAGGTGCGGCAGGCATAGTCGATCAGCTCATCGTCGCTGGCGAGCGACGGGCCGGGCAGCACCTCGCGCAGCACGTAAGGGGCAAGCGCCTTCTGCCGCATGATCTCGCGCGCCAGCCGCAGCCCTCTCAGCGACATGTCGCGGTCATAAGGATCGGACCAGTAGTTGGGGTCGATCAGCGGGTGGTCGGCGGGATCAGCGCTTTTCAGCCGCACCGTGCCGCGTGAGCGCGGGCGCAGGAAGGCCGAGTTCAAGGTGACGCCCGGGTTTTTCAGCTTCTCGACGCCAGCCTCGATGCCGGAGCCAAGACCCAGATGGAACTGGATATCGGGCGAGGCGGCGGTCGGGTCGGCATACCAGAAGCCGCCGGTCTCGAACAGGCTGGAAGCCACCGGCCCCTTCTTCAACAGCAGATATTGCAGGCCAGCCCAGGCCGTGCGGTGCAGCTTGGCGTAATTGTCATAGGTGTGGTCGCCGGTGCATTCGGCGATGACGAACAGGTCGAGATGGTCCTGCATGTTGGAGCCGACGCCGGGCAGGTCATGCATCGGCGTGACGCCGACCGATTTCAGATGGTCGGCCGGGCCGATGCCCGACTGCATCAAAAGCTTAGGCGAACCGATGGCGCCGGACGAGACGATCACCTCGCGGTCGGCGCGCAGGATTTTTGTCTCGCCGCCCGGCCTGTCGACCACCTCGACGCCGATGGCGCGACCGTTCTCGACGACGATGCGGGTGACCAGTACGTCGGTCCTGACGGTGAGGTTCTTGCGAGCGCGGATCGGCCTGAGATAGGCGACCGAGGCGGAGGAGCGCCGGGCATCCTTCTGGGTCAGCTGGTAATAGCCGACGCCTTCTTGGGCAGCGCCGTTGAAATCCGGATTGAAGGGAATGCCCATCTCCTGGCCGGCGCGGAAATAGGCTTCGCAGATCGGCAGCGGCGCAATCGGGTTCGAGACGCCGAGCGGGCCCTGGTCGCCGTGGAAATCGTTGGCGTAGCGCTGGTTGTTTTCGGCCCGTTTGAAATAGGGCAGCACGTCGCGGTAGCCCCAGCCGGCCAGCCCTTCCTCCTTCTCCCAGGCGTCGTAGTCGCGCGCATTACCGCGCGTGTAGATCTGGGCGTTGATTGAGGAGCCGCCGCCGACCACCTTGGCCTGCGTGTACCAAAAGACGCGGTCGTTCATGTTTCTCTGCGGCACCGTCGACCAGCCCCAGGACGCAATGCCCTTGGTCATCTTGGCAAAGCCCGCCGGCATGTGGATATAGGGATGCCAATCCTTGCCACCGGCTTCGAGCAGCAGCACGGAATTGGAGGGATCCTCGCTCAGCCGGTTGGCCAGCACGCAGCCGGCAGGGCCGGCGCCCACGATGATGTAGTCGGTCATTGTCTCATCCGTTCATAGCCGAGGCACGGAAAGCGCGCCGTCGACATTGATGATCGAGCCGGTCGAAAAGCCCAGTCTCCCGGCAGCGAGCGCGGCCACCATGGCGCCGATGTCGGACGCTTCGCCCCAGCGTTTCGCCGGCACCAGGCCGCTGTCTATCAAAGCGTCGTATTTGGCGGTCACGCCCGCCGTCATGTCGGTGCGGATAATGCCCGGCCGCAGCTCGAACACGCCGATTTTTTCCGGGGCGAGCCTGAGCGCCAGATTCTTCACCCACATCGAAAGCCCTGCCTTCGACATGCAATATTCGGAGCGTTCCGGCGAGGCCATCTCGGCGCTGACCGAGGTGATGGTGATGATCGATTTCGCTTCATCGCTGGGCTGGCGGAGCATCGCCTTGGCGACCGCCTGGCTGAGAAAGACGGTGCCCCGCAGGTTGACGCCGATCGCGCGGTCGAAATTGTCGGGTTTGAGGTCGAGCAGGTCGCCCCGCACCACGGCGCCGACGCCGGCATTGTTGACCAGGCAATCGATGCGGCCGAAGGCGCGCATGGCGGTTTCGACCAAGGCGGCGTGGCTGGAAAGATCGGCGATGTCGCAGCTGACATAGGCGAATTTGGCGCCGCGTTTGGCGACGTCTTGCGCAAGCTCGTCAGCGGGTTTCGCGGCAACATCGGCGACAAGGATGTCAAAGCCGGCATCAGCGAGTGCCTGAGCGCAGGCAAGACCAATTCCGCGCGCGCCGCCGGTGACGATGGCTGCGGGGCGGGTCATCGGATACTCATCCTTATGTTAGCGCCGCCCCTCATCGCCCTGCCGGGCACTTCTCCCCGTATAGTGACGGGGAGAAGGACGCTGTTATCGCCTGCTTCACCATGCGCCAGCATTGCAGAAAAAGCGCCGAGATTGCGGCCAGCGTGCTTCTCCCCGTTTACGGGGAGAAGGTGCCGGCAGGCGGATGAGGGGCGGCGCTGACCGATCATGCGGCGAGCTCCGTCTTGCGGATGTGTTCGGCGACACGCAGCGCCTGGGCGGCGATCGACAGCGCCGGGTTCACGGCGGCCGAGTTTGGCAGAAAACCGGCGTCGACGACGAACAGGTTCCGGTGATCGAAGGCACGGCAGAACGGATCGAGCGGCGACGTCGCCGGATCCTCTCCGATTTTCACCGTCCCGCACTGGTGCGAGGGCGTGCGTTTGTCGAAAGGGCGCGACAGCACCAGGGGATAACCGCAGGCGCGAAAATTCTCGCGCATCACCTTGGTCAGCCCGTCGAGCGACTGCATATTGGAGCGCCGCCATTGCATAACGATGTCCTTGCCGTCGACCATGATGCGGCTTTCGGGGTCGGGCAGGTCCTCGCACATCAGGTACCAGTCGACCGCATGGCCGGCCATGAAATCGAGCGCGAATTTCGGCACTCGTTTCACATTGGCCTTGAGCATGTTGCCGTCGATCTTGCCGAGAAGCTGGACATTGCCGAGCGGTTTGCCGCCCTTGCCGTCGGAGAGGTAATAATCGTTGAGCATCAGCGTCTTCTGGTAGACGGCATCGTTCCGGCGGCGCGGATCGATCGCCAGCATGGCGCTCGAATTGTGGTTCATGAAGTTGCGGCCGACCTGGTCGGAGCGGTTGGCCAGGCCCTTGCCGCCCCCCTTGCCATTGCTGGGTGAGGGCGAGCGCAGCAGGATGACCGCTGAATTGACCGCGCCGGCCGACAGGATAACCAGTTTTGGCGACAGCTTTTTCAGCTCGCCGCTCTGGCGGTAATGAACCGCTGATACGGTTTTACCGTCCGGAGCAGTCTCGAGATATTCGACATGGGCGCCGGTTTCGAGCTTGATGTTAGGATCGTTCAGTGCCGCCGCCAGCGGTGCGGTCTGGGCGTCCATCTTTCCCTGGCCAGTGTTCGGAAAAGCGTCCCAGCCGGTCCTGCCTTCCCTGAGCCAGGTGCCGATATCGACGCCAAGCGGCAGCGAGGCCGGATGCAGGCCCAGCCCCTTGAGCTCGGCGCGGGCACGGGCGATCGGCGCCTCGTCCGGCACTGGCTTGTAGGAATAGGGGATCGAGTGGAACGGCTCGGTCGGATCCTCGCCGAGCGTGCCGCGCACGCGGAACAGCTGCTCTGCCCTGGAATACCAAGGCTCGAATTCGTCATAGGAAAACGGCCAGGCCGGCGAGACGCCGCCGAAGTGCTCCATGGCGGAGAAATCCTCTTTGCGGTAGCGGATCAGCACCGCGCCGAAGAATTTCGAATTGCCGCCGACATAGTAGTAATTGCCCGGGTTGAATGCGGCGCCACCGGCCTCGCGCCACATCTCCTTCGGCCGGTAGTGGCCATCAACGAAAATCGAGCGCGTGTCGCGTGCATGCGGCGTTGCCGGCAGCGGCTCGCCGCGTTCCAGCATCAGGATCGAGGCGCCGCTGCCGGCTAAGCCGGAGGCGATCGTGGCGCCGCCGATGCCGGAGCCGATGATGACGATATCCGGGTTTGTCATGGCCTAAAGCGCGCCGCTTTTGAATGGACACATGCGACGCGCTTTAGGTCTATTGTCTTGATGCATGTCGTTGCCCCAAAACCGGACCCACTTTTGGGCGACGCACATCAGCGGATACGGCTCTCGGTCGCCGGATCGAAGAACACCGCCTTGGTCAGGTTGAAGGCGAGCGGCGTGTTGGTGCCGGGCTGGATGTTGGCATCTGCGCGCAGCCGCGCCACCACGCCTTTGCCGCCGAGGTTGGTGACGGCGAAGGTATCGGAACCGGCCGGCTCCACCACCTCGATATGGCAATCGGCGGTGGCGATTTGCGAGGCGTTGCGCTCCGCGCCTTCCGGATCGGTGAGCGCCTCGGGGCGAACGCCGAAGATGACCGGCTTGCCCTTGAACGCCGACAATCCGGCCGGGGCGTTGGCCATCGGCAGAGTGATCGGCTGGCGTGCCTCGCGATCGAGCACGACGGCCAGGTCGCTGCCATTGCCGTCGATGGTCGCCGGGATCAGGTTCATCGCCGGCGAACCCATGAAGTCGGCGACGAAGACATTGCTGGGGTTGTTGTAGATCTCGGCCGGCGTGCCGAATTGCTGCACCTCGCCATCGCGCATGACGGCGATTTTGGTCGCCAGCGTCATCGCCTCGATCTGGTCGTGGGTGACATAGACGATGGTTGTGCCGGTGGTGGCATGCAGGCGCTTGATCTCGATGCGCATGTCGACGCGCAGCTTGGCGTCGAGGTTGGACAGCGGCTCGTCGAAAAGGAACAGCTTGGGGTCGCGCACCAGCGCCCGGCCCATGGCGACGCGCTGGCGCTGGCCGCCCGAAAGCTGGCTCGGCTTGCGGTTCAGCAGATGGCCGATCTGCAGCACCTTGGCCACCTTGTCGATCGCCTTCTGGCGTTCGTCGGCCGGCACGCCGCGCATCTCCATGCCGAAGGAGATGTTCCCGGCGACCGTCATGTTCGGGTAGAGCGCGTAGCTCTGGAATACCATGGCGATGTCGCGCTTGGACGGGTGCAGATCTGTGATGGTGCGGCCATCGACGCGGATATCGCCGGAGGTGATGGTCTCCAGTCCGGCGATGGTGTTGAGCAAAGTGGACTTGCCGCAGCCGGAAGGACCGACCAGCACCAGGAAGCCGCCCTTTTCCAGTTCGAGATTGATCCCCTTCAGGATCTCGACCTGGCCGAAACGCTTCCTCAGACCATCAATTTCCAGAAAAGCCATTGGGTTATCCTTTGACCGCGCCCGCCATCAGGCCACGCACGAAATAGCGGCCGGCGAGCACGTAGACGAGAAGGGTGGGCAGTGCCGCGATCATCGCGGCCGCCATGTTGACGTTGTATTCGACGACGCCTGTCGAGGTGTTGACGACGTTGTTGAGCGCCACCGTCATCGGCATGGCGTCGCCGGTGCCGGCATAGGCGGAGGCGAACAGGAAGTCGTTCCAGATGTTCGTGAACTGATAGATGACGGTGACGACGAAGATCGGCATCGAATTCGGCAGCATGATGCGCCGAAAGATCTGGAAGAAGGAGGCGCCGTCGACCTGCGCGGCCTTGACCAGTTCGGTCGGGAACGCCTCGTAATAGTTGCGGAAGAACAGCGTGGTGAAGCCGATGCCGTAGACGACGTGGACGAACACCAGGTTCACCGTCGGGTTGCCGAGGCCGAAGCTGGTTCCGACCGTGTTCTGCAGCGACACGCCGAACCGTCCGAGGCTGCCCAGGATCGTCGCCATCGGCAACAGTACCGACTGGAACGGGATGAAGCAGGCAAACAGCATCAGCCCGAACACCAGGGTCGCGCCGCGAAAACGCCATTTGGTCAGCACGTAGCCATTGAGCGCGCCGAGCATGGTCGAGATCAGCACGGCCGGAACCACCATCTTTATGGAGTTCCAGAAATAGCCCTTGATGCCGGCGCAGGTGAGGCCTACGCAGGTCTCACCCCAGGCCTTCAGCCAGGGGTCGAAGGTCGGCGCCTTTGGCAGCGCCAGCATGTTGCCGTTCTGGATCTCGTCCATGGTCTTGAACGAGGTCACCAGCATGACGAACAGCGGCATCAGGTAGAACAGCGCGAACAGCGCCAGAAGCCCGTAGATGACGATGCGGTTGACAATCTTGACGTTGACGCCGCCGCTGGCCCGGCGGGCGGGAGTGGTCACGGCGCTCATCGCGATTTCTCCCTAAGTTCGGAATAGAGATAGGGCACGATGATGGCGACGATGGTCATCAGCATGATCACGGCGCTTGCCGAACCGACCGCCATTTCGTTGCGCTTGAAGGTGTATTCATACATGAAGTTGGACGGCAGCCAGGCCGAGCCGCCGGGGCCGCCGCTGGTCAGTGCCACGACCAGGTCGTAGGATTTGATGGCTAGGTGCGCGAGCACGATGAAGGCCGACAGGAAGATCGGCCGCAAGAGCGGAATGACGATGCGGCGATAGAGCTGGAAGGTGGTGGCGCCGTCGATCTGCGCCGCCTTCATGATCTCGCCGTCAATACCGCGCAGGCCGGCCAGGAACATCGCCATGATGAAGCCGGAGGCCTGCCAGACGCCGGCGATGACCACGGTGTAGATGACGAAATCCTTGTTCTTGATCCAGTCGAAATGGAAGCTCGTCCAGCCCCATTGATGCAGCGTCTGTTCAAGACCGAGGCCGGGGTCGAGGAACCATTTCCAGGCAACGCCGGTGACGATGAAGGAGAGCGCCATCGGATAGAGGTAGATGGGGCGCAAAACGCCTTCGCCGCGAATCTTCTGATCGAGCAGGATGGCCAGGAACAGGCCGAGCGCCAGGCAGATCAAGATGTAGAGAAAACCGAAAATGCCCATATTGGTGATCGACGTGTACCAGCTCGATGGCGGGTCGGTGTCGAAGGTCCAGCCCCACAATCGCTGATAGGCGCGTGCGCCTGTTATGGCATAGGACGGGAAGGTCTTGGAGTTGGTGAAGGACAGATAGATCGTCCACAGGATGAAGCCGTAGACGAAGACGATGGTGATGGCGAAGCTCGGCGCCAGCACGATCTTGGGCAAGGCATCCTGCAGGCGCGAGCGCACCGAGGTGCGCGACCGCTCCGGCGTCAGCTTGATCTGGGTTGTCGCTACACTGCTCATGGGGTTCCTCCCGTCGGCATCCGGCCGATCGGCCTCACGGACCGGAAACCTTCCCCGCCGGAGCGGGGAAGGTGTTTGTGGCCGGCGCTTACTTGGCGTCGTCGATCGCCTTGACCAGTTCGGTCACGGCTTCGTCCGAGGTCTTGATCTGACCGTGGACAAACTTCGAGATGACGTCCTTGTAGGCATTGGCGACAGCCGGAGGCGCGCCATAGCCCTGGGCCAGCGAGCCGAACAGCGTGCCGCCTTCATTGGCCTTCTTCAGGTCGGCGATACCCTTCTTGCCGCAAGCGTCGAAGTCGGTGTCAGGCACGTCGGTGCGGGCCGGAACCGAACCCTTGACGACGTTGAAGGCCGACTGGAAGCTCTTCGACAAGGTGGCGGTGGCCAGAGCGATCTGGGCGGCCTTGCGGTCGTCCGGAACGTTGAACATGCCGAACATGTCGGAGTTGTAGATCACCGAGCCGTCGGTGCCCGGGAAGCGATAGCAGAGGAAGTCCGTACCCGGTGTCTTGTTGGCGGCGTGGAACTCGCCCTTGGCCCAGTCGCCCATGACCTGCACCAGCGCATCGCCCTTGATGACCATCGCGGTGGCCAGGTTCCAGTCGCGGCCAGAGAAGTTCGGGTCGACATAGGTGACGAGCTTGGCCAGATTGTCGAACGACTTCTTCATCGTGTCGGACTTGAGCGACGCGTCGTCGAGGTCGTTCATCGCCTTCTTGTAGAACTCAGGTCCGCCGGTCGACAGCACGACGGAATCGAACATGGTCGCTTCCTGCCAGTTCTGGCCACCAAGCGCGAGCGGGGTGACCCCAGCCGCCTTGGCCTTGTCGAGCAGGGCGATGAAATCGTCGAAGGTCTTAGGCTCGGTGCCGCCGATCTTGTCCATCACCGCCTTGTTGATCCACAGCCAGTTGACGGAGTGGACGTTGACCGGAGCGGCAACCCACTTGCCGTCATAGACGGAGAACTTCTGCAGCGCGGCCGGAACCGACTTGTCCCAGCCTTCCTTCTTCGCCGTCTCTGTGAGGTCGCCCATCACGCCGGCAGCGGCATAGTCGAGCACGGTGTAGCCGAGCATCTGCGAGGCGGTCGGATAGTTGCCGGCCGCGACCATCGCCTTCAGCGCGGTCATGGCGGCATCGCCGCCGCCGCCGGCCACGGGAACGTCCTTCCAGGCATAGCCTTCCTTGGCCAGATCGCCCTTGAGCACGTTGAGAGCAGCTGCTTCGCCGCCCGACGTCCACCAATGCAGCATCTGCACTTCCTTGACGTCCTCGGCATGGGCCGCGAAAGCCAGGCCCGAAGCGAGCGCCGTTCCGATAAGCAGTTTGCGCAACATGTACTTCCTCCCTTGTTGCATTACACGACCGGTGGCAGCCCACCGGGTTCTTCCCAACTCAGCCGACCCACCAACCGGTGCGCTGGCCGCGATGAAACTGGATTGTCTTTTCCTCTGTATAGTCCTCAACAGCGCGCTTGCCGAGTTCGCGGCCCAGGCCCGACTGCTTGTAGCCGCCGAACGGCAGTTCTGGATAACCTTCCATGAACGTGTTCACCCAGACAGTCCCCGAACGCACGCCCCGCGCCACCGACATGCAGGTGTCGATGCAGGCGCTCCACACACCCGCCGACAGACCATAGGGCGTGTTGTTGGCGATGCGCAACGCCTTTTCAATCGATTCAAAAGTCAGTACCGAGAGCACCGGCCCGAACACTTCCTCGCGCGCGACCGTCATGTTTTCGGTGACGTTGCGTAAGATCGTCGGATCGAGATATTGGCCGGCATTGGAAGGGCGTTGCCCGCCGCCGCTGTAGATACTGCCGCCTTCACTAGCGGCAGCCGCGACGTAACCCGTCACCTTGGCCAGATGGTCGGACGAAATCATCGCGCCGACCTTGGTTAGGTCATCGAGCGGATCGCCCACGGTTACCCTGGCGGTCAATGCCTTCACGGCGCCCAGGAAGTCGTCGGCGATCGCCTCATGCACGATTAGCCGGCTGCCGGCATTGCAGCACTCGCCGGCGTTGAAGAAGCCGCCGAATACCGCAGCATCGGCAGCGGCTTTAAGATCGGCATCGGGGAAGACGATCTGGCCGTTCTTGCCGCCGAGTTCCATCGAAACCTTCTTAAGGGAATTCGAGGCCGCAGCCATGGTCATCTTGCCGACACGAGTGGAACCGGTGAACGAAACCATCTCGACCAGGGGATGGCTGACCATCGGCGCGCCGACATCGGCGCCGAGACCGGCGAGGATATTGACGACGCCAGCGGGAACGCCGGCTTCCAACAGAATATCGCCAAGCACGAAGGTCGAGGCCGACGTCATTTCACTTGGCTTGACCACGGCCGTGCAGCCGGCGGCGAGCGCGAAAGGCAGTTTCTGGCTGACGATGAGGAACGGGAAATTCCACGGCGTGATGATCGAGACGACGCCGATCGGCTCACGCAGGACGACGCCCAGCATGGCATCGCCGAGATTGGCGTAGCTTTCGCCGTGCAACGTGCGGGCCAGTGAGGCGGCATAGCGCCAGATGTCGACGGCGCCGCCGATCTCGCCGCGCGCCTGGGCGATCGGCTTGCCGGATTCCAGCGCATCGAGCCGGGCGATGTCTTCCAGCCGGATCTCGATCAGGTCGGCTGCCTTAAGCAGGATCGCGGCGCGTTCGGACGCTTGCATGCGCGGCCAGGGGCCGGTCTCGAAGGCCCTGTGCGCCGCCTGCACCGCGGCTTCCACTTCGGCGGCACCCGCCTGAGCATAGTGTGAAACCATGAAGCCGTGGCCGGGGCTCTTGCGTTCCAGCATGCGGCCATCGCGGGCATCGACATGCTTGCCGTCGATCAGAAGCTTGTATGCCTTGGGGGCCACGGAGGCCTCGGCAGGCATGGAAATCTTCAGAGGTGCATTCATGTGATTTCCACTCTGTCCTACGAACGCGAAAACACGGGCTTCTGCTTGGTCTTGAAGGAGCCGACGCCGGCCTTGAGATCGCCGGTGAGCGCCATGAAGCCGCTGGCCAAGGCTTCTGTTGCAGCGGCACTTTCCTCGCCTTCCGCCACCGCAATCATCAGCTTGGCGGCTTCGGTGGCCAGCGGTCCGCGTTCGGCGATTTTTTCAGCCCAGATCCTGGCTTCATCCGACGCCTTGCCGGTTTCGACGACGCGGTCGACGATACCCAGCGCAAGCGCTTCCGGCGCCAGGAAAATCTCGCCACCGACAGCCATTCGACGCACCGTCTGGGCGCCGAAGCGACGCACCGCGCGCTGCGTGCCGGACCAGCCGGGGACAACGCCGATCGAGGTCTCGGGGAAGCCGAGCTTCACCTGCGTTTCCGCGACGCGGAAATCACAAGCCACAGCCAGTTCCAGCCCGCCGCCGAGCGCATGACCGGACAGAACGGCGATGGTCGGTTGCCGCAGCCGCGCCAGCCGGTCGAAGACACGGTGGCCGTAGCGCACCCATTGCACCTGGAAATCGGCGGCGCTCATGCTCCCCCAGGCCTCGACGTCGCCGCCGGCGCAAAACCCCTTGCCTTGGCCGCATATGAGGACGACGCGGACCTCCTGAGCGCTTTCCGCCTCGTCCAGCGCCGCTTCCAGCGCGCGCAGCATCGGGATATCGAGCGCGTTGAATTTTTCCGGACGGCGCAAGGTGACAATGCCGATCGCGCCATCCTGCTCGAAGGTGACGAGATGCTCAGCCATGCGCGCCTCCGAGCAAGGCGCCGCCATTGAGCGACAGGCCGACCGGCCGATCCTGGTAGAGCGCCGCCGGCGTCACCTTGAGGTCGTTGGCTACATTGAGCGGGATCTCGGCCTGCGCCAGCACATCGCGCTCGAGGTCGATGCCCGGCGCCAGTTCCGTCACCATCAGCCCATCGGGCGTCAACTTCATGACGCAGCGCTCGGTGACATAGGTGATGTCCTGTCCCTGCGCGACGGCGCGCTTGCCGGAGAAGGAGATGTGCTCGACCTCCTCGACGACTTTCTTGACCTTGCCTTCCGCGTCGATGCGGATGCCGCCATTGGCGAGCGACAGCTTTGCTCCGGCATTGAAGAAGCCGGAAAAAACGATCTTCTTCGCCCGTGACGTGATGTCGACGAAGCCGCCGGCGCCGGCGGTGACATGCGGCCGCGCCGAAAGCCTGGACACGTTGACCGAGCCGTGGCGGTCGATCTGCAGGAAGGAGAGCAGCGAAGCGTCGAAGCCACCGGCCTGGAAATAGATGAACTGGTGCGGCGAGGGCATGATCGCCTCGGCGTTGGAGGCGCAGCCGAACTTGAAGTCGAGCAACGGCACGCCGCCGACCGCGCCCTGTTCGATCACCCAGGTGACCTTGCCGTGCTGGCCTTCTTCCAGAAGAATACGCGGCACGTTGGCCGAAATGCCGAAGCCGATGTTGACGGCCATGCCGTCGCGAAGCTCCATGGCGACCCGGCGCGCGATCACCTTTTGGACATTCATCTTGGCATTGCGGAAGCTCGACAGCGGCCGGAAGATCTCGCCGGAGATTGCGGGATCGTAGGGCGTCAGCGTCGTCTGCAACTGATCCGGCGCAATGACGATATGGTCGACCAGCACGCCCGGCACGCGCACATCATGCGGCTTCAA
Organism: Mesorhizobium sp. B2-4-13; assembly: GCF_006658535.1. NCBI lineage: Bacteria > Pseudomonadati > Pseudomonadota > Alphaproteobacteria > Hyphomicrobiales > Phyllobacteriaceae > Mesorhizobium > Mesorhizobium sp. B2-4-13. The sequence continues at coordinate 572,834 of NZ_VFVB01000002.1, read as the reverse complement.
CGTGCCGTTCTCGACGACGCGTTTGACCTGCGCGATGACGATGCCGCCATTGTTGCGGGCGGCGAGCGCCTGCTCCAGCCCGCCGAGATAGGCCCCCTCATGCTCGTAGGTAAGGTTGCCGCGCTCGTCAGCCGTGGTGGCACGGATGATCGAGACCTGCGGCACGATCGCGCGGAAGTAGAGCCATTCTTCGCCGTCGAATTGCTGCACCGACACGATCGGCTCGGCGGCGGCGGCGTTCATGGCGCAGCCCTGGTGGCGCGGGTCGGCGAAAGTGTCGAGGCCGACCTTGGTCAGCACGCCCGGTCGCTTGGCGGCGGCCTCTCGGTGCATGTCGAACAGGATGCCGGACGGCACGTTATAGGCGGCAACCGCATTGTCGCCGATCATCTTCCAGATTTGCGGCGGCTCGGCGGAGGAGGGACCTGACGGATAGGAGCCGCACAGCGTACGCTTCAAGAGGCCGGGCTTCGCCAGATGATCGATGCCCTTGATGCCATACATGTCGCCGGCGGCGATCGGGTGCAGCGTGGTGATATCCTTCGGATGGCCCTCGCCATCGAAGCGTTCGCCAATCGCGGCGAGCACCGCGTCCGGACAGCCGAGGCCGCTCGACGAGGACACCGAGACGACCATGCCGTCCTTGATCAGGCTGGCGGCCTGCGCCGATGAGACGACCTTGCTCAATTCATGCTCCCGAGTTTCGGGTCGATCTTGACGGTCCTGCCGGAAGCCGCCGATTGCAATGCCGCCTCGGCCGAGGCGAGCGACCAGATGCCGTCCTCGCCGGTGGCGGAAGGCTGGCCCTCGCCACGGACCGCGGCATGGAACCCGCGTACCGACCTGGCGTAGAGGTCCTCGCGGTCGAAGCTCAACTGTTCTTCGCCGCTGGCTGTGCGCAGGAGGACCGAGCCGGCCGGCTTCTGCGTCATCACATCGCGGGCGATGAGCGAGCCCTGCGAGCCGTGCACCTCGAAGCCGGTGTCGGCAAACCTGGTGGTGAATCCCTCATGCGATTGCGCGATAAGGCCCGATTTGAAGCGCCAGACGCACATGGCGCCATCTTCCAGCCCGCTGCCGGCCATGCCGGCGGATTGGGTGAAAGCGGAAACCTCGACTGGATCGTCGCCAAGCACGAAGCGCAGCGTGTCGGCATCGTGCACGGTGATATCGAGCACCACCCCGCCGCCCGCCTCGGGCCTGGCGATGCGCCAGCCCTGCAGGTTTTCGGGCAGGTAGACGGAATGGAAGACACGCGCGGCAATGGGGTTGCCGATGCGGCCTGCGGCAACGGCGTCGCGCATGGCACGGTGCGCGCCGGCATTGCGCAGATGATGATTGGTACCGAGCACGACGCCAGCCGCCTTGGCCGCAGCGACCATCTTGCGCGCGTCGTCGCTGGTCAGCGCCAGCGGCTTCTCGCACAGCACATGCTTTCCCGCCTTGGCGGCGGCCAGCGCCTGTTCGAAATGCAGTTCATTGGTGGTCGAGATGTAGACGGAGTCGATGTCGGATCCGAGCAAGGCATCGAGATTCGACACGGCGGCTGGAATGCTATTTTCCCTTGCATAGACCGTGGCGCGTTCGGGGTTGGAGCTCATCACCGCTGATATCTCGCCATCGGGTTGCGCGCGAATGGCGTCGATCATGAATTGCCGGGCGATCGTGCTGGCGCCGATCAGCCCCCACTTGACGCTCATGTCGCGGCTCCCGTTGCCGCGGGCCTTTTTCGCGTGCGGCGATCCGGGCCGCAGCTTTCCCTGACCACGAGATTGACAGCGCCGATATGATCCTCGGCCCGCGTGGTGCGCGACTGGATCATCTTGATCATGACATGGGCCGCGCGTTCGCCGAGACCGGCGGAGTCCACCGCTACGCTGGTCAGCGGCGGCATATAATGTTCGGCCTCGACCACATCGTCGAAGCCGACGACAGCGAAATCCGCGCCCGGCTCAAGTCCGCGCTTGCGCAGCGCCAGCATGACGCCAAAGGCAACGGCATCGTTGAAGCAAAGGGCCGCGCTTGGCGGCTCGGCCATTGCGAGCGACGTTTCCAGGCAGGCCATGCCGCCCTTGCGATTGGTCTCGCCCTCTATGATGAGCGCGTCGCGGACGTCGATGCCGAGCGTCTCGCAGGCCTCGCGAAAGCCGCCCAGGCGCTCATGATAGACGACGAGGTCGGACGAGCCGCCGAAGAACGCCAGGCGGCGATGCCCCTTGCCGACCAGATGCGAGGTCGCGAGATAGGCGCCCCGATGATTGTCGGGAGCAATCACCGGAATGCGGCTTTCAGGCAGCCGGCGCATGGCGAAAGCAATCGGCAGACCGGCTATTTCCAGCCGCCGGAACGCCCCTGGCGTCGTGCCGCGCGCCGGGGAAACGATGAGTCCGGCGACGCCCTGTTCCATCATAGACTTCAGCACTTCTTCCTGGCGCACCGGATTTTCGGCCGTGTTGGCGATGAAGGGCACGATGCCGGCCGACTGGAAGACCCGCTCCATGCCGACCGCCAGCTCGGCGAAGAACGGGTTGGTGAGGTCGTTGATGACCATGCCGATGACGTTGGAGTGGGCCTTGCGCAGATTGGCGGCGCCGCGGTTGTAGACATAGCCGACATCCTCGATCGCCTTGCGCACCTTGACCGCGGTTTCGGGGCGGATCAGGCCGCTGCCCTGGAGCACGAGTGACACGGTCGATTTGGACACGCCCGCTTCGCGGGCGATGTCGAAGATCGTCGCCTTCGCCCGGCTGGCCATCCAAATATCCTCCCCGGTTTTCAATCGAATTCTATTGGAACGTTCTAATCTTTGTTTCCTGGATGAGTCAATCGGGATTTTTCCCGATCAAAAAGAAGTCGTCATAGGTGGTCAAATAATAGGACATCCAAGGCCCTTAATAGGACATCCAAGGCCCTTCCGTTTGCAGTGCAGCATTGGCCTAGGCTGGCCAGTTCGAATCCTAAAGTTTCTTGATTTATTGGAACGTTCCATTTATATGGGCTGCGAAGGGAGACGTCCATGGACATTGCCTTGCCTGGCGAGGGTGGCCGCAGCACACCCTACGCCCTTGTCGGACAGCCGGTCCAGCCGGTGATCGGCGTGCGGTTTTCGCGCATCGCCTATGCCGCCGCGCATGTCGTCGCCGATCCGCTGGGAATGACAGATCCATGGTCGCGGCCCGTTGTCGATTGGGACAGGACGATGGCGTTTCGTCATCATCTATGGCGGCTCGGCTTCCGCATCGCCGAGGCAATGGACACGTCGCAGCGCGGCATGGGTTTCGATTGGACGAATGCGCAGGAATTGATCCGCCGTTCAATCGCGGAGGCGCGGACCGTCGCTGGCGCAGATCTCGCCTCGGGTGCGGGCACCGACCATCTGGCGCCGTCGAACGCCCGGACGGTCGACGACGTGGTCGCCGCCTATGAGGAGCAGTTCGCTTTCATCGAAGGCCAGGGCGGCAAGGGGATCATGATGGCCAGCCGCGCGCTGGCGGCCGTGGCGAAGGGGCCGGACGATTACGCCCTGGTTTACGACCGCATATTGGGCCAGGCCTCCGGCAAGGTCATCCTGCACTGGCTGGGCGACATGTTCGATCCGACCTTGAAGCGCTACTGGGGCAGTGACGATTTCGAGACCGCGCTCGATACGGTGATCGCCATCATGGAGCGCAATGCCGGCAAGGTCGAAGGTATCAAGATATCGCTGCTCGACGCCGGCAAGGAAGTGGCGCTCAGGAACCGCCTGCCGGACGGCGTGATGATGTTTACCGGCGACGACTTCAATTATCCCGAGCTGATCGCCGGAGACGGCAAGCGGCACTCGCATGCGCTGCTCGGCATTTTCGACGCGATCGCACCGGTCGCCAATGCCGCGCTGGCGAAGCTGGCTGCCGGCGATCGTGCCGGCTACGACGCGCTGATGGCGCCGACCGTGCCGCTGTCACGGAAAATCTTCGAGGCGCCGACTGAATATTACAAGGCCGGCATTGTCTTCATGGCCTGGCTCAATGGCCACCAGGACCATTTCTCGATGGTCGGCGGCATGCAGTCGGCGCGCGGCATTCGCCATTATGCCGACGTCTTTCGCCTCGCCGACCAGGCAGGATTGCTGGCCGACCCCGACCTTGCCATTTCGCGGATGAAAAGCCTGTGTGCTGTCGCGGGGGCCTAAAACGCGTTTCGCGATCGGATCACCCGTCGTCCATTCCGGTGAGCGCCAAGACGCTCGCGTATTGATGCAAGGTCCGAATATCTGGGTTGGATGGTGGGCGTGACAGGGATTGAACCTGTGACCCCTGCAATGTCAAAACCACGCTCAGGCATCTCGCGATTTCCCTCCTCGTCCATAAGATACTGAAATACAGACACTAAGTCTGCCGGACCTACCTCTTGATTTCCCCCTGTCGCCTTGTCATTCCTCACTTTTTGATTACTATGTGATTACTGAAAGAGGATGATGGTCGTGAAAATACGGGTAACCAAAAGGTCCGTCGACGCGTTGGTTGGAGCGGAGAAGGACAGCTTCTGGTGGGACGACACGCTGAAGGGATTTGGCGTCAAAGTCACTCCAATTGGCAAGAAGGTGTTCGTTCTGCAGTACCGCGTCGGAAAATCGCCTGCACCACGACGTATCACAATTGGCGAATACGGGCAGCCATGGACGCCGGATTTGGCTCGAGACGAAGCTATGCGTCTCAGAGGCCTGGTAGCCACAGGAATAGACCCGGCCGACAAACCTGTCGAAAAGCTGCAACTAACCGTTTCGCAGCTTTGGGAGCGCTATGCTGACCAAGCTTCCGCGCACAAGAAGCCGTCCACCATCGCCCGAGACCGAAGTTCGGCAACACGTCACATTATTCCCTTGATGGGCGATCTTGATGTTGGTTCCCTGTCTAAACCAGAGATTCAGACGTTCTTCTCAGGCGTCCGATCTGGAAAGACCGCGGCGGACGAAAAGACGGGTTTTAGGGGGCGTGCAATTGTTACGGGTGGGCCTGGAACTGCCAACCGGACCCTAGACCTCTTGTCGTCGATGATGACCTTCGCTATCGACTTGGGGTTGCGTCAAGACAATCCAACGAAAGGGATAAAGAAGTTCGCCCTGCGCACTCGCGATCGCTACCTAAATGGTGAGGAGCTCAAACGACTCGGAAAGGCCCTCGACGCCGAGCAATCAGCGGGAGCAAATCCTCTCGCATTAGCTGCTATACGATTTCTACTGCTTTCGGGGTGTCGGAAGAGCGAGGCACTTGGACTTCAGTGGAAGTGGGTCGATCTGGAGAACGCCCTGGTCTCGCTGCCGGACAGCAAGACGGGTGCTCGTCAACTCCACATCGGCAGCGCAGCGAGAGATTTGCTGAAAAACATTCCTCGATTCGCAAATTCCCCGTGGGTCTTCCCTTCATCGCGAGGTTCCGGCCACGTGATCGGAATCCGCAAAATATGGGACGCGGTTCGCCAACGAGCTCAATTGGGCGACTTTCGACTGCACGATCTGAGACACAGCTTTGCGAGCTCGGCGGTTTCATCCGGCCAGAGCTTGTATGTTGTCGGCAAGCTGTTGGGACATAGCCAGGCTCGCACAACCCAACGGTACGCACATCTTGCAAAAGGTCCTGTTCAGTCAGCAGCCGACGCCGTATCGGACGAGATATCCAAGAGGCTGGCGGGAAGCTGATGGGCGATTTAGCCCAACCCGGGCGGTTGACATGTCCCTTACCGGCGCTTTGTTCACTACCTGAGCAGCAGGGTAAGCCAAGACAATGGCGCCGAGATCATTCATCGTGGGACGATCCGTCTGCCGCCAAAATCTGAAGGCTCTCGATCTCCTGCATCACCTTGCCTGCAATGCCTGGAGGTCGCCATACATTCCGACTGTGGACTCGATGACGCCTTGGATTTGCGCCTCGCGTTTAGCCCACAGTCGGACTGCTGCCTTACGCTCGCGAGCGAGATCGTCCTGCATGTCCGAGAACTTTTCGACGATGGCTTCGACTCGTTGCCTGAAGCGAGGGCCGGTTAGGTATCCGTAAACCAACTCCATCCTGGAGGCCTGACCGACCTGGGCGAGGCGAGAGTTCGCGAGCTCGATCAGCGATTGACGCAACATCACCGCGATCGGTATCGCGCATCACGGATTTGCCACGTAGATGCCGTCAATCAGGTCGAAGGTCTCCACGCCTGGGGGGAGGGTCTCGGAGATCATCAGGGCTACTTCGGCCTTGGCGGCTCGCTGGTCGGCCCTCAGCTTAGGCAGCCAACCTTGGCTCCAACTCTTGGTCCGCTTCGATTCCCAAAGGATGGCGCCACACGGCTGGCCGGCCGGTCCCACAACGCGTTGCAACACATCGCCACCAAACTCTCCCTTGGCGACCGGATCGATAATATCGACGGGGAACCTGGCGGCGATCAGAGACTCCAACTCCAGCTCTAACACCTCGCCTTGGAGTTGCTGTGACCCCTGTTCGGCACGACGCTTCAGCTCCTCGATCCGGCGCTGCATGCCGGCAATGTGTTCTTCCTTCTCTGCGACCTTCATCCGCAGGCCGTCCTCACTTCGGTCTTGGCCTTGGCGCGCACAAGATCCAATCCTTCATTGACACGTTTCTCGACGGTCAGTGAGATCTCACGTCGCTCATCATCCAGTGCTCGCTGCTGTTTCAGGAACTCCGCCTGCTGCTGTTGGGCCTCAGCCAACTTCTCATCCCTGGCCTGCAAAGTAGCCTCGAGCGCAGCTAGCTTCTTATCCCGTTCCTGCAAGTCGGCCGAGACCAACAGCTTGGCCTTACGAACTTCCTCAGCTTCTATCCGGCCACGCTGAATCTGAAGCTTCTCAGCGACGTCATTGTCGATCGCTTGTTTGGCGGCGTCGATATCGGCTCTTTCGCGTTTCAGCACATCTTCCTTGGCGGCTATCGCTGCATTGCTCTGAACAAGGCGCCCGTCGTAGTCCTCCTGCGTCGCCGCAATCAACGGAGCCGCAAGAGACTCGTTGAGCTTGATGCTCGAGTTGCAGTTTGGGCAGCTGATTGTCGGCTCGCTAATATTCCTAGGTTGTTCCGTCATCGCGATCGGCCTCGCTGAGAATCTCTTTTCGTGATTTTCATTGCACACGGCAACCTGTTGTCAGAAAGAACGAAGAAGGAACAACTAGCGTGATCCAGAGGTGATTTTGATGTCGGGTTGAGCTCCGCTGGACTTCGGTCTCCACTAGACGGGGGTGGCGCCCATCAAGCGGCGCTTCATTTGTTCGAATTCAGGGTCGGTTATGACGCCCTTGTTTCGCAGTTCGGCCAACCGTTCCAACTTCCCGATCGGTGGTTCGCCAGCGCCGGCTTCTCGTTGCCTTTCATGAGCCTGCGGCGGCGTAACGTTGGAGTTTGCGACGCCTCGGACGAATAGGGCGCAGGCTGAGGTCCGTACTCGTTTGGACCCTCTTCAGAAGCCATCGCCGCGAAGACAAATGCGATAGGGGGGACGACACAAGGTATGACAACCCAGGTAGCGTATCCCACGTCATGCAAACGCCGAACAAGTGCCGAGAAATGTGGAACGATGTGAACGAGAACCGTCAGCGGAAAAAATATATCAGTTTCGAGCAGGGGATCGATTGAAAGGGATACTGCGCTGATTATGGCTATCGCCCCGTAGAAATACCAAAATGCCCTTCTGCTCATACGACCCGAGGACACGGCGTAGTTTCGGGTAGCACTCTTATAGTGAAAGACAATCTCGTCGAAATCTCTAAGTTTATCAATCTCGCTTTTTCCATTAGTTCGTCCCTTTACGAGTGTTCGGACAGGATCAGAGGTTTCGTAGCGCTCGCCGGACGAGATCATGGCCTCCGAATTCCTTTTGTAGAGAATACTCCGTGGCGAAATACTCTTCAAGGCAGTGCTCTCGGACCCATGGAGATCCGAGAAGCTTTCGCACGAAATTTGAGAGCCTTGCGGCAGGCCAAAGGCCTGTCACAAGAGGAACTTGCGCACCGGGCAGGGATCGATCGGACTTATATCAGTGCGTTGGAACGCAATGTGTACAACGCGAGCATCGACGTGGTTGACCGGCTGGCCGAAGTCCTGGGCGTGGATGTCGCGGAATTGCTGAAACGACCCTAAGCCGACAATCTCGTCAGACACGACGACCTTCAACAAAACCCATGTCGTAACCCCAAAACCAGCGGTTTCTGGTGCCTTTTGGCTTGAAAATAGGAATATTTGCCTATAATCTTGAGTTGTACCCCCTCGGTGGAGCGCAACCAAAATGTCCGGTCGTCAAGCCAAAGTCGTCACCGATTCAATGTTGCGCAAAATGCTGACGCATACGCGTAAATCATCACACCCAATGCGGGACCGGGTGATCGTCTTGCTCTCCTGCAAGGCCGGGTTGAGGGCCTGTGAAATTGCCGGACTTGAATGGCCCATGCTCCTCGATCCAAAGGGGAGGATTGGAAACCTGGTCGTGATCGAGGATCGGATCGCGAAACGTCAATCCGGACGCCGAATTCCACTTCATCCCAGCCTAAAGGGAGCGCTCTCCCTTTTGAGAGAAGAGGGTTGCGACGGTCCGGTGATCCGCTCAAGCCGCGGCGGCGCCATGAAACCAAATAGCATCGTCAATTGGTTTGTCGAACTCTATCACGAGCTGAACTTCGAAGGATGTTCGTCGCACTCGGGACGCCGGACATTCATAACGACGGCAGCGCGATCCGCGCACCGCGCGGGAGGTTGCCTTCGCGATGTCCAGCTCCTTGCCGGGCACCGGTCTCTGTCGATGACCCAGACCTACATCGACGGCGACACCGATGCCCAACGCCGCATCGTTTTAATGATTTGAGACAGCGACGATGTCTGACCGAAACGAAGTGGTTAGTGGACCGAATTCGCACGCGCAGATTTTGAGGATGCCGATCGCGGAGAAGATCCTGGAGCCATTCAATCAAGGGGATCTTGATAGCTTGTGTGGTGTCTATTGCGTCATGAACGCCGTCCGATTTCTTTATCCGGAGTTGGGACTTCGGAAGTCGATTGGTCTCTTTCAAGTCCTGTCGGAAAGCCTGACGACAAACCGGGTGACTGCCCACGAGACGGTCGGGTTGGGAATCGAAATTCCGACCGTCCATGCCCTCGTCAAGGCTGCCGGCAAGTACCTCCGGGAGGTTCTCGAGGTTTCAATCATCGCTGCGACATTGACGTCGAAAATCCGCCGGTTCGACGATCTTTGGACCGCGTTGGGTGAGGGTTTGGGCGACAACCAGGTCGCCATCATCGGTCTCTCTGGTCGCCACGATCATTGGACGGTTGCCTATCGAATGACCGCGAGAACGATCCGGTTATTTGACTCCGATTCGATGAAAGTTTTGCAGCGGGCGCGGTGCTCGCTCCGCGATCCGAGAGTTCCGTATCAGATTGATCCGGACGAAATTATTCTTCTTCGCAGGGGAGGGGTCTGATGATGGAGAGTTCAATTGGAAAGTCGAACGGCTTTGCGACGTCTCCGATTGCCCGAACGGGGCTCTGCCGGTGACGCTGGATGAATATCTCGCCTACCGCAAAATCGTCGCCGCACATGATCCAGACGCGATGGAAAGGGTTAGGTCGAAAGCTCCACCCGTGGACGAAACTGATTTTGCCCTGAGGGTCTCATACGTCATCCTCAACAGCGGAATGAGGTGGACAGTTGCGAAGGACATCTGGAACCGGATGAAACCTTCTCTGGTGAGGACGGGGGAAGTGGGAGACACTTTCGGGCATCCGGGAAAGGCCAAGTCGATCAACAAGGTGATGTCGAACCGGTCGGAGCTCTTCCAAAGCTTCAAGCTGGCCTGGGCAAATGGGCCGGCAGAGGTGATCGAGTTTTGCGAAACCCTTCCGTACGTCGGCGCGATCACCAAGTATCACCTGGCGAAGAACCTCGGCGTTGACGTGGCAAAGCCCGATGTCTGGTTGGAACGAGTTGCCAGCCAATCGGGTGAAACGGTCCAGGAGTTATGCGGACGACTGTCGAAACAGTCGGGGGACAGCGTCTCGATCGTCGACTACGTGATTTGGAAAACGTGTCAGCAAGGATTGTGGCGTGCGGGAGTGTTTCCGGCTGACAAGTCTGCCCCTGATTGATTGTGCCTGACGACGGCTAACCACACCGAACAATAGGAAGGCTAAACTGACCGGCAATGTGGCCGGCCGGAAATACTGTGTTCAGAAAATAACGACCATGACCTCAACGGCGAAAGGATTTGACTATGGCTGAGCTGCAAAACTTTTCCCTTTTAATAGCGTGGAACGATGACGACGAAGAGCAAGGAGAATTCGGCGACACCGTCCGCGCCGAATCTTTCGAAAAGGCGGAGCGCATCGTGCGCGCCCGCATGATCAAATCGCATTGGCGGGAACACCGCGACCCGGCATTCGAAACGCATAACGAATCGCTCAGTGGGTACGTCAACGGCGACGGCACGTATTTTGGCCGCGTGATCGAAAGCGCGCCAGGCGCCATCTGGCGCGCTGCCGAACTTGAAAAGGCGTTGCGCGCGTTGCGAGCTGTGGCTGTCTGGAATGAAGACAGCGACCGGACCGCTTTCGACGCCGCCATGGCAAAGGCTAACTCGGTGCTGGCCGAAATCGACGGCTTGTAAGGCTCTTACAATGAACCAGATTAACGCTCTAACCCCGCAGGGGCTCGAACCAACGAACTGATCGGCGATGGGGCTAGCCTTAGGATGAACTGAGTCCATGAAAGGAAAGATCATGAAAAACCAGGAAACCGGATATGCGCTTTGGAGAGGCTAATGACATTAGCCAAGCTCTCGATGAGACCGTCATCAAGACCAGATCACTCAAGGACGACCTGAGGATCCATCGCCTCGGCGGAAATATGGTCATCACCGACGGGATCGGCCATCGGTCCCTCGACGGTTAGGGACATCTCAGCCGTCTCTCTCCCGAAAACGCCCCCTATGGTGAGCACGATTGCGCGGTCATGATGATCAGCGAGATCAAGATCGTTTGGAAGATCGATTACTACGATCTAAGTCGCCGGTACCACTCACCCGACCCATCGGACCGAAACGTCACGTCGCGTGTCATGACGATCATGAGGGCCGACGAGTACTGAAGCGCTACACAGTCTGACTACGTGAATGACCACCTAGCGCCAGGCAGCCGACATTTTAAAAAACTTGAGCATCAGCGTCGGAACAGCTTGGCGAAAATCCAAGACATTTCAGATACTCACGGTGCGCAGCGCTCTGGCCCCTTTGTAAATCTGTTCAGTCTGCATTCTCGTTGGCCTGAAGCGCTGTGTGAAATACCAGGAGGACTCGTTGATGACCGACAATTCAAAGCAGGCGTCGGTCGACGCGGTAGCTGCCGGTGAAGAGATTGGTAGCTTGCCGATTGGTTGGCCGCGCGCGAACGCGGTGCCGAGGACGACAATGGTGAGCTGGGGACTTATGACTCGCAGGATGCCCACACTCGAGACAGGGCTGGCGTGAGACTTGGCCACGGCGCCAGTAAGCGCGGTGTGGTTGAGGAAAGAATTTACTCGCATGATCGGCTAAGGGGCTGATGACGGCCTGACGGCATCGTAGTAGCCGCTTGGACAAAGCTTTTGAGGTTGGCGAGACGTTCGGTCATCCGGGGAAGAGAAAAGCCATCAACAAGGTGATGTCGAACCGGTCGGAGTTTTTCCAAAGCTTCAAGCTGGCCTGGGCAAATGGGCCGGCGGAGGTGATTGAGTTTTGCGAGACCCTTCCATACGTCGGGGGGATCACCAAATATCACCTCGCAAAAAACCTCGGCGTTGACGTGGCAAAACCAGACGTTTGGCTCGAGAGGGTCGCGGTAAGCTCAGGCGAGCCTGTTCAGGAATTGCGCGCGCGACTTTCGCAACTGGCTGGCGACAGCGTCTCGACCGTTGACTACGTGAATGTGGAAGGCGTGCCAACAAGGATGGTGGCCTCCTGAAAGTGTCGCCAAGCGACCGTCCTAGGAACGAGTGACCGTCGTCGCGAGCTGAAGGCTCCAAAAAGATCAGAAGTGCGGGACTGACCGGCAATAGGGCCGGTCAGAAGGGTCTCGTCATACGAAAGAAAGGGAAGTCCATGACGAAGGAAAAATCAGACATGCTGTTCGGGGAAGCCGATTTCATCAACGAAGCGAAGCGCTCGACGGAACCGCCCTCAAAATCAGATCACTTAACAACGATTTGAGGATCAGGCGCCTTGGTGGGATTGTCGTGATCACCGATGGGATTGCAGCTCTTGGTCCCTCAACGATCAGGGACATCATTTCTGCCGCCACCGCATTCGATGGCTTCACTTCCGAGAATGATCCGTATGGTGAGCACGACTGCGCAGTCATGACTGTGGGAGGAATCAAGATCATTTAAAAAATCGACTACTACGATTTAACCCCACCGATATGATCTAGTAGCAGAGGTGTGACATCGTGGGTTTGACGATCATGAGGGCCGATGAGTACTAAATGTTTGACCTGACATTTACTGGAGGTAACTAGACAATCGCGTAAGGCAAGTTGGCTCGCGAATCCGGGTCGATACTCAGCCGCCGCTTGAGTGGCGGAACGGCGCGCTGGTCGCAATTGGTCCGTTCGCAGATGCGGCACGAGATTCCGATCGGCTGGAACGCGTTGCGGCCTGACAGGCTGAGACCGTCGGCATAGACAAAGTCAGAAGAGTGCGAAACATCGCAGCCTAGAGCAATCACATAGCGCCGCTGTGGCTCCGCAAATCCACCACTGCGCCTAGAGATCTCTGTAGCAATTGACAGATAACGGGCTCCGTCCGGCATCTCGGCGAGCTGACGGACAAATCGGCCAGGAGATTCGAAAGCCTCATAGGCGTTCCACAATGGGCAAGCAGCGCCATAGCGGGCGAACTGCAGCTTTGCAGCGCTGTGGCGTTTGGTGATGTTGCCGGCCCTGTCGATGCGAGCAAAGAAGACAGGCACGCCCTTCTGTCCCGGCCGCTGCAAGGTGGAGAGCCGGTGCGCCACCTGTTCGAGACTCGCGCCGAAGCGCGCCGCCAGCAATTCTATGTCGTGGCGCACTTCCTTTGCGGTGGCAAGAAAGCGGCCATAGGGCAGCACCAGCGCCCCGGCGAAATAGTTGCAGAGCCCGATGCGGCAGATGTCACCCGCCTCGGCCGTGCGGAAACAGGCGCGCGCTATGATCGCGTCGACCTCCGTGCGTCGCTCTAGCGCGGAGATCTGGAAAGCGAGCTGAAAGGCGCGCGAGGCGCTGTCCAGATAGGGATTGAGATAGAGCACCCTGGCCTTGCCGTCATAGCGGCGCAGCGTCTTGCTGTCCTCGCCCGAACTGGCAATGCGCACGTCATGCCGCGTCTCCAGATGCTCCGCCATGGCGGCGATGCCGTCCTGCTCGCCAATCCGCAGATCGTTCGCGAGGCACTCGGCGGCAAGATCCAAATCGTCGATGTAATTGTCGACGAAATGAAAGAAGTCGCGTACCTCCTCGTAAGGGGTAGGCTCGGAAAAGCTCTCGGTGCGTACCATCTGATCGTCGATGCTGGCGAGCTGTTCGCTGTTGCGCCGGTAGGCCTGGTGGCAGGCGAGTAATGCGTGGGCGATGGCGGGCGCGCTCTGCGCCACCAGCTTCAGCTCCTGCGATCCGGGCGACAGTACGTCGAACAGCGGATCGGCCAGTGCCTCCTTGAGCGCCGATAGTAGCCTGTCGCTGTCGCTGCTAGAGAAGGCGGACAGGTCGACCCGGAATTTGTCGGCCAACGACAGCAGCACGGAGGCGGAGACCGCCCGCTGGTTGTTCTCGATCTGATTGAGATAGCTAGTCGAAATCCCCAGCCTCTCGGCAAAGACCGCTTGCGTTGCCTTGTTTGCTTCGCGCAGCTCTCGAATTTTCCGACCGACGAAAAGCTTCGAGGGTGCCATTTCGCAACTTCGCATGTTTCAATTTGCAAATTAACATACATGACATAGGCACCTCTTCAACCATTTTCTTCGCCCGCGTGGTCGATTAGCAGTCAATCCGTCCTCTTCTAGCCAACGGAAATGACATGACCACGAGCCGCTCACCCGCCCTCTCGCACCATTCCAGGCAAGCGCGTCATGCGCTGACGCTGCTGGGAGCTACGCTGCTACTTGCTCTATCGGCCAAAATTGCCGTTCCATTTTATCCCGTGCCAATGACACTGCAGACCCTCGCTGTTATCGGCCTCGGCTTCGCGCTCGGTCCTTGGCGAGCTGCGGCGGTGGTGGCGCCTTACCTGGCAGAGGGCGCGATTGGCCTCCCGGTGTTCGCGGGCACGCCGCAGAAGGGCGTAGGCCTATTCTATATGCTGGGACCGACGGGCGGCTATTTGCTTGGTTATCTGCCTGCCGCAATGATTGCTGGCTGGGCAGGCACGCTCAATCCGAGTGTAAATCCCGTGGCGGTGGCGGCGGTAGCGCTTTTGGCAAGCGCAGTCATATATGTTCCTGGACTGCTGTGGCTAGGTGCCGTCATTGGCTTTGACAAATCAGTGCTGCAGTACGGTCTCTACCCTTTCATTCTGGGTGACGTAACAAAGGCGGTCCTGGCCGGGCTGTTATTTGTCGCCGGCCGCACCGCATTCGCAGGCAAAGTCCAGCCCTGATGCGCGCAGTGCTGGAACAGTTGGAGGCGAGGCGCGTCGAAGCCCGCCTTGGTGGCGGCCAGAAACGCATCAACGCCCAGCATGCGAAGGGCAAGCTGACGGCGCGCGAACGGCTTGACGTGCTGCTCGATGAGGGGTCCTTCGAGGAATACGACATGTACGTCACCCACCGGGCGACCGAGTTCGGCATGGCGAGCCAGAAGATCGCCGGCGACGGCGTGGTCACCGGCTGGGGCACCATCAATGGCCGCATGGTCTATGTTTTCAGTCAGGATTTCACCGTGCTTGGCGGCTCGCTGTCCGAGACACATGCCAGGAAGATCTGCAAGATCATGGATATGGCCGTGAAGAACGGCGCGCCTGTCATCGGCCTCAACGATTCCGGTGGCGCGCGCATCCAGGAAGGCGTGGATTCGCTTGCCGGCTATGCCGACGTCTTCAAGCGCAATGTGGACGCCTCTGGCGTGGTCCCGCAGATCTCGGTGATCATGGGGCCATGCGCCGGCGGCGCCGTCTATTCACCGGCCATGACCGACTTCATCTTCATGGTGCGCGACACCTCCTACATGTTCGTCACCGGCCCCGATGTGGTGAAGACAGTCACCAACGAGATCGTCACGGCGGAGGAGCTCGGCGGCGCCAGCACGCACACCCAAAAATCCTCCGTGGCCGATGGCGCCTTCAAGAACGATGTCGAGGCGCTCGAGGCGATCCGACGGCTGTTCGACTTCCTGCCGCTCAACAATCGCGACAAGCCGCCGGTCAGGCCCTTCTACGACGATCCGGCGCGCGTCGACATGCGGCTCGACACGCTGGTGCCCGACAGCGCCAACAAGCCCTACGACATGAAGGAACTGATCCTGGCCATTGCCGACGAGGGCGATTTCTTCGAGATCAGCCAAGCCTATGCGAGGAATATCCTCACCGGCTTCCTGCGGCTTGAGGGCCAGACGGTGGGCGTCGTCGCCAACCAGCCGATGGTGCTGGCGGGATGCCTCGACATCGATTCCAGCCGTAAGGCAGCGCGTTTCGTGCGCTTCTGCGACGCCTTCAGCATCCCGCTTCTGACGCTGGTCGACGTACCGGGCTTCCTGCCGGGGACGGCCCAGGAATATGGCGGGGTGATCAAGCACGGCGCCAAGCTTCTCTTCGCCTACGCCCAAGCGACCGTGCCGATGGTGACGCTGATCACGCGCAAAGCCTATGGCGGCGCCTATGACGTGATGGCGTCCAAGCATATCGGCGCGGACGTGAACTATGCCTGGCCGACCGCCGAGATCGCGGTGATGGGCGCCAAGGGCGCGACCGAGATCCTCTATCGCTCGGAGCTCGCCGACGCGGGCAAGATCGCGGCGAGGACCAGGGAGTACGAGACGCGCTTCGCCAACCCGTTCGTGGCTGCCGAACGCGGCTTCATCGACGAGGTGATCATGCCGCATTCGTCGCGCAAGCGCATCGCACGCGCATTCGCGGCACTGCGCGGCAAGAGCCTCGAGCCGCGCTGGAAGAAGCATGACACCATGCCTCTTTGAGACAAACATGATGGCTGTTGCACCCTCTGACATCGGTTTGCGAAGGGCGACCGGGAATGACGAGGCATTTGTTCTCTACTTAGAAGGATTGGCTACGCGCAAACTAGCGGAGGCAGCATTTGGACGCTGGATTCCGCGCCCTGGAATGGGAGCATCATTCCCGGAAGCTACCTGTATCATTCAAGTGAGAAACAGCGACGTCGGATGCTTCACCATACATGAGCGGTATAATGTTGTCGAAATAGACCAATTCTACCTGCATCCTGAAGCGCAAGGTTTCGGCGTTGATAAACATGTTTTGGAGCGGATTGTGACTTTTGCCGCAATCGAGCATGAATTAGTCGAAACGTCACTAATTGCCGGAAGTGATGCTCAGGAATTGTTTACTGGCTGCGGATTTAAGATAATTGAAGTATCGGCTAAACGTATAAGAATGGAATATGCCGTCTCGCGGAAAATAACCACCTGGATAAATTAATGTTCAACAAGATACTGATTGCTAATCGGGGCGAGATTGCCTGCCGCATCATCCGCTCGGCCCGCAGCCTCGGCATAGCGACGGTGGCGGTCTATTCGGATGCCGATCGCGACGCGCTGCACGTCAAGATGGCGGACGAAGCGGTCCACATCGGCCCATCGCCGTCCAGCCAGTCCTACATCGTCATCGGCAGGATCGTCGACGCGGCAAGGGCCGTGGGCGCCGATGCGGTGCATCCGGGTTACGGCTTCCTGTCAGAGAACGCCAATTTCGCCGATGCGCTCAAGGACGCCGGTATCGCCTTCATCGGCCCGCCGGTGGCGGCGATCGAGGCGATGGGTGACAAGATCACCTCCAAGCGCATCGCCGCCGCGGCCGGCGTCTCCACCGTGCCCGGCCATATGGACCTGATCGAGGACGCGGACGACGCCGTGCGCATCGCCACGTCGGTCGGCTATCCGGTGATGATCAAGGCGTCTGCCGGGGGTGGCGGCAAGGGCATGCGCATAGCCTGGAACGACGTTGAGGCACGTGAAGGGTTCCAGTCGTCGAGGAACGAGGCCAAGGCCTCCTTCGGCGACGACCGCATCTTCATCGAAAAATTCGTCACCGAGCCGCGTCACATCGAGATCCAGGTGCTGGGCGACCAGCACGACAACATCGTTTATCTGGGCGAGCGCGAGTGCTCGATCCAGCGGCGCAACCAGAAGGTCATCGAGGAAGCACCATCGCCCTTCCTCGATGCGGCCACCCGCAAGGCGATGGGCGAGCAGGCCGTCGCGCTGGCGCGCGAGGTCGGCTATTTCTCGGCCGGCACGGTCGAGTTCATCGTCGACGGCAAGAAGAACTTCTACTTCCTGGAGATGAACACCCGTCTTCAGGTCGAGCATCCAGTGACAGAACTGGTGACCGGCCTCGATCTCGTCGAGGAGATGATCCGGGTCGCCGCCGGCGAAAGGCTGCGCTTTGGCCAAGACGATGTGAGGCTGAATGGTTGGGCCATCGAAAGCCGGCTCTATGCCGAGGATCCGTACCGCAATTTCCTGCCCTCCATCGGGCGCCTGACCCGCTATCGGCCGCCGGTCGAGGGACGGCGCGACGACGGCACGATCGTACGCAACGATACCGGTGTGTTCGAGGGCGGCGAGATTTCGATGTATTACGATCCGATGATCGCCAAGCTCTGCGCTTGGGCGCCGGACCGTGGCGGAGCGATCGATGCAATGGCGCGCGCTCTCGACGATTTCGAGGTGGAAGGCATCGGCCACAACCTTCCGTTCCTGTCGGCAGTGATGGCCCAGCCGCGCTTCCGCGAGGGCCGGCTGACCACTGCCTACATCGCGGAAGAGTTCCCGGACGGTTTTCACGGGGTCGAGCCCGACGACGCCCAGGCGCCTCTGCTGGCAGCCGTCGCCGCCTTCATCAACGGTAGAGTCGTTCGCAGGTCGGCGCAGATCTCGGGAGCTCTCGCCAATCATCCGCGCAGCATAAGCAAGGATTGGGTTGCGACGGTGGCCGATCGCGAATTTGCGCTCGTTGTGTTCCAGGATGAAGTCAACGCCCTCGTCGCCTTTGCCGATGGGCCGAGCCTCACAGTGTCTAGCGATTGGCTGCCGGGCGACAGCCATGCGACCTTTGTCGTGAACGGCGAAGCGGCGGGCGTGAAGGTGTCGCTTGACGGTTCCGGTCTGCGTCTGCGCTGGCGAGGTATCGACGTCACCGCATTCGTGCGCTCGCTCCGCGTGGCCGAGCTTGCCCGGCTGATGCCGGTGAAGGCGCCGCCCGACACGTCGAAGATGCTGCTATGCCCGATGCCCGGCGTCATCACGTCGCTGGCGGTGCAGGTGGGCGACGCTGTCGAGGCCGGGCAGATGCTTGCGACCGTTGAGGCGATGAAGATGGAGAACGTGCTGCGCGCCGAGCGCCGGGCGGTGGTGAAGGCGATCGCGGCAAGAGCCGGCGCCAGTCTCGCGGTCGACGAGCTTATCATGGAGTTCGAGTGATGGCCGACGAGCTCGAACCGTGGCGCGCCCTCGCCGAGAAGGAGATCAAGGCCGACCCGCGCACGCTTGTCTGGCTCACGCCAGAAGGCATCGACGTCAAGCCCCTCTATACGGCGCGGGATCTCGAGGGGAATAACTATCTCGGCGGTTTGCCGGGACAAAAGCCGTTCCTGCGCGGGCCACGCGCAACCATGTATGTGGGCCGCCCGTGGACCATCCGGCAATATGCCGGCTTCTCGACGGCTGAAGCTTCCAACGCATTCTACCGCAAGGCGCTCGCCGCCGGCCAGCAAGGCGTGTCGGTGGCCTTCGACCTGGCCACCCATCGCGGCTATGACAGCGACCACCCGCGCGTCGAGGGCGATGTCGGCAAGGCGGGCGTGGCGATCGATTCCGTCGAGGACATGAAGATCCTGTTCGGCGGCATTCCGCTTGACCAGGTTTCCGTGTCGATGACCATGAACGGCGCGGTGATCCCGATCCTCGCCAGCTTCATCGTCGCGGGCGAGGAGCAGGGCGTGCCGCGCGCACAACTATCAGGCACGATCCAGAACGACATCCTCAAGGAGTTCATGGTCCGCAACACCTACATCTACCCGCCGGAACCCTCGATGCGGATCGTCGCCGACATCATCGAATATACGGCGAAGGAGATGCCGCAATTCAACTCGATCTCGATCTCCGGCTATCACATGCAGGAGGCGGGAGCGACGCTAGTGCAGGAGCTTGCCTTCACGCTGGCCGACGGGCGCGAATATGTCCGTGCGGCGCTGAAAAAGGGCCTCGATGTCGACGATTTCGCAGGCCGGCTGTCCTTCTTCTTCGCCATAGGCATGAACTTCTTCATGGAGGCGGCCAAGCTGCGGGCGGCGCGGCTGTTGTGGACGCGCATCATGGAGGAGTTCCAGCCGACGAAGGCTTCCTCGCTGATGCTGCGCACCCACAGCCAGACATCCGGCGTGTCGCTGCAGGAGCAGGATCCCTACAACAACATCGTGCGGACCGCCTATGAGGCGATGAGCGCGGCGCTGGGCGGCACGCAGAGTCTACACACCAATTCCTTTGACGAAGCGATCGCGCTTCCGACCGAGTTCTCGGCCCGCATAGCGCGCAACACGCAGCTCATCCTTCAGCACGAGACGGGCGTGACCAGAGTAGTCGATCCGCTCGCCGGCTCTTACTATGTCGAGAGCCTGACCAAGGAGCTCGCCGATGCGGCGTGGGCGTTGATCGAGGAAGTCGAGGCAAGAGGCGGCATGACTAAGGCGGTCATCGAGGGGCTGCCCAAGCGCCTGATCGAAGAGTCCGCAATGCGCAAGCAGGCCGCGGTTGACCGCGGCGACGACGTGATCGTCGGGGTCAACAGGTATCGGCTCGAGGACGAGTCACAAATCGACATTCTTGAGATCGACAATCAGGCTGTTCGTCTGGCGCAGGTCGAGCGGATTGAGAAGGTCAAGCGCCAACGCGATCCCAAGCGCGTTGCCGCCGCCCTTGCGGTACTGGAAACGACCGCGGCCAGCGGCAAGGGCAACATTCTTAAAACAGCGATTGAAGCTGCCCGCGCCAGAGCCACGGTCGGTGAGATCTCTGAAACAATCAAAGAGGCCTTCGGTGCTCATGTCGCCGTGCCGGAGATTGTCGAGAAAATCTACGGTAAAGCCTTCATGGGTGAACAAGAATACGAGGCGTTCGCGAAACGGCTACGAGATTTTTCGAGTGAACTTGGGGAGCCCATACGGCTGTTGGTGGCTAAGCTTGGGCAAGATGGCCACGATCGCGGGGCCAAAGTTATCGCGTCAGCATTTGGTGACATTGGCTTCGATGTAGTCGCTGGGCCGCTGTTCCAAACCCCGGACGAAGCAGCGGACCTTGCGGTCCGCTCAAGAGTGCATGTTGTGGGCATGTCGTCGCTTGCTGCCGGCCACAAGACCTTGGGCCCTCAATTGGTGGAAGCGCTGAAGGCGAGGGGAGCAGATCACGTCATCGTAGTAGTTGGCGGCGTTGTACCGCGCCAAGACTATGGGTTTCTGCTTGACCAAGGGATTTCCGCAGTTTTTGGCCCTGGAACGAGTGTGCTTGAAGCCGCGCGTGCAGTGTTGGATCTCATGGAAGGCAAGAGGCGCAACATCTGAATCAAGTCGGAAAAAAGCGGCCTGTAAATTCAGCGACAAGTCGGCGCCGCTCTATGAACCTTACCAAGCTATCCTAGGCTGTCTAAAGATCCCAGTTTAGCTAAACCGTCGTTGCGCATCTAGCGTGAGTCCTCTCCCAACGCTACCAAAGATATCTCCCGCCACTATCTTCGCCGAGGGCATCGCATCCAATAGCTGTCGTTGAAGCTTCAATATTTTGGTGGAACCCCCAGTTAGCAGTATGGCGCCTATGGCCGCCGGAGGAACCGCAGCCAGCTGACAGCACTTAATCGCTGTGGCCACGATCCTATCCAGGTCCTCCTTAATTGTCGCCTCGAATTGATGCTGATCGACGGTCATTTCCAGAGTTGGTGTAGTTTGAACACGAATTCTAGCGCTCTCGGTCTCCGAGAGCGCAATCTTTGCCCGCTCGACTGTGTCAGCGATACCATGTCCCAACCGCCTGCGCAGTACGGAAATGAGCCGCTCGATAGGCTGTGCTTGGTCTGCATTGCGTAGAACACTTCTGAGATAAGACAGGTTCGCGGCACTATAAGCGTTATTTATGCGATGCCACGTCGCGAGATCATTGAAGAGATATCGGGGAAGAAGCAGGCCTTTGGGCAGAATTTGCACCTGGTAGCCGATTTCTTGCATCACAGTTGCGATACTCAGTCGGCGGTCAAAGTCTGTTCCACCAAGGTGGACCCCAGCGATTGCGAGAATATCTTTCGATCTATCGAGATATCTAGCATGTTTGGAAGACAATCTCACGACCGCGAAATCTGATGTGCCTCCCCCGATGTCGGCAACCAATGCGATTAACTCACCAATATTCAGTTGCTGTTCGAAGGATAGGGCGGCAGCAATTGGCTCGAATTGCAGCTCAACATGCCGAAAGCCGACGCGCTGTGCGACTTCGATCAGCTCGTCGCTCGCCCTGCGGTCTGCAATATCGTTGTCATCATCAAAGCGGACCGGCCTTCCTACAACAACCGAGTCTATCGGCTTCTGAACTGCCTGCTCCGCCTTCGTTTTAAGATGCCGGAGAAAAAGGGCCAGGACATCGCTGAGATTGACTGGCCGGCCCTGGATGATAGTTGCTTCACGCATCAGCGGAGATCCGAGCACGCTTTTGAGCGAGCGCATAAGGCGGCCGTTCGCACCTTGGATGTATGTCTCGATCGCGCGTCTGCCGAACTTCACCTCTTTTTCCTCGTAGTCGAAAAAGATGGCGCTCGGCAGGGTCAGGTAGCCATCTTCGAGCGCGCAAAGCTTTGGGACCTCATTGACTGCAACCCCGACAGTTGAGTTGGATGTGCCAAAGTCGAGTCCGCATGCGACGACAGACATTGTTTCAACCTGCTCGCAGGAGATCGGACGCCCGTTCCGCGATCATCATGGTTGGTGCGTTGGTGTTGCCGGAGATAATCGTCGGCATTACTGAAGCGTCGGCTACACGGAGCCCACCCACAGACTGGACGCAAAGCTTTTCGTCCACCACTGCCAGGGAGTCGCGGCCCATTCGGGCTGTGCCGACCGGATGGAAGATAGTGGTGGCAATTCTGCCTGCTGCAGCAAGGCACTCGTCATTGGATTGAACGAAGGGACCGGGGGCGAACTCTATCGGGGAGAATTTGGCTAGCGGCTCTTGCGCCACTATTCTTCGGGTCAGCCTTATTGCGCGAACGGCCTTTAGCTGGTCTTCAGTCGTAGAGAGATAGTTTGGTCGGATGAGCGGCTTGGTACGCGCGTCAGCATCCGCTACGTGAACGTTTCCGCGGCTGGTAGGCCGCAGGTTACATACGCTTGCCGTAAACGCTGGGAAATTGTGCAGCGGTTCTCCGAAACGATCCAGGCTGAGGGGTTGAACATGAAACTGAAGGTCGGCGCGATGGACGTCTACAGCGGATCTAGCGAACACGCCCAACTGACTAGGCGCCATCGAGATCGGGCCGCTCCTCCGAAAGAGGTACTCCAGTGCAATGTGCGCCTTGCCGTAAAGGGTGGAAGCGCGTTCGTTGAGAGTGCTAGCCCCTGTGACCCGGTAAGCGCATCGAATCTGTAGATGGTCCTGCAGGTTAGCGCCCACGCCCGGGAGATGCACTATTGGGTCGATGCCTATGGACCTAAGATACGTGCTGTCACCTATGCCTGAGCGTTCGAGGATTGCGGGGGTGCCGACCGCGCCGGCGCACAGAATTAGTTCGCCGGCGACCGATGCTGAGGCCGTTGTGCCACCTAGATCGTATTCGACGCCGACGCACTTCCGACCACTCAACAAAATCCTGATAACTCGGGCGTTGGTGACCACCATAAGATTGGATCGATGAATGGCCGGCTTTAGAAAAGCACGATAGGCACCCCATCGGATGCCTTTTTTCTGGTTCACCTCGAAATAGCTCGAACCGAAGTTGTCTCCACGATTAAAGTCTTCGACCTTTGGGATACCGACGCATTCCGCGGCCTCGCGGAATGCGTCCAACAGAGGCCATGACACACGTTGGTGTTCCACGCGCAATTCGCCATCGCCACCATGATAGGCAGAGGTGCCGCAGACATGCCATTCGGCGCGGCGGAAGTAGGGCAGCACGTCGTCCCACCCCCAGCCCACGTTTCCACTGTCACGCCAATGGTCATAATCTGCGGCCTGGCCGCGCATATAGATCATGCCATTTATGGATGAACTCCCGCCGAGCCCAAGTCCTCTCGGATAGGCGATCCGCCTTCCGCCCAATCCTTGCTCCGGTTCAGTTGAGAAGCACCAGTCGAAGCGGGGATTGCCCATGCAATAGAGATAGCCGATGGGAATCGTGGTCCAGGGATGCCTCCCGGTTCCGCCGGCCTCCAACAGCAGCACCCGCTTACGTGGATCGGACGAGAGTCGGTTGGCAAGTAAGCAGCCGGCACTACCGGCGCCGACAATCACATAATCAAAGGTCGCGGGGGTGAACACATTGCGTATCCGACTCATGCAGAAACCTGCTTTCCTATCGGGCCATCGGCTATTCTGTCCTGCCATACCGGCAGGCGATCTTTGTCAACGAGGATCGCGCGGACCCCTTCGATGAAGTCCGGATGTCTGATCGCGGTGGAGGCGACCGTTAGCTCACGACGAAGACAGGACTCGAGGCTGTCGTTCGCCCCAGCATCGAGCAATCTAACAGCGGCTCGACAACTATTACCGGAGGCCGCACGCAACAGCGCAAGGGACTTTTTGGAGGTGGCATCGTGGTCGGCAGCCAGAGACTTCATGATGCCATCCAGCGACGAAAGTTCGAAATGAGCTAATGTCCGCTGAGAAGGCAGATCACCAGAACCGCAGTCGCGAGATGACACGGTCTCGCGGAGGGCATACTCGATCCCCACAGTCGGATCAGTCAAAACTGCCGTCAGATGTGGTAGACTTTCAGAATGGATGAAGTGAGTCGCCAAGCCCGCTGCGACAGCCTCCATGCCAGTCATGCGCGAGCCAGTCAGCGCTATCCACCTGCCTAGCCCCGGCTGCAACCTCGGCAGGACGTAGCTTGCGCCTACGTCTGGGATGAAGCCGATCTGCGTCTCGGGCATCGAAAACAGAGATCGTTCAGTGGCGATGGAATATCCGCCGTGCATCGTCAAGCCCAAGCCTCCGCCCATGCAAAGGCCATCGACGATGCTCACATATGGCTTTGATGCGCGAGAAATGGCTAGATTAAGCCGGTACTCGGCGGCAAAAAATCTTAGAGCTGCGTCATATCGGCCCTCAAGACATAACTCGCGAATAGCTTTGAGATCTCCACCTGCACAGAACGCTCGATCCGATCGCGATCGCACTAGAATGCGCTTGATCTTAGGATCAGCATCGAAGCTGAGAAACGCCCCCTCAATCGCCTCTATCATCGGCGGATCGAGAGCATTGAGAGAACGAGGGCGGTCAAGCCAAATGATACCAACCCCGTTTTTGACTTCGCTTTGAATAGTCATACGGAGTTCAAATTGAGGTTGGCGGAAAAGGGTCTGCAACTGGAGAGCTTAAGTTTGCCCAAGTAGTCTTGGTCTGCTGATATTCTCTCACGGCATCCATGCCGTTTTCACGCCCGATGCCACTTGCCTTGTAACCACCGGTCGGTGCCGCGGGGCTCACACCTCGAAACATGTTGGCGTAGATCGTGCCAGCCTGAATCAGCGGGGCAAGTTGGAGTGCACGACCTACATCTTGGGTCCAGATACCTGCGGCGAGCCCATATGGCGTGTCGTTAGCGAGATGTAGTGCCTCCTCTTCACTGTCGAACGCTATCATCGCGAGAACTGGACCGAAAATCTCTTCTTGGGCGATCCTCATGCGCGAATCCACGTCGGTGAAGATCGTCGGCCCGCAAAACCATCCCTCCTCGAAACCGGGCACACGAATCCGGCTTCCGTCGATGAAACAGCGGGCGCCTTCTGACCGACCGAGGGAAATGTAGGATGTTACCTTTTCGAGCTGCTCTTTGGAGCCGAGGGGACCCAGATGTGTACGTCGATCGAGTGGATTTCCTACTATCGCGCGACTGCAGAGCGTCGAAAGTCTATCCAGTAGTGCCTTATGGACCGAGCGTTGTACTAGGAGCCTTGATCCCGCCGAACATGTCTGGCCGCTGGCTAGGAATATTCCGGCAGAGATTCCGCGCGCAGCCGCATCTAAGTCCGCGTCAGAGAAGACTATCTGCGGCGATTTTCCGCCAAGTTCGAGTGTCACACGCTTGAGTCCATCACCCGCCGTCTGAGCTATGCGTCGGCCTGTGGCCTCAGATCCCGTAAACGAGACTTTGGCAACGTCCTTGTGCGCCACGAGAGCGGTTCCCGCCTCTGAACCATATCCGGTTACAATGTTGATTACGCCGGGGGGGAAACCCGCTTGATTGATCAAATCGGCAAGAAGAAGCGTCGATACGCTGGCAATCTCGGATGGCTTCACGACAATCGTATTGCCCGCCACCAGCGCAGGGGCAAGTTTCCAAGTAAGAAGAAGCAGCGGTACATTCCACGGAGTTATCGCCGCGACCACTCCGAGTGGCTCTCTGCTCGTGTAAGCAAGAATTCCGTTTTGCTCTGGAGGAAGGAGATCGCCGGCCTGCTTGTCAGATAAACCAGCGAAATAGCGCAGCCACTTGGGCACCCGGCCTACCTGAGAGATCGCTTCCCACAAAGGTTTTCCGTTATCCGAGGTCTCCGCCAGTGCCAGCCGTTCGATATCCTGCTCTACTAGATCGGCCAGACGCAACATCAGCAGGGCACGCTCTGCAGCTTGCATGTCGGGCCAGGGGCCGGCTCGGAACGCCTGCGACGCAGCCGAGACTGCCTCCCCAACATCTTCCGCCGTCGCACGCGGTATCCGAGCCCAGATACCACCCGATGCAGGATTGAACGAGTCGATCCATCGGCCGTCGCGCGCAGCGACTCTGCTTCCTCCGATAAGCATGAGGTGGTCTAAGGGCGTGGCTACCATTTGGTCAGATCCGTGAGGTCATATGATCAGGAGCTTGGTTCTAAGTGAGCAGGGGCGAACGTCACCCCCACTTCGGGTGGTTCCTCTCTGTGATCCACCCTTTCGGGGGGTGCTTAACCCCGCTGGCTGAGCAACCATTGGGCACCAGAAGCAATGGATGAATCAAAATGTTCGACGAAGGAATACGGCATTACATTAATCGCTGCGAAGAAGAGGACGTATTTACCGAAACGCAACCGACGGATCTGACGAGCTTGCGTCAAAAATATCTCCGGATATGCGAAGAGTTCAGTATTCCTCATCCGCCTGGGCTGAAAGTTTGGGACGATACTATCAGGGCGGGTAGTCAGGACGTTGCGATCCGAGTATTCGCCCCATCACGCAAGCGACCGCCGCTTCTTGTGTTTTTCCATGGCGGCGGATGGATGTACGGCAATCTCGACAGCCACGACTCTTTAACTTCAGGTCTCGCCGCAGCCGGTGACTTCATGGTTATCGCCGTGGATTATCGGCTCGCCCCTGAGCATCCATATCCCGCACCGTTTGACGACGCGTGGAACTCACTAGCGGCGATCATGGCAGATGCCGACCGGCTAGGGTTCGATTCCGATAGGGTTGGCGTGGCGGGTGATTCAGGCGGTGGAAATTTGGCGGCCGGCGTCGCGCTTAAGGCTCGGGATCTCGGCGCCCCGAAGTTGTGCTGTCAGGTCTTGCTTTATCCGGCTCTTACAACCGACTTCACCGCTCCGTCTTACACAGAACGGGCGGTTGTTCCTTTGCTGACAACCGAAGAAGTCAAGTTCTGCTGGCGTACCTACCTCGATGACCAGTTCGATACACCGACCGACTACGCTGCCCCGCTACAGGCGCAATCGTTCGAAAATCTGCCGCCAGCCTTCGTCGTCGGCTGTGAATATGATCCCCTGCGCGACGATGCCAAAGCTTACGTGGAGCGGCTTAGGCAAAGCGGCGTTCCTGCGGAATTGAGACACGAGCCGAGGTTGATCCACGGCTACATGCGCGCCAGGGCTATAAGCCCAGCGGCTGCGGCGTCGTTCGATGCTACGGTTATGGCCTCTAAGCGGCTATTGGGAGCTTAAAAGATCTGCCGCCGCATCTCGTCCATCTTTCCCCCTCGTTGGGGTGGTGCCTCTCCCTGACAAAGGTAACAGCATGACATGGGCAACATCACATCCAAGGAATGAGGAGAGTAATATGAGGCAGCTTAGCTTACTGGGCAGTGCGGCTGGTACAGCCCTTATGCTGACGGTCACTGGCGCCGCAAGCGCCAGGGACCTAACAATCGTCGGGGGCGAGGGTGACACCGAAAAAGTTATCGTGCGCGCTATCAAAGACCCTTTCGTTAAAGAGACTGGGATTCAAATCGCTAGCGATATCTGGACAGGATCTGAGATCGCTAAGATCAAGGCGATGGTCGATACCGGGAGTTACAGCTGGGACGTTCTGACGGTGGAGGCGCCCGAACTCGCCCGAGGTTGCGAAGACGGCATCTTCCAACCTATCGACTTCTCAAAAGTGGGTGGGAAGGATCGCTTCATCCCAAATGGTGCAACTGAGTGCGGGGCGGGTTTCATCAGCTGGGCGATGCTGATGGCCTACAATCCGGGAGCAGTGAAAGCGGCACCGCGAAGCTGGGCGGATTTCTTCGACCTTGCTCGTAATCCTGGTAAGCGAGGCCTGCGCAAAACGGCTAAAATGACCCTGGAAATCGCACTACTAGGAGATGGTGTCGCGCCTGACCAAATCTACAATGTCTTGCGGACGGAAGAGGGCGTAAAACGGGCTTTTGCCAAACTGGAATCGCTGGGAGACCAGGTCGAGTGGTGGTCGGCAGGCGCGCAGCCCCAACAATGGCTGTCCTCTGGCGAAGTAGTCATGACTGCGGCCTATAACGGTCGCGTGGCGCTGGCGGCAGATGCCGGGCAGAAGGTTGCAACGAACTGGAATGGCGCACAGTACTCAGTCGACTACTATGCCATACCTAAGGGCGATCCATTGCTCGACAAAGCCTATGCCTATGTGGAGTTTGCTACGAGGGCCGGCGTTCAGGCGGCATTTTCGGAGGGAGTACCGTATGGTCCTGCGAATGCTGAAGCGGCGAAAAAGGTAAACAATCCCAATCTGCCAACTTATCCCGCCAATTTCGATGTAAGTGTGTTCAACGACACCGATTTCTGGATCGAGAATGGTGCCGCGCTCGAGGAGCGGTTTCAGGCTTGGGTCGCGGCGCGCTAAAATCCGGCCACTGTAATGAGAAAAAAAGGTACGACTCCGCAGCCCACGCAAGTCCGGAGCCGTTCTGCACTGGGCGGACGCCTCGCCTCATGCTTGTCGGGTTTTCCGCTCTACAGCCCCTTGCTTCTATTAGTTCTAGGGCTTTACGTATTGCCGATAGGAGGCATGCTCGCGCGAGCTTTCGACAACTCCGAGTTCACCCGGTGCACGTCTCGTACAATTGCCGCGCTTGACGGCTGGAATGGGCAAGGGCTGCCACCAGATGCGGCGTTCCGCTCGCTTGCTGAGGATATGAAGGCCGCGGTCAAGGAGCGGAAGCAGAGCGTCATCGCTGATCGGCTGAACCGGGAGGTTGTAGGGTACTATTCGGTAATTGCCCGCACGGCCAGAGAGATTGACCGCGTCGGTCTCGTTGATGCCCGCCATGACCTAATCGCCATCGAGCCTGCTTGGGGATCGGTGTCAATTTGGCAAGCGATTACAAGGGCATCCTCGCCTATCTCAAGCTTTAACCTGCTTGCAGCGTTGGACTTGCGAAGGAGTCCGATCGATGGTTCCGTCATTTCGGCGCCGGCCGAACAGGCCATCTATGTAGCGCTCTACATCAAGACAATCTGGATCAGTGTGTGGGTTACGATCGCGTGTGTTGCACTGGGGTATCCAGTCGCCGCCTTCATCGCTTCATTGGGCGCGCGAGGCCACCAGCTGGCTCTGTTCGCAGTGTTAATGCCTCTATGGACTTCGATTTTGGTGCGTTCAGCTGCCTGGATCATCCTTCTTCAGAAAAATGGGATCGTCAACCAGCTATTGCAGGGGGCCGGCATAACTGGGGAGCCGCTCGAACTTATTTTCAATCGCCTAGGCACATACATAGTGACAATACATGTCATGCTGCCATTTTTAATTCTTCCTACGCTGGGCGTGATGCGCTCGACCCCTGCCGAATACATGCGGGCCGCCTTGTCATTGGGTGCGCCGCCTTGGCGCGCGTTTGTCAGCGTGTACCTGCCACTCACGCTGCCGGGAGTTCTCGCGGGAGCCACCTTAGTTTTCGTATTGTCGCTGGGAAACTACTTGACCCCTGCGCTTGTGGGCGGTTCGCGGGACCAGATGATCAGCTATTTCATTTACTTTTACATGAATCAGCAGCTCAACTGGGGAATGGCGGCATCACTCTGCTTGGTACTAATTCTCTTCATTTTTTTGATTGGGATGGTAGCTTTGGCGACGCGACGATTCGTCCCAATCTTGAACACAAGTACTAAACTATGACCCTCATCATACGCATTTTTTCAGTGACCGTGCTGGCGCTATTGGTACTTCCGATCATTATAATTGTACCTCTATCTTTCACCTCCAGTTCATTACTAACACTGCCAGTGCCTGGCTGGTCGTTGAAGTGGTATGAGGAATTTTTCTTCTCCGAGAACTGGCGCGTTGCGCTGATCAATTCATTGATCCTCGGCACGCTTTCCACCTTGCTCGCGGCACCACTTGGCACAGGAGCAGCTATAGGTCTAATGCGGGCGCCCCCGCGCGCAAGGGGGCTCCTTGCCGCAATCTTGATGCTCCCCCTAATCGTGCCCACAATAATATTTGCAGTCTCGGGGTATTTTGCGTGGTCACGGCTCGGACTAGTAAATTCATTTGCAGGACTTATGCTGGGTCACTGTCTAATCAGCGTTCCCTTTATGATGCTCACAGTTATGGCGGGACTGAGACGCTTCGATTTCGGGTTGATGCGCGCAGCGGCAAGTCTTGGTGCATCGCCGGTCGCTTCCTACCGATCCATTTTTCTCCCACTTATGGCGCCCGCAATCTTGGGAGGTTCGCTTCTTGCGTTCGCGATTTCGTTCGACGATGCCGTGGTGGCGCTCTTCCTTTCAGGTCCCGAAACAAGAACGCTGCCGAGGCAGTTGTTCTCTAATGTGAGAGACAATTTGAGCCCTGTCGTTGCCGTTGCAGCGGTAGCCATGACCATTATCTCGATTTCGGTTATGGGGGCATCGCAGTTAGCCAGCAGGAAGAGGACGCCATAGCGCCGACAAAAGGGAACTACCCCCCAATCGTGGGGTGACTGGGAGCCGCACCCTCCCACATTGTCACAATCGGGAACAAAGCCAAGCCTCTAAAGGGAGTCTGCAAATGTTGAGAGCTATTTTTCGCGCGGGTGGCGCTGCATTGTTGGTAGTGACTTCCGCGACAGCTTATGCGCGGGACTTTACGGTTGCCTCCTGGGGTGGCGCCTACCAGGAAGCCCAAAAAAAGGTGTTCTTCACCCCCTTTGCAGAGGGTACAGGAATGAAGCTCGTAGAGGACGTCTACAATGGTGGTTGGGGGCAGTTCCAGGCGATGCAAACCAGCGGCAAGATCCCGTGGGATATCGTTCAACTAGAAACAGCAGAACTAATTCGTGGTTGTGAGGAAGGTGTCTTTGCCAAGATAGATTGGTCAAAGTTCGGAGGCCAAGGTGACCTTCTTCCAGAGGCGCAGCTGCCGTGTGGCATCGGAGCCGTAGTTGGCTCCACGATCATTGCCTACAACGCCGATCTGCTAAAAGAGCCGCCGCAGACCAGTGCCGACTTTTTTAACCTGGTCAAGTTTCCCGGCAAGCGAGGGCTTCGGAATGGACCGAAGACCAACCTTGAGTTTGCTCTAATGGCAGACGGCGTGCTGCCCGCTGATGTGTATAAAACCCTGTCTACTGCCGCAGGAGTAGACCGTGCGTTTGCGAAACTTGACTCAATCAAGTCGTCGATTCAGTGGTGGGAGGCCGGCGCTCAGCCTCAGGAGTGGCTGGCCGGTGGCGATGTCGCGATGACTACCGCGTACAACGGTCGGGTATCTGCTGCCGTCAAGGAAGGCCGACATTTCGGGATAGTCTGGTCGGGCGGAACTTTCGGCATGGACTACTGGGCGATACCTGTTGGAGCAGAACACGCCGACGTATCATATCAATTCCTGAAATTCATGAATGACACCTCCCGCCAAGTGGCGTTCGCCCAGCTTATCCCATACGGCCAGCCGCGAGCCGATGTCGCAAAGGCCGTTGATCCCAAGCTTGCAGCCGAACTTCCCGCGGGTGAGAATATCGCTCGGCAACTGTTTGTCGGCGGGGAGCAGTCCAATGATTTTTGGGTCGATAACGGCGACACGCTGCAGCAGCGTTGGGATGCTTGGGCTGCAAAAAAATAGACGGTCGCTACCCTGTCAACTTTTTCCGAAGGTTTCTCCGCAATGACCGATCGCCCTAACTCCTCTCGGCGCCGCGACGTCGCTTATCACCTGCACTCGCAGACAAACCTCGCAGAGCACGAGCTGACTGGCCCCACCGTAATTGAACGGGGCGAGGGTGTCTTCGTGTTCGATGAGGACGGGAAGCGCTATATGGATGTTATGGCGGGTCTTTGGTCAGTGACTCTGGGCTATAGTGAGAAACGGCTGGTTGCTGCTGCAACGAGGCAAATGCAGCGACTGCCGTTCTTCCAGACGTTCGCGCACAAGTCGCATCATCCTGCGATAGACTTGGCCGAACGTCTTATATCGATCGCTCCGGTGCCGATGTCCAAAGTGCTTTTCCAAAGCTCCGGATCGGAAGCTGTGGATGCTGCGCTCAAGCTTGTATGGTATTATCACAATGCGATCGGCAAGCCGGGTAAGAAGAAGGTTATAGCCCGGACCAATGCTTACCACGGGACAACAATAGCTTCGGCGAGTTTGACTGGCCTTCCCCACATGCACCGCGACTTCGACCTGCCGATATCGCGCATCCTCCATGTTGAGTGCCCACACTTCTATAGGTTCGGAGCAGAGGGTGAGGACGAGGAGGCCTTTGCAACGCGCCTAGCAGAATCTCTGGAAGCCAGAATCTTGGCGGAAGATCCGGACACGGTTGCCGCGTTCTTTGCAGAGCCGATAATGGGCACCGGCGGGGTGCTGATCCCTCCGGCCACGTACTTCCGGAAGATACAGGCAGTTCTGAAAAAGTACGATGTACTGCTTGTCGCCGACGAGGTCATTTGCGGCTTTGGTCGGACTGGTCGAATGTGGGGTAGCCAAGAAGTGGGCATGCAGCCCGATATGATAACCTGTGCAAAGGGCTTATCCTCGTCCTACTTGCCGATATCGGCCCTGCTGTTGAATGAGAAAATCTACCAAGGGCTCGTCGCAGAAAGCCGGGCTCTTGGGATATTTGGACACGGGCACACTTATTCGGCACATCCCGTTAGTGCGGCTGTGGCGCTCGAAGCCCTGAACATCTACGAGCAGGATCGCATACTGGATCACGTGGCTCAGGTGTCGCCCGTTCTGCAAGGCGGTCTCCGAAATTTCGCGGATCACCCTCTGGTGGGCGAAGTGCGTGGTGTCGGGCTCATGGGAGCTATCGAGATAGTTAAGAATAAGGCGACCAAAGCATCCTTTGACCCTTCAGGGAAGATAGTGCCGAAGATGTCGAAGCAACTCGAATCTCGGGGCTTCATTATCAGAGCGCTTGGCCAGAGCTTGGCCTTTGCACCGCCGCTGATAGTGGAGGCATCCCATATTTCAGCGCTCCTGGATGCCACGGCCGCGGTTCTTGACGAAACATACGCCGAATTGAAGGCGAGCGGAGAATTGGCGAGCGTTGCCGCATGATCGTACAAGGAAACGTTAGCGGAATGCCCTTCAGTCCAGTCGATAGAGGACGTGCACCAACAGCATCCGACAAGCAAGCCACCCTGGTGGAGCTCGTCAACGTGGAGAAGACATATGACGGCAAAATTCCAGTTGTCCGCAGCCTCAATCTTTCAATAAGGCGAGGGGAATTCCTGACACTTCTCGGGCCTTCTGGATCAGGCAAAACTTCAACGTTGATGATGCTTGCCGGTTTCGAAGATCCGACGTTTGGTGACATTCTTCTCAACGGAAAATCGTTGCTTAAAGTTCCACCTTACAAGCGTAATATTGGAGTAGTGTTCCAGAGCTATGCTCTTTTTCCGCATATGAGTGTACTTGACAATATCGCTTTTCCGCTAAAGCAACGACGCATTCCGGCGGCGGAGCGCATGAGAAGGGCGCAAGCCGCGCTGGAGATGGTTGAACTCGGGGCGTTCGGTTCGCGTCGTCCAGCGAAGCTCTCGGGGGGGCAACAGCAGCGTGTTGCGCTTGCTCGAGCTCTTGTGTTCGAGCCCCATCTCGTTTTGATGGATGAGCCACTAGGGGCGCTAGACAAGAGCCTCCGCGAACAGATGCAACTGGAAATCCGACGGTTACACAAGGAACTCGGAATGACCGTGGTATACGTAACCCACGATCAGACTGAAGCTTTGACAATGTCAGACAGGATCGCCATCTTCCACGACGGTCAGATCCAGCAGATAGGTACTCCGAGGGAAATCTACCATTCCCCGAAGACAAACTTCGTTGCCAACTTCGTTGGTGAGAGCAACTGTGTGGAAGGGATAGTCTTAACTAACGAGGCAGAGGGGTGCCACATCCGCACCGATTTTGGTGTGGTCTTGGCTTGCCCCTCACAACCCGGACTTCCCGTTGGAGCGGTGGTGGCGGCGATTACGCGCCCGGAAGACCTGTGCGTTGGAACGCTCCACAAGGAAGAATGCAACTGCCTTCCGGCGCGGTTTGTGGAATTGATCTATAGTGGCGATCATTCGTTGATACAGGTTCGTCTAGAAACAGGAAAAATCTTCAACGTGCGGCAATCGAGCCGGGTCTCTGATGGTTGGCGTGAAGGTGATCCGTGCTTTGTGAGCTGGGAATATCCTGCAACAATCGTGTTGACGCATGACGGCCGTGAAAAATAAAGTACTATCAGAGAAAGTCGTGCTGCACAGGAATGCTTTCGCAATCCGAGGTGGTGTTGATTATAGACGCAAAGTGTATGCCACGTTCCTCATAGCGCCATTGTTCCTGTTTCTCGTGGTTGCGTTGGTAATACCCGTGGGCGGCATTTTTTGGTATGCCGTGTCTAACAGTGATCTCAATAATGCTCTGAGTAAAACCGCGGAGGCCCTGAAGGGATGGGGCGGGACGGAACTGCCGGCCGAACCCGCGTTCTCTGCTCTGGCGGACGACCTGCGTATGGCGCGGGTCGCCGGCAAGCTTCCTGAATTAGGGGTCAGGCTGAATCGAGAGAAGGCGGGATTCGGCAGCCTCTTGCGCAGAACAGCGCGGAAGCTCCCAGACGCCGAAGGTTCGGGAAAGAGGGAGCTGCTCGTCGGGATTGACGCAAGGTGGGGAGATATTGACTATTGGCGTTCGCTGTATGGTGCCACAGGGATCGCGACCCCAAAGTATCTCCTTGCAGCTGTCGATCTGCAGCGAAACTGGGACGGTTCTCTCACGCGTGTTCCTGCTGAACAGCGCGTATTCCTCGAAGGGTTTTTGCGCACACTAGTGATTGCCTTTGTTGTTACATGTATCTGTCTTGCGGTAGGGTATCCGCTGGCGTTCATTCTGTCCGAAGCTACTGGTGTGAAAGGCCGCGTTCTATTGGCACTCGTGGTTCTGCCATTGTGGACTTCGGTGCTGGCCCGGACGGCCGCTTGGATGGTCCTCCTCCAGCAGCAGGGAGTGGTCAATGATGTGCTAATTAGACTCGGCATTGTGGAACAGCCCCTTGAGCTGATCTTCAATCGAACCGGAGTGTACATCGGCATGGTTCACGTTTTACTGCCGTTCATGACGCTTCCACTTTATGGTGCGATGAAGGGGGTACCAAAGAACCAATTGCAGGCGGCGTCATCCCTCGGTGCCCGACCTTTGACGTCTTTCATTACAGTATATATTCCGCAGACGCTACCAGGTATCGCGTCGGGAACACTGATGGTGTTCATCATAGCAATTGGATTTTATATAACGCCTGCACTCGTAGGCGGGCCGGATGATCAGATGATCAGTGGCCAAATATCGCGTTTTGCCATACAATCAGGAAATTGGGGAATGGCAGCCGCGCTTTCTATATGGCTCACGGTTTGTATTCTAATGTTGCTTCTTGCGTTCGGACGCTTCCTGCGACTGGGTGGAAGCATTCAGTGATGACGGATCGTCGAGACCAGAATGTCTACGGTCAGAAGCAAGGTGTGAGCCGAGGATGGATGCCGTTTGTCAGACTGCTAGCGGCCTGCGCACTCCTCTTTCTTTGGCTGCCGATCTTGGCGATCATACCAATTTCATTTAGTTCCGGCTCTTTCTTGAGTTACCCAATGCCGGGATTTTCCCTCCGGTGGTACGCTGCAGTCCTGCAACCTGACCCTTGGCTGGCTGCATTTCGCAATAGCTTACAGGTCGGCATCGGAACGATGGTCCTATCCACGACATTAGGTACGATGGCAGCCTACGGTCTGAACCTCACGCAGGGTCGCTGCAGAAGCGCAGTCCTTGCATTTTTAATCTCGCCGATGATCGTCCCAGTGGTGATCATCGCACTCTCGTCTTATTTCGCGCTGGCATATGTCGGTGGTTTGGGCTCACTTAATGCGTTGGTGTTGGCCCATACACTCCTGGCGTCCCCCTTTGTTCTCATCTTGGTTCTGGCCAGCCTAGGACAGTTCGACCATACTCTCTCGAGGGCCGCTTCGTCTCTAGGGGCGTCGCCTATAGCCACGTTTAAGCAAGTCACTCTGCCGTTGATTTGGCCGGGGATCTTCGGCGGTGCGACATTCGCTTTCGTCACGTCGTTCGACGAAGTGGTTATCGCGATGTTTGTGACGGCGCCTGGGCAGGTTACCGTGCCTCGACAACTGTTTGCGGGTCTTCGTGACAAGATCGACCCTTCTCTGGTTGCCGTTACGACCGTATTGATTGCTTTTTCGATAATTTTTTTTGCGTTGTTGGAAGTAATAAATTCGGTCTCGCGATCCAGAACCTCTCGTTCCTGACGGAAGGCGGACTCAGATTATTGGCGCAAGCCAGCTCACCCCATTGTACAAGTGCGGTTTTTTCTGGTGTCTAGGGTACTGTTTGTGACCTTTCTGTAGGCGTTGTCTTGTGATGGCGGGCAAGCACGGACGTCATACTTGTCCGGGAGGTTCGACCGTATACCCCGAATTGCATCTACCCTTTCGAGTGGAGAAGGCGATTCGCCGGCAAGGTATCCTCCTCGAGTTGAAGGTAGGAGAGTAAGCGCTGTTCCGGCACCACCTTTCGCGCGGGGTCGTGAGCCACGATGCTCGGAGCCTTTGAGGGCTTCGACACATGACGATTCAGAGCTTACGCTTAAGTCCAGGGACGAGGAGCCGGTTCGACGGCTTGAGATATTCACGGGTTCTGGACGGCGGCGCGAATGGTTGCCGGAGGAGAAAGGCCGCGCGTGAAGCCGGTGTGATCGAGCTGGAGATTGACGGCGTCGCCATGCGGGTCGGTCGTGGCGCCGACGCCAGGACGGTGGCGGCGGTGATCCGTGCGCTGAAGGCGCCGTCGTGATCGGGCCGACGGGTGTGGTCAAGGTGATGCTCGCGACGAAGCCGGTGGACTTCCGCAAGGGGGCCGAGGGTCTGGCGGGGCTGGTTCGCGACACAATGGGCGCCGATCCGTTCTCCGAATCTAACCCAGGTAGTTGCGTAAGCGCTGT
This sequence comes from Mesorhizobium sp. B2-4-13, assembly GCF_006658535.1. Taxonomy (NCBI): domain Bacteria; kingdom Pseudomonadati; phylum Pseudomonadota; class Alphaproteobacteria; order Hyphomicrobiales; family Phyllobacteriaceae; genus Mesorhizobium; species Mesorhizobium sp. B2-4-13. The sequence continues at coordinate 535,763 of NZ_VFVB01000002.1, read as the reverse complement.
TCCGGCGGCACCTTTCGGAGGTCGGCCTGAGCGAGGATGTTGGAGCCTTTGAGGGCTTCGACACATGACGATTTCAGAGCTTACGCTTAAATCCAGCGATCCCGAGCCTGCGCGCCGGTTCGAGGTGTTCACGGGTTCCGGTCGTCGGCGCGAATGGCTGCCGGAGGAGAAGGCGCGGATCGTGGCGGAGTCGGAACCGACGGGGAAACGGCAGCCACAACGCAAACGGAACGCCGCCCGCGATGCCGGCATGATCGAACTGGAGATCGACGGCGTCACCATGCGGGTCGGCCGTGGCGCCGACGCCAGGACTGTTGCGGCGGTGATCCGCGCGCTGAAGGCTACGTCGTGATCGGGCCGACGGGTGCGGTCAAGGTCATGGTGGCGACGAAGCCGGTGGACTTCCGTAAGGGTGCTGAGGGTTTGGCCGCGCTGGTGCGCGAGACGATGGGCGCCGATCCATTCAGCGGCGCGGTCTATGTCTTCCGCGCCAAGCGCACCGACTGGATCAAGCTGATCTTCTGGGACGGCACCGGCGTCTGCCTTTATGCCAAGCGTCTGGAGGATGGCGAGTTCCGCTGGCCGAAAGTGCATGACGGCGTGATGAGGTTGACGGCTGCACAGCTCTCGGCGCTGCTCGAAGGGCTCGATTGGCGGCGCGTCCACGAGGCGCGCCGGACCCGCATTCCAGCCCAGGCGGGCTGACCCGCGACGAAGTGAATCAGCATCGATTCCGCTGTCGCGAGCCGTTGGCGAATATGGTCTGATCGGCTCATGGCGATGACGGCTGACCAGCTTCCCGATGATCCGGATGCGCTGAAGGCGATGGTCCTGGCGCGCGACGTCGAGAATGCCCGGCTGATCCAGATCATCAAGGAATTGCAGCGCCATCGCTTCGGCCGTCGCGCCGAGACGCTCCCCGAGGATCAGCTGCTGCTCGGGCTCGAAGAGGCCGAGCAGATCGAGGCGGCCGGCGAGGAAGAGAACGAGCAGGCTGCTGCCACGGAACGTCTGGCAAGGACTACCAAGCGTCGGGCCAACCGTGGCTCGCTGCCGGCACACCTTCCTCGCGTGGAGAAGGTCGTCGACATCGAGGACCATGCCTGCCCGTGCTGCCGCAGTGGCCTGCATCGGATCGGCGAAGGCGTCAGCGAGCGGCTCGATATCGTGCCGGCGCAGCTGCGTGTGATCGTGGTGCGTCGGCCCAAATATGCCTGTCGCGCTTGTGAGGACGTTGTCGTTCAGGCTCCGGCGCCCGCCCGGCTGATCGAAGGCGGGCTGCCGACCGAGGCGACGGTCGCCCAGGTGCTGGTCTCCAAATATGCTGATCATCTGCCGCTCTATCGTCAGGCGCAGATCTACGCCCGGCAGGGCATCAATCTCGATCGCTCGACACTCGCCGACTGGGTCGGCCGTGCCGCCTGGCATCTACGTCCGGTGCACGAGCGGCTGCTTGGAAAGCTGAGGTCCTCACCAAAACTCTTCGCCGATGAGACGACAGCGCCGGTGCTCGACCCCGGCCGCGGCAAGACGAAGACGGGGCAACTCTGGGCCTATGCCCGCGATGACCGACCGTGGGAGGGGAGCGACCCGCCAGGCGTGGCCTATGTCTATGCGCCGGACCGGAAGGCCGAGCGTCCGATCGCGCATCTCGCAGGCTTAACCGGAATCCTTCAGGTCGACGGCTATGGTGGCTATCGCGTGCTGGCCGAAAAGAGCGGCGTGACGCTCGCCTTTTGCTGGGCGCATGTCCGTCGGCGCTTTTATGAACTGGCAGCTGCCGGTCCCGCGCCGATCGCCAGCGAGGCGCTAAGACGGATCGCCGAGCTCTACAAGATCGAAGACGCCATCCGCGGCCTATCGGCCGACAAGCGCCGTGCGATGCGTCAGGATCGGAGCGCTTCGCTTATTGCCGACCTCGAACCTTGGTTGCGCGAAAAGCTCGGCCTGATCAGCCAGAAGACAAAGCTGGCCGAGGCGATCCGCTACACGCTCTCGCGCTGGGAAGGCCTCTCGCGCTTCCTCGACGACGGACGCATCGAGATCGACAGCAACACGGTCGAACGTTCAATCCGTCCGATCGCGCTCAACCGCAAGAACGCGCTCTTCGCCGGCTCGGATGGCGGCGCCGAGCATTGGGCCGTCATCGCCTCGCTGATCGAAACCTGCAAGCTCAACGGCGTCGAGCCCCTCGGCTACCTCGCCGACATCCTCACCAGGATCGTCAACGGCCACCCAAACAGCCAGATCGACGATCTCCTGCCCTGGGCTTACATCCCCGCCTCTGAACTCAGGGCCGTGGCCTGAGAACATCGCTTACGTAGTTGCTTTGAAGGATCGCTAAGTATTTCAAGTGGCGTCGTGTGGACGACAGTAAAACACACGGTTCACTCCGAAAAGTGAAGCGATTGGAGCCACGTACTGACCCGCCGAGCAGCCACCGGAAGGGGTGGACCAAAAATGGTGCACAAAAGTTATGGGCGGGAGCACGGCTAAGGATCATTTGGCGGTGGATCTGATGACCGCCTCGGCTCCGTCCTGCCTGAGATATTTGATCCTTCGCGTGCTGGTCAACAAGCCGTACGAATGGTGTGTGAGCGCAACGGTGGCCGTGCCGAAAGCTGCACCACAGCTCTAAAAAAGGTCCGACAGGTTTGCAAAGGGCTTTAGCAAACTCAAGACCTTTTTGCGCCCGCGCCGCCTATTTCCTCGGTTTGCAAATGTAAAGGCCGGCTCAACAATCAAAACTAATGTGGGCGCTCTCTCCTCAGAAGCCCGCGGCCGGTGGTGCATATCACGTCCGCCCCCCGGTTGGGGGGTTACCTCGGGCTTTTGCTGACCGATCGTGATGGCATATTTGTCGCGCCTCTCGGCTGCGCTGTGAAGGGGTTTCTGTTTAATGGTCGGTCGCTTGGAGAATAAGGTAGCCTTCATTACCGGTGCCGGTTCAGTTGGGGATGGGATTGGTAATGGGCGCGCGGCTGCTCTTCTGTTTGCACGCGAAGGCGCAAGTGTCTTCGCAACTGATATCAACAATGACGCAGTCCGTGTGACTTGCGAGGCTATTCGCGCCGAAGGAAATAGGTGCGAGGCGGTGGACTGCGACGTGACCTCGTCGGCAGATATCAAGCGCGCGGTAGAGACTTGCGTGTCCCGGTTTGGCCGCATCGACGTACTTCACAACAATGTTGGCGGGTCGGCTCCGGGCGATCCTGTTTCGATGCCTGAGGAGACTTGGTCCGCGCAGATCGCTATGAACCTGACGAGTGTGTTTCTGACATGCAAGCACGTGCTGCCGGTAATGTTGGCGGTAGGTGCCGGCTCGATCGTGAATGTTTCTTCGGTTGCAGGTGTTCGCTACCTCGGACACGACCTCATTGCATATGCGGCCGCCAAATCTGCGCTGATGAAGTTCAGTCAAGGCGTGGCAGCGCGCTACGCCAGGGACAACATCCGTAGTAACTGCGTCATTCCCGGCCTCATGCACACTCCCCTCGTGGAGGTTCGGTTGGCCCAGCAATACGCCGGCGGTGATGCCAGTGCGCTAATCGCGCGCCGAAATGCCCAGGTCCCCATGGGTAGGATGGGAGACTGTTGGGACATCGCCTACGCGGCGCTCTATCTTGCGTCGGACGAGGCAAAGTATGTGACCGGGGCTGAGATTCTTGTTGATGGCGGGCTTACCGCCAAGTGCTGAGTTCAGTAGGAGGGTGACGCATTGCGCATCATAGACTTCTTCGACCGCGGAGCAGAGCGCTTTCCCGATAATAGCTGTGTCTCCGATGGCGTACAGTCTTGGACCTATTCCCAGGTTCAAGCGCTTTCGCATGGTATAGGAGCGACCATTCGGTCGTTAGGCGTCGGCGACTGCAAGGTTGCAGTTCTCAGCCCGAACCACCCGCTAGCTTACATTGCGGTCCTGGGCATTATGCGCGCAGGCGCGGTTTGGGTGACTCTGAACGCGAAGGCAACGATCGCTGAGAACGAAGCGATCATCGAGGACATGGATGCGGAGGTGGTCCTGATCCATTCGGATTATTTGGCGCATGCCGGGCGCATAGCCGCCCTTCGAGCCGTGCGAAATGTGATCTGCCTTGATGCCTCCGACCACGAAGTTCCTTCGCTCTTGAACTTGATCGATGTAGAAGCGCGTGTGCCTGATTGGCCGGACAGCGGTTTGCGAGCTCAGGTAATCATGTCGTCGGGCGGCACGACGGGGCGGCCCAAAGGGGTGGTGCAGACGGTTCGCGTCTACGAAACGATGGTTGCCACATTTAGACTGTGTGCTCCGCCGAATGGTTGTCCACGTCAGCTTCTTGTCGCGCCCATGTCTCATGCCGCCGGGGCCATTTCCTGGTCTTATCTTGCAGATGGCGCCGAGACGATCCTTTTGCCGAACGTAAAGCCGATAGATATTCTCAAGGCGATTGAAGTTTATTCTGTTACTCATATATTCCTGCCGCCTACGCTTATCTACGTTTTGCTATCATTGGACGAAATAAGAGATTTCAAATATTCTAGCCTCCAGAACTTGTTCTACGCGGCAGCTCCCATGTCGAGTGAGAAGCTACGTGAGGCAATCGACGTTTTCGGCCCAGTGCTAACTCAGACCTACGGCCAGGCGGAGGCGAACATGATTTGTACGTTCATGTCGCCACAGGATCACATTGAGGCGTTGCGTCCCGGCCATGAGCATAGGCTTCTGTCGTGCGGCCGAGCCTCGCCTCTGACTCGAGTCGAGATCATGAGTGAAGATGGTTCGCTGATGCCCTGCGATGAGGTGGGTGAAATCGTGCTGCGTGGTGGATTGATTATGGGTGAATACTACCGCCGCCCCGATGCTACAGAGGACGCGAGCGCATTCGGATGGCACCACACTGGGGACCTCGGCCGCAAAGATGCAGATGGGTTCGTTTACATCGTGGGTCGTAAACGCGACATGATTATCAGCGGCGGCTTCAATATCTTTCCCGGGGAGATTGAACAGGTTGTGTGGGCGCATCCCGCTATCAGAGACTGCGCGGTTATCGGCATACCGGACGAGAAATGGGGAGAGGCGGTCACGGCAGTCGTTGAGCTTCGCGAAGGTGCCGAAGTCTCCGCCGAAGAAATTATTGCCCTGTGCAAACTCGAACTAGGCTCCATCAAGGCACCGAAATCTGTGATCTTCGAGGCAAGCTTACCTCGCAGCCCTGTTGGTAAGGTTTTGAAGAAGGACATACGTGCTCGGTTCTGGCAGGGCCGTGAAAGGCAGATATGATCATGTCCGAACAGAGAACTCGCCTTGCTGAGTTGCCGCTGTCGCAAATGACGGAAACCCAGCGCACCATTGCTGATCGCATTTTGGCCAGCGGCCGCAGCGGCCTTGACGGTCCATTTAGGATCTGGTTACGGAGCCCTGAGTTCGCTGATCGCGCCTCGCATTTGGGCGCATTCGTCCGCTTTGGCACCACGCTGCCGTCGCGTCTGTCGGAACTGGTCATCCTTACTGTAGCCGCCCACTGGAAGGCCCAGTTTGAATGGCACGCGCATGCTCCGATCGCGATAAAAGCCGGTCTTGATAGCGCGGTGATCCAAGCTATTCAGCTCCAAGCTATGCCGACATTTCACAACGAGGATGAGAAGCTGGTGTATTTAATTGCACTTGGCTTGGTGCAGCATGGAATGGTCGAAGACGAACTCGCCGATAGGGCTTTAGCGACGTTCGGCGAAACTACGCTCGTGGAGTTGGTAGGTATAGCAGGATACTACACGTTGGTTGCTTTCACCCTGAACTTGTTTCGCGTCGAAATTCCAGGAAACGGTCCGACGCCCTTTCCAACCTCGCCGCTGGCTGAAGGCCGGCGAACAACTGGAGCTTGATAAAGAAATGGGTGGACGTCTGGAAGGCAGGACTGCAGTGGTCGTGGGAGGCGGGTCGATCGGGCCGGGCTGGGGCAACGGCAAGGCCATCTCAGTTCGCTTCGCGCGAGAGGGCTGTCGCGTCGTTGCTATTGACCAGAATCTAGATGCGGCCGAGGAGACCAGCCGGCTGATCGGCGCAGAAGGCGGCCAATGTTTGGCATTGCGGGCAGACGTGGCGGTGCCCGATCAAGTCGAAAATGTCATCGGCGAGGCATACGATAGACTCGGAGCTATTGACATCCTTGTCAACAACGTCGGTATCGTTTCTGTTGGCGGCCCTGCCGAACTATCAGTCGAAGAATGGGACCGAGTCGCCGCAATCAACGAGCGGAGTGTTTTTTTAGCCACCAAATATGCGATTCCGCATATGGAACGCCAAGGCTCCGGTGTCATCATCAATATCTCCTCCATTGCAGCAATAAGATGGACGGGCGTCCCCTATTCAACTTATTACGCCACGAAGGCGGCTATCATCGGCTTCTCCCGCGGAGTTGCACTACAGTATGCCAAGGTTGGAATCCGCTCGGTCTGCATTCTGCCTGGGCTGATGGACACGCCGATGGTGCATGCGGGCCTCACCGGTGCCTACGGTACTGAGGGTGACCACGAAGGCTTGATCTCGGTTCGGAACGCCCAATGCCCCACCGGCAGAATGGGCGACGCTTGGGATGTTGCGAATGCTGCGCTGTTCCTTGCTTCCGATGAAGGCCGGTATATCACCGGCACTGAGCTGATTGTAGACGGTGGCCTGACGGCGAAATTCGCGTGAGAAGAAGAATGAATGCAAGCATCATCGGCTGGGCCCACACTCCATTTGCAAAGCACGACGGGTATGAGCTCGAGGAGCTGATCGGCCAAGTCTCGACTAAAGCGGTGGACGATGCGGGCCTAGAACCATCGCAGATCGATTCGATTGTCGTCGGTCATTACAATTCCGGACTATCTTCTCAAGATTTCGCAGCTCCACTGGTTTTGCAGGCAGAGCCGGCATTCAGATTCAAACCGACTGTGCGTGTGGAGAATGCATGCGCGACAGGTTCTGCGGCGATCCGCGCCGGCCTGAGTCAAATAGCGGCCCGAGATGCACGCGCTGTCTTGGTAATCGGCGTGGAAAAGATGACGTCATTGCCAAACATGGAGGTGGGAAAAGCGCTACAGAATGCGTCTTACCGGCGCGAGGAAGGCAATGTACCGGGCGGCTTCGCCGGAGTATTTGCCGCTATCGCCGATTCCTATTTTGCTAAGTGGGGAGACCAGAGCGAGATTATGGCGTACATTGCCGCCAAAAACCACAGAAACGGTATCGCGAATCCGTATGCGCATATGAGACGCGATTTGGGTTTCGAGGCGTGCAACGTAGTGTCTGACAAGAATCCCATTGTTGCGGGGCCCCTCCGTAGAACGGATTGTTCCATGGTGTCGGACGGGGCTGCCGCAATTGTCCTCGCCGACACAGCGTACTCGACGTCGGCCCGCCGTGCGATAGGTTTTCGGGGCCTCGGCCATGCTACTGACTTCATGCCAATGAGCAGGCGTGACATGACCCGGTTTGAGGGGGGCGAGGTGGCTTGGCGGCAGGCCCTCTCGGCGGCGGGAGTTGTTCTTTCTGACCTCGATCTTGTCGAAACGCATGATTGCTTCACTATCGCTGAGTTGATCGAATACGAGACGATGGGATTGGTGCCGCACGGGGAAGGGAGACGAGCAATCCTCGAAGGCTGGGTGACCAAAGAAGGTCGTCTTCCGGTGAATCCTTCAGGTGGCCTCAAGGCGAAAGGCCATCCGATAGGTGCAACGGGCGTTTCCATGCATATCATGGCCGCCTTACAGCTCTCTGGTGAGGCCGGCGATATGCAAATAGCTGGTGCCACGATGGCCGGAGTTTTCAACATGGGAGGAGCGGCGGTAGCTAACTACGCGAGCGTGCTGGAGAGAATCCGCTGAGGATATCGCTGCGCCTCGGACGTAGTTTACCTTCAATCGTCGCTGCGGACATTTGATGTTCTCGCTAGTCGCTTGGACCAAGCTTGCGCCGCCAAATCCTCCGGCGCGGCGACTTTCGCGCAGCAGGCTGGTCGAAAAACTTCTTGGGTTGCCAAGTGGAAACGTTCTGCTTGTGTCGGCTCCTGCCGGCGGCGGCAAGACTACGATTCTCAGCGAAGCCTTCATTCGTCTCCAGGCAATTGGCTCCAATCCATGTTGGGTATCTATAGACAGGTTAAGCAACGAATTACGATCGTTCTTCCTGTCTCTGGGCGCCGCTATAAGAACTGTCCGACCGTACTCCATGCGGCAGCTGGAATTGCAGTTGTCATCCGAGTTACCGAACCCCGAACAACTCGCTTCCGCGTTGATCAACGACTTGCTGGAAGATTCGACGCCAATCACAATCTTCTTGGACGATTTCCATCTCATAACTGACGATAAGACGTCCGCTGCGCTTGCCCTTCTCATCGAATACATGCCTGCGAACGTCTCGATTGTCATCGGAAGCCGTGACGTCCCCAACATGCACATGGATAAGTTGCGGGCACGCGGTACTCTAAGGCTTGTCAGTTGGAATGATCTGCAATTCACCGTGGGTGAGGTGCGGGAGTATTTTCTCGAGTGTTTAGACATCGCTCTTTCGGATGACGCAGCGCGCAAACTCGTAAGCGCAACTGAAGGCTGGATAACCGGAATTCAGCTTGCAGTGGCAACAATGGGGAACCAAGGGAAGATTGACTTCGATGAAATCACTGGTACGCGCATAGAGATTGGAAAATACTTATTTTCAGAGGTATTTTCCAAGCAATCGGAAGATGTTCGTCATTTTCTTCTTCAAACTTCACTTGTCGAGCAGTTCTCTTCTCCTCTTTGTAATGCGATTACGGGGCGACAAGATAGTCACTTGCTAATCGAAAAGGTCGATAGGCTAAACCTGTTTATAGTAAGACTCGGGCCGGACGGTAGCTGGTTTCGCTACCACCACCTCTTCAACTCTTTCTTGAGGGAGCGTTTGCAGACTGAGAGGCCAAATGAAATAGAGGAGATCGCCCTCCGGGCCATTAAATTCCTCGAGGATCAAAAGATGCTCGAGGAGGCTTTCCACCTGGCCATCAGGGTAAAGCTTTATGGTAAAGCAGCAGATCTGCTTGTCCATTTCGGCCGATCGTTATTCGCGGACGGTGCTTTCAGGGAAGTAGACCGGCATATCGCGATGGTCCCAGAAAGCCTAATCTCGACAGATGCTCGGCTGTGCATTTTGCACGCATGGGCTCTCTGCTACCTAGGCAATACGGATAGTAGCCTAGCTCGCATCTCTCAGGCGCGAACGATAGTGAAGCATAGTGAATCGGTAGCGGCAAAGGAAGAGATGACGACTTTGCTTGCTGAGATATCGGTGCTTAGTTCGATTGTAGGTGTAGTCCAGCGTGACGAGCCCGATTTAGGCCTTGAGAGGCGAGGCATCCTGTCCGAAATTGATGCGTCAGACCTCCTCGTGCAGGGGTTCGCCAATGTTGCACTAGGCCGCATCGCGCGCGTTCAAAGCAAACTAGATGACTCGGTTGGATATTATAGGCACGTGGGAACCCTGGCACAGCTGGCTAGAAGTCCTTTGCTTGCGCATCTTAGTGTCCTAAACCGCTCAGTGTTGCTGCGGTTGCAGGGCCGCTTAGCTGAGTCAGAGGCCCACTTGCGCTCGCATCTCGCGCTTTCTGCCGAACGGCGGTGGCTGAGGTCAGCGCCGGCTGCCTTCATAAGGGTTCAGCACGCTATCAATCTTTTTGATATGCACTTATGTGCCGAGGGGTTGGCCGAGCTTGCAGACGCGCTCAACATTTTGGAAGCAAACCGAACTTATGGGTTTTACGGCTTGGCATTGATCGAGCGTGCGAGAAACCTCGATGCCCTCCGCAGGACCAACGATGCGTGGAAAGATATTCGATCCAGCTGGGCGATGGCGGTTGATCAGAATGCACCTCGGGTCCATGCTCAAGCGGATCTCTTAGCAGCGCGGCTTGCGGCAAACGCTGGAGACTATGAAACGGCAAGCGAGTATATCGCGAGAGCCGATCGTAGCGGTAGTGCGGGCGGCAATGATGTTCCTGCACTCAGAAGCGAGATACAGGAATTGGCGATGATTGAGAGCGTGCGGCTACTTTTGCTTCGCGATGAACCCGTCGCGGCTTTTCGGCATTCTCGTACGGGGCTAGTCAGCGCGAATTCGGCGGGGCGGATAAGGTATGTTTTGGAGTTCTTGGCATTGCAGGCAGTAGCTTTTACGCGAATGCGCCGCCCCGAGCAGGCAATTAGAAAATTGATCGGTGTATTTGACCTCATGCGGGACGAAAGTTTTGTCAGCTTATTAATATTTCCAGACGTCGACATGCGTGGACCACTCACCCAGGCGGCTGTTAGTTGTCCGCGTAACGCCGCGCGTATCCGGCGGATTCTTGAGAGCCTCGATTCTTATGGGCAAAACGGGGGTGCCAAGAGTCCAGTGCCAATGACAGGCGATGTTCCTCGTCTGCATGTCAGAGAAGAGCAAATTCTTCGCCTACTCGCTACTGGCATGCGTAACAACGCAATCGCAGTGAGATTAGGCATATCTGACGAAACCGTAAAATGGTATCTTAAAAGCTTGTTTGCAAAGCTGGAGGCGTCGAACAGGACAGAGGCAGTTTCCTTGGCTCGCAGGCTGAGAATCCTATAGGTCGTTTTAAGAAACCTGCTCTTGTTGCAACGAATTCGGACGATTGCTCGGCCATTGCCGCGGAAGTCCTCACTTTCCACTGCATGTTTCAGCTGCACATGGGCAGATTCCTCGCTTCGAACTGGCATAATCAGAGGGCGATGCGGGCCAGTTGCTCGAGGAAGTGGTCCTATTTCACGCACCTCGAAGAACGGAAGCAAGAAGCCGGCCCATATCAAGGAGTTACACCCTGAATTGCGGGCTCTCGGGGCGTCCACCCCGGAGCCGGTCGATTCGCCTGACGAGTTGACCGTGTTAGGTGGTAAGTTTGTAGAGATCGACCTACGCCCCACCGTTTTGGAGAGTTGTCTCTTGTCGGCGGGGGATCACATCCCTCGAATGTTCCCTTTAGTGTGAAAGACTAATTTTACACTGACCAGACGTTCTTGTGAGTTCGTAAGCCAGTTGTTGACCTGAGAGCGGACGGACAGCGCTGGCATGCTCGCGCGTGAAATCGTCAGACATTCCGCTGAGCCCATTCGGCGACCGACGCTACGAGATCATTCACGGTGCTACTCCCCACGCTGATATTCTGATGCGGTTCGATCCGGTGATAGTCCGCCAGGGGTACAGTGCCTGAGACGAAGCCGGTACGTCGGGCGATGATGTTCTTCGTCCGCCTATTCTCCTGCCAATAAGTCACAATCGCGCGATGCTTCGCTTCATTGGGACTGCCCGGATGCAGCGCGCGCGGCGCTGGATAGGTCATGTGCCGATGATGGGCGTGAAGCAGAGTGACGTCATAGAGCCGGGCCAGGAACGCGCGCATTTCGTCTAGGCTCCCCGTGGCTTCGACATCTTTGCACTCGATGGCAACCCGGGGGCGGCCGACTGGGACGCCACCCGCTGTGCGCAGTGCCGCGCCGACACTTGCTGGGACGATCGCTATATCAATCTCATGCGATGCGCCACTCCGGCCGCCAAATTGGATGCCGTTCCAAATCTCCCATTTGGGCCGCCTACGCCACCGGAAGCCGATCACGCTAGCGTTGTCTGGCCCGGCAGAGGCTGGAGACACCCCGGTTGGCGCACCGCCACGCTGGATGAAGCGGCGATCGCTATCGCTTGGTAGAATCTCGGTACCGTTCGAGCGCTGCAGCCAAACGGTGAAGCCGGCATCCTGCAGCCCGCGCGCAAGGTTCGTCATCACGAATAGTTCGAAAATTCGACCGGCCCCCGACGCATGCTCCAACGTCGTCACCCGGCCAACAATCGTGTCGAGCGCAGATTCGACCGACGGGACCATCATGATGACACCTGTCCGCGGGCTTGCGCAGACCACACTGCCAGGCCGGTGCGCAGCGACGGTACGCTCGCCCTGGCGACAACCACATCGTCGCGGCCACTTTTCCGTGTCCCGACATCGTCGACAAGCAATATCCCGCTTTGGCGGGCATCCAAATCGGTATCGGCTTTCGCATCGTGCCCGCCTAGCGGGCGGTCGGAATCGATGATCGCGTCCAAGCCATCCATCGACCAGCCCAACTGGGCGAGGGCAGCGTCTAGCCGCTCGGCGACATAGGTCGCGGCCCACTCGATCTGAGCGTCCCCTTCGATCGGTTGGACGATCGCTATGACCGTTTGCGGCTCCCCCTGTGCTTTAGGTTGCGCATCGCTGCGAATGGACACGCGGGCGGCCGCGAGGGCCGTCTCCGGCTCCTCCTTGGCCCGCCCCGCTTGGATCGCCTCGACTAGCTCGAAAGCAAGCCAGTCGAGTCGCTTCTGAACCAGGGTCTCGATAAGCCCCAACAGCCGCGGGTCAAGTTGCGCCATTACAATGCAATCCTTCCTCCGTATTCCCTCAAATCACGACAATAGATTTCGGAACATGGCTTCAGGACACCGAAGGCCTCTGCGTTGCAGCTAAACCTTTGACCGGTGTCCGAAAGGGTCGATCTTCGTCCATAATCGGCGACCGGCTCTGGTGGCCGCCCAATATTCCTCTTCTCAGGCCGACATACGCCCCTTGAAAGGAATGACGTTGCCTGTCGTGGGATCGGCTTCCGGCGCGCTCTCATCGACAAGCCTCTCCAGAGGGGCAATCACCGTCTGTTCCCACAGCCCGCTGATCATCTGTTCAAGACGATCCTTCAACTTCGCCTCCTTGGCGAACCAGTTCTCTAGACGGTCCGCCACGCGCAGCTTAAAGCCAGGGCCACGGCCCCACTCAGAAGCACAAGCCGACCAAACAGGCGACTGTGAAAGAGGCTCTCGGTAGACCTCGACCCCTCCGAGCTGGGCCGCTTCCAAGAATGCGCGCTTCGAGGCTGCGGCATTCGCGGCGATCTGGTCGATCGAACGGATGGCCAGCGACAGACCTTCGTCCGCTTTCAGCGACTTCAGGAACGCATTAAGGCCGTTGAACCAGCTTTCGCTGCGCAGCTTAGCGTCTCGTGCTGCGCCGACGCCGACCAGATGAACGACGTTGAGTCCTGTGTAATCACCGCCCCGCCTTGTGGACGCCCAAAGCGTCGACGCATACCGAACGCCCTTGATTGTGCTAATCGCGTCAACATGCGCTAACCGCTCGCGTGCTCCTAACGCCCGATTGCCTCTAAGAAAGGTGTTGAGCCTGTTGGCGACCTCCTCAATAGCGGCGTTCAGTGCCTGTGCTTCATGGTTCTTGATGATGTCCTGCGATGCCGCACACAGGTCGAAAAGCCGCTCTTCAACCGCCTTCCTCATCCGGCTCAACTGCCCGAACAAGTCGCTGCGCGTTATAGCGGCGTCGTCCGCCTCGACGTTGTAAAAGAGCATGGGAACCCCGGCGAGATCTTCAGCCGACAGCTCCGACGATACCTGCATCTGCTTGAACTCGTAGCCCTCCGAATCCGTCAGTGCCTGTTCGCCAATGTCGTCCTTCATAGCGCGGGCTTCTTCAGATCGAGGCAGCGCCAGGATCGACACTTTTCCGGTGTCGAAGCGATCCGAAAAGGTCTGGCGCATGTGCTGAAGCAGCACGCGCGTACTGGTTCCCGGCGCGTCATTGAACCGTGAGCAGAAGACAATGCCTGTCCGAGGGTCCTTTAGTCGGTGGTCCAAATCCTCGCGCACTGCAACGTCGTCAACTCCTTTGGTGTCGATGACGGTAATTTCGAGTTCGCCGAATGTCCGACCGAAGTTCGGAATGAGCAGGTCAATGCTCTTCGGTAGCGGCACTTCCTTCAGGCGCCCATTATTGACTGCCTTGAAGGTTTCAGTGACCCACTCCATGGGATGCTTCCGGGTCGAGCTGTCGTACCACAGTTCGCGACGCGTCCGATCATCGAGGTTCATCAAAGCGAGGACGCGGGTCCGGAATTCGTCTTCACTACTGCTCGACTTGGCAAGGTCAATTACGGGATCTTGATAGACGATCTTGCCCTCAACCGTCTCACGCTTGCGCCCCAGCCCAGACATATTGCGGATGGCGCGCTCCGCCTCTCGGCTCACGCCGACGCTTTCCCCTGCTTCCCGGCCTTCGCTCGTGTTAGCGACCCATTTCGCCGCGCAGAAGTCAGAAACAGTCTCCCGCATCTCGGCGTCGCTCATGGGCAGTAGCGAAATACCAAACTCTGGCCCGCCTTTAATGTGCACTTCGCAAATCGTAGTGCCGCCAGCCCCTGTCTCTAGCACGGGCCTATTGATCGCCTTGTCGGCCAGAGATGTGGGAACAAGTAGGTCGAAGATGAAGCTGATGGCCGTGGACTTGCCGACACCCATATCGCCTATGAATGCAACATTATGACTAAGTCGACCTAGAAAGCTTGCCGCGCGCAGCAGTGAGTCACGTTGCCGCTCGATCTGACGACGCAGAGGCCACGGGTGGTCGTCGTTAGTCAGGAAGGTCTCAACCTCGTCGAGCGTCTCTTCCGTAATCTCTAAGCACGTACGCTCAGGGTTCCAAAATGACGGTGGCTCGATGTGCTGCCAGTCACGGCCCGCGTACTCCTTGAATGCTTTGGCATTGGGTGCCCCAAGGGCCTCGAGAGCTTCCAGCGCCCGATCCACATCCGCACTCGCGACGACCTCACCCTTCTCGATGCGGGAAATCCGACTCTGGTCCAGTCCGGACTTCTCTGCCAGAATCGCTTGCGTGACACTCGCTTCAACTCGGAGCCGAGCTAACGCTGCGCCCACTTTCTGCGTTGGAGTATACTCGCTCACTTAAGCCTCCGCCAGTGATTTGATGCTGCATATATGCGGCATTAATGATCGACTGTCAAGGTGCGTGGAAAGTTGAGCCTTCTGCCACCTTCGACCGTGGTGCGCTTCCATCGACTTTCGCCTGGATCACTATCAGCAGTTCATCGATCGCGACTTCTCGATCGAGAATTCCCGGCGCTTTCCAGCACGTGCTTGAGCAGCGCATCGGATCACAGATATTTGCCGATAGTGTTCCGGGATAGGCTGGTCTGCGGAAAATCTTCCGGACCTATAAATGCCTTCTGAAAGCCAGCGTCGGATACGCCCAATAACACGAGCGAATTGTAATGCCGGTCGAGAACGGCAGACGCCGGAGGATGCTAGAGCGATGTCTTAGTCTGATCGCATGGCGTATAACTGTCGATCATGTTGTTCGAGGCGCCGAGTGTGCATTCTAAAATCGACCAACTGGGCGATGCGCGCAGGCCGTCATTCTTCTCTAGGATTAATTCGGCTGAGCCTCAGCGGTCCGCCAGACCCATCAGCAGCAGTTCGTTTAGCGAGCTACGGATCCGGCCGGAGTAACGCACGCCATCATCTCGTGCGATGGCTTCGGAGACTGCGAGACCAACCGCGAGCCTGATTATTCCTTCGTTAATCGCGCCCGCCTCGCCCATGAAGCTTCTCGAGAATGGATGGCCCATAGACAAGCGCACCGCGAGGCGCCGCTCGCCGGAGGCTTGACCAGGCGGCTCGCTGATATCGAGCCACCTTTCGTCACGTCCGGCGGGGTCGAGCGTCACATCGACCTCCCAGCGCACCTCACCGAGCGGGATCGTCATACGTCGTGAGTTGTTCGTGCCAGCTTCAGCCGCACGAGTGGTGATGCGCGCGTCCGACCGCAGATGTGCCGTCCCTACGCGCTCGATTCCGATAGACTTAGGTACGAGCGGCACGACGTCTGCAAGGGCGCGCTCCTGTTCGCCCGAACGCCAGTTCTGCGCCTGATCGAGTAGCGGCATCCGCCGATCGGCAAGCGACGCCTTCAGCTTGGCGATCAACTCTTCTTCGGCCTCGTCCCAACGCACGCCGTCCTTAGTGTGGCTTACATTGAATCCAATCAGAGTGAGTTCGCCAAACAGGCGCTGAAACGCAAAGGAGTTGGAGGCGCCACACAGCTCGCGTGGCCGATAAGGCTCATCGGCGCTGCCCTCGATAACCCTGCCGCGGCGCAGCAATGCAAAGCCAGCTCGGGTTGTGGAGCCCTTGGCGCGTAATGCGGCCCAGCCTTCTACACGGCGGCCGGCATCAAGCGATAGCTTCACCGGAACGCGCCACTCGCGATGCGCGCCAGCCGGGTCGCGCCAATAGGGGGCGACAAGCACCTCGGGCTGCTCGAACGACAGTCGCTCCCCGTTGAGCATGATGACAACGTCACCGCGCGCTATGAAGCTTCGATATAGGCTCGAAAGATGATCCTTTATCTTGGCGAGTGTTCGGCTCTTCGGCGCGCGCCGAATGTCACTCAGTACGATTTCTGTGAAATGGCTGTCGCGCGGCGCGGCTGCGCTGACCACCGAAAGCTCCTCGATCGTGTCCGCGACGATCGATGCGATATCGAAACTCACGGTGCGCTCGACTTGTTCTCCCAGCGCGGAGGTGCGGATTGTCCAGCGCGGGGCAAACCAGGCTGAGGCGCTCTTCATGCCCATGCCGAATTCAGATAGGCCACTTGCGTCGAGTGGCGCCTCAGCGGGCCGAAAGGCGCGGCTGTAGGCGTCGCGTGAAATGCCGGCGGCGTTGTCGCGCACGACGATCATATTGCGTTCGGCATCAATATCGATGTCAATCGCGAGCGTCCAATCCTTACCCTCAAGTTTGCGGAGGGCCGCGCGATTGGACTCATAGGATTGGATAGCGTTGTCAACGAACTCCGCTAGCGCGTACCAGGGCTTGTAGTTGAGGTGCGGAAGCACGCTCAGCAAGCTGACGCCGGGGCGGATGCTCACCCGCTTTAAATCATCAACCATACTAGCCATTCACGACAAGGGAGAGATGCGGCGCAGCCCCAACAAGCTGGCGAGCAACAAGCTCAACAACCCTCGCGTTGACCGCGTTCCCGAGCGCGCGCGTCGTGCCGGTGAAGGTGCGCGGCAAGGTTGCCAACTCGCCCATGTCCTGGAGTTCCGCGCATTCGCGCGCAGTCATGTAGCGTCGCTCCCAGCCTATGATGGGAACCTGCGAGGTGCTCGACGCAACCAGCGCCGGCGCCGTTTGGGGCGATTTGGCGCGAATGCCAGATCCACGCATCTGGATGACACTATCCCAGACATCCTTGATGCCAGCATCGAAGTTCCACTCGAACTTTTTATAGCTTGGCTCGAAGCCTTCCAGCTTGGGCAACCAGCGATCGATCCAGTTCTTATGCTCGCTGTAGAGTTGGCGGTTGAGGTCGATGAACCCTTTCTTCCAGCCAGGGAAGACGCGCGTGTCGCGCGCATAGGGGGGCAGGGCGGCCGCAAGCGCGGCATGATCCAAGCCGGCGAGCGGCACACCGAAACTTCCCCGATGCCGGCGCGTGGCATCCGGCGCTGCCATCGGCGCCACGGTGAGATAGGGATATGTCGCGCCAAACTCGGCGGTCCAGATGGGAAAATGCGGCTTCTTCGCCGATTTAGGGTAAAGCCGCACGAACTCTGCCCAAGCCTCGATCGCCTGCTCGATCTTGGACGAGATGCGCGACCCAGGCTGTGGCTTGCTCAACACCGAACTTATGCTGGTAGGCGTATCTAATGGCTCAGGCCAGCTAAACACTGTCCGAGGGTCCCGCGCCGCGACGATAAACAGTCGCTCACGGATCTGCGGAATGCCGAAGCGGTGCGGAGAGAGCACCATTTTCTGGACCAGCGGATAGCCGGCATGCCGCAGTTCGCGATCGAGCCAGCGCCAGGTCCGGCCGCCATCATGACGCTCGAAGTTCGCGACATTCTCGAGTATTACGAAGTTTGGCCGATGCTTCCTGATCCAATCCACGACCACGCTGGCAAGGTCGCCATTACGCTCGCAGGCGAGCCCCGCCTGCGCGCCGGCTTTTGAGAAAGGTTGGCAAGGAAAGCCGCCG
Organism: Mesorhizobium sp. B2-4-13; assembly: GCF_006658535.1. Classification (NCBI taxonomy): domain Bacteria; kingdom Pseudomonadati; phylum Pseudomonadota; class Alphaproteobacteria; order Hyphomicrobiales; family Phyllobacteriaceae; genus Mesorhizobium; species Mesorhizobium sp. B2-4-13. Next base: position 517,878 of record NZ_VFVB01000002.1, on the reverse strand, counting down.
CACAGCACGTCGAAACTCGGCACGTCCTTGGGATCAATCCCGCGGATATCACCGTGCGGCGTGATGCCAAAGTTCTGGCGGTAGATATCGCGGAGTTCGGGATCGATTTCGGAAGCGAGCACACAGTCATGGCCGAGCCGCGACATCCCAAGATGGAATCCGCCAAGCCCCGCAAACAGGTCCACGAACCTGAGCTTGTGCATTAATCTCCCCTCAGCGCGTGGCGAATCGTTAATAATCCATCTGTCGAATCATGTAACAGACTTCCAAGCAGGACGTCAGCCAGAGAAGCACAGCGACGCAACCGGTTGCGTTGTGCTCGATTTTCGCGCACGGCAATTCTACCGACGATGCGCGTGAAGGGCTGTGGGAGGGGTTTTTGGACGAGATTGAATTTGGCGATATCGCACGGCTGTTGAGCGCCCTTTCGCAGCGAGCCCAGCTTCCCACCGGTGTCTCGGCTTTGCCGCCGAGCGGGTTTGACGCCTCTGGTGTTGGATTCGAGGATAATAGCTGGCTCGTTCGGGTTGCTGAGATACAAGGCTGGCTCTATCTCGAAGATACTTTGGATCGGACGGCGGACGCCGTCGAGCAAGCCAAGGTCCTATTCGATCAGCTTGCAACCGATGCCGAGACTCGTCTGTATAGCGTCGTCGACGGCGTCGTGAGCATGACAGATGCTGGCGCCCAATTACTAGAGTTGCGGCTGGTGAGAGCCGACGAGCGAAGCCAGCAGTTCGTCGAAGCGATCGACGAAGGCGCGACGCGCGAGGCCGCCTCAAACGAATGGGACTTGGCCTGGGATGAGCCAGAATCCAGCGAGCCCCCAAACATCAAAGCGACTGTCTCAACTTGGGCCATCGTCGAGTTTACCGATCGCGCGATGGAGAATGATCTCGACCTCAACCCATCCTATCAGCGCGAGTATATATGGTCGAACCCCGACTCGCAGAAGTTGATTGAATCGGTCCTCCGCGGAATCCCGCTCCCCTCGATCATCCTTGCCAGCATGAGCGGCGACAAAAGCGACAAGTTGCAGATCGTGGATGGTAAGCAGCGACTAACCTCGCTGCTGCGCTTTGTTGGCGCGCATCCCAGCGCAATTGAATTCGCGAAGCGGAAGAATGATCTTGAACTGTTTCGCACTAATTTTCGCAAGTTTGCCAAGAAGCACCAACTGACCACCGACGACATTCGCAAAAATTACCTGCCGTTCAAAACCGGTACTTACGACAAGAAGGATCCGCTCCATCCGCTTTCAGGCAAGTTCTACGACGAACTGAGGGAGGTTCAGACACTCATCGGTGGCAAGCCAACCTCGGTAAGAAAGCTATTCGCATCGAGCGCGCCTGAATATCGTATCCCGATCCTCAAATATGAGGACACTGACGTTCGCGATATCCACAAGGTCTTCACGATCTACAACAAGCAGGGCGTCAAGCTGAATGCTGAAGAGATTCGCAACGCCGTCTATAATCATCTCAAGATCGTTCAATTGATGCTATTCATAGGCGGAGATCGCAACGAACCGGCTATGGCCGAATATGCAGTGGCTGCCGGCATCGATCCGGCCTTCGCGCACCAAGTGATCACGGACATGGGCTTCAGCATTGCGCGCTTCCGGCGCACGAAAATCCTTCTGTGGATGCTGGCAACGCTGCTCCATTCCACCCGCTCTCGCGGCCAACTGCGAGCGCCGTCTACTGCTGCGCACATCGACTCATTCCTCGATGCGATAGATACCAAGCTTCAGAGGTTACGCTCGATCCAAGCGCTTACTGAACTAGCGCGGGCATTGGTCGACGCTATCGAACTACATGCTAAGGCTGAGCAGGCTTGGCATCCGAAGTTCCAGAGCAAGAAGGAGGCGAGTAAGTGGGAAGAACTTGGCGCCGTTGCGAGTATCGGCGCGTGCTTGGTGCTAGTGCTCCTCGGCAAGCAAGGACGCCTGCTCGATCGCCGCGTCGCCGTCCGCGAGGTCACTGCGACCAAAAAAGGGCCTGAAAGTACGCAGAACAAGACACAGTGGAAGCATATCTCCGACTCGCTTCTGAGCATATTGGAAGCGGTTGATGTTTCCGCCACGGAGGTCAAAATAGTCTTGGAAGAAAAATTCGGCACCTCCGCGGTCGATGGGCTGATTGAACTGCGCGCGCTGCAGGTTGATGGCTGAGCCTTCCCCCCAATCTTCGGTGACAATTCGGCCAGTGCGTGAGGTCGCGCTGCCAAACGAAACGTCGCCAATCGGATGGTGGCAGCGTTACCGGCGAAGTGCAGCTAGCCAGTTGTCTGACACGGCGTTGGAGGTGCTCGAGGCAGACGCGCGCTACATCGCCGAGGGCGCGCTACCGGGGCAAAATGGGTCATTTGATTCCGCCGCATGGTCAGACGAAGGCGTGCGGACGGGAATGGTCGTTGGCTCGGTCCAATCCGGCAAAACGGCGAGCATGTTGGCGGTCGCTAGCATGGCGCTCGATCGCGGTGTCGATGTCGTCGTGCTGCTTGCCGGCACCCGGGTCGGGCTTTGGCTCCAGACATACCAACGCATGCTCGGCCAACTTGACGGTTCGACACTCGAAACTGCTTACCAGCGCGGTGACAAACGCTTACTGCTTCCGCTACCTGAAGACGTCTTAGGTGAGCAGCGGTTCGGTCCGACCAGCTATTTGAAATCGTCCAAAGCTACCTTGGCGGTGCGAGAAGGCCGGCCGATGGTTATCGTCGTCCCCAAGCTCGACGAGCATCTTAACCACCTCGCGCGTATGCTCGTCACAGTGCTTCCCGAATCAACACTTGATGCACGAGACCATCCCACAACGATGCTTGTTCTCGACGACGAGGCGGACGATGCGTCTGTATTGGACAGCGCTGCATCGGAAAAGATTACACCTCGATTCATCGCGGCCCTATGGAGCGGAAGCCATCACAATTCGGCGAGCCGTCACCGCAAGCTGCTTGCAAGCTATGTCGCCTACACCGCGACGCCGCAGGCCAACTACCTACAGGAGTCGCATAATCCCTTGGCACCGCGGCAGTTCAGCGCAGCGCTGCGCGTTCCTGGAGTGACCGGCGACCTTGAGCCACGCCAGTTGACTTATCGCGAGCCAAAGGGGCTTCCTGGCTATTATTGCGGCGGCGATCTTTACTATGAGCAACTCACGGGACTTCGTGGCCCGCTCGCTGTCGCCTCACCTTTCCCGATCCAGCAGCCCGGCGAGCACGAGTTCGATTACGCCGCACGGGTGGCTCATCTGCGCTGGCAGATGATCTCTGATGCGATGCGGCACTATCTCGTTGCCGGTGCCGCGAGGCTGTTGCTCGAGAATCGCCGTCTGTCGCCACTCGTGGACCACGTTTTTGAGACGGTCGAGGCGCTCAAGACCGTATTGCCGCGCCCGCACACGATGATGTTTCACCCCTCTGCGCGAAAGGACGCTCACTTTCAGGCGGCTGAGGATCTTGCGCGCTGGTCGCTGAGCTTGCCCGGGGAGGAGAGCACGGTTGACCTCCCGGAAGATGAGCGCGGCGACCCAATCGTGCGGCTTGATCCCGCTGGCCTGGCGCGCCGTCTCGCCGCAGAGGAGGATTCTTGGCGTGCTTGCCTTGGCAGCTTCGAGCAATCACGAATGGCACTCGCCGGGCTACCGCATGGCGCCTTTCCTGCGCTCGGCGCGGATCGCTGGCCCGACGTTCGCCAACTGCTCGAGGACGAGGTATTTCCACATATAGCGCTACGCGTGCTCAACAGCGATCCGAACGCGGATGACCGGCCGAACTTCGACCCGTCGCTGGACGCGGAAGGCTGGCGCGCGCCGGACGACATCTTCACGATCTTCGTTGCCGGCAACATCCTCTCGCGCGGCCTGACCGTCGAAGGCCTCACGACAAGCATCTTTCTGCGCAGCAGCAATGAGCCTGCGGCCGATACTCAGATGCAAATGCAGCGATGGTTTGGGTACCGGGGTACGTATCTTCCGTTCTGCCGGGTGTTCCTTCACTCCGACCAACTCTCTCTGTTCGAGCAGTACAATCAGCGCGACAAGGCGCTGAAGTCGCTCGTGCTGCAGCGAATGGCCATGGAGAACGACGCCACCGCTGCCGGAACGCTGGTGCTTGAAGGCGAGAACTTCGTCGCCACCAGCAAGGTGGAGACGCGCAAGGTTCCGCTGAGTCCGGGCCCAAGCCCACAGATCCGGATTGTCGAGCGCGTCGACCCGAACCTCGCCGAGAACAACTTGGCGCTTGCGACAGATGCCCTCGCTACCGGCGATTGGACCCAAATCGACCCGGCCCGCGGCATCGGCCTCATTCGTCAGGACACGATTAGCCTACTCGAACTTGCCGAGTTGCTCGATGCGTTGCGCTATACGCGTCACGACCCAAACCCGGAAGATGAACTAAGCCGGCGCTGGGTGAGCCTCCAGCATGGGCTCGGCCTTTCAGATCGTCTGTTCCGTCCGCCCGGAGTTGCGCCCAAACCCTATGCTATCAAGCCGCAGGGGTGCCCATATGCGATAGCCGCGTACCTCCGTCTTTGGGATGCTATGACCAAGGGCGCTCATGCGCCAGGCTTTCACGCCACCGACAAACCCGATCTGCCTTGGTCGCAGCTTGATGCGCGCGTCGCGCCCCGCTTTCACATTGCCATACGATCAGGGCAACAGCCGGCGACCGACGACAGACTGCGCGCCGCAGGCATTCGCTCGATGGAGCGTGGCTTGGGTCCACTCGACCAACTCAACACGTTATGGGGCAGCCGCGGTTATGGGCATGGCGGGTACCTCGGCGACCAACTGATAGATTATCATTTTCACGGGAAAACACCCGTGCCGCGCCTGCAGGGCGGGCAGAGTTGGAGGCCGCGCGGCCATCCTGGGCTTGCGTTGTTCCATATAATCCAGGATCCGGACGGCGGTGACGACCTCGTGACACTGGGGCTCGGCCTGCCCCACGGAGGCCCTGACCATATCGCAGCACTGAGGCGTTAGGAGATGCGCACACCACTCAGCTTCGAGGCCCTGCGCGATCAGTTAGCCGCGCTCGCAGTGCCGGCGGGCCAGGCGCGCGAACTAGTCTGGGTAGTTCCCGATCGGCTCGGCGCCGCGATGACCGACGCGGGGGCGTTCGAGATTTTTCTGCTCGGTTCGCCGCTGCAGGCTGCTTCCCCGCTTGTGGCGGGAAATCTTCAGCATGATCGATGGGAGCCGATCGCAGGTGGACCGCCATTCGAGGCAAGCCGCGTCTTGCTAGGCTCAGCGGCGCACTTCGCCGCGGTCGCTGCGCTAATTGCGACCGAGTTGAGCCGGCTGGACGTATCGACTGCAACGGCAATGCAGAGATCGTTCAATGAGGTCGAGCCAATCATCGAGTTGGCGATCCGGCGCGCCGCACTGTCAAGCGAGGCGATCCTTGGCCTCATCGCCGAACTGCATGTGCTACGCGCGGCACTGCTCGCCACAGCGGCCGGCGATGATCGCGCGGCAACGCTGCTGAGTTGGAGAGGTTGGGCCCCTGGCCGTGACTTCGTGCTCGGAGGACACGGCATAGAGGTGAAGGCTACCCTTGGGGCTGCCTCGCGTCACCGCTTTAGCGGGATCCATCAACTCGAGCCACAGTTGCTCGATAACGCATGCGCTGAGAGGCTGCATCTTATGAGCTTTGGGCTGGAACCTGTCGCTGCGGGTGGCCTTGACCTCCCTGAACTTGTTGACGATCTGCTCTCGCTCCTGAGCGATGACAGAGGCGCTCGCACGCCGCAGCAAGGGCAACTTTTGGCGATGATCGCAAGCTATGGCGGCGCAGGCGCGCCAAGCTATGAGCATGACGCGATGCGCGGCTGGAACGTGTATCAGCAGCGCTTCGCAATCACATTCGCGCGGCTGTATGACGTGGCCGATCCCGAGATGCGGCTGCTCGATCGTGGGCTTGTCGAGCAGACCTTTGTTGTCCCAGACAGCTTGTCGTTCGAGCTTGCAGTGCCCTCGCTGCTATCCGCCTTCAATCCAGTTGAGGACTGGCAGAAGGAGATCGCGGCGATGGCGCGAGAATGAACATCTCGGCTTGGCAAGGTAGGGTCAATAGGCACCTTCTGGCGTGGCCATGTGGCAGAGTTTCGCCGACCTTGAAGCCTACCATCGGTCAGCTAGCCATTCGCGACAGTCTCGTTTGTCGGGTTTGTCAGAAAATTGAAAATGACCGGCGCTTTGCCAGCGCGGGATAGAAGGGTTTCCGAGTGCGTGGCGGGCGAGGGGCCGGGGGCGGTGGGAGTCTTGATCAATGCGAACCGGTGCTCATTTACTTCCGAAAGCCAGCCCGCACCCAACGGTATAACGCCGGAAAAGCGACCGGCATCGCGGTCAAAGCTGGAGCATGAACAATATCCCCATTGCCTCGGTAAAGTCCAAGTTCGCAGCCGGGCCGCTCCAGCCGGATGATCCATTTGCGCGGTCAACTACGTCCATTCCTGCAACTAGGAGCCACAGCCCAGTTCCCAGCATCCCAAAGCCGAAGATATCCCCGTGCCCAATTGATCCGAACTCGCTAAGAACGCTCGTTCGCTTTCACAGCGTTCTCTTGCGGCTGGGAGACATCCGCTGCCAACCGCGAAGCACGGATACCGGGCTCGCTAAGGTGGCCAGCAGGGTTGCTATGACGCAATCGGAAATCCTACAGAAAACGCTCTGATATCAGTTACTGCTGGAGGTCTGGCGGACCTTTAAACTGTCATCGCTCCTTCAGTGTGAACTACCCCTTCACGCTGAACCGCTTTTTTCGGGAGCAAGCATGCGGCGTGTCCCTCCACAGGTGAGGGGCGGAACGTCGGTGTAAAACACCATTTTCACACTGAGAGGTTCCCCCGTCACTACCGAGCGCTGCCGCAATCCATCGCAGATCAGGTCTCTTCCCATTGAATTGAGGTCACTGTCTCGAGCTGTGAAAGGCAAATCGTACGGCATCTGGCGTAGGGCGAATGATTTCGACGAGCACTTCATCCTACTTAGGCGCTTCACACTCGGAAAACCGAGATGGACGACCGCATTCGCATTGTGCTCGATGTTATCGACGGTTGGGAGGTTACGTGGGCGCTTCTCGGGCCTGACGCCGGATAACACCTGACGGCACTAAGCGGGCCGAACGGCCTACTTTCCTCTGAGCGTCACGCGCCCCAACGCCGAAAGGCGGCTGGCGATGTTCTCCTGAGTAAGCGGACCAGTGTCGTGATCGGCGAACGGTTGCGCCCGCAGTAATGGTGGCGTCGGTTCTTTGCCAATACGCCCGGATGTATCTGAAAAAACTAGGGCGAGAAGAAAATGGACAAGACGCGGCGTCCAAGGGGCGCCGGCGGCTGTCTTGTACCCATCCTTGTTGAGATGTACGACCACGTCCCGAGGCTTGCGGATCCCCGACCGGGCGTAGCTTTTCACGACCGGTCCCAGGAGATCGCAAATCTGCGCAACATTGATTTTCGGCCCGTGAAAATGGATCGTCTCCGCCTCCGTCATGTCGGGGCGCTCGTCCTTCCTTTGGGCCGCCTTCTTGATGAGCAGCGTTTTGTTAATGATGGTACTCGGCACCGGACGAACTCGTTCCGGCGCTGGCAGATGAGGGGCCACATGTTCATCGACTGCTTGGCCGATGGCTGTCCCGTCCATAAAGGTGACATGTGACAGGGTTTCAGGATGAAGGAACGAGATGATATCTCCCTTCACGCTGACGAAGTCACCAGCGGCGATTAACGCTTCAGGTGCCAGGTAGCCGAACATCCGCTTTCCATTCTCCTTGTCAACAGCTTCCGCGACGACCACATGTCGTTCGTCCCGACTCTCTGTCGAAACCACCACCATTAGCCGCCACCCGGGATTGCTGCTGCCGGGGGCATCGAACAATCTCGCGGTGACGCCTGCAGCGACAAGGTCCAGGGTGAGCCCGCGGGACCTTCTGACGGGCGGGGTGACAACAACCGGTCCAGGGGCAATCCTGTGCGACGGGTTGTCAGTACAGGGATGCTTGGGCCACGGATGCCCGAGTTCGTCGAAATAGACCCGGCTGCCTTGCCGGTTGGCGTAAAAAAAGACAGCGTCACCGCACACCGGGCAGCGCGCGTTCGGGTTAACATAACAGGCGCTAGCAGTACGGACGGCATTTCTTCCAAGCAGAAGGCGCGCGTCGTGCACGCGCAGGTCGGCTGCGACCTGGGATCGGTCTCTGCGCCTCCTGCCGTTGTTGACGCACCAGCCGCAGGTGCAATTTGAATAGTGGTTGTTACCGGTCATCCGTACTCGGATATCTTCTCTTGCCGCTGGAATCATAGCAGGAAGCGAAGGATTGAAAACAAGCGATCCCGGATGCAATTACTCACTCGCTATGAGATCCTGCGAATTAATGCGAATTAAAATGTCGCCACTCGTGCAGGGTTCTTCGTTCTCGACCTCGACGCATTCCAACTCTTGCGACATCGTGCGTTTTCGTAAGCCGATCATGCCGGACACCGCAAACTGTTGATTTACTTTGGGATAGGGAGCTTAAAAAAGCCCAGGTCGGACGGGAGTCGTGTAGGTTCTGGCAGGTGAAATCTCTCGCGGCGACGAGGGCAAGATCCGAAGCTGACGGTTATTCGCAGGCCACAGGCTCGAACAAGGGATAGTGATCGCATTAGGGGTTTGGATCGGGCGTTAAGCCCACAGGCAACGGTGGAGCGTTTGACCGAACCGAGGGACGGCGCAGAGGGACTATCAGCAGCCACTGCAAAAGAGGGTTCTCAGTGTAAAATTCCAGTTTTACACCTGAGAGGTGTCGGTCCGGTCTATCGCGACTGCGATGTTGACGTGGTTGAAAGGATATATTTGACAGGGGTAGCAGGGGCATGTTCCGTATCATTCGTATCGGTCGACGAGCAATCGGCGGGGCAATGCTGGTTGCAGCACTTGTTGCCTTCTTCTCGTCAAATCAGTTTGCGGTCCTGAAGCTGGCAATGAATTTCTGGGATCCGTTCGCGATCTCGCAATATCGGCTGAGCCGCCTTTCGGCTGACGACTACAAAGCATCCATAGAGGAGGCACTCAAGGTGGGTGATTTCTCCGAGGCTCAAAGCCTGGTGGAGCTAGCCCATGACAGCGGGCACGAGCTGCCGGCGGATTTGGTCGAACGGACGCGCGAAAGCCCTTTTGAATTTGGCCTGCGAAACGCCAAGGATTTCCTGGACGGCGCGATTACCGGGCAAGTGACGGCTCCGGCCTCCATCGGAGGTGTGCTGGCGGCCGATTATGTCGGTGTCGGCGATGTCCGTGACGCTGTCATCCAAGGCAACCATCTGGTCAGGGGAGAGGACTACGACAAGCTTACGCTTGGCCTTTCCCTGGTGGCCTCGCGACCGTTGTCCCCGGCTCAGGAGCGATGGATATCGGATTTTCGCTCCTGAAGACCACCAACAAGGCCGGAAAGCTATCGAAAGCGCTGCTCATGCGCCTTAGCGCCATATCTGTTCGCCTGGTCGACGTGGAAGGCTTGAAGCGAGGACTTTCCCGGATCGTCCTGCCATCTTTCAACGCTCCGTCGGCAGCGGCCGTTCGCACGGCATTCGGCGAGATCGACTGGAGACGCGCCGCGAGGGGCGACTTCTCGGGATTCCGAAAGCTGATCTCCGAAATGTTGCCGATGGACATCGCAGCGGCGAAGGACGCCTTGAGGGGCGCTGTTCGCAAAGAGGCGGTCGACGAAGTCCGCTTGTTGGCGAGTTCCGCAGCCGGGATAGCGTCGGACGGAGGAATAAAGGCGGCATACCGAGCGCTGGAATATGCCGATGACGCAAAGGATCTGTCCCGGGCCAGATCGCTGTCGGCGCGCATGGGGGAGAAAACCTCTGCCGTCCTGAGAGTGCTGGGCAAAGGCGCGATCAAGCTTGGGAAACTCGTCTATTTGGTAGCGTCAATTTTGATTGCGATTCTAGGTTGGTTCGTCGGCGCGTTGTGGTTCGTGTTTTCTTGGATCCGCACCTCGCGTCGCTTATTTTGGCGCAAGGGGGAGATCGCGTGAATTCGAGGCGTTCAAAATTGGCGCTGGTCGCGGCAGGGATTGGGGGAACCGCGGTCGCAGGCTTCGGACTCGCGTTCGGTAGGGACATCTATAAGACGACGAAGAAGAACGTCGAATTGATCGCGCTCCTTCTGGCAGCGGCCATCTGCCCGTTCGTCGGCGGACGGGGCCTCGTCCGAGGACATGATCGAGGGTTTTTAGGAACCATCTTCCTGACCGTTCTTGGAAGCCTCCTTCTAATCGCGGCGGGCCTGTGTGCAGCCACCCTTCTGATGTTCGGGGTCCTTGTGCTTGTCACCGACGACAAACTTGACAGCCCCTTCCTGCTTGCGCTGTTGGGCGCGTTTGTGGTGACCGCGCTTCTCGTGGGAATCGGGATCGTGGTTGGCCTTGTTCAGCGACCTAAACGGCTGAAGACAATTGCCGTCGGCAAGTTCAACGAGCGCTTCTTGGAGGAAAATGGGTTTCGAGAAACAGACGGGGACGACATCACTCACTATGATGACTGCGGTCAGGCGCTGCGTTTCCTTGAGGCTCACCCGGACCGGCTTGTTTTCATGGCTGTTGGGCGGCGCGGAAAGCGGGCCTTCATCGATTTAGATCAGGATGGCCGAATGGTGGGCTATTCTGGCATTAAATAGACACAGCAAGATTTCCAGACCTTCGTGCCGGCGGTGGTGACGGCGTCTCCTTCGGAACCCGTGCCGATAGCTTCGGAACAGCGCAGAAGTGGAAGATGGCCCGAAGATGCTGATATTATCCAGCTTGAGATCGAAGGCGTCACATGCGGGTTGGGCTGAATGGGAGGCTTCCCACCGGATGAGCAACCTCCTGTCGTCAACCTTGTTCTCGATCAGCGCCGGTCATCCGGCAGCGGCGTCCTCTAGGGATCGCCGATTGAAGAGTATGAACCGACTTTCTGCTGGCGACCGGCGACGGCCAATCGTCCGGCCCAAGAATCAAAATGGGTTTTTGCGCGCCCCGCCGCTCAAAGCCACCCTGATGCGGACACATATGATTGACGAACTATTGAGGTTTCAAGTCGACCCAGATTAGGCTGTCGGGAGGGGTGGCGCTCCAGTCTCTGCTCGGATTTCGACCGTACGGGCCCGGAGGTGCTTTACCACTGGTTCGCAACGATCATAGGACCATCCCCGCGAACCTGTCGGATGCGGTATATGAGCCGCAACTGCCCGATAAGGCATAGCCACTTCATATTCGCGCTCCCGCCAAGTTCGCCCGCCCGCCTTGAACGCTTCCTTCCTTTCCACCATTCCTGGTGCCATTCGCCGCCACAACGTGGTCCCACAAACCAGCACCGCCTCCGCTTCAACGGCCTTCACTAATCCTTTGAATAATTCCGGGGCGTTACCTCCCCAAAGAGCCAGGGGTGGCGCAGTACGAGGAGCATTCGCAGCGACCACTGGAATGTAGTTGTAGAAGACGACCGAATTCCAGAAGCGACAACGCTCCTGTGAGACATCTCGTCCGCTGACCAAGCGCTCGATCTTCCCCAAGAACATGTATGAGCTTTTGCCGCTGATATGTTCGTTGACAATGTCGTTTGTCATGTCCGGGACGTCGGAGCCCACGGGTGCTGACTCGTGGTAGTGAGACTCGCCGAGTATCATGAGCCTGAATCCACCTAGAAAATTGCCGGCATCGCCCCAGTCGTCGCCGCGCCACCTTGTAGCCATTAAAATATCTCCGTTTCGAGTTTGCAGCCGATACCTCAAGGTCACCAACAATCCGGACGGACGATATCTTTAGCCCTTTTTTGCAGCGGCGGCGCCCGTCCTGGCTTAGCAACCTTGGATCTCTGACGCGAACACATCTTCATCGATATTGGCCAAACCCAACCAATCTGTTTCAGCCACGAATCGGGCGATCGTTCGTTTGGTTTTGATTACCGATCGCCCGTCAAAGAGACGAAACAAGTCGGCACCGACCCCGTGGTCTGGATTCTCAAGGCGCGCGACACGATCGCGAAGATCTATCAATGGCTTAAAGCTAATCGTTCTTCGGTGGTTGTCGGTCATGAAGGTTCCTGAGTTCGAGTTTTCACGAACAAGAACCCTTCCATGGGCCGCAATTCAGACGTCTCGCCGAACTTTGTTTTTGGCTTTGCGCCGCATGTCAGCCATAAGTTTGGTTTGTATTTCCCTTGACCTGCCCCTAAGAATTTCCTCCATCTGAGATTAGAGTCCGGCCCTTGATCGAAGGACGGACTGATGAAGAGAAAGCGGTTCACAGAAGAGCAGATCATTGCGGTTCTGCGCGAGCACGAGGCGGGAGCGAAGGCGGGCGATTTGGCTCGCAAGCACGGGGTCTCGGAGGCGACGCTGTATAATTGGAAGGCGAAGTATGGCGGGATGGACGTGTCCGACGCCAAGCGCCTGAAGGCCTTGGAAGATGAGAATGCCAAGCTGAAGAAGCTGCTCGCAGACCAGATGCTCGAAGCCTCGGCGCTGCGTGAGCTTCTGTCAAAAAAATGGTAGGGCCCGCCGCCAAGCGCGAAGCCGTTGCGCATCTGCAGGCCGTCATGGGCCTGTCGGAGCGTCGGGCCTGTTCCTTTGTGGGCGCTGATCGCAAGATGATCCGCTACCAGTCCCGGCGTCCGCCCGAGACGGAGTTGCGTGGACGGCTGCGTGACCTCGCCAACGAGCGCCGACGCTTCGGCTACCGGCGGCTGTTCATCCTGCTCAGGCGCGAGGGCGAGGCATCTGGGGTCAACCGCATCTATCGGCTCTACCGCGAGGAGGGCCTGACGGTGCGCAAGCGCCGGGCAAGGCGGCGAGCGGTCGGCACGCGGGCGCCGATCCTGGTCGAGGCAAAGCCGAACGCGCGCTGGTCGCTGGATTTCGTCCATGACCAGTTCGCCTGCGGCCGGCGGTTCCGGGTGCTCAACATCGTCGACGACGTGACGCGCGAATGCCTGGCGGCGATCCCGGACACGTCGATCTCCGGCCGCCGGGTTGCCCGTGAACTGACGGAACTGATCACCCAGCGCGGCAAGCCCGGCATGATCGTATCCGACCACGGCACCGAGTTCACCTCGAACGCCATTCTCGCCTGGGCGAAGGATCATCGGGTGGAATGGCACTACATCGCGCCGGGCAAGCCGATGCAGAACGGCTATGTCGAGTCATTCAATGGACGGATGCGCGATGAGCTCCTGAACGAGAGCCTGTTCTTCGGCCTGGATCACGCCCGCAGTGCCATCGCCGAATGGAGGGAGGACTTCAACACCGCCAGGCCACATTCCTCGCTCGGATACCAGACCCCGGCAGCCTATGCCGAGGTCATCACCGCAACCGGCTCCGACGCTGCGCTAATCGAAGGCTCCGCGCCTCCGCCGGTTGCTCAACCCGCGCCACAAGGCGTAACAAAAACGGTCGAGGCTCTAATCGCAGCTGGATGACAATTTGATAGTCTACCCGAAAGGCGATTCGAGTGGGAGGGTTTTAGGTGCGCCAGCAGACAATTGAACGGGCGAAAGATGAGTTCGACATTCTTGGCGAACTCAGCGCGCGCTTGTCGCAAAAAATACGTGAAGGTTATCGGTCCGCGCGGCCCGAAATCATTCGGAATATTGAGCAAGTGGAGCTGGTGAATATCAGCGACGGCCTGACAAAGGCGTTCGAGGAAGTCGCGAAGCGTGGGTATGGACGTGTCGTGTTCGCAGACGAGTACGATGAAAACGGGGACTACGCTGGCGCTACTTATTATCGCGTTTCACAGGCCAATGCCGGTTTTCCGGACAGGCCAATCCGTCTTGTAGCTCGCAATTCGCCCATCGGAAGCCAGATAGCGTCCTGTTCGATCGGAGATGAAATCTCAGTTCGCGTACCGAAGGGAGAGCGCTCGATCCTCGTCAGCGGAATTGTCGATATTACCGGTATGAGTAATCTTCTTCGCGAAAATCCGGACGCGAAGAGGCTCCTGTTTAGGGTTGGCGAGGGCCTTACGGACGAGGAGGTATTCAATCTTCGGACCTTCGTCCGCTCGTTGCCGAGTCCTGTCCGAACGCCAGATTCCGAAGAGGTCGGAGGCGAGCCTGCCGCTGGCGGTCTTTCAACCGAAGTCGATGAATCTTTGTCGGTTGGTGGCCAGTCAGAAGACGAGGTCGTTCAAGCCCAGCCAACGCCGGAGTTGGATCTGTTGCCTTCGGACGAAATGCCCGACAATGCTCAAGCCGATCCTTTCTGGCATATCCGCCGAGACGCCTTTTTTGGTGATGATGCGGAGGTTTCGCTCGGCAGCCAGTTCTTCACACAAACAACAGCCAACCAAGAAGCCGGTATTCAAACGGTAAGAGGTCTCCAGATTGTTCATGGCATAGCAGGGAGTGGCAAGACGTCGGTCGCCCTGGGTCGGTTGAAGTTCTTCGCGAACTTCAGATCGCTCGAGAATCTGCTTGAGTACGGGTTGCACGAGCGGGACTTTGCTGACTTCGACGCCAGCGGCATGGTTGGCTTCGTGCTGAGCCCGAGTCTGGTCTCGTATCTCAAGCAGACGGCTGAGAGCTTGGACATCGGAGCCATGAAGATACAGGATTTCGCCGAATTCCTGCACGCCGAGCGCGCCCATCGTCGCGTATTCAACAGTCGTCCGTTCAAGAAGTCTTCGGAACCCTGCCACCCGGAGCTGAAGTCGGTGCGCTGGCTGAAGATACTAGATATCGTGGCGGCGGCGTACGTCGCAGACGGTATGAGAGAGATAGCCGCGGCTCCTCTCGTGAAGCCCGCGGTCCCCGGAGCTGAAAAAATATCGGACCGACGCTGGGAGCAAATGGTTACGGATACGTGGGGCAAGGGACAACTGAGGTTTCGGCTTCAGAGCTTGGTCAGAAGCTTGGAGGTAGCGCCCGATCTCGACGTGCGGACGTTTGTTTTGCGCAAAGTGGCAATCGAGATCGATCGTCGAGTTCGCGTTGGGGAAAATGAATCGGGCGGCCTTGAGCTGAGTGAGCGGCGAATTCTCCGCGAAGCCATTGAAAGCGTTCAACAGCGGCTGTTCAGGCTTCTCAATCCGCAAGAGCTGTATGTCCGCATTTTTACCGAGCCTGCGTACCGCACACGGATCGAGGAACTTGCCTTGAGTGTAGGCATCTCGGCGAAGGACGTCGTTGAACCAATAGTCGAGCGCCTTAGTCAGAACTTGGTCACAGATGACGATGTCATCTGCGCGCTGTGCCTGAACGCACTGTCATGCGATCAGTTCGAACGTGACATCAGGGCTATCCCCTACCTACGGACATTTGCGGAGCGAGTTGGCGTCTTTATCGATGAGTACCAGGATTTTAGCGAGTTGCAGGTCCTGCTGATGGGCTACAAGGCTCTCCCAAAGTACTGGCTCGTCACAGTTTCTGGAGACGCCAGCCAACGGCTTCATCGCGACGGTCTTGCAGAGGTGCAGCGGGCGTTCCCTCAAATAGCAATGCGCCATGCATCAGTTCTTCTGGACCGCAACATGCGCCAGACTGGTCCGCTTGCCGCTCTGTCAGCCTGTTTCCGTTCGCTGACGGAGGCGGATGGTGGTCAGATAGTCAGCGCCTGCAATGCCCCTTTGGAGGTGTATGAGGATCCTGAGGAGTTCGCGCGGATGGCGATCGATCGCATCGTCGCGCTACCGGAGACCGCTAGCGTCGCTGTCATTTGTGCAGACGACCAGGATGTTGATCGCTGGTTCGCGTTGATGCACGGCGATCTCGATGCGAACTTCCGAAATCCGATGATCTCAGATCATTCGAAGCTGACGATGCGGTTTCACACTCATTTCACAACCCCGGTGGAAGCAAAGGGGCTTGAATTCGACGCGGTTGTGATCCCGAACTTGGCGGCATACGACGGCTCTGACGCGGTCGGTAGGAACTCGCTGTACGTCGCGGTTAGCCGTCCGCGTCAAGCGCTTCTGATGGGTTGCGACTATGAGGCCATCGGTTCGTCGATGGTCGCCGGATTGGTTGATGTCGGACATCTGGTACTTCGAACCCGAGAGCTTGTAGGTGACGCAGTCGACCGCGTAGCATAGTGGGCTCAGCTGACCTGGAGCCATGACAGCTCGTTGGCTACTTGCACTCCTGATTGAGCCTCTCAGTCTGAGGTGTCTTTGGTTGAATGCACAATTCGGTTGTCGGACACCGGCCTGACCTGATCTACGCCCCATGTTGTGGGCATCGGGGGGACGGCATGACGCGCAAGAAGAACTACTGGGAGACAATTGCGGAGCACATTGCCGAGGTTGTCGGAGCCCGGCAGATCGAGGATGTTCTGCATTTCACCCGCCTTGAGAATCTGTCCGGTATCCTTGAACACGGACTTCTAAGTCGATCAGTGCTCCGGAACGCCGATTATGGCGTTTATGTCAGCGATGCCGATCGCCTCGACAGGGAAGATGACGCGATCTCGGTGTCGATCTCGTGTTACTATCCGAAGATGTTCGAAGCGAAGCGGCACCGCTCAGGCGACGAGCCGTGGGTCATCCTTGTGCTGCACCCGAGCCTTCTGTGGAATTACCCCTGCCGCTTCCACCGAAATGGTGCTGCGACAAATGCCACGAAATACCAGAGCGGCACGACACATGGCGGGTTCGCGCTCTACAAGCTTTTCGACGATTTCCCTATGACGATGGATTCGACGAAGACAAGTTTCCGCGCTGAGTACGGACTTCCGATAAGTTGGCCGACCTCCTCAGATTCCGAAGTCCAGGTTATGAGCCCCATCCACCCAAACTACGTCATGGGAGCCTGGATCGAGACGCCTGAACACTACGAGTTTGTCCAGGCAGCGTTTGCCACCAAAGGACGCAAAGAGTGTAAAGTGGTGGTTCAGCCCTTCAGCCCCCGAATCTGCCGTAAACCCTACTGTTGGGGATGAGCCGTCTGGGAGGACGCCTGTCCGGCCCGCCAAGTTCGGATAGTGACTGAGACAGAGGCGCGCGGCCGCTTGAATTGATCACCAGGCATTGAACGATGAAATCCGAATCAAACTGGAGCGGCTTAGTCGCCCCTTGTCCACGAACTCGTCGAGCGTCACATTGTTCCACAGGGTAAAGATGTGGGGGAAAGCATGGCAGGCTGGGTGCGGTATTCCATGTGGGACCGCTGGCGCGATCTAACGCGGTTCCGGCTGGCGTGTGAGATGGCGCTTGATTCTTACAAAGCCTATGTGAACGACTTTCCGGTATCGTCTCCATCGCCAATGATCGTCCATGATCCCTCCGGCGATTCTGGATTCAAATGCGTTCTTGACGATTTCAAGCAGGTGTTGAACGACGGGGAGGTGCTATACCGGACACTCTATCCCACGTACGTCGCACTCACAGAGGACCTGGCGCGCGAACTCGTCGAACGGCTCGTGGCCGACAAAGGGGTCGCTCGTACGAGCTTCGCGGGCATGAAGGCTGGCAACATCAGCGAGGCCGCTGAGCGCTATGTGACTGATGTAGCAATGGAGGTTTGGGGCGATGCCATCTTGAAGGCGAGCGGCCGGGGCTGGTCGGGTATCAAAGGCAGCAAGCGCGCCGTCGTTGAAGCAGTGACGGTCCGCAATCTTTGTGCTCACGGCATTCCTGTCTTCAACCGCAAGGCGATCAACCGGATAGCAGCGGCGGCAGGGCGCAATATCGCGGTCAAGGAGGGCGATCCGATCAAGCTCGATAAGAAGCGCTTCACCAATTACACAGCAACGCTTCGGGCGTTTGCGCGCGCGCTCGCAGATGGCGTGACGAGCCTTCCAGATGTTAAGAAGGGCTCGTAGCGCCGGACTGGCCCGACAGGGCGATAATAGCCAAGTTTGCGTGGGCGGTGGTGTAGTCGTATTCGGTATCGTCACGAGCACCCAACGGAGGCGAAAGGTGCGGTTCAAACACATGCGGCTACAATGTGCGAACGTCGGCGACTGACTCCAATTACCTGCCGATAGGTGAGGGGTCAGTGTAAAATACCCATTTCACACTATTGGACGTTTCCAAGGATTTTCCCCAAACCGCTGACCCGAAAGTGACGCACTTTGCCAGAGGGTGAACGGCAGCTTTGCGCCCAATCTTGGCCAACTAGGTGGATCAACGAGGCTCCCGTAAGCGGACATCGCCGCCGTGCAGCCGAAACGCGATCGGTCTCGCTGGCGTTCATCGGCAGAGGAATATACGCGCCGGGGAACTTTCACCAGACCTCTAGGTTTTTCGAGTGACCTGCAAGTCAGCCAATTCCAGATGGTTGGCCGAAGTAAGAGGAGTTGGTGATGTGCCTGACCATCAACGGGCGAGAGGTCGAGGTGCCCGACGATTCCCGGGTGTCGCTGCTCGATCTTCTGCGCGAGCGTCTCGACCTCACGGGTACGAAAAAGGGTTGCAACCAGGGCGCTTGCGGAGCCTGCACTGTCCTGGTCGATGGCGAGCGCATCATTTCCTGCCTTGCGCTCGCTGTTCAGTACGACGGGCGCGCCATAACCACGATCGAAGGCCTGGCAAACGGCGGGTCTCTCCACCCGCTTCAGCAGGCATTCATCGATCATGACGGGTTTCAATGCGGATACTGCACGCCCGGCCAGATCTGTTCCGCGCTGGCAATGATCGACGAGCTTCGGCGCGGGGTGCCGAGCCACGTCACCTCGGCCCTCACGACCGACGAGATCGTGCTCGATCGCGAGGAGCTGCGAGAGCGGATGAGCGGCAATCTGTGCCGGTGCGGCGCGTATAACGGCATCGTCGACGCAATTCTCGACACTTTCAGCGACAGTATGGACGACGTGGCCCGATGACTCCCTTCCAGTATGCACACGCGAGCGATGCCGCCGATGCGGTGCGGCGCGCCAGGGTGACGGGAGCCATGTATCTGGGAGGCGGCACGAACCTGGTCGACCTCATGCGCGAGACCATCGAGCGGCCCTCGGCGCTGGTCGACGTGACCGGCTTGTCGAGAGACATCATCGAGCAGAAGAACGGCGGACTGCGGATCGGAGCGGCGATGCGCAACACGGCTCTCGCCGAGCACCGTCTGGTGCGGAAACGCTATCCTGTGCTCACGCGCGCGATCGTTGCTGGCGCGACCGCCCAGATCCGAAATATGGCGACCGTCGGCGGCAACCTGCTTCAGCGCACGCGCTGCACGTACTTCTACGATGAAGAGGGCTCGCGCTGTAACAAGCGCCTCCCCGGACAGGGTTGTGATGCACTCGACGGCTTCAACCGCGGGCACGCGATTCTGGGAGCCTCGAAGGCATGCATCGCGGTGAATCCGTCCGATATGTGCGTCGCGCTCGCCGCCCTCGATGCCGTCATCCACCTGGAGAGCCTGAGCGGCTCCCGTAGGCTGCCGTTGACCGACCTGCACAGGTTGCCTGGAGACACGCCGGATATCGAGACGGCGCTGGCACCCGGCGAGTTGATCACCGCGGTCGAGTTGCCGCCGCTGCCGCCGTCGATGCGCTCCAGCTACCGAAAGGTGCGAGACCGGGCGAGCTACGCGTTCGCGCTGGTCTCGGTCGCGGCTGCGCTGGAAATCGAGCATGGGCATATCAAGGACGTGCGGCTCGCACTCGGCGGCGTCGCACACAAGCCTTGGCGCGCCTGGAAGGCCGAAGAGGCCCTTCGCGGACAGCCAGCGAATGAAGCGATGTTCGGCTGCGCAGCCGATGCCGAATTGTCCGAGGCTCGGCCTCTGAAGGACAACGGGTTTAAGATCGAACTCGCGCGCCGCACGATCGTCGCGATCCTCTCGCAACTCGCGGGAGAACTGGCATGAGCATTCGGGAGAAGGCCAAGCAGCGTCTGCAAGCCACAGCGATGTCGGTGGTGCAGAAAGCCGTCGCTCTGGCGCCTGACGCGTGGGTTCCGGGTGGCCACCCCGATCCGCTGATCCACCACAGGAGCGGCCTGATCGGCGCCCCGGTCCCGAGAATTGACGCCCCGCAGAAGGTAGCGGGCCAAGCGCGGTTCGCAGCCGAAGTTCCGTTGGACGGCATGCTTTACGCGGCGCTCGTCTACAGCACGATTGCCAAGGGCAGGCTTGCTTCGCTCGACACGTCCGCGGCGGCGGCCGCACCAGGCGTCGCGCTGGTGATGACACACCGAAACGCGCCGCGGCTGCAGCCGCTACCGACCTTCACATCCAACATGCGGTCCGCGGCCCAGGACTCGATCCCGGTACTCCAAGACGATCGCATCCATTGGAATGGCCAGCCCGTTGCGCTTGTGCTGGCCGAAACTCAAGAACAGGCCGACTATGCCAAGTCCATGTTGCACCCTGTCTACGAGCCCGAGCATGCGGTTACTCGTTTCGCTGAAGCAAAGGCGGCCGGCCTTGAGACGGGCGCCATGATGGGCATGCAGTTCAAGGACGAAATTAACGACGCTGAAAAAGTGCTCGCGACGTCTCCGGTGAAGGTAGACGAAGTCTATTCGACGCCCCGCCACAATCACAACGCTCTCGAACTGCACGCTGTCACGGTCATCTGGGAGGACGACAACCTCACTGTTCACGACGCGACGCAAAAGCTCGCGCATACCGCTTGGTCGCTCGCCCACGCCTTCGGGCTGGACGAGAAACAAGTCCGGGTTCTCTCGCCTTACGTCGGCGGCGGCTTCGGCGGAAAAGGGCTGTGGCAGCACCATTTGCTTGCTGCCGCCGCCGCGCGCCTCGCTGGCCGCCCGGTCCGGTTGGTTCTCACCCGCGAGGGTGTCTACCGCATCGTTGGCGGGCGCACGCTGACCGAGCAGCGGGTCGCCATCGGCGCGCGGCCGGACGGTAAATTCGAGGCGCTCATCCACATCGGGAAGGTCGCGATGACCCCCCACAATAACATGCCTGAACCGCTCATTATGGGCACGCGCGGCCGCTACGCGGCTCGCGCCTTGCGGCTTGAGGTGCAGGCCGCCCGTGTCGACATGATGGCCAACACCTTCATGCGCGCTCCGGGTGAAGCTGTCGGCACCTTCGCGCTCGAATCCGCCGTCGACGAACTTGCCGCCCGCCTGGACATGGACCCGATCGAACTGCGCCTGCGGAACGAGCCGGATAAGGAGCCAACGAGCGGGCTACCCTTCTCGTTGCGCGAGGTCGAGAAGATCTTTCGTGATGGCGCCGAGCGCTTTGGCTGGAGCCGTCGCAACCAAACGCCGGGCCAGCGCCGCGAGGGCGAATGGCTGATCGGTACGGGTGTCGCGAGCGGGACCTATCCGCACAACCGCATGCCAGGCGGTGCAGCCCGGTTGACCGTCACGCGAGATGGCCACGCAACGGTCGAGTTTGCCGGGCAGGAGATGGGCATGGGCACCGCGACAGTACACGCCCAAGTCACCGCCGAGCGCCTCGGCCTGCCCATGACGCGGGTGGCTGCGAAGTATGGCGACAGCTTGCTTCCGGGCAGGGTCATGGCGGTCGGCTCGGCACAGACTACTTCGTTCGGCGCAGCGATCGCGGCCACGCACAAGAAGCTGGTGAAAGAACTGACCTCGCTCGCCGGCAATGATAGCCCGCTTGCCGGACTCTCGCCGGACGAAGTGGGTGGCCTGAACGCGGGACTCGCCAAACTCGACGACCCGACCCGGCATGAGAGCTACGCATCCATCCTGTCCCGCGCCGGCAGAATGGAACTGACGGTCGAAGCAGAAGCTCCCCCACCTCTGGAGACCATGCATTGGTCCATGCACTCGCACTCGGCCATGTTCTGCGAGGTGAAGGTCAACGCCGTCACAGGCGAAATCCGGGTCAGCCGCATCTTAGGATCGTTCGCCTGCGGTCGCATCCTCAATGCAAGGACCGCGTCGAGCCAGTTCCGAGGCGCCATCATCATGGGCATCGGGCTCGCGCTGATGGAAGAAACTCAGTTCGACGAGCGCAATGGCCGCATCATGAACGCCAGTCTCTCGGAATATCACGTGCCAGTGCACATGGACGTGCCCGAGATCGAGGTGATGTGGACCGACACGCCAGATCCGCATGCGCCCATGGGTGCGCATGGCGTCGGGGAGATAGGCATCACCGGAACCGCCGCCGCCATCGCCAACGCGGTGTTCAACGCCACGGGTAAACGCATCAGA
The DNA here is from genome assembly GCF_006658535.1 of Mesorhizobium sp. B2-4-13. NCBI lineage: Bacteria > Pseudomonadati > Pseudomonadota > Alphaproteobacteria > Hyphomicrobiales > Phyllobacteriaceae > Mesorhizobium > Mesorhizobium sp. B2-4-13. The sequence continues at coordinate 495,804 of NZ_VFVB01000002.1, read as the reverse complement.
GACCTGCCGATCACCCTCGACAAGCTGCTGTGACCCGGTAGATGTCGCGGGGTCGCCTCTGTTGGGTCTCAGATCTCTCACGGGCTGCACAGCCGTTGCCTTCTAATGGATGGCTTTGCTGGCGCTGCTGGGTCGCCACGGCAGTCTGTGCAGCCGCAGGAACAGCGCTTTGGAGTTGGACATCTGTCGATTGCCCAATCGAAGCACTGGAACGGAGGGAGCTCGTCTCGGCTGACGCCGGGGCGGGTTTTCCAGCATGGCCAGCACGGTCATCCCGATCCAGCGCGCATATCGATCACTTGGGCTCTCGGTGCAGCGCATCGGACAGTGTTTGACGCAATTGCCACCCGTCGATGGACTTCTGCACGTCGAGCGAAATGGCTTGCGCGGTGATCGGCGCGGCCCACGAAACGAGGGCAACGCTGACCGAGAACGAGATCAGCAGTGCGAAGGCGGTCGCGAACAAAACGTGGTCCTCTTTGGAAGCACTAGCTTTACGGCCGTCAGTCCGATTCGTTCATTCACGATCCGAGAGCCTATGTGTCGTGGTTAATCCATGCTTAACGAGCCGTGGCGACTTTATGCGCAGCCGTTTGCTAAGAGCGCAGATGGGGCGTAGCCTCAGACATCGGTCGCCGATTTGTCCGGATGCTGCCGACAGTGAGAGGGTACGTGCTCTTGCCCGATTGGGAGAAGAGCCATGCCGCAATCCATGCTTCGCAACCATGTCTTGAAAACCCTCACTCCTGAGGATTTTGGGCTTTTATGGCCATCGATGCATCACGTCGAACTGGCCCTCAAGGCCCGGCTGGAGATCGCGCATCAACCGATCGAGCATGTCTATTTTCCCGAGACGGGCATCGCGTCGGTTGTCGCCGCCATGACCGGTGGGCGGCAAAGCGAAGTCGGCATCATCGGCCGCGACGGCATGACGGGGATAGCGGTCGTTCTCGGCCAGGACCGATCTCCCAACGAAACCTATATCCAGGTCGCCAGCAACGGCTGGTGCCTGCCGGTTGAACATCTGCGCATTGCGATTGCCCAGAGCCAGACCCTTCGCCTGTCGCTGCTTCGCTACGCCCACGCATTCCTGGTCCAGTCGTCGCGAACGGCGCTGGTCAATGGCCATTCGAAAATCGAGGAACGGCTCGCCCGCTGGTTGCTGATGGTCAACGATCGCGCTGAAGGAGATATCATCTACCTGACGCATGAATTTCTGGCGACCATGCTTGGCTCCAGGCGCCCGGGCGTTACCACCGCCCTCCAAATGCTCGAATATCGGGGGCTGGTTCATGCCAAGCGCGGCGAGATCACGATCGTCGACCGCACCGGAATGATAAAACTCACGGATGGTGCCTATGGCCAGGAGGAGCAGCGTCACTTAGGTACCGCCTCCGGCTGACTGTCCGGAATCGGACATAGCCTTGAAGACCGCACCATGTTGGTCGAAAGTAGTGTTGGGTTTGGGTCCAGAGAGGAACTCTCGATGACCAACACTTTTCACACGATTACGATTGAAAGGGCGGCTGAGGCCTACGTTCTTTCCAGAGGCAGAGCCCGGTTTCTTTCCATCGCACAAGCCATCCGCGCCATCCGGACACTGATGCCAGCCTGTAAGGCCACCGACCACGACTTGGAGGAAATATTGGCAGCGGCATGTATCACTCATAATGTGCCCGTAGCGTTTGACACCATGACGGTCGATGGTTCCGAACAGCGGCTGCATTCATAGGGCTTCAAATGTCTGCGGTTGACGTCACGCCTACTGCATCGGCCGCTCGCCAAGCAATCGTCCGCTACCTTATTGATAATGTCGACCATCCGAGCGTTTCCATATCGGAGGTGATCCGTGCTGTGAGAGAGGTGCTCCCGCTTTGCGAGTTAACGGATTGGGAACTGGCCAATCACATAGCCAGAAGCGCTAGCGACGCGGGAATTATCGTTGAGTTGGACGCGAACATGCCCTGACCGGGATTTGGGGATGGATAACATGGCACTCCGACGTTGGAAGAGAGCACCACTGCTGGCCTTGATCCTCGCATGAAAAGCCACTGAATGAGAATTCAGCCGCACCTGTGGAAGCGACTAAGAGCGAACCTGTTGAGCCGCCTGTTCGCCAGAATCTCAGAAGACCCAACATCATCTGAGTTTAGGCTCGACGGACCTGACTAAGCCGAATTTTCTCGCTTCGTGAGCGAAAGCGCCTATAATGCTTAACCGGGTGAACGAGCAAAATGCCGATGTCCTTACGTGGCCGCGCGCTGTTCGATGTTTACGTTGCGAGCAGCCTAAATCATTCGAGTTTGAAACTCTTGGGCATTGGCACCCATGTGTTCAATCTGTCCTGCGATGCTGCGGCAGCACACATTCCAGTTAGCGAAATGACTGAAGAAGTTGGGCCGCTCGCTTCAGCCCTGTTAGCGGCTAGAAAAGGGTGAATGCCGACCAGACAGTCAGAATTGCCCCTCAATAGCCACATGGCTATCACACGGGCGCGTCTGACAGCGCAGTCGATCACGCCAAAATCAATTGCGGATTCCACACGCCTGTCGCACTGTCCGAGTTTCGTAGCTTTCGAGGAGGAAAGGCTATGTTGTACCCCGGTCAGTGCTTGGGACCGTGCGAGATCGATATGCTCTCTCGCGTGTGCCGTATTGTATGCAAGGAGAACGGCACTCCCCTTGAATCGCAGCAGGCCCAGCGCATCGCGTCCCACCTGCTCAAGCTGTTTATGAACGGCCTGACAGCCGAGGAGGAACTGCTGGATGCCGAGAGGAACCGCGCCGGACGGCTAAAGCAGTCGCTCCAGCATCAGCTTCCGCATCAGAACATTGTGGCCGACAGCCAGCTGCACGGCTAGGAAGTGCCAAGCTCCCCGGCCGGTGCCTGGCGGGCACCGCGGCACCACTGCGCGGACTTCTGCATGGCCCACAGTGGGAAGGCTGAGCAGACGTCCATCTGCTGCGCCGAAACCCGATCCACTCGGCTTGGCGTGGAAAGCCGCAGGGAGGGGGCTTAATTCACTCCTTTGAAAAGTTCCCATCGATTTTCGGACTCAGCTAGTTCGGCTACCGTATGGGCAATGCCACGGCGACCTTGAACCCTTGATTTGCGAGAACCGATCGCTGCTGGCGATTTTGATTGTGAATCGGCGTGCAAAATTGACCCCCTAAGCCGGGGAATCGGCGTCCAATTTTGACCCCCCTGATGCTTTGATTTTGCGACCATCAGCTCGTCGTAGCGAGCGGATGGTGTGGGGATGAAGTCGGTGGATACGATTGCTCGGGTTCGGCGCGCATTCCATGTGCAAGGATGGTCGCTCAAGCGGATTTGCCGCGAGCTGCATGTGTCTCGCAACACGGTCCGCAAGATTCTCAGATCCGACGAGACATCATTCTCCTACGAACGCGAGCGGCAGCCCAAGCCAAAGATCGGCCCATGGCAGGATCAGCTTGACGGGTTTTTGAATGGCAACCGTGGCAAGGCGGCGCGCGAGCAACTGACACTGATCCGGATTTACGAGGAGCTTTGCAGCCTCGGCTACGAGGGAGGCTATGACGCCGTCCGCCGATACGCGAAGAACTGGGCGAAGGCGCAGGGGTCGGCGATGGCGGACGCCTACGTGCCGCTATTCTTCGCGCCGGGCGAGGCCTACCAGTTCGACTGGAGCCACGAGATCGTCCTGATCAACGGCGTGACAGTGACCGTGAAGGTCGCCCATGTCCGGCTCTGCCACAGCCGCATGATGTTCGTCAGGGCCTATCCGCGCGAGACGCAGGAGATGGTGTTCGACGCCCATGACAGGGCCTTTGCCTTCTTCGGCGGCGCCTGCACGCGCGGCATCTACGACAACATGAAGACGGCGGTGGAAACGATCTTTGTCGGCAAGGACCGCCAATACAATCGCCGCCTCCTGCAGATGTGCAGCCACTATCTGGTGCAGCCGGTTGCCTGCACGCCGGCGTCGGGCTGGGAGAAAGGTCAGGTCGAGAACCAGGTCGGGCTGGTGCGCGAGCGCTTCTTCACGCCCAGGCTGCGCTTCAAGACCTACGAGGAGATGAACGCCTGGCTGCAGGACAAGTGCGTCGCCTACGCCAAGGCGCATCGTCACATTGAACAGCCGGAACGAACGATCTGGAACGTGTTCGAGGAGGAGCGCGGCAAACTGATCGAATATCGCGGCCCCTTCGACGGGTTCCACGCGGTGCCGGCTTCGGTGTCGAAGACCTGCACGGTGCGCTTCGACACCAACAAATACTCAGTCCTGTCGACGGCCGTCGGCCGCCCGGTCGAGATCCATGCCTATGCCGGCAAGATCGTCATCCGCCAGGACGGCGTGGTCGTCGCCGAGCATGCCCGCTCCTTCGGGCGCAACGAGACGGTCTACGATCCCTGGCACTATGTTCCGGTCCTCGCTCGCAAGCCTGGCGCCTTGCGCAATGGCGCGCCGTTCCAGGACTGGGTTCTGCCATCGGCAATGGAGCGGCTGCGGCGGAGATTGAAGCCGGCGCATGACGGCGATCGGCAGATGGTGTCAATCCTGGCCACGGTGTTGATCGACGGCATCGATGCCGTGGAGGCTGCCTGCCAGGAAGCGCTCGACCAGAATGTCTGCTCATCCGCCGTCATCATCAACATTCTGGCGCGGCGGCGCGATCCGGCGCCGGCCATTACCATCCTCACCCCGGACGCGCTCCGCCTGCAGCATGAGCCGCAGGCCGACTGCGCCCGCTACGACAGCCTCAGGAGGGCAAGCTGATGGAACGCACGCAGGTTCTGGAACTGATGGGAACGCTGAAGCTCTATGGCATGCGCGGCGCCTATGACGAGGTCATGGCGACAGGCATCAAGCGCCAGCACGAGCCGCCGAGGATCGTCGGCGATCTGCTGTCGGCCGAGATCGCCGAGAAGCAGGCGCGCTCCATCAAATACCAGCTCACTGTCGCCAAGCTGCCGATCGCCAAGGACATCGATGAATTCGACTTCGACGGCACGCCGGTTAACGAGGTGCTGGTCCGGGACCTTGCCAACGGCACCTTCGTCGCCGACCAGCGCAACGCCGTTCTCATCGGCGGCACCGGAACCGGCAAGTCGCATCTGGCAATCGCCATTGCCCGCGCCCTGATCCGCAACGCCTCACGTGGCCGCTTCTTCAACGTCGTCGATCTAGTCAACCGGCTCGAGACCGAGCACCGCGGCGGCAAGCAGGGCCGTATCGCCGACTACCTCACCAGGCTCGACTTCGTCGTGCTCGATGAACTCGGCTATCTGCCCTTTGCCCAGGCCGGCGGGCAATTGCTCTTCCACCTGATCAGCAGGCTCTATGAACGGACCTCGATCATCGTCACCACCAACCTGGCGTTCGGCGAATGGCCCGCCGTCTTCGGCGACGCCAAGATGACGACAGCGCTGCTCGACCGTCTCACCCATCATTGCGAGATCATCGAGACCGGAAACGAATCCTGGCGCTTCAAGAACCGCGCCTGATCACCCCATCAAGCTGCCAAGCGCCATCCGCGCTCGCCCGGGCTGCGCAACCCTGACCAGCTCCGCCCGGGCGAGCGCTGACCGCCGCACATTACATAAGGGGGGTCAAAATTGGACGCCGATCGGGGGTCAGTTTGGAAGCCGTTTGACAATTTTGATAGCCTTCCCCGATCGGTCAATCTCGAGGCCGTGAAGCTCCACCAGTTCCACCAGCAACGTGATAAAGGTCGTAGCGGTGGCTCGTCCACCCTTCTCGATCGCGCCGGCAATGGTATCCGCAATTACAGGGTAACATTCTCGCTCCAAAGCTGCGTTTCGTCATGATCGATGATCGAGCAGAAAAGCTCATGAAGGTCTTCGAACCAGCCGGTATCGGCCGGTATAATAACATCGCGCTCCTTGAACCTATGGGCCAGGTCGTCAAAGTATCTGATAAATGGGATGGGCACCTGCGTCTGTGGCTCGTTGCCTTTCACTCCGCTGCTGAGCCAATCGATCAGAGCGCTCTTGGTAGTGATGGCTGGACGTTTCCCAACGGTAGTCGGCATTGTTGTCTCCATAATTGTTAAAATAGGGGATCGGGTTTGCAGCCTGCTCCCTGGGATGACCAACTCGGCAACGACTGGCGGAAGACGGACATGATCGTCGCTCCTTCCCGGTCGAATAGGATGGTTCTTGAACCTTTACGGTAGGGCACTTTCGCCAGTGACCGCGCGTAGATCTCACGCCGCGGTGGCAACCCATTCAGTCAGGGCACCTTCCGACTGGACAGTTCCTCTGTCGGAAGGAGAATGAGAGAGTGACCTGGCATTAGTCTCGATCGGCCGTCGAGGCACTCACGTGCCGGTACTCACCTTCAGTCGGTGTCGAGATAAATCCAGTAGACCCGCCCTTTTGCACAAATCTTTGAGGGAGTTTTAATCGTCAACTTGGGGTTTTTGCCGCGCTCTGTCTTTGCCAGTCCGAGCCTCCGCAATTGCTGCATGATGGCCTTATGGTCTTCGAACTCAGCCCTGAACCGTTCTGACGGGATGAGCAGTGCCTTTCTCCCCGTCGCCCGGATTAAATACCCTGGCGATCCACTGAACTTCTTAAGGCTCACTGGACCTGACAAGGTTTTGACCCGTACGATGGCGTCGCCCTGCTTCTGAACGTATTTCGCCACACGCTCCAGCGCCGAGGAACCGGTGGCTGCGGTTTTCGCCGATCGCCCCTCCACCTGATCGAACACGTCAAGCAGGCTCTTCGTCAGGCTGCCCCACTCGTTAGGTAACAAGTCCCATTTGCGAGCGAGCATGCCTGCCGCAAACATCATAGCGAATACCTTCTTCACTCGCACAGATGACGCATCCTTGCCGAGGTGCTTGCTGAGCTTATCCAGGAACAACGCCATCCATTTTGAGATTTGTTCCTGGATCGCATTCTCATCCTCAGAGGCAGCTTCGATCAATCTGACGACGAAGGCCCGGCCAGGGTGACCGTAGTTCTTCGCGCAGATGCCCCGAAGTGTCGCCACCGCTTCACTTGCATCCTCAAACCCGTCGGGAACCGTGGCCAAGACCCCCTTCGTCTTATCGACGTTGATTGTCACCATCCGAGAGCTCACGGCATCGACAATCTCCTTCGACGCCTTTATCAACCGGCTGAGGGGTTCATTGCTCGTGCTCAACAAAGCCACTCGGACGTCCGTGGACGACACTGGGTCTGTCAGTCGCGTTCTGGTTCCGGTCGATGCGAATCTAAACGCAGCCGCCTGCAGGAGATCGGCCTTTTCGCGTGCATTGCTGCCGGCCGAGTTCGCCTCATCCAGCATCAACAGCACGTCGGCGTGTGACTCTTTCAGCGGATCCAAGCTGCCAAGGGTTCGATTCCAGTTCTGCCCACCACCGCTATCGCTGTTGCGCTTCCCGGACCAGACCGACGCAGCCAGCACCGCGACCGTGGATTTTCCTGTCTCACGGTCCCCGACAAGCTCAATTTGCGGGTTGAGGGTTCCTTCCGGTACGAACCGCAGGAGCGGCGGCACGAACGAGTAAGCGAGCATAGCCAACGGCAAAGGCTGACCCGCGATAATCCGTCCGACTTCTGTCATCCAAGCTTCCAAAGTCCCCGCCGCCTCGAATCTCGGATCGCGCTGAAATGCAACGATGATTTTCTCCGAGCGGTGCTTAGGAGAGACTACCGTCCTATCTCCGAAGACGAACGACTGACCGCACCAGCCCGGATGCGCCGCGACACTGGCCAGTCTATATCCTTTGGCATCTTCGATCTGCTTCTTGAAGCGGTTCTTCGATTTGGTCGTCAGCAGGATGCAGCCCGCCCCAGCCAATTTGGCAAGGACGCCGCTCTCGGCGGCATGGAGCTCCTGGATTGAGAACCATATCGATCGCAATGCAGTCCCGTAGCACACCCAATGAGTGCCGTTCTGGTCTTCGACGAGGTCAACGATTGCGACCTCGACCTTTGCGTTGTCATGATTGAGTGCGTTCGCCGTTTCCCTTGCGGGACGCGAGCTATTATTTTCAAGCGTCATGTTTTCACCTGTTTTCAGCTAGATTTCCCACCTTCCCACCCGTGGATCGGGTGGAACCCAAAAAATTTGAAGGGGATGATGTTGATCGCAGTGTTGTATCGAGAATGTTCTCAAAGTGGCTTCGGATGAACCTCCTATGGCAGTGTGAGCATGGTTTGAGCGGGTCTTCCGCAATTCGAGAAATACAAAGCTACCGCAGGGGAATGAATTGACCTGATCGATAAGAGCATTTGTTGGTGATCATCACATCGACCAGATTTTGTTTGTGAAGCCAGGCGAGAACTTGGTTGTGGTGGGGGAGGTCGATCCGAGTTCCTTCCCGCCTTCTTTTTTTCTTGCCGTTAATGTCAATGACGGCTTTCTGCGGCCAGAAGGCTTTGAACAGATAAGACAGCTGCTTTCTCCGATGGTTCACCGATTGCGATTTGATAGGAGCTGCCCCGGTTGAAGTCCGCTCGTAACCCCAACGACCCCTAAGGGCAGGTCGGATCGCCTGAGCTTTTTCGCGTGTTGTCACGAGATGCCAGTGCAGCTGGTAGGTCCGGCTGGTTGGTTCGAACTCACCATGCAGAAAACCGACCAGGAGCCCTTTCCGCGCAAGGATCCCAGCCCTCCCAAGGTGGGTCCGGAATTCGCCTTTGATCGATTTCGCGCTGGCTCTATCGAGGGCTGCCGGGTCGAGGTGCCAGTGGCGATTGATGACCGTCACGACGTTGAGGTCGTTGTGAGGAATGTCCTCAACGGCATCGAGCAAGGCCCCGATAATCTCGGCGCGTAGCTCCCTCATGTGACGAGACGAAGCCAAGGTTGGTTGTGGTTCCGGGCTGATAAGGCCGAAGCGCAGGAGCCTTTGAAGTTCTTTGGTCCTCGATCGATATTTCGGGCAAGTTTGAAGCAGCTCGAGGCGCTTCTGATCTTCGTTCCGGGAGAATGACCGCGTTTCAAAATAGCGCGATTCATCCTCCCACTGCCGTGTGGGTGGCATAGGTTCACCATGGTGTTAGAGGGGGTAGGGCGCCCCGGTCAGTCGCGACCGAGGTCCGACGTTCGTGCGGCGTCCATCGGCCTAGTGCTAGTCCCCGACAGAGTAGGTCATTCCGAACTGCCGGGTGTCCCAATTCACAATTTCGCTTTCAGGCCACCAACGACGGCCCCATAAGTATGTCGGCTCCGGGAAGCCAAGCGCTGCATCTTTTTGCCATCGGCTAAGAGTCCTTTCGCTGATGCCGAAGCGGGCGCAGACCATGTTGGCGTCGAGGGTTGGGATCCGTTTGCAGGAAGTCGCAGTCGATTCAGAGAAAACGGGGGACATGTTGGTTCCTTTAAGGGTTCGAGGACGCGATGACGGGCCGGTATGACCGTGCCTGCGTCCTCTCCGATCGTTCGGGTGTAGGCTAAAATAGTCAGCTACAGGGACGGCGATCGCGCTCACGGTTCTCGCCGCTCACCACTCAAGTCTTTGATCTGAAAGACCTTTACGGTGGGAGTGCTTTCTCTCACGAGCCTAGCCTTGGGTGAAATGACGCGGTCGGGTTGCGGACCTCTGGTGAGTTGGCAGGTGTTTTCGCGAGTGTTCGCCTCTTCCCAGGCGATCACGTCAGACAGCCGATAACGGACAGAACGGGAAAGCTTGACGAATGGTAGGAAGCCCCCAGTGACTCTACGATTTCGCAGAGTCTTGACGGATATAGCCCACCTCTCAGCAAGCGCATGCTCGTTCAGAAAGGTCTCGCTCCGGCGATCAGAAGTTTGTGTAGTTTCAAGCATCGGAAGTCCTTTTTCAAATTGAAGGACTTCCTAATTGAACCGCAAATCGCTGGTGAAAAATGCTGAAATTTCGGCTTGCACCCGTGTAATTTTAAATTACACGGTTTATCCCTCAAAATTCCAGTTTGCTTGGCTTTTGCCGGCCGGCCTTCGGGTAGGCGAGGGTTTGTAGAGTCATATTGTAGTTGTCGCGCACATTCTCTTCGAAAGGCTTAGGATCAAAAGCCTCGGCCTCCCCTGGGGGAGGCTCTATATTCGTCTTCATCATACCAGGCGTGAGAGTGTCGAAGACGAACCTTGCCCTGCCAAGGCAACTACGGATGTGGTCTGGATAAGAATGCAGGCTAGCGGGATTAACAATGATCCGATGGAGGAGACACTCCCCGTCGCCGAACGAGACGTTATAGGCAGCATAAGCGACCGCGGGTGCAGCACCCTTGTGATCTAGCTCGTTCTTGATCGTCCTGGTCTCTCCGATCCTTCGTTTGTTTGGTCTTTCAAAGGATTGCTTTCCGCCAGTCAGAATGCCTTCGATGGATGATCGCCACTCAATCGTCGAGGGCACCTGTCGCGCCTTGTTGGCACTCAAAATGTTCGAAAAGTTGGCTGGACCAATTTGCCCCATCAGATGGTGAAGGCCTGTGTACATTATCAGCGCATCGAGTACCCAAGCTGAGGTCTTTTTCGTCTCGGCGGCGATCTGATCTGACGTTTCGGGCCATCGTTCCGATGCAGCTTGCTCGACAAGATGATGTAGCCCCTGAAAGAACCCTCGGTATGAGACTAGGCGTGCGTGCATGGTGTCGATGTGCCCAGTCGGGAAATCTGATGGTCGATGGTCTCGCTGAAGTCCTTTCGCGACCGATGTGACTGAGGAGAGCAGCGTCCGGAAGTGAAGATTTGAGCTAGCTGGATCTGCCAACCAGGCTGCCAACATTCGCCCGACAATTGGTCTCTCCACCTTGGGGAGTTCATCGTCTAAAATTAGAGAGAACAGCTCATTTGGGTTGATGACACCCCCTTCGATGACCGACATGAATGGGATGGCGCCGGCGTCAGGCGGGGAAGCCGGTTGTTCCAAAAGTACGCGACGGATATTCTTAGTTTTGAGCTTCAGCGAATTTTTCGCCCAGTAGCGTTTCATACCGCGACGAACCTTTTCGCTCGGGCCGGCTACCGGAGTCCCTTCCTGATCATCTTCGTCCATCCACGACTTCTCCTAAGCTAATGCTAGGCTAGTCCTAGCATGAAGGACCGACTTGAGGCGATCAAACGGCGAGGGTGGGACTACCTCAATGTTCCGGATTTTTCCCCGTTCGCTGATTGCTATCTGATTGCTGTAACCGGTCAGCGCCGGAGTGCCGCGTATGGCGCTGCGTTAAAAAACTAAGCTGTTTCAGAAAGATAGGATGGTGGGCGTGACAGGGATTGAACCTGTGACCCCTGCAATGTCAATGCAGTGCTCTCCCGCTGAGCTACACGCCCATCCGAAGCCGCGCATACACCATTTTTGGTCAGGCGCGTCAATAGCAGGAAAAGAGGAAAAACACGTCGTCCCGCCGCGGCTGTGGACCAACGCCGGCGGCTTGCGAAAGGCGGTTCAAGCCGCCTGCAGCATCTTCTCGACCTCGTTGACCAGATCGCGCAGGTGGAAGGGCTTGGACAGCACCTTGGCGTCTTTCGGCGCCTTGGAATCCGGGTTCAGCGCGACGGCGGCAAAACCGGTGATGAACATGACCTTGAGGTCGGGATCGATTTCGGTGGCGCGACGCGCCAGTTCGATGCCGTCCATCTCCGGCATGACGATGTCGGTCAGAAGCAGCGAGAACGGTTCCTCACGCAGCCGCTCATAGGCGCTGGCGCCGTTGTCGAAATCGCTGACCTGATAGCCGGCGCGCTCCAGCGCCTTGACGAGGAACCGACGCATATCGTCGTCGTCTTCCGCCAGAAGAATGCGTGCCATGTTATCCCGTCCGAATCACCCGCCGGAGACTGCCGTGGGGCAGGCCCGTTAACCATCCTGTATATGAGGAGGTGAGAGTAAACATCAAGTGAACGCGGACGCGCCTGACCCACATTTGCCCAGCGGCACGACCGCCGAAATGCTGGACATGCGGCCAGCAAGGTGGCAGTTTCATGCCATGATGCACTGGTGTTTTCGGGTTCGTTCAAATTGAAGACGGCAGCCGAGGATTTTTCGGTCTTTCCACCCTTCGAAATCCGGTCGGGCGCCGAGCAGCGCGTCCCCTTCCTTTTCAACTCGCCGCATAGCGGCCGCTACTATCCCGAACGCTTCCTTGCCATGGCGAGGCTCGATCGCAATGCCATCCGCCGCTCGGAGGATTGCTATGTCGACGAGTTGTTCGGCGGCGCCGTGGCGCTCGGCGCGCCGCTGCTGGCGGCGAATTTCCCGCGCGCCTATCTCGACGTCAACCGCGAGCCCTGGGAACTCGACCCGCGCATGTTCGCCGAGCCGGTGCCGTCCTTCTGCAACATCCGCTCCGCGCGCGTGGCCGGCGGGCTCGGCACCGTGCCGAAGCTGGTGGGCGAGGGGCTCGACATCTATTCGGGCCGCTTGCCGCTCGCCGAGGCGGTTGCCCGCATCGAGGCCGTCTACAAGCCCTATCATGAAACGCTGAAGCGGCTTTTGACCAGGACCCACGCCCGGTTCGGCTTTGCCGTGCTGATCGATTGCCATTCGATGCCGGCGAGCATCCGTGTCGGCGACAACGGGCTGCGGCCGGATTTCATCATCGGCGACCGTTTCGGCATCTCGGCCACCGCGGCCCTGACCGAAACCGCGATCGGCCTGTTGACCGCGATGGGCTATACGGTTGCCCACAACAAGCCTTACGCCGGCGGGTTCATCACCGAGCATTACGGCCGTCCGGCGCGTCATTTGCACGCGCTGCAGATCGAGGTCAATCGCGGGCTCTACATGAATGAGCGGACATTCGAGAAAGCCGCCGGCTTCGACGCGCTGGCCGACGATCTGACGCGGTTTTCAGCCGACCTGATGGCGATGCCGGACCATCATTTCATCGATCTGCCGCTGGCCGCGGAGTGAAGACCACGCCTTGTCTCATGCGTGCCACCGCCCAAGATTTTTGTGTGCTTCTTTGGACGGCCCGCTCCAGGAGCGGCCGTGAAAAAAAGACCGCATCGTTTGCACGATACGGTCGAAGTCTAGGGAGGAAACGCCCAAGGAGGGCATGGACAGGAAACCCTGTCCGAGATTGAGGGTATTGTGCAGCGCACAAATGTCAAGCGACGTTTAGGCTTTTTTAATTCAGAGTGATGTGGAAATTGCGTTTCGATGACGTTGGAGTGACATTCCGGCAACAGTTGTCGCGGCGGATAAATCGATAGACAAGCTTGTCTTGGCGGGGAAGTCGCGGCAAGCCCGGCTAGGGCGCGCTGCAAAGCGGGAGAATCAGTTGGACATCAGCATCGATTTCATGCGCCGTATCGCGCAAGCGGCGGCGGCGGAGACCTTGCCGCGCTTCCGCGCCCAGGGCGCGGTCGCCAACAAGGAAAAAGGCAGTTTCGATCCGGTCACGGAGGCCGACCGCGAGGCCGAGCGCGCCATCCGGGCGCTGATATCGGCTGAGTATCCCGACCACGGCATCCTGGGCGAAGAGCACGGCAGCGAGAACATCTCCAGCCGGCATGTCTGGGTGATCGATCCGATCGACGGCACGCGCGCGTTCATCTCCGGCCTGCCGGTGTGGGGGACGCTGGTCGGGCTGACGGTCGATGGTGACGCGGTCGCCGGCATGATGGCCCAGCCCTTCACCGGCGAGCTGTTCTACGCCAACGCCTCCGGATCACATTATGAGGGGCCGGGAGGGCCCCGCAAGCTGACGACCAGCAAGACGACGAAGCTGGCCGAGGCCAGGTTGTTCACCACAACGCCGGCCCTGTTCAAGGGCGAGGCACGCAATCGCTATGACGCGTTCGAGCGGCAAATCCAGCTCGCCCGCTATGGCGCCGATTGCTATGCCTTCGCCATGATCGCCTCGGGGAGCGTCGACATCGTCGCCGATCCTGGATTGAAGCCCTACGACATCGTGGCGCTGATCCCGATCATCGAGAAGGCAGGCGGGGTCGTGACCACCTTCGACGGCGGGCCCGCGGAGAATGGCGGCGATGTTCTAGCGGCCGCGACACCGGAGCTTCATGCCGCCGCCATGGCTGCCCTGCGCGGCTGACATCGCCTCCGGTCGGCGGCTCTCGACCGCTGGAATGCCGCCAGCGTACGCCCATAGGTCTGCCTGAACGCCGCCAGCGCCTCCTTCCTGAAAAAGGGAGTGTCAGCTACACCCTCTCGCGGAAGAGCCGCGGCCCGTCAGGCTGTCGGGTCATCTGAGCCGGGGACGAAGGCGTCGAAGGCAGCGAGGAATTGTTCGCGGTAGAGATCGGCTTCCTGCAGGATTTCGTGCTTGGCACCGTCGATCATCAACAGCGAACCCAGCCGTAGATTTCTCGCATATGCCTCCACCGCCCTGGTCGAGACGACCTGGTCGGCGCCGGCGGCGATGATCAGCAGCGGCACCTGAATGCGGGCCATGAAGTCGGGGTCGCTGATGGCTGCCGACGCCTTCGCCGCCGCCTGCAGCCAGCGGATCGTCGGGCCGCCGAGCGCCATTTGCGGATATTCTTCATAAATGCGCGTGTTACGGCGATAGCGTTGCGGATCCGATGTCACCTTGTTGGCTTCGAAGGGCAGCGTGTGTCTCGGCCTTGGACCCCAGGCGGCATAGAGCCAGCCGAGCCCAAGGGCGCAGAAAAACGAACAGATCCGGCGCACCGTCCCTATCGAGACCGGCAGGTCGGGCAATGTCAGGAACGGCGCGATCAGCACCATGCGCCGCACGCGGTTCACCATCGACGGCGCGGCAAGCAGCGCGATCACAGCGCCGGCCGAATGGGCGAGGATATAGTACGGTCCGCGGCAGTCCGGCAGCACGATCTCTTCGAAGAACTGCTCCAGGTCAGCCGTATAGTCGCGGAACGACCTGACATAGCCACGCTGGCGATCGCGGATCAGCCTGTCCGAACCGCCCTGACCGCGCCAGTCTAGGATGGCGACACCAAAGCCGCGCGCGACAAGGTCACTGATGGTTTCGAAATATTTCTCGATGCACTCGTTGCGGCCGCCGAGCAGCACCACGGTGCCCCGCATCGGCCGCGCCACCGCCGCGAACAGGCCATAACGTATTTTCTTGCCGTCGCGCGTGGTGAAAAAGCCGCCGGTGGCGTTTTCCGGTCGCGGATTGCCCTCGGTTTCGTGGAAGAGCGGAGTGTCGTGGAAAAGATCCGTCATTCGGCGCTTTGTGCTCGGCGTCCTTGCGCGCCAGCCGGTCGCGGCTGGCCTCGTCACGGTGATAGACGCCAACACATCAAAAGCAAAGCAAATCCGGGTTATGGAGGACTGCGACGGGTAAGGCCGGAAGCGGCTTTGAGCGCGCTTCCGGCCCCTGTCGATCCGGGAGGAAGGGACGTTAACACCCGGTTCGGCCTCGTTGCGGCACCTTCGCAGATCCGGCGCCGCCAATTCTTGATCTTGAAAGCCACTTTAGCGCTGGCTGTCTGAACGGGCGCCGAAGCACCGGTTCATCTGCCGTTCATCAAAGGTTGGCTGCCTCGTTCTTTTTTGCCGTCAAACGAAACTTGAAATGCTTTCGAGCGCTCCCCAGATGTGGGTTGCGGTCGCCAATCGGGGCCGCTGGTCCTCCCGAAACGCCGCTCGCGGGTTTCGCACCGACCATACGCAAACCATGTTGCTCAACAGGAGAACACCTCATGCGTCACGTTGATTTTTCCCCGCTTTACCGTTCGACCGTCGGCTTCGACCGTCTCTTCACCATGTTGGATTCGCTTGCGCAGCCCGACGGCGCGCAGACCTATCCGCCCTATAACATCGAGCGCACCGGCGAGGATTCCTATCGGATTTCGATGGCCGTCGCCGGCTTCTCGGACGAGGAAATCTCGATCGAAGCTCACCGTAACGTGCTGACCGTGAAGGGCGAGCGCAAGGACGAGGGCACCGGCGAGGGTTCCGAACTGCTCTATCGCGGCATTGCCTCCAGGGCCTTCGAGCGCCGCTTCCAGCTTGCCGATCATGTTGAAGTCGTCGGCGCCGCGCTGAAGAACGGCCTGCTCTTCGTCGACCTCAAGCGCAACATTCCCGAAGAGCTGAAGCCGCGCAAGATCGCGATCACCTCGGCTCCGGCCAAGGCCAAGCAGATCGAGGCCAAGACGGCAGCCTGACGGCCGTATAAAATCTAAAGTCTCCTCCCGAGACGGAAGCGGCGCCGCGAGGCGCCGCTTTTTTGTCCGAAGATTGACTGTTATCCGGCGATCAGCTGGCCAAAGCGGTCGACTTCCTCAGTCGTCGTGGCAAAGCTGGTGACGAAGCGATAGAGCAGTTCGTCCTCGCCGATATGGCCGTCAAAACCATGCGGCCTGTGCCAGTCATAGAAGGCCGCGCCTGCAGCCTGCAGTCTGTCTGCTTCGGTTTTCTCGATCACCGCGAACACCTCATTAGCCTGCGGCAGCCAAGCGAGCTTTGCCGTGGCCGAATCCTCGATCGCCGCCGCCAGGCGCGCGGCCATGGCGTTGGCATGCCTGGCGGTGTCGAGCCACAGCCCGTCCTTGAAATAGGCTTCGAACTGCGCAGCGACGAAACGCGACTTCGAAAGCAGCTGTGCGGCACGCTTGCGCAGGAAGGCCAATTCCTTGGCACGGTCGAGGTCGAACAGCACGATCGCCTCCGCGCACCAGCAACCGTTCTTGGTACCGCCGAAGGACAGGACATCGACCCCGCGTTTCCAGGTCATTTCGGCCGGCGTGGTGTCGAGCGCGGCCAGCGCATTGGCAAAGCGGGCGCCATCCATGTGCAGTGGCACGGAATGCTGTTTGGCGATGGCCGAGATTGCGTCAATGTCGTCGAGACCATAGACGGTGCCGACCTCGGTCGACTGGGTGATCGAGACGGCCATCGGCCGGCCCCAATGGACGACCTCGCTTGCGAAACGACCGATCGCCCTGTCCAGATTGGGCGGGTCGATCTTGCCTAGGGGACCGTCGACGGCGTGCAGCCGCGAGCCGCCGGAAAAATACTCCGGCGCGCCACATTCATCCTCGATGACATGCGATTCTCGGTGAGCGAAGGAAATGCCGCCCGGCTTGTTGAAGGTGGTCAACGACAGCGAATTGGCGGCGGTGCCGGTTGCCACGAAGAACACCGCGACCTCGCGTTCGAAAATTTCACTGAAACGCTGATAAACCGCCTCGTCGAGGGCGCTGTCACCATAGGCGGTGGCAAAGCCGCCAGCCGCGGCCGACAGGCCGGCAACGATATTGGGATGGGCGCCTGCCCAATTGTCGGAAGCGAAGAACATGTATCTGCCTGTGTTGGGGAAATCAGCCGGAGTTGACCGGTTTAACGCGCCGACCGCAAGGGCCAGGCGCCGGAAAACCGTTGAACCCAGCCAACGTGGCGGCAAGCGTCGACGACTTAAGCTTACGTTTTTCCTCAACTCCGCGTAATTTTATGTCGCGGAAGCTCCAAGTTTTTTGTGAATCGGTCTTGTGCGCGTTAAGGAATTCTGCCATAAAAATTTAGGACAGTAGTGCTGTCTTATTTTGTCGCACAAAACAGGCCGGATTGGCGTAACATATTGGCCTCTCCGGCTGTTGCCGCGAGCGACAGGTGGACGGCCGGACGCTGGCCTGTACGATACCAGATGCGAAGCATGCGAAAAGCCGCATGGTTCGAAAAGGATTTCGCAAGACGTGCCGCAAGGATCAGGGTGAGCCAAGCGCTTGCCGAGGCAAACCAGCGCCTGAAGGGCTGGAATGGAGGACAGGACAATGACGGAATTGACGCTCTCTGCGACGAACGGCCAGGCCGCGCAGACGAAAGCGGCCGCCGTCAAAAATACCTCCGCCAAAAATCGCGCGTCTGCCGGCGGCTTGACCGCCCAGGGCCTCTACGATCCGCGCAACGAGCATGACGCCTGCGGCGTCGGCTTCATCGTCAACATGAAGGGCGTGAAGTCGCATCAGATCGTCAAGGACGGGCTTGCCGTGCTCGAGAACCTGACGCATCGCGGTGCCGTCGGCGCCGATCCGCTGGTCGGAGATGGCGCCGGAGTGCTGGTGCAGCTTCCGGATCTTTTCTTCCGTGAGGAGATGGCGGCCCAAGGTATCGAACTGCCACCAGTAGGCCAGTACGGCGTCGGACACTGGTTCATGCCGCAGGATGCTGCCCTTCGTGCACATATCGAGGAGATCATCGCCGAATCGGCGCAGTCCGAAGGGCTGCCGCTGCTCGGGTTCCGCGACGTGCCGGTCGACAATTCGTCACTATCGAAGGCGCCCGACATCGTCGCGTCCGAGCCGTTCCACCGCCAAGTCTTCATCGGCCGCACGGCCGACATCACCGACGACGAGGAATACGAGGCCAGGCTCTACCTGCTGCGCAAGGTCATATCGGGCCGCATCTACGCCGAGAACGACAACAAGGACATCGGCGCCTACTGCGTGTCGCTGTCGGCGCGCACCATCGTCTACAAGGGCATGTTCCTGGCTTATCAGGTCGGCGCCTACTACAAGGACCTCAAGGACCCGCGTTTTGAGACCGCGCTGATCCTCGTCCACCAGCGCTTCTCGACCAACACCTTCCCGTCGTGGAAGCTGGCGCATCCCTACCGCATGGTCGCGCATAATGGCGAGATCAACACGGTGCGCGGCAACAACAACTGGATGGCGGCGCGCCAGGCGTCGGTCGATTCCGAACTGTTCGGCAACAACATCTCGAAGCTCTGGCCGATCTCCTATGACGGCCAGTCCGATACCGCCTGCTTCGACAATGCGCTCGAGTTTCTGTTCCAGGGCGGCTACAGCCTCAGCCACGCCATGATGATGCTGATCCCGGAAGCCTGGGCCGGCAACAAGCTCATGGATGCCGATCGCAAGGCCTTCTACGAATACCACGCCGCGTTGATGGAGCCTTGGGACGGGCCGGCGGCGGTCGCCTTTACCGACGGACGCCAGATCGGCGCCACGCTGGACCGCAACGGCTTGCGCCCGGCACGCTACATCGTCACTGACGATGACCGCGTCATCATGGCTTCCGAGGCCGGCGTGCTGCCAGTGCCGGAAGAGAAGATCGTCCAGAAGTGGCGGTTGCAGCCCGGCCGCATGCTTCTGATCGACCTTGCCAAGGGCCGCATCGTCCCCGACGAGGAAATCAAGTCGGAGATCGCGACCAAACACCCCTACAAGACCTGGCTTGCCAATACGCAGCTCATCCTGGAAGATTTAAAGCCGGTCGAGCCGCGCGCGCTGCGCAAGGATGTCAGCCTGCTCGATCGCCAGCAGGCGTTCGGCTACACCCAGGAAGACACCAAACTATTGATGTCGCCGATGGCGACCACCGGCCAGGAAGCCGTGGGCTCGATGGGCACCGACACGCCGATCTCGGCGATGTCGGACAAGTCGAAGCTGCTCTACACCTACTTCAAGCAGAATTTTGCCCAGGTCACCAACCCGCCGATCGACCCGATCCGCGAGGAACTGGTAATGAGCCTGGTGTCCTTCATCGGACCGCGGCCGAACATCTTCGACCTGGTCGGCAATTCGCGCCGCAAGCGGCTCGAAGTGCGCCAGCCGATCCTGACCAATGGCGATCTCGAGAAGATCCGCTCGATCGGCCACACCGAGGACCGTTTCGACACCAAGACGATCGACATTACCTACGGGTCGAGCGAGGGTGCTGCCGGCATGCAAGGGGCCATCGACCGGCTGTGCGAGCGGGCGGAGGCGGCAGTCGCCGGCGGCTACAACATCATCATCCTGTCCGATCGCCAGCTCGGACCGGACCGCATCGCCATTCCGGCGTTGCTGGCGACCGCCGCCGTGCACCACCATCTGATTCGCAAGGGGCTGCGCACCGCGGTCGGCCTGGTCGTCGAATCGGGCGAGCCGCGCGAGGTGCATCATTTCTGCTGCCTTGCCGGCTACGGCGCGGAAGCGATCAATCCCTATCTCGCCTTCGACACGTTGCTCGACATGCACAAGCGCGGCGAACTGCCCGAGGAGGTCGACGCCTACGAAGTGGTGTCGCGCTACATCAAGTCGATCGGCAAGGGCATCCTCAAGGTGATGTCCAAAATGGGCATCTCGACCTATCAGTCCTATTGCGGCGCGCAGATCTTCGATGCCATCGGGCTGAAGACCGATTTCGTGCAGCAATACTTCACCGGCACCGCGACACTGATCGAAGGCGTCGGACTGGATGAGGTCGCAGGCGAAACCGTCAGCCGTCACACGGACGGTTTCGGCAGCGATCCGGTGCTGCGCAACAGCCTGGAGGTCGGTGGCGAATACCTGTTCCGCATGCGCGGCGAGGCGCATATGTGGTCGCCCGACGCGGTCGCCACCTTGCAGCACGCCGTGCGCCAGGGATCGTGGGAGACGTTCAAGGACTATTCGGCGCAGATCGACAGCGAGACGGCCCGCGCCCAGACCATACGCGGCCTGTTCAAGATCAAGCTGGCGGATGAGACCGGCCGCACGAAGGTCGCCCTCGACGACGTCATGCCGGCGGCCGACATCGTCAAGCGCTTCTCGACCGGGGCGATGTCGTTCGGCTCGATTTCCAGGGAAGCGCACACCACGCTGGCGCGTGCCATGAACCAGATCGGCGGCAAGTCGAACACCGGCGAGGGTGGCGAAGAGGCCGATCGCTATCTGCCGCTGCCAGGTGGCGGCAAGAACCCCGAACGTTCGGCGATCAAGCAGGTCGCGTCGGGGCGTTTCGGCGTGACGGCGGAATATCTCGTCAACTCCGACATGATGCAGATCAAGGTGGCGCAGGGCGCCAAGCCCGGCGAGGGCGGCCAGTTGCCCGGCCACAAGGTCGACGCAACCATCGCCAAGGTTCGGCATTCGACGCCGGGCGTCGGCCTGATCTCGCCGCCGCCGCACCACGACATCTATTCAATCGAGGATCTGGCGCAGCTGATCTACGATCTGAAGAACGTCAATCCGGCGGCCGACGTCTCGGTCAAGCTGGTGTCGGAGGTTGGTGTAGGCACGGTCGCGGCCGGCGTTGCAAAGGCGCGCGCCGACCACATCACCATCTCTGGCTATGATGGCGGCACCGGTGCGTCGCCGCTGACCTCGCTCAAGCATGCCGGCAGCCCGTGGGAAATGGGTCTTGCCGAAACGCACCAGACGCTGGTGCTGAACGGCCTGCGCTCGCGCGTGGCGCTGCAGGTCGACGGCGGCCTGCGCACCGGGCGCGACGTCATCATCGGCGCGCTGCTCGGCGCCGACGAGTTCGGCTTCTCGACCGCGCCTTTGATCGCGGCCGGCTGCATCATGATGCGCAAATGCCATCTCAACACCTGCCCGGTCGGCGTCGCGACGCAGGATCCGGTGCTGCGCAAGCGCTTCAAGGGTACGCCCGAGCACGTCATCAACTTCTTCTTCTACGTGGCGGAAGAGGTGCGGGCGCTGCTCGCCGAAATGGGCTTCACCCATATCGACCAGATCATCGGTGACGCCGACCTTCTGGAAAAGCGCGACGTGATCCAGCACTGGAAGGCGCGCGGGCTCGATTTCTCGAAGATGTTCTACAAGCCCGATGCGCCGCATGAAGCGGTGCACTGGACCGAGCGGCAGAAGCATCCGATCGACGATGTGCTCGACCGCAAGCTGATCGAACTGGCCAAACCCGCGCTGGAGGCCAAGCAACCGGTCAAGATCGAGGTCGACATCCGCAATGTCGACCGTTCGACGGGCGCCATGCTGTCGGGCGAGGTCGCCAAGCGCTTCAAGCACAAGGGCCTGCGCGAGGAC
The DNA here is from genome assembly GCF_006658535.1 of Mesorhizobium sp. B2-4-13. Lineage (NCBI taxonomy): Bacteria > Pseudomonadati > Pseudomonadota > Alphaproteobacteria > Hyphomicrobiales > Phyllobacteriaceae > Mesorhizobium > Mesorhizobium sp. B2-4-13. The sequence continues at coordinate 474,143 of NZ_VFVB01000002.1, read as the reverse complement.
ACGATCCAGGTAAAACTCACCGGCACGGCCGGCCAGTCCTTCGCCGCCTTCCTGGCACGTGGCATCTCGTTCGAGCTCGTCGGCGCCGCCAATGACTATGTCGGCAAGGGCCTGTCGGGCGGGCGCATCGTCATCCGGCCACCGGAAGAGGCAAGGATCGTCGCGGCCGACTCCATCATCGTCGGCAATACGGTGCTCTATGGCGCGACCGAGGGCGAGGCCTATTTCGCCGGCGTCGCCGGCGAGCGCTTCGCGGTGCGCAATTCGGGCGTCGCCGCGGTCGTCGAGGGCGTCGGCGACCATGGCTGCGAATACATGACCGGCGGCGTCGTCGTCGTCATCGGCAAAACCGGCCGCAACTTTGCCGCCGGCATGTCGGGCGGTGTCGCCTATGTGCTGGACGAAGCAGGTGATTTCGCCGAGCGCTGCAACATGGCCATGGTCGAGCTGGAGCCGGTCCCAGAAGAAGACGATCTGATGGAAAAGCTGCTGCACCATGGCGGCGACCTCGACCACAAGGGCCGCGTCGACGTGTCTGGCGACATGACCAGTCATGACGAAGAACGGCTTTACCAGCTGATCTCGAACCACGTGCACTATACGGGTTCGGTGCGCGGCCGCGAGATACTCGACGACTGGGCTATTTTCCGGCCGAAATTCCGCAAGATCATGCCGGTCGAATACCGCCGCGCGCTGATCGAGATGGAACGCATGCGCATGGGCGTCGCGGCCGAATAGATTTGAGAATTGCCGGGGGGCCCGGGCTTCCCGGCCCCTTCATCGACAGTTTGACCTCGGGCTCAAGGTTGCCACGGCTGCCTCAAGAGGTTAACGGGTGCGGCGAAAACCGCACCATCTGGACAGCAGGAACTGGACTATGGGCAAGGTAACAGGCTTTCTCGAAATCGACCGGCAGGTGCACAAGTACCAGCCGGCCTCCGACCGCATCCGGCATTTCCGCGAATTCACGCTGCCGATGTCGGACAAGGAAGTCGAGAAACAGGCCGCGCGCTGCATGGATTGCGGCATTCCGTTCTGCCATGGGCCAACGGGCTGTCCGATCCACAACCAGATCCCCGACTGGAACGACCTCGTCTACAACAGGGACTGGGACAACGCGATCCGCAACCTGCACTCGACCAACAATTTCCCGGAGTTCACCGGCCGCATCTGCCCCGCGCCTTGCGAGGAAGCCTGCACGCTGAACCTTGAGGACATTCCGGTCGCCATCAAGACGGTGGAGCAGGCGATCGCGGACAAGGCTTACGAGACCGGCCACATCAGGCCCTATCCGCCGGAGAAGAAGACCGGCAAGCGGGTCGCCATCATCGGCTCCGGCCCAGCCGGCATGGCGGCCGCCCAGCAGCTTGGCCGCGCCGGTCACGACGTGCATGTCTATGAGCGCGAGAGCCGCCCCGGCGGGCTGATGCGCTACGGCATCCCCGACTTCAAGATCGAGAAGCATTATATCGACCGGCGCATCGAACAGATGCAGGGCGAGGGCGTCACCTTCCATTGCGGCGTCAATGTCGGCATCGACAAGCCGGTGGCTGAACTCCTCGCCGAACATGACGCCGTGCTCTATTGCGGTGGTTCGGAAACGCCGCGCGCTGCCGGTATTCCCGGCGACGATCTCGGCGGCGTGCATGACGCGATGCCCTATCTGGTGCAGCAGAACCGCCGCGTCGGCGGCGAACCGATCCAGTCGGTGGCATGGCCGTCGCATCCAATCATCGCCGGTGGCCAGCACGTCGTCGTCGTCGGCGGCGGCGACACCGCGTCCGACTGCGTCGGCACCGCCTTCCGCCAGGGTGCGGTGCGCGTCACCCAGCTCGACATCCGTCCGCAGCCGCCCGAGAAGGAAGACAAGCTCTCCGTCTGGCCCTACTGGGCGACCAAGATGCGCACCTCGTCCTCGCAGGCCGAGGGCGCCGAACGCGAATTCCAGGTGGCGACGCTCGAATTCATCGGCGAGGAAGGCCAGCTTACAGGCGTGAAGTGCTGCGAGGTCGACGACAAGCGCAAGCCGATCGCCGGCACTGAATTCGTCATCCGCGCCGATCTCGCCTTCATCGCCATCGGCTTTGCTGGCCCGGCGATGGCGGGCGTTGCGGCGGAACTCGAGGGGGAGATGAAGATCACCACCGACAGCCGCCGTTCCAGGAATGTCGAGGCCAATGACCGCGATTACAGGACGAGCGTCGACCGGCTCTACGCGGCGGGCGACGTACGCCGTGGCCAGTCGCTGGTCGTCTGGGCGATCCGCGAAGGCCGCCAGGCGGCACGCTCGATCGACGAGGCGCTGATGGGGACGACCGTCCTGCCGCGTTAAGGGCTGATCGCCGTGGTGGTGTCGGACGCTGCCGCTGTCGCCGGACTTGCCTTCGGCGGCCGGGAAAAGTCGTCGGCGCGGCCTGGGGAAGCCTCCGGCGCCTTGCCCTCGATCACCAGCCTTTCGCCAGGAAGAGCCGGATTGGCCTTCGGCGGTGGGGCGGCGCCGAGCAATTCTGTGCCGCCGTCGAGCGCGGGATCGCTGAGCAGCATGGGTTGGGTGCGATCGATGACGATAGGCGCGGCCGCCGGAGCGGGGGTCTCGACCGGTGCGCCCGCCGGCGCCGTCGTCGGTGCCACGCTTCCCGGCGCGGCCAGTCCAAGGATCTTAAGCAGCGGCTTTTCGGTGTAGAAGGCGAGCTTGCGCTTGCCGGCTTTGGACACGTTGATGCCGTCATCGGCGCGCAGTCGCACCGGCTGACCGTTCATGTCGGGGCCAGAGGTGACGAAGGCGCCGTTCTCGTCGACGAAGCCGTCCCAGACATCGACGAATTCGCCGCCGTGGCTTTCGGCGGCCTTGTGGTAGATGTCGTTGAAGGCCAGCATGTCGGAGGTCATCTTCGGCACCCGGAAGGCAGGCATGCCGACCCACAGGAAAGGCACCTTGGCGGTGGCGATTGCCTTGCCGAGCTCATCGGTGCGGCGCTCGTATTCCTTCGTCCAGTTTTCGGAGCGGGGCTGTTCGCGTACGTCGCCGACCTTCATCTGCTGGCGGTCGTTCGACCCGAGCATGACGACCACCGCGGCGGGTTTTTCGGTGTCGATCAGCGATTTGATCTGTTCGGGCCAGTTGTAGAAATCATCGCGCACGAAGCCTGACGAGCCATTGCTGCGGACCACGATCCTGACGCCGGTATTCTCGGCGAAGGCTTCGTCCAGACCCTCGGCGAGGCCGGCCGCCATGAAGTCGCCGACCACCAGGACGGTGCGGGCGTCCGGCGCTTTTTCGACCACGGGCGTTGCCGGCTCCTCTGGTGGGCGAGGCGCACGCGGTTTCTTCTTCGGCTTAGGTCTCGCCTTCTGGATGTCCTGCGGCGGCTCGACCCGCTCGCTGCGGCGCGGAAACAGAAGGTCGCGCAATGACCAGCCCCGGCTTTGCTGCGGCTGTTCCTGCGCCATGGCTGGGGCATGGACAGCTCCGGCCACGGCAATGGCGAGCACGGCGAAGGCCAGGATCAGCACCGGCATGCGACGGACGAACGTCCCGATGCGCGTAGGCCAAACCAATCGCTCCCTCCCTACTCAACTTCGTCAGGCTCTATTTCTGCCTGAGCCATTTCAGCACTTCCAAGCTCGGATAGCCATCCTGGGTCAAGCCAACCTTGGCCTGATAAGCCATGATGGCCGTCTTCGAGCCGTCGCCGATCTTGCCGTCGAATTTGCCGTCGTAAAGGCCGTGCTGGGAAAGTCGCTTCTGCAACTCCTGCCGTTCCTCGAAGCTGAGCTTGGTAAAAGGCCGGTTCCAATCCTGGACCAGGCCGCTGCCACCCGCGATCTCATCGGCAAGCAGACCGACGGCGAGCGCGTATTTGTCGGCATTGTTGTAGGCCTTGATGACCGAAAAATTCCTGACCATCAGGAAGGCCGGCCCGCCACGGCCGTCCGGCACTTTCAGCGTTGCCTTGTCGGTGAGGTTCTTGAACGGCTTGCCGCTGGCGCGGCCCACGCCGAGCGCCTGCCATTGCGCCAGGGTCTTCGACCCGGCGGGAAGTTTGCCGGCCGGCAACGCGACCTCGTAGCCCCAGGTCTTGCCGGCCTGCCAGCCATTCTTCTTGAGCAAATTGGCTGATGTCGCCAGCGCATCGGGAATGGAATTCCAGATGTCGCGCTTGCCATTGCCGTCCATGTCGACGGCATAGTGCTGGTAACTGGTCGGGATGAACTGGGTCTGGCCCATGGCGCCCGCCCAGGAGCCCATCAGGTGGCTTTCGTCGATATCGCCGGTCTGCAGGATCTTCAGCGCCGCTACCAGCTGGGTGCGGGCGTATTTCGACCGTTTCGCGTCGCCATAACCCAAAGTCGCCAGCGAACGGATGACGTTGCGCATGATGTCGTCGCGCTTGAGAATTTCGCCATAGTTCGATTCCATCGACCAGATGGCCAGGAGAACGTAGCGGTCGACGCCGAATCTCGCCTCGATCCTGTCCAGCCAAGGCTTCCATTTCTTCGCCATCTGCTGCCCGACGGCGACGGACTGGTCATGGACGCGGTTGTCGAAATAATCCCAGGCGGGCGCGGTGAATTCGGGCTGGGTGCGGGCCTTTTCCAGCACCACCGGATCGGGCTCGTTGATGCCCCGGAAAGCCTGGTCGTAAACGGCGCCGGAAACGCCACCCGCCACGGCGGTGGCGCGGAAGCCGGCGACCCATTGCCGGAAACCGGCGTCGGCGAAGGCCGGCCCGGTGGGGACAAGCAAAGCGAGCGAGAGGCTGGCCGCCGTCATGACGCTGGCGAAACGTTTTGCGGCATTGCGAACGGACATTTTTTCCTCCTTCTCTGTCCCAGGAAAGACCATTCTTCGCCGAACCGGGTTAGGAATTAGTTTACCATAGGCGTCGCCTGGAACGAAAAGACACCTCGATGCTTTAACCGGCGGGAGTTTCCCTCAGCCGCCCCACTAATCTTCAATTCCGGCGCGAAAATGTCGTGGGACGGGGATTGCGGAGCTGGCCAGCAAACGGATAATTTAAACTATGAAGAGAGTTCGCAAGGCAGTTTTCCCGGTCGCCGGTCTCGGCACGCGGTTTCTCCCGGCCACCAAGGCTGTTCCCAAGGAGATGCTGACCGTCGTCGACAGGCCAGTCATCCAGTATGTCGTCGATGAGGCGCGCGAGGCGGGCATCGAGCATTTCATCTTCGTCACGGGCCGCAACAAGGCGGTCATCGAGGACCATTTCGATATCCAGTTCGAACTCTATGACACGCTGGCACAACGCGGCAAGGACGAGCAGCTTGCCCGCCTGCAGCGGCTGCAGCCGGCACCGGGGCAGACCAGCTTCACCCGCCAGCAGGTGCCGATGGGTCTTGGCCATGCCGTCTGGTGTGCGCGCGAACTGGTCGGCGATGAGCCGTTCGCCCTGTTGTTGCCCGACATGATCATGCAGTCGGAAAAGAGCTGCACGAAGGCGATGGTCGAGCTCTACGAGGAGACCGGCAACAACATCATCGCGGTGCAGGAATGCGACCCGGCGGAGGCTCATAAATACGGCATCGTCGGGCGCGGCGAAGACACGCATCACGGCTTCCGCATCACCGAGATGGTCGAGAAGCCGAAGTCGGGCACCGCGCCGTCCAACCTCTACATCAACGGCCGCTACATCCTGCAGCCCGAGATCTTTAGGATTCTGGAAGGCCAGGAAAAGGGCGCCGGGAACGAGATCCAGCTGACCGACGCGATGCTGAAGCTGGAGAAGCAGCAGGCCTTCTACGGCTACCATTATAAGGGCCGCACCTTCGATTGCGGCTCGCCGGAAGGTTTCGTCGAGGCCAATGTCGCCTTCGCGCTGTGGCGCAACGACATGAACCAGAGCATGGCCGGCGTTATCCGCACACTGCTCGACGAGATGAAGCCATCAGAACGGCGCGGGGCAGCCTTTTAGGGCATGCCGATATTCAGGTGATGCCGGCCTGCGAATGGCCGCTTCCTACGCTTCCCCATTCTACCGCGCCGCAGTAGAACTGTGCTCACGTACATAAAGGCTCTCGGTATCAGCCATTCTCGACTCGGCCCGACCCTGACTCTCGCCATACCTTGGCGCACACGCCTTCAGCGCTGCACCTTCACGCCGACGAAGATGCTGTTGGCGGTGTAGTCGCGGCCGGGCAGGTTACTGGTCAGCTTTTCGGTCCTTACCCTGCTGGTGAGGCCCGCATAGCGGTTCAGCCACCAGGTCAGCCCGGCCTCGGCGCTCAAGATCCTGTCATGGCCGTCAATGCCGACATAATCGCGCCAATCGAGACCCAGGGCCGCATTCGCGGTAAGATTGGATCGGATCACGCGCTCGCCCGTCAGGCGTCCGGAATAGAGGATATCGCCGCTTTCGCCCGATGTGGTCGTGGTCTCGACGGTGGTCTTGCCGGTCAAGCCGATGGTGGTGCCGCGCTGCGGCGACCATTTGAGGTCGGCATTGAGGGTGGCCCCCGAAATCGCTTCCAGGCTGTTGTCGTCGATCGCCTCTCTGAGCCAACCGGCCGAGAATTCGCCCGACAGCTTCTCGCCCATATCGAGTTGCAAGCCGGCGCGGGCGCCAAGACGCGTCGAGGAGCGCTCGAAGCCTTCATTGTCGATGCGCTGGTCGTAGGCCCGGCGGCCGACCTCGATCTCGGTGAAGGGCGTGAGCGCGGGGGAGATCTCGTAGCCGGTGCGCAAGGTTGCAGTGTAGAGCGTATTGTCCTGATCTTTCTGCGACAGCGAGGTGCCGTCCGAGAGCTTGGCGTCACCATAGAAGTCGTGCGAGACCGCCCCGGTCAACGTATACTGCATCTTGCCGACGGCCTTTTCGACGCCGATGCTGCCGTCGATGGTCTGCCGCAGCGGCTGGGTGCTGACGCCAGCGATGGCATCGGGCGAGGACGCGGATTCCGGCACGGCTTCGTAGCCGAGCTTGGCGATGGCACGCAAGTCATTGTCGAGGTCGACATTGAGCTGGCCTTCGATGCGCCCCTGCGCATCGTGAACCGGGTAGCCCGACACGGTTTCACGGAAAATTCCGTAGCCGTCGATGGTCGCGGCGTTTTCACGCCAGTCGGAAGCAGCGGTAAAGCGCAGCGCCGTCTCGGACAGCAGCGCCGATGTGCCGGCACTGCTCGAATCGCCGTTCGTCGTCGCCGTCAGCCCCTGTTCGATGGTCGGCCGGATGATGAAGGAGCCCCATTTGACGCCGGTTGCGGCGAACGGATCGTCCTCGGGTTTCTTGTTCTGGCCCTCGATTGCAGCGGTGCGCTCGGCGCCGGGGTCGAGTTTCTGCTTGTCCGCACTGTCGATGGTGAGTGCACGGCGATTGGCCGCTTCCTGATCCGCCGCGATATCGGCGGTGTCGTCCGTCGCGGCCGTCGTGGCGGTGGTGGTTGGATCCGTAGCCGCCGTGGTGTTCTTTTTCTTCTTCTTTTTGTCGGCGACCTTGTCCTTTGCCTTGTCGGCCGCATTCTGCCTGGCGGTCGAAGCGCGGCGTGGCTTGGGCGGCGTGGGCGCGTCGGCGGAGGCATCGTCGCCGGCCTGGGGCGGGTCGAAGACGCTGGTGGTCGAGTTCGCGGCGTCCGCGTCGTCAGGCACGGCGCCGGCGCTGGCCGGCAGATAGGTTCGCGCCGGCGCATTGTCCTGCGCGGCCGCGTTGGCCGCCGCTTGCTGTGCAAGAACCAGGTTTCTCGCCTTGCGCTGCTGGTCGGACAGGATCGCCGATTCCGACACTTCTCCGCGCAATTCCGTTTCCTGGGCATGGAGTGGCGTGGAACGCAGCAAGGCAAGGATGCTGGTCGCCAGCAGCAAGGCGCAGATCGCCTTGCCCTGTCGTCCTCTCAATTTTTCTGGCTGGACCCCGGACATCGCCACCACTGCCTGCGCGGCGCACGCGCGCCATACTTACCGAACCGTAAATGGGGATGGTTAACGGAGGGTTGAGGTCGCGCGCGCCACTGGCTCCAAACGCGGATTTCCGCGGGCGACAATGCGGGTCTGCGTCGTGCCTTCCATTTGATCCTTGTCGTCGTCCCCAACGACCGCACACATCCGGCCGTCATGCAGAGGCCATTTCTGTTGGACAGGCGGGCGGCAAAGCGCTAATCGCATCACCCATGCATGCGAGATCTCTCGATAAGAAGCCTCTGGACAGGCAAGCGTCGATCGAATCGGCGCTGAGAACGGTAACAACCGAACAGGCGGGAATCGCGGCCCTTGCCGAGGCGCTTGAGAACGGACTGGCGGCACCCTTTGCCCAGGCCGTCGAGACGATCTCGAAGATCGAGGGCCGGCTCATCGTCACCGGTGTCGGCAAAAGCGGCCATATCGGTTCGAAGATCGCCGCGACGCTGGCCTCGACCGGCACGCCGGCCTTCTTCGTCCATCCCGTCGAGGCAAATCACGGCGATCTAGGCATGATCGCCAGGGACGACGCCATCATCGCGATCTCATGGTCGGGCGAGAGCAAGGAGATGATGGGCATCGTCGCCTATTCCAGGCGCTTCTCCATTCCACTCATCGCCATCACCTCCGGAGAAACCTCGGCGCTGGCGCGCGCGGCCGACGTCGTGCTGCTTTTGCCGCGCACCCCGGAAGCCTGCCCGCACGGCCTGGCGCCGACGACGTCGACGCTGCTGCAACTGGTCATCGGCGATGCGCTGGCGATCGCACTGCTCGAGGCGCGCGGCTTCACGCCGGACCATTTCCGCACCTTCCATCCCGGCGGCCAGCTCGGCGCCAACCTGACCATGGTCTCCGAGATCATGCGGGTCGGCGAGCAGATGCCGCTGGCTTCGCTCGGCACCAAGATGCCGGAAGCGGTGATGACGCTGTCGCAGAAGAAGGTCGGCTGCGTGCTGATCGTCGACGCCAATGGCGAGTTGGCCGGGATCATCACCGATGGCGATGTCGCGCGCAACCTGCACCGCAACCTGGCCGACGTCATCGTCGACGAGGTGATGACCCGCACACCCAAGACGGTCGACCCGCAGACGCTTGCAGGCACTGCGATCGCGCTGCTCAACGAGCACAATGTCGGTGCGCTGGTGGTGACCAGGAACAACATGCCGCTGGGCGTGGTGCATTTCCACGACCTGCTGCGCATCGGCGCCGCCTAAGATATTGATCTTCAGGTGAGGCCGGCCTGCGAGCGAAGGCTTCCTGCGCTTCCGGCATAGGCCGGAGCGCACGGACTTAATGTCCGCCCTGCTCGTCGCAAGAGCGACCCGAAACCAATCGTTCACGACTTGGCCTGACCTGAATCTCAATACTTTAGCGCGTTGGCACTCGCTGGAATTCAGACCCGCTCCACCGTCAGTTCCAGATCCGTGTCCGCGGCGCTTGTCACACGAACCTGAGTGCCGGCGGGCAGATCGGGGCCGGAGACACGCCACAGCGTGTCGCCGAGCTTGATGCGGCCACGACCGTCGCGGATCGGTTCGGCGAGCGTCGCCATCCTGCCGACCATCTGGGCGCCACGGCGATTGAGCAGCGGCTGATCGGTTGGCTGGTCGTGTCCGCCCATGAGTTTCTTGCCGACAAAGGCTGAAACCAGCGACAGCACGAGGAATAGCAGCACCTGGACCTGCCATGTCCAGATGGCGACATCCCAGATCAGCAGCGACACCGCGCCGACGATCAGAGCGGCGATGCCGATCCAAAGCATGAAGAAACCCGGTGCGATGACCTCTACCACCAGCAGCACGAAGCCCAGAACCATCCAGTTCCACGGCCCGAGTTCAGAAACGATGCGGTCGATCATGAGAGTGGCCTATCTCAGTTGTCGGAGGGCCTGACGACGGGCGGACGTGCCGCCTGCCTTTGCGCGCCGGTCGTGCCTTCGCTGCGAAAGACTTCCTTGGCGATTTCGCCGATACCCCCGAGCGAGCCGATCAGCGACGATGCCTCGAAAGGCATCAGCACGATCTTGCTGTTGGTGGCGGTGCCGATCTTGCCCAGCGCCTCGGTGTATTTTTGGGCGACGAAGTAGTTCAGTGCCTGGACGTCGCCCTTGGAGATCGCTTCCGACACCACCTGGGTGGCGCGGGCTTCCGCTTCGGCGGAGCGTTCGCGCGCCTCGGCGTCGCGGAAGGCGGCTTCCTTGCGGCCCTCCGCTTCGAGGATCTGCGACTGCTTGAGGCCCTCGGCGGCCAGGATCTGCGCGCGCTTGTTGCGCTCGGCGGTCATCTGGCGGCCCATCGATTCGATCAGGTTGGCGGGCGGGTTGATATCCTTGATCTCGACGCGGGTGATCTTGATGCCCCAAGGATGCGCGGCCTCGTCGACGACGCGCAGCAGGCGCTCGTTGATGGCGTCGCGGTTCGACAACAGCTCATCGAGGTCCATCGAACCCATGACGGTACGGATGTTGGTCATCGTCAGGTTGAGGATGGCGTTCTGCAGGCCGGCAACCTGATAGGCGGCCTGTGCCGCATTGAGGATCTGGTAGAAAGCGATGCCGTCGACACCGACGATGGCATTGTCGCGGGTGATGATCTCCTGGCTCGGAACGTCGAGCACCTGTTCCATCATGTTCATCTTGGCGCCGATGCGGTCGACGAACGGAAAGATGAGGTTCAGGCCGGGGCTCAGTGTCTTGGTGTAACGACCAAAGCGTTCGACGGTATAGTTGTATCCCTGTGGGATTGTCTTGATGCCCTTGAACAGCACCAGTACGACAAGCGCCACCAGAACAACGACCGCAATATCGAAACCACTGAAATCCATTTGGCCCTCCCTCATGGGCAGGCCGCGCGAGCCATTCCCGCGCAACCGGCTTCACCAAAGACTTAAGTGTGTTTCAGGAACGTTACAATCAGGTGATGAGGGATTGTTTGTGGGTATGCACTCAGCGGTTGAAGGCAAACAGGCTTGCATCCGTGTCTTCAAGCCCGCCGATCGAAGCAGAGATGATCTCGGCGGCGATGCGCGAGAAGGTAATGCCGTTGCCGCCATAACCCATCACGGCATGGATGCGCGGGTGCCTGGGAATGGCGCCGATGTAGGGGAGGCCAGTGGTCGTGGTGCCGAAGGAGCCGGTCCAGGCAAAGTCGGGCCGGGTGTCGAGGTGCGGAAACATCAGGTCGAGTTTTGCGGCAATGCGGGCGCTTTTGTCGGCTATCAGCTTATCGCGCCGCGTCTCGTCAAGGAATTCCTCGTCCTCGCCGCCGCAGATGACCCGGCCATCGGCGGTTGCCCTGACATAGAGGTAGGGATCCGACGCCTCCCAGATGAACGCCGCGCCCGGCCAGAGCTTCCGTGGTTGCGGACATGTCGCAATCGCCCATGTCGAGATGACCCGGTGAGCGGCCGCCGGCACGATGTCGATCAGCTCGTAACCGGTAGCCAGGACAACATGCCGTGCCGTGATGGTGGGGCCGTCCGTGGTTGCCACCACCACCTCATCGGCGCTGTCCTCGATCGCCGTCGCTTCGACGGGAGCGTATAAACGTGCCTTGCGCTCCAGCGCCTTGAGCAGCAGCCCTGCCGTCAGCTTGCGAGGGTCGAGCGCGATGTTGCCATGGCTCAGGATGGCGCCACCCCGATCGATGCCGAATGCTCCGGCCAATGGCGCCGATGTAAGATAGGTCGCGCCGATGCCGGCCATCTGCCGCGCCTCGGCTTCGTCCCGGAGTTCCGATGGGCCGAGCACGGTGCCAGCCAGATAAAGCGATTGGGTGCGGCTTATGCCGCAGTTGATGCCGAGTTCGGCGATGCGGGCGGCAAGGTTGGAAACGGCTAGCCGGGAGCGTCGCCAGGCCTGCCGTGCCTGGCCCTTGCCGATCATCCTCGAGAGCGTTGAAAGCGGCTGGTCGATCTCGAATTGCACAAGCGCGGTTGTTGCCGCCGTCGATCCTTTCAGCGGCCCACGCCGGTCGATGCAGATCACGGCGTGAGCGCCGGCTGTCAGCGCCTCGGCCATCATGGCGCCGCTGATGCCCATGCCGACGATAAGCACATCGGTCTTGACGTCCCGGGTCAGACTGCCAGTCGGTACCGCGGGCGCCCGATAGGCGGACCAGACGGGCCGGCCAGTGCTGAGGTCAAGTTTGCGGAGCATTGGGTTCTCCGGAGGCGCTGCTCAACGCTCCGGAGCTGGTGTTGTTCCGGCATCAAGCCCAGCCTGACAGCTCGCGCCGTACCATCGCTTCGATCACCGCCATGCCTTCAGGGCTGTCATTCAGGCATGGTATGTGGGCGAAGTTCTTGCCGCCGCCATGGTGGAAGGTCTCGGCCGCTTCGCGGCCAATCTCATCCAGCGTCTCGATGCAGTCGACTGAAAACCCCGGATTGACGATGGCGATCGACTTGACGCCGTCCTTGGCCAGTTTCTCCACAGTCTTGTCGGTGTAGGGCTGCAGCCATTCTTGCGCCCCGAAGCGTGATTGGAACGTGGTGATCAGTTTTCTTTCGTCCCAGCCGAGCCTGTCGCGCAGCAGCCGCGTCGTCTTCAGGCAATGGCAATGATAGGGATCGCCCTTCTCAAAATAGGGTTTTGGAATGCCGTGATAGGAGGCGATGACCACCTCGGGCTGGAAATCCAGGGTCGCCAGGTGCCGTTCGATCGAACTGGCCAGCGCCTCGATGTAGACTGGCCCATCATAATAGGGCGGCACGCTGCGGACGGCAGGTGCCGCCCGCATCTTCATCAAGGCGCGAAACAGCTGGTCGTTTGCGGTGGCGGTCGTCGTCGCCGAATATTGCGGATAGAGTGGAAAGCTCAGGATGCGATCGCAGCCTTGTGCGACCAGCCTTTCGGCGACGCTCGACGTCGAAGGGTTGCCGTAGCGCATCGCCCAGTCGACGACCACGTTGGGCAGATCGCGTAACGCCTCGGCCAGTTTTTCACCTTGTGCGCGGGTATAGGTTCGCAAAGGCGACTCGTTCTTCTCCCGGTTCCAGATCCTGGCGTAGTTGGCGCCCGACTTCTTCGGTCGCGTGGTCAGCACCAGTCCATAGAGGATGGGATACCAGATCGCCTTGTTGAGTTCGATAACGCGTGGATCAGACAGGAACTCCCTGAGATAACGCCACATCGGCCTGAACTCGGTGCCGTCGGGTGTTCCAAGGTTGACCAGCATGACCCCTATCTTGCCGGTCTTGACGGGCGGATGCCCGACCGGTCGTGGGCCAGGGGCTTTCGCGGCTTTGGGATCGACAATAGTGGAAAGCGGCATATGGGTCTCCGAGACGTGAACCTAACGATCCTGCAGGAGCTTTCAATGCCGCGTCTGGCCGCACCTTGCAGCATGTCGCGGCGGATAGGATTCGCCCGACCTGCCGTAAGCTTCTGATAACCGAGGACACCTCCGGGCGACATGTATCAGGCCATGGAGATATAAACCCCGCCCGGTTCCCCGGGCGGGCGATGTGGCGGAGCTGGACGAAATTACTTCGCCGGGATGGTCAGTGTCGCGCCCGGCATAAGCCGATGCGGCCTTTGGCCCTTGTTCGCCTCATAGATGAGCTTCCACTTGGTCGCATCGCCATAGGCCTTCTTCGCCAGATCCCAGTAGGTATCGCCGGTCACGACGACATGATTGCCGGTGGCTGGTGTGGCTTCAGCGGGCTTTGCCGGCTCGGCGGGCGCGGGCGTCGCAGGCGCAGGAGTGGCCGGCGCGGGAGTGGTCTCGGCAGGCTTCGCCGGTTCGGCAGGTGCCGGCGGGGCCGGTGGTGCAGGCGCGTTTTCCGTCGATATGGCTGGCGGCGTGTTGGCGATATCGCCTGAGTTGGCAGGCAATTCCGGCATTGCCGGTGCAGCCGGTTTGGCAGCCTCGGCCGGTGCCGGCGCTGCCGGTGCGGTCTCCGCCGGCTTTGCTGGTTCGGCGGCGGGAGCTGCCGCTGTCGTCGCGGCGATCTCGGTGATGCGGCCGTCGAGCTTCGGCGTATAGGGCCGGTGCGCGCCGAGATAGTCGGCCACGACCTGTTCGAGGCCAGGGCCGTAGTCATAAGCGTTCTTGGCCTTTTCGGCGAAGACCTTGTAGCCGTCGCCGCCCTGGCGGACATAGTTGTTGGTGGCGACCAAATAGTCCTTGGTCGGATTTATCGGCGTCCAGGCGCCATTTTCCATCACCTCCACCGACTTGACGCGGCCGGCATTGGATGCGACCGATCTGTCGAAGGAATATTTGAGGCCCGCCACCTGCGGGAAGCGGCCGGCGCCGTCCTCGATCTGGCTAAGCCCGCCTTCGAGGCCTGCGACTAGGTCCTTGCCGGAAATCTGGAAGGTCGCCAGCGTGTTCTGAAACGGCAGCACGGTCAGCACCTCGCCCATGGTGACGGTGCCCTTATCGATGGAAGCGCGCAGGCCGCCTCCGTTGGAAATGACGATCTCGACACCCTGTCCCTTGACGCGGTCGAGGATGGCGTCGGAGACGAGATTGCCCATCGCGCATTCCTTGGCGCGGCAGCTTTCGCGGCTGCCGTCGATGACATCGGTGGTCTCGGCCACTTCCTTGTTCTTCAAGGCCTCGATCGGCGCGCCAAGCTCCTTGATGCGGGCGAGCACGGCCGGGTCCGGCGTGATCGATTTGTCGAGATAGATCGGGTCGCCGCTTGCCGATTTGACGACGCCGTTGTCGTCGAACACCACCTTGAACTCGCCGAGGTATTTCGAATAGGACGCCGCCTGCACCACCGGCACCTTGTAGCCGCCGGGGTTGTCGACCATGGTCGGGTAGGGGCCAGCCGCCTTCGGATCGGTATTGGACAGAAGCGTGTGGCTGTGGCCGCCGACCACGATGTCGATGCCAGGGATCTTGGCGATGACGTCGCGCTCCCTGTTGTAGCCGATATGGGTCACGGCGATGATCTTGTCGACGCCTTCTCCCTTGAGTTTCTCGATCTCGGCCGTGATCGACTTGACGTCGTCCTCGATTTTGATGTTGGGGCCGGGAGAGGCGAGTTCGGGCGTGTCGTTGGTGACGGCGCCGATGATGCCGATCTTCTGTCCACCGACCTGGACGACAACAGACGACTTGACGCGGTCGCCGAGCTTGGACTGCGCGTTGGCCTTGACGTTGGCGCCGAGCACCGGGAACTTGATCATGTCGAGGAACGGCGCCAGCGCCGCCTCGCCGTCGTCGAATTCATGGTTGCCGAGTGCCATGGCGTCGAACTTCATGTCATTGAGGAACTCGCCTTCTACCTTGCCCTTGTATGTCGTGTAGAACAGCGAACCCTGGAAATTGTCGCCGGCGCTGAGCAGCAACACGTTCTGGCCTTCCAGCTTCTTGCGTTCCTGGGCAATGGCGGTGATCAGCCGGCCGGCGCCGCCGATGCATTCGCCCTTGGTCTCCTCCTCGGCCGAGCAGGTCGATTCGTATTTGTTGTTGCCTTCGATGCGGCTGTGCCAGTCATTAATGTGCAGGATGTTCAGTGTGTAGTCGGCAAAGGATGCGCCGGCCGACAGGCCAAGCGTCGAAGCGGAAAGGGCGGCAATGGCGGCAAGCTTCTTCATCTTCGTCTCCCGGTAGGCTGATCAGAGGCGTCTGGCGCCTTGTTTGACTGGGTATTACAGCCAGCCTTTCGATCATGTTCCCATCGCGTTCGGGCCGACGCAAGCGGAAATGCGGCGGTATCTCCAGGCGCGAAACCTGGGGTATTTGCCGGCACAAAAAAACGGCGGCCGAGGGGCCGCCGTCGTTCTTTGTGACTGGAATGTTCGCCGAGTTCAGGTGCGCCGCGTCAGCACGAAATTCTGGCCGGCGGAGCTGGTGCAGTTGAGCTGGCTGGTCGACACCATCAGGCAATTGAAGCTTACCGGGGTTTGGCGGATCAGCGAGGTGCCGTTGATCTGCACCGACGTGGCGCCGGTCATCGTGTAGCTGCCATCGGCAAGCTTCTGTCCCGTGTCGGTGGCGACGGTCGTGAAGGTGCCGCCGGTGAAGGTCGACAGGCCGGTGCCCTTGGCATCGATCCAGGAACCTTCGACCCCTTTCGGGGCGGCGGCCATGGGCGGCGTATCTGGGCCGCTGGTGGCACAGGCAGCAAGCATCGAGGCAAGGGCGCCCGCCAGGCCCGTCGAAAGAACTTTGCGCGCAATCATCATATGAAATCCTCTCCAAACGCGTCGTCCCAGAAATCGGGCCGATTTCTGGGAATTGACGCGAACGTCCAAAGTGCCGGGGTATGCTTTAAGCGTTCAACGGACGCACATCGCCACCCCAGGCCGCCTCCCTTCAATCGCCCGATTTCCGGGCGATTGCAAGGCAATGGAGCATGGTCCGGGTGGTGCTATCGGACGAGGATGTTGCGGAATTGCCACGGGTCGCTGCGGTCGAGGTCCTCCGGGAAGAGACCCGGGCGTCTGTCGAGCGGCGTCCAGTCGGTATAATAGCCCTTGACCGGTCCGAGATAGGGCGACTGCACGTCCAGGCAGCGTTTGTAATCCATCTCGTCGGCCTCGACGATGCCGGCGGCGGGATTCTCCAGTGCCCAGACCATGCCGGCCAGGACAGCCGAGGTGACCTGCATGCCAGTGGCGTTCTGGTAGGGGGCCAGCTTGCGCGCTTCGGCGAGTGACAGCTGCGAACCGTACCAGTAGGCATTCTTGTCATGGCCGTAGAGCAGGACGCCGAGTTCGTCGACACCGTCGACCAGTTCGTTCTCGTCGAGCACGTGGTGCACCGGCTGCGGCTTGCCGGCGGCACCGAACATCTCGTCCAGCGACAGCATCGCATCGTTGCAGGGATGGTAGGCGTAGTGGCAGGTCGGGCGGTATTGAACCTTGCCCTTCTTGGAGCGCACGGTGAAGAAATCGGCGATCGAGATCGCCTCGTTGTGGGTTACCAGCAGGCCATATTGCGGTCCCGGCGTCGGGCACCAGGAGCGTACGCGGGTGTTGGCGCCGGGCTGCTCCAGGTAGATCGCGGCCTTTGAACCATGCTTGTGCTTCTTGCCGTTCTTGGGCATCCAGGTCTCATGCGTGCCCCAGCCGAGCTCGGCTGGCTGCAACCCCTCGGAGATGAAGCCCTCGACCGACCAGGTGTTCCAGAACACATCCATCGGCTTGGGCTTCTTGGTCCGCTGGGTGTCGCGCTCGGCGATGTGGATGCCCTTGACGCCGGCCTTCTTCATCAGCTTGGCCCAGCCCTCGCGGTCGTCCTGCGATGGCTCGGAGAATTCCATGCCAAGATCGGTGGCGAGGTTGACCAGCGCCTGCTTGACGAACCACGACACCATGCCGGGATTAGCACCGCAGGTGGATATCGCAGTGGCGCCGCCCGGCTTGTCGTGCTTTTCCTTGATCAGCGCCTCGCGCAACGCATAGTTGGTGCGGCTGGCGTTGTCGGCCTTGGCGTCGAAATAGAAGCCAAGCCAAGGCTCGACGACGGTGTCGATATAGAGCACGCCGAGCTTGCGGCAGAGCCGCATCAGGTCCACCGAGCCGGTATCGACCGACAGGTTGACGCAGAAGCCCTGGCCACCGCCATTGGTCAGAAGCGGCGTCAAAAGCTTCTTGTAGTTCTTCTCGGTCACCGCTTCCTGGACGAAGGCGATGCCGCGCTCGTCGAGCAGCTTGCGATCGGTATCGCGCGGGTCGAGGACTGTCATGCGCGACTTGTCGAACTTGAAATGGCGCTCGATGAGCGGCAACGTTCCGCGTCCGATCGAGCCGAAGCCGATCATCACCACGGGGCCGGTGATCTCACCGTAAACGGGCCAGTTTTCGTTCGCCATTTTATCGAGCACTCCTTCAACTACGTCCAAAAGCCGGGCAACTGCGTTCAAAAGCTGGGCAACTGCGTGCAAAAGCCCGGCATTTTCACCCAACGGCCATGCGCTACATCACAGATCATTGTCACAAACCAGCGAAAAGCGCCAACCAGCGACTACGCGTCCTTGGCCATTTGGTTAAGGACGGCGATCAGCCGATCGCGATCCGATGTCAGGCCCTTGTAGTCGAGCTGGGCGACATCGAGTGCTTCGAGCTGCGCGGCAAAGGACGCTGCCAGCGTCGCCCGGTCCGGGTGCCGCGCCAGCACGGCGAGCGGGTCGAGATGGATGCGGATGGTGAACAGGATGTCGCGTGAGGCGGGCAGTTTGCGCAGCGTCTGGCGCTCGACCCGGATGAAGGCGTGCGTCTTCACGTCACCGTCGGGGAAACGCGTCGGCCGGCTGGTGGCGCGGTCGATGCGCTCGATGTTGGACAGCGGATGGTAGAGTGCATCGCCTGATTGGATCGACCAATTGTAACGTTCGACGGCCTGGCCCTGCAGGCCATCGAACATCCGGTTGATCAGATCGGCCGGCCTTGTGCCTGGGCCGAAGCCCGGCACCGGCTCGTGGATCTGCTGCAGCGGCTTGCCGAATTTTTCGACAAGCGACCAGGACGAGGGAAAGCACAGCGAACCCGCGGCGAGCCGCCAGCCGTCTTCGCCCCGCCGCATGAGGATCAGGTCCTCCTGGACCAGCAGCGAGGCCGCGACGAGGGGGGCGCCGGCGAGGCTGGAGGGGATCGTGGGACGGCTCGTCGCACCCACGACCGCAACGCCCGCATCGCTGCGCCGGTGGGTGTCGGGAAATCTTTCCGGCAGGTAAGCGCCGAGCAGTTCGAGCACTTCCTGCTGGGCGTCACGCGTACCGTCCTGCTCGACGAAGACGCGTTCAGGGATTTCGGCATAGAGCCGGCGCTTTTTAGCGAGGTAGGGCAGCAAATGGCCGTCTACCTCGATCCAGTTCGCGGGGTCGAGCGGCTTCAGCCCGATGGTGAAGAGTTTCGACGAGCCGTCATACGGCGTGTGGGCGGGTAGGGACGTCATGCCTCAGATCAGTTTGACTTCAGATTAGTTTGGCCGGGATCAGCCCGCGCAGCGAATTGCCGACGAACAGCGCCTTGGCGGATTTCAGGTCATTCAAGCTGTAGATCGCTTCACTGGCGCGGCCTTCATCCAGAAGCGCGCCGCGCAGTACGCCAGGCAGCAGGCCGCAATCGAGCCGGGGCGTTGCCAGCACGCCGTCGCCGAAATCGGCGAAGACATTGGTGATCGTGCCTTCGCAGATCTCGCCGCGCTCATTGGCCAGCAGCACCTCATCGGCCTGGGTGACGAGGTATTCGGAGCGGGCATGGGTGTAGGGCTGCCGCCGGCTGGTCTTGTGGCGCAGCAGCATGTTGCTCGAATCGAGCCTCGTCCGCGCCAGCCGCAGTGCCCACACCTTGTCGGCGGCAAGCGGTTCATAGGGCTGCGCCGAGGCGTTGGCCTGGCCATTGCGCGACAGGGCGAGCCGCGTGCGCATGGCGACGGGCGATCGATCGACCGCGTCGCTCAGGGCCTCGCCAACCCTTTGCGGATCATAGCTGAAGCCCAGTTCCGCCGCCGAGCCGTAAAGGCGGGCAAGATGGCGATCGAGGCGCAGGAAGCCCGAGGCGGGCTCCCAGCGCATGGTCTCGATCAGCTCGAAACCGGCGGTTTCCCCGTCGCGAAACGGGCTTTGAGCAGACACTCCTGGTACTCCTCTTCCGCGACCGAATCGAAGACGATGCCGCCGCCGACATTGTAGACGGCCTCGCCGCTGGCAAAGAGCGAGATGGTGCGGATCGCCACGGAAAAGCGCATCGTGCCGCCGGGCGCGATCCAGCCAATGGCGCCGCAATAGACATCGCGCGGCGTGGCCTCCAGATCGTGCAGGATCTCCATGGCGCGGATCTTCGGCGCGCCGGTGATCGAGCCGCAGGGAAACAGCGCCGCGAACACCTGTCGTATCGAGAGGCCGGGCAGCAGCTTGGCCCTGACGTCGCTCACCATCTGGTGCACGGTCGGGTAGGTCTCGATGCGGAACAGTTCCGGCACCTCCAGCGTGCCGACCTCGCTGATCAGCGATATGTCGTTGCGCAGGAGGTCGACGATCATCCGGTTCTCGGCCTGGTTCTTCTCGTCATTGCGCAGGAAATTCTTCTGCCGCTCGTCCTCGTCCCCGGTTGCGCCGCGCGGTGCGGTACCCTTCATCGGATGCGTCTCGATCATCCCCGCCGCATCGATCTCGAAGAACAGTTCGGGCGAGCGCGACAGGACGATCGGGTCGCCCAGCGCGATCACGGCGCCATATTTCACGGGCTGGCGTTCGGTCAGCGCGTCGAAGGCGGCGAGCGGATCGCCGGACCATTGCGCGTGCACCGGAAAGGTCAGGTTGCCCTGGTAGCAATCGCCTTGCCTGATGTGCCGATGCAACCGCGAGAACCGCTTCTCGTAGTCCTCGAACGACCACGTTGCCCTTGCGTCGAAGATCGGGCCGTTGGTCGGCGTCCCTGGCGGCGGCACCGCTTCTTCATCAGGAGCATCGAAGACCCCGAGGCAGACCAGCGGGGCCCGGCGCCGGCCCGGCAGCAAGGGAACGAGTTTCGGTTCGAGCAGGTAACCGGCCTCGTAGGAGAAATAGCCGGCCAGCCATTTGCCGGCATCGTGCGCGGCCTGCGCCGCTTGCAACGCCGCCGGGAAGTCTTTGGGCTCATGCGCAACGATGACATCGGCCGGCCGCTTGAAAACGAGCTGGCGCGCGCTTTCGTCGTTGCGGAAAATTGCTGCGGGCAGGGACATGGGAACCGGGATCGATGGAGCTGACGATCGCTCTATATAGGGGGCCGGGCGCGCGCAATCGAGGGAACGGCACCCTGTCCCTCAAAGCCGACCTTTGCCGGATCGAACCTTGCCGACAAAAGAAAGCGGCGGCGCCCTTGGCGCCGCCGGTCGCATGGCCTCTGTATCCGTCGTTCAGGTATTGCTGGCGGTTCCGGCCGTCGGAAACTGCTTGGCGAATTCGGCCTCGTTGCCAGCGGCGAGCAGCTTGGCCTGCTCGATCCAGCGTTCGCGCGCGATGCGGCCGTCGAAGTTCATCACCTCCTCGATCCGCTTGATGTCGGCTGGTGTCCAGCCGGCGATCTGGGCGTATGTGGTCACGCCTTGCGCCTTGAGCAGCTTTTCGTTGACTGGGCCGATGCCGATCAACCGGCGCAGATTGTCGGGCTTGCCCGACGCCGGCTTGGCCGCTGCCGGTGCGGTCTTCTTTGCAGCGGGTGCTGCCTTGGGCACGGTCGAAGTCTTCGCCGGAGCCTTGGTCGCCGGAGCCTTGCTCTGCGAAGCCATGGCTGCCGGTGCCGAAGCAGTTGCGAGTTTGGCGGCCGCGGGCTTCGGTGCTGCCTTTGCCGGGGCCGCCTTCGCGGCGGCTGGCTTGGCTGCCGCCGCACCGGATTTTGCAACGGCTGGCGTCGACATCAGGGCTGCCGGTGGCTGACTTGACGCCTTTGCTCCGCCGGTGCCCGACGAGGCCTGGGCCTCGCGCAGCTGACGCTCGAGGTCGGAGCGGCTCTTGCCGCATGCACTGAGTTCGCCGGTCAGGCGGTCGCTGTCGGCGCGCAGCTTGTCGCGCTCGCTGCGGGTGCGATCGAGGTCGCCGCGAAGACTGTCGAGCTCACCGCGCAGGCGCCCCCAGATGAACCAGCCGACCAACACGCCTACCAACAACGCCAGGACCACGTAGAAAAAAGTGCCCATTGTCTCTCTCCAGTCAGATCCGTCTGCCGTGGGTCATGGCCTTCGGCGCAGGACTACTCGGTGATGGTTCCGCGGTTCGCGGAACAGCCGGCTTCGGTCAAGCTGTCGGCGATCGGCTTTGCCTGCCCATGGCCAACGGCCGTTGTCGCGTTCGCCTGATCGCCACGGCCGGCTGAGATTTCCCTCGCCGATCCGCATGCGCTCCGGCTGAGCTTAAACGGAAAGCTACCATAGAGCTTGCGGAAAGCTATGGGAAAACGTCGATGTAGAGTTCTTCAAGAACAAATATTTAGGGCAAGAAAAGTGCGGCCCGAACATGCATTCCGGCTAAACTGTTCTTGCCGGGCGAGAGGCGTCTCAATCGTCGAGCGTTTCCAGTTCGTCAATCAGACCGCCGATGACGCCGAGCCCGATCTGCCAGAAGGCCGGATCGGTGGCGTCGAGGCCGAAGGGCGCCAGAAGCTGCGAATGATGCTTGGTGCCGCCGGCACGCAGCATCTCGAAATATTTGTCCTGAAAGCCGCGTTCGGCATTCTGGTAGACGGCATAGAGCGAGTTCACCAGGCAGTCGCCGAACGCATAGGCATAGACGTAGAAGGGCGAGTGGATGAAGTGCGGAATGTAGGTCCAGAACACCTCGTAGCCCTCGCGCAACTTGATCGCCGGTCCGAGGCTTTCGGCCTGCACCTCCAGCCAGAACTCGCCCAGCCTGTCGGATGTCAATTCGCCGTTGCGGCGCTCGGCATGCACCTTGCGCTCGAATTCATAGAAGGCGATCTGGCGCACCACGGTGTTGATCATGTCCTCGACCTTCTGGGCGAGCATGGCCTTGCGCTCGCGCCGGTCGGTGGTCCGCTCGAGCAGCGAGCGGAAGGTCAGCATCTCGCCAAAGACGGATGCCGTCTCCGCCAGCGTCAGCGGCGTCGAGGCCATCAGCGCGCCCTGGCCGGCGGCCAGCACCTGATGCACGCCATGCCCGAGTTCATGCGCCAGCGTCATCACGTCGCGCGGCTTGCCCATGTAGTTGAGCAGCACATAGGGGTGAGCCGAGGGTACGGTCGGATGTGCGAAGGCGCCCGGCGACTTGCCCGGACGCACCGGCGCGTCGATCCAGTTGCGGTCGAAGAAGGTGCGCGCGATCTCGGCCATCTCGGGCGAGAAGCGGTGATAGGCCGACAGAACCGTGTTCCTGGCCTCATCCCAGCCGATCACCGCCTGCGGCGTCTCCGGCAAGGGCGCGTTGCGGTCCCAGTGGTTCATCACCTCCATGCCGAGCCAGCGCGCCTTCATCGCATAATAGCGGTGCGACAGGCGCGGATAGGCCTCGCGCACGGCGGTGGCGAGCGCATCGACCACGCCGCGTTCGACGCGGTTGGCGAGGTGGCGTGAATCGGCAATGTCCTCGAAGCCGCGCCAGCGGTCCGAAATTTCCTTGTCCTTGGCAAGCGTGTTGGTGATCAGCGTAAAGGTGCGCAGGTTCTTGCGGAAGGTCGCGGCCAACGCCTCCGAGGCGCGGCGGCGGACCTCGCCGTCGGCATCCTGCAAGCGATTGAGGGCCGGCTCCAGCGTCAGTTCCTCGCCGTCGATATCGAAGCGAAGATCGGTCATCGTCTCGTCGAACAGGCGGTTCCAGGCGCCGCGCCCGGTTATCGATTTCTCGTGGAAAAGCTGCTCGACACGGTCCTCGAGCTGATAGGGCTTGTCCATTCTGAGATCGAGCACCCACGGGCGGTAATGCCCGAAGGCGGGATCGGCGGCCAGCGCGCCCTCGATCGCCGCATCGTCGATCAGGTTCAGCTCGAGCGCGAAGAACAACAGATGCGCGCTGGCGTCGGTCATCTTCTCCTGGATGTCGCCATAGAGCTTGGCGCGCTGCGGATCGGCGGTATTGCCGGCATAGACGAGGCCGGCATAGGAGACGATGCGGCCGATCAGTTCCTCGAGCGCCTCGTATGCGGCCAGTGCCTCGCCCAGCCTGCCGGTAGTTCCGCGCCCGGCCTCGGCGGCGAGCGTGCCTTTCCAGCGGGCCTCGAATGCGACGGCGTCGGCCGCCGCCTTGGCAATGTCACGCTTCAGTTCCGGCGCGTCCATGCCGGCATAAAGGTCGGCGAGGTTCCATTCCGGCAGATCGCCAAGCCCGGCAGCGCCCTGACCGGACGCTGGCGCTGCAATCCGCCGATCAAACATCATGCGCATCGAGATACCTTCTTTGAATCAAATGGCCTGAGTTGAATCACGTGGCCGCAATCACGGAGCCGGACTCAACGGGAATGGAGAAGCCGGTCAAATCCTAAGGAATTCGTTCACCGGGTTTTTTGAAACCTTATTTAGAACCCTGTGCCAAGATGATCCATGGGGTTTTCGGGCGCGGGCGAAGCAAGACAGTCATGACAGGTTCCATACTCATAGTCGATGACGATCCCGTGCAGCGCCGGCTGCTCGAGGCCGCGGTGACGCGGTTCGGCCATACCGCGATCGTTGTGGATGGCGGTACCGCCGGCCTCGAAGTTCTCGACGGGCCTGGCGCCCGCGATGTCTCGGTCGTGATCCTCGACCTGGTCATGCCCGGTCTCGACGGCATCGGCGTGCTGAAGGCGATGCGCGAGCGCGACATCAGCGTGCCGGTCATCGTGCAGACCGCGCAGGGCGGCATCGAGACCGTGGTTTCGGCGATGCGCCACGGCGCTTTCGATTTCGTCGTCAAGCCGGCTTCGCCCGACAGGCTGCAGGCCTCGATCTCCAATGCGCTCAAGGTCGAGGCGGTGGAGGGCGAGGTCAAGCGCACGTCGCGCAAACGCGGCGGGCTGCTGACCTTCAGGGACATGATCACCCATAGTCCGGCCATGGACCGGGTGATACGTCTCGGCCAGAAAGCGGCGGCCTCTCACATCCCGATCCTGATCGAGGGCGAGTCGGGCGTCGGCAAGGAACTGGTGGCGCGTGCCATCCAGGGCAGCGGCGACCGCCGCTCGAAACCCTTCGTCACCGTCAATTGCGGCGCCATTCCCGACAATCTGGTGGAATCCATCCTGTTCGGCCATGAGAAAGGCTCATTCACCGGCGCCACCGACAGGCACACCGGCAAATTCGTCGAGGCGCATTCCGGCACGCTGTTCCTCGACGAGATCGGCGACCTGCCGCTCGACGTCCAGGTCAAGCTGCTGCGCGCCGTCCAGGAAGGCGAGGTCGATCCGGTCGGCGGCCGCTCGACCGTCAAGGTCGACATCCGGCTGATTTCGGCGACGCACCGCAACCTCCTGCAACAGGTCAAGGACGGCAAATTCCGCGAGGATCTGTTCTACCGGCTGAACGTCTACCCGATCTTCGTGCCGCCTTTGCGCGACCGCCGCGACGACATTCCTCATCTGGTCACGCATTTCATGGAGAAGGTGGCGCCGGCCGACCCGCGCCACCGGCTGAAAGGCATTTCGGCGGCAGCACTTGCGGTGCTGCAGGCTTATGACTGGCCCGGCAACATCCGGCAGCTCGAAAACGCCGTCTTCCGCGCCTCGGTGCTGTGCGAAGGCGATGTGTTGACCGCCGATGACTTCCCGCAGATCCGCGCGCAGGTGGAAGGCACCGTCAATCTCGACGCGGACGACACGTTGGAAGCAAGCAGCGTTGCGCCGCCGCCGTCGCTGGAGCCGCGCGACGAGGACGTCGTGCCCGACGAGACCGCTCCGGCGGCTGTGCTGCCGGCCGGGGTCCAGGCCCGCTTCGGCACGCTGCGGGCGCTCGACGAGCGCGGCAATGTGCGTGCGCTGGCCGATGTCGAGCTCGAAATGATCAAGCTCGCCATCGATCACTACAATGGCCAGATGAGCGAGGTCGCCCGCCGGCTCGGCATCGGTCGCTCGACGCTTTACCGCAAGCTCAAGGAATATGGCATCGACCCGGAAACCGGCCGCGTCGACAGGCTTGCTTCCTGAGCCGCAAGGCAGGCACCAGTTTCCCTCGTTATTATATGGTTCGACAGAGCGCCGTCGCCGGATAATGGCGGCGCTCGACGGGGTATTGTTCACGCATTGAGGCCGGCGGTAACAGATTGTGTTCGGCCCAAGCCGGAATCCTGATCTAAACCAGCGGTTTACCAAGAAACCTTGCGGACAATTTTTGACGGGATATCGCCATGGTCTTACCGCATTTTGGCTTCAATAAGCGATGATTAACCATTAGGATCGATATTCGGATGTGAAAACGACACGTCCGTTTGGGCAAATCCGGGGACAAACGGCAGCCTGCAAGGCCTTTTGATTTGAACAGAATCGAACGACTCACAAACGGGCGGCACTATCATTTGAGCGTCTGGCCGAGATGGTTGGCGGCGGTGATTGTCGCATTTGGTTTTGTTGCCGCGGCCGCCACGGGCGCCCAGGCCGAAGTTCGTTCACTGAAGCTCTACCATCTTCACACGCATGAGAAGGCGGAGATCGTCTACAAGCGCAATGGTCGCTACGTTCCCGAAGGCCTGAGGAAGATCAACATCATTCTGCGCGACTGGCGTCGCAACGAGCCGACCAAAATGGACCCGCGTCTGCTGGATCTGGTCTGGGAGGCGTATCGGGAAAGTGGCGCCACCGATTATATCCAGGTCGTCTGCGGCTACCGTTCGCCGTCCACCAATTCGATGCTGCGCAGCCGCAGCCGCGGTGTCGCCGAGAAGAGCCAGCATATGCTTGGCAAGGCGATGGATTTCTACATTCCCGGCGTACCGCTGAAGAAGCTGCGCAACATCGGCCTCAAGATGCAGGGCGGTGGTGTCGGCTATTACCCGACCTCCGGTTCGCCATTCGTCCACATGGATGTCGGCAATGTGCGCCACTGGCCCGGCATCAGCCGCCAGGAACTGGTCAGCCTGTTCCCCAATGGCAAGACGCTGCATGTGCCGAGCGATGGCCGGCCGCTGCCCGGCTATGAACAGGCGCTGGCCTCCTACAAGTCGCGCAAGGGTTCGGGCACACCGAATATCGAAGTGGCCAGCGCTGGCGGCAGCGGCAAGAAATCCGGCGGGTTCCTCGCTGCCTTCTTCGGCGGCGGTGGCGATGACGAGGCCGACGACAGCGCAGACGTCGAGACCGCTTCGGCCGCACCCGCGCCCAAGGCTAGAAATCTGAAGCCGGCCGCGACAGCCAAGAGCGGCAACCTGCCTGGCATCGCCATCGTGGCCCCCGAGAATGCCCAGCGCGCCGACATTCCGCAGATTGCCGACGAGCAGGCTCCGGAACCGGAGAAGGACACGCCGGAGACAATCATCGCGGCGCTGCCGGCCAAGGAAATCCCGCTGCCCGATTTCGCGCCTCGGCCGAAGGCCGATGTCGGCGCACAGACGCCTGAAAACGTTCCCTTCGCCACGGCGGATGCGACGACCACCACGGAACAGGCCGTGGCGACCGCGCAGGCGCCGGCGAACATGCCTTTCGGCAAGGCCGATCCGGCGGCGCTGGCAGCGGCGGCCGATCCGGCGCAGGTCGCCGTCAACAATATCCCCTTGCCGACATGGCGTCCCGAACGCACGCTGCCGGCGGATCTCGCGCCGCCGCCCAGCAAGGATGTGCTGATGGCGCTGGCCGAAACGGCTGACCAAGGCAAGACCGCGACGGATGCGTTCTCCGTGCTGCCGACGGCGCGTCCCGAGCCGGCCAAGCCGGATGCCGTCAAGGCCGTGCTCGACGAGGCCAATGCCAAGGCCGGCGCCGCCGACGAATATCAGCTGGCCTCGCTGTCCGTAGAACCGCGTTCGGCCTTCAACGATCCGTCCGGTGTCGATGCGGCGTCGCCGCGCCAGGCTGTTGCCGGCCGGCCGGCCGGTTCGGATCCGGCCGCCGCGATCGGCGCCGGTGTGAAGACGACCCGCAAGGAAGCCAGGGCCACCGCCCGCGATCAGAAGCCTGGCCCCAGGGCCGTGGTGGTTGCCGCAGCGCCGCAGGCCGCCCGCTGGGCACTGACCAGCGGCGAGAACGTCGCCACCGTTTCGAGTGCGACGACCGCGCCGGGTTACGCCTACAACATCGTGCATACGCCGCCGAGCGAGGTCTATACGGCCGGCTTCCAGCAGGACAATCAGGTGGCCGACGCCAATCGCTTTACCGGCAACGCCGTCAAGTTCCTGTCTGTCGCCCGCTTCCAGACGAAGTAACGAACAGGCCGCAGCATGAGGCCGCGCCGGGCGACCCGCGCGGCTTTTTGCTGTCCCAGCGTGCGATGCATGCGGCCTCCGACCCCTGAGGATCACGCGCGGCTGAACTTCTCGTGAAGCGGGAACGGCCCGCTCATTTCCGGTTTAGTGTGGGTACGCTCCAACCCGAGGATACTCATGAAAAAGATTATATTGGCATCAGTTATGGCGGTGGCGGCAGCATCGGCCGCCATCGCGCCATCACAGGCGGAGACCGTTGTCGTCAAGACCGACAATCATATGCACATGATCAAGAAGCACTGCCGCACCAGGGTGGTGACGCACTGGCGGCACCATCGCAAAGTGACGGAGACGGTCAAGGTCTGCAACTGATCGCAGTCTGGATTAGCCAGTCAGAAAGGCCCGGTCGACGCTCGTCGGCAGGGTTTTTCATGCCGTGCGGAAAGACGCTATTTCCCGAGTTCGCTGGCAGCGCGTGCGAGCGCTTCGATCTGGTCCCACTTGCCGGCCTTGACCATGTCGTCGGGCGCCACCCATGAGCCGCCGACGCAGATGACATTGGACAGGCTGAGATAATCGGCCGCGTTCTTGCCGGTGATGCCGCCAGTCGGGCAGAACTTGACGTCCGCCAGCGGCGAGGCAAAAGCCTTGAGCGAAGCGATGCCGCCGGACTGTTCGGCCGGGAAGAATTTCAGGAAGCGAAGGCCGGCTTCGCGCGCGGCCATGATCTCGCCGGGCGTGATGGCGCCGGGCAGCAGCGGAACCTCGCTGTCGGAGGCGGCAGCCAGAAGCTCGCGGGTGATGCCGGGGCTGACGATGAAGCGCGAACCGGCCGCGGCCGCTTCGTCGAACTGGCTGGCATCCAGAACGGTGCCGGCGCCGACGATGGCTTCCTCGACTTCGCCCGCCACTCGACGGATCGCTTCGAGCGCATCCGCGGTCCTCAGCGTGATCTCGATCGCCGGCAAACCGCCACGCGCCAGGGCACGGGCCAGCGGCACCGCATCGGCAACGTTGGCGATCTTCAACACCGGAATGACCGGCTGGCCATTGAGGAGCGACAGGAGGTTCTCGGTCTTGCTGGACATTCGGTCTCTCCTTGTCGGGGGCGTATCGAAGGGAATTTCAACCGATTAGCAGACAGGTATTGCCCTGTCCACGGAACCCATCGCGGCGCGATGTCACGCGTTGCCGCTCAGCTTAAAGGTTCTTTCCCGACAGGGCCATGACAGACGGATCGAACCCGTTTCACTTGAATCGGCTTCTACTAGCGTCTAGTTGCTCTGGCAATGACAACACTGCCCGCGCCATCCCAGCCAGCCCGCGTCGCCGCGCTCTACCGTTTTGCCCGGCTCGATGCTTTCGAGGCGTTGCGGGCGCCGCTTGCGGCCTTCTGCTGCGGGCGCGGCATCAAGGGCACGCTGCTCCTGGCGCATGAGGGCATCAACGGCACCGTCGCCGGCAGCGACGAAGCGATCGCCGCGCTGATCGAACACATCGAAGCGATCGACGGCCTATCGGGTCTCGAGGTCAAGTACAGCAGTGCCGCGGCCATGCCTTTCCACCGCATGAAGGTGCGGCTGAAGCGCGAGATCGTCACCATGGGCGTCGAGACCATCGACCCGGCGGCAAGTGCGGGCACCTATGTGGAGGCGGGCGACTGGAATGCGCTGATCTCGCAAGCCGACACGATCGTCATCGATACGCGCAACGCCTATGAGGTCTCGATCGGCAGCTTCAAGGGCGCCGTCGACCCGGCGACGGCGAGCTTTCGCGAATTCCCGGCCTGGGTGGAAGCGCATCGGGCGGATCTCGAAGGACGCAAGGTGGCGATGTTCTGCACCGGCGGCATTCGCTGCGAAAAGGCGACCGCCTATGTGAAGTCACTCGGCTTCGAGGACGTGTTCCACCTCAAGGGGGGCATCCTCAAATACCTTGAGGAGGTTCCAGCGGAGCAGAGCCTGTGGCAAGGCGAGTGCTTCGTCTTCGACGAGCGGGTTTCGGTGTCGCACGGCCTCACCGAGGGTGATGCGGAGCTTTGCCGTGCCTGCCGCCATCCGCTGACGGCAAGCGAGCTGGCTTCGCCTCGATATGCCGCCGGCGTTTCTTGCCCGCATTGTTTTGACGCCCGCTCGGACGAAGACCGGAAGCGCTACGCGGAGCGGCAGCGACAGGTCGAGTTCGCGCAAGCGCGGGGCAGGGGACCGCACATCGGGTCCTGATCGAGGGCGCCGGGGCCGGGCAAACCGGGGCACTGTCATTGCAATGTCAAGCTTCGGGACCTACGTCTTCGGCGTTCGAAACCTGCCCGTTCGGCTGGGCAAATCCTGGAGGCATCGATGTTCGATCCCAAGAAGCTTCTCGACGATCTGCTCGGCTCGCAAGTTCCCGGTGCTAGCGGCACGGTCCGCGACAAGGCCGGCCAAGCGGTGCAGATGGCCAAGGACAATCCGCTGGCCGCCGGTGCGCTGGCCGCCGTGCTGCTTGGGACCGGCGCCGGCCGGCAGGTGACGGGTGCCGCGGTGAAGCTCGGCGGACTGGCCGCCATCGGTGGTCTCGCCTACAAGGCCTACCAGAACTACAAGGCCGGCAACGCACCGGAACAGGTGCCCGCCGCCGGCGAGCCGGAATTGCTGCCGCCGCCCAAGGACACCGCCTTCCACCCGTCGCAGGCGCCGCAAGGCGAGGATGAGTTCACGCTGACCTTGGTGCGGGCGATGATCTCGGCGGCCAAGGCCGACGGCCATGTCGACGACGAAGAACGGCGGAAGATCGCCGGCAAGCTCAGCCTCGCCGGGATCGGCACCGATGCGGAAAAATTCCTAATGGCGGAACTGGAGAGCCCACTCGACCTCGACACGCTGGTGGCGGGTGCTCATACTGATGCGCAGAAGCTCGAACTCTACACGGCGTCGCGCCTCACGATCGACCCCGACACGCGCGCCGAGCGCGGTTACCTCGACCTGCTTGCCGGGCGGCTCGGCCTGCCGGACTCGCTGATCGACCATGTCGAGGCGACGGTTTCGGCGGCGAAAGTGCCCACGGCCGAGGGTACGCCACCCAATCCGCAGTGGTAACCCGGATTGGCACACAGGCCGTGGAGGCGTTAACCTTTCGTTAACTCAGGAAGCGCATGATTCTACACAGTCGGATCGGCTTTTCCTCCTCCCAAGCCCGGTTCAGATCAGGGCGGTCGCCAATGACCGCCCTTTTTGTCCGTCCTCGCCGGCTGCCCTCCAAGTAAATGGGTTCACTTTTCGAGGCCATGTCCCAGTGGCCGCGCTTGCCATCGCTGCCATCATTTGCGATGCCTTCTCCACCCGAACCAAATTTGTAGATCAGGCGAGCACGCACATCGCTGCCGGAGGACATCAGCCATGACCGAGCAAAAGACCGCCATCGTCACCGGGGCCGGCACCGGGATCGGCAAGAGCGTAGCCACGGCATTGCTCAAGGCCGGCTGGAATACGGTGTTCTGCGGGCGCCGCAAGCCGGTGCTGGATGCCGCGATCGCCGAGATCGGGCCGACCGAGGCCAAGGCATTGGCGGTTGCCTGCGACATCAGCAAGGCCGGTGAGGTCGACGATCTGTTCGAGACCGTGGCGGAGGCTTTCGGGCGGGTCGATCTGCTCTTCAACAATGCAGGCATGGGCTACAAGTCGACGCCGATCGACGAGATCTCGGTCGAGGTCTGGAACGATATCGTCGGCGTCAACCTCACCGGATCTTTCTTGTGCGCGCGCGCGGCTTTCGGCGCCATGCGCAAGCAGAAGCCCATGGGCGGCCGCATCATCAACAATGGTTCGGTGTCGGCCTATGCGCCGCGCCCGGGCTCGGTGCCCTATACGGCGACCAAGCACGCCATCACCGGGCTGACCAAGACGCTGGCGCTCGATGGCCGCCCCTATGACATCGCCTGCGGACAGATCGACATCGGCAATGCATTGACCGACATGGCGCAGCCGATGACCGTCGGCGTGCCGCAGGCCAATGGCTCGATATCAGCCGAAGCGGTGATGGATGTCCAACGCGTCGCCGACGCGGTCGTGCACATGGCCAGCCTGCCGCTCGACGCCAACGTGCTGTTCATGACCGTGATGGCGACCAAGATGCCGTTCGTGGGGCGTGGGTGAGCAGCGCGTGCCGGCAGCGCTTTCGCCCGGGCCTCATTTTTCCGCCAGCGGCACGCCAGGCTTGAAGAGTAGAATGGGCCTGATCTCGTAAACGGCGGTCGGATTGACACGACGAAGATCGCGGGCGATCGCGATGGCGTCATCCCTGGTGACGCAGTCGACGACATAGAGGCCGAGCAACTGTTCCTTGGTCTCGGCAAAGGGCCCATCGATGATCATACCGTCGCCCGGGCCGCGCAAGGTGCAGGCATCCGCCGTCGCGCCCAAACGCGCCGACGGCCCAAGCGTGCCTTCTGCATGAAGCCTGGTGTTGATCTTGAGCAACTCGGCCATCAGCGCCGCATCTTCCTGCGGCGTCAGCGCCTCGATCGCATCTTCCACGTGATAGGCAAGGATTGCATAGAACATGCGAGATTCCCTCATTGGTCCTGATACGGGAATTCGTAGCCGTTTTCGGTATGCCCGCACAGCCTTGGCTGCGCGCCTCCGGACGGCTCATGACACCGTCATGGAATGCGGTGGCAAGCTATCCGGCTCGCGCGGCGACGCTGATGCTCACTTGGCCAGAAACGCCCCGATCCGCTCCAGCGCGCGCAGGATGTTCTCCTCGGAATTGGCGTAGGAGAGCCTGATGTAGCCTTCGCCGAGAATGCCGAAATCGGGGCCGCCGATCAGCGCCACACCGGCCTCGTCGAGCAGGGCCGAGGCGAGTTTCTTGGCCTTCCAGCCGGTCTTCGAGACATTGGGGAAGGCATAGAAGGCGCCCTTGGGCGTGATGCAGGAGATGTTTGGCAGGGCATTCAGGCCCTCGACCACGATTTTCCGGCGGTTGTCGAAGGCGCGCATCATAGTGTCGACGTCATCCTGCGGGCCGTCGATCGCCGCGATGCCGGCGAACTGGCTTGGTGCGTTGACGCAGGACCAGCAATTGACCGCCAGCTTGCGCACCTTGTCGTAGAGGTGGGCGCCCTTGTCGCCGTTCGGCCAGATCGACCAGCCCATGCGCCAGCCGGTCATCGCCCAGGTCTTGGACCAGCCGTTGAGCACGATCAGCCGGTCACGGATCTCGGGAAAGCCAAGCAGCGAGCAATGCGTCTCGCCGTCATAAGTCATGACATCGTAGATTTCGTCGGAGAGAATGGCCACGTCTGGATGCTTCTCAAGCCCCTTGACCAGCTTCTCGATCTCGGCGCGCGGGGTGACGCCGCCGGTCGGGTTGGCCGGCGAGTTGAGGATCAAGAGCCTGGTCTTCGGCGTGATCAGCCCCAGCGTCTCTTCGGCCGAGAAGGCGAAGCCGTTCTCCTCGCGCATCGGCACCGGAATGGGGGTTGCACCGGTGAACTCGATCATCGAGCGGTAGATGGGAAAGCCGGGGTCGGGATAGAGGATCTCGGCGCCGGGCTTGCCGAACATCAGGATGGCGGCGAACATGGTTGGCTTGCCGCCGGGCAGGATCATCACCGCCTCCGGCGAGACCTCGACGCCGGTGGTCGTCAGCGTGCGCCGCACCACCGCCTCGCGGGTCGCCAGCAGGCCATTGGCCGGCGTGTAGCCATGGTGGCCGTCACGCAGCGCCTTGATCGCCGCCTCGACGATGTGCAGCGGCGTCTTGAAGTCGGGCTGGCCGATGCCGAGATTGACGATGTCGCGGCCCTGGCTCGCCAGCGCCGTTGCCCGGGCCAGCACGGCAAAAGCGTTTTCCTCGCCGAGACGGTCGAAGGCCGAAATCGTGTGGAGCATTTTTCCCGTCCCTGTGGTTCTTACTGTTGGCGAGCGTTTTTGTGAGCGTCCGCCCGCAAAAGTCAAACGGATTGGAGTTTTCGGTGTCGGAAAATCTCAAAGACTGGCAGCCGCGCCCGCGCCCGGAGCGCAAGGTTCTAGAGGGCCGCTATGTCAGGCTCGAGCCATTGAGTGCCGCAACACATGGCGACGGCCTCTATGAAGCGTCGTCCGTGGCCGACGTCGACGGCCGCTTCGCGTGGCTGCCCGACTATCCGCCGGAAACCCGCGCCGCCTTCCAGCCCTGGCTGGACAAGGTGGAGGCGAGCGAGGATCCACTATTCTTCGCCATTGTCGACAAGGCAAGCGGCAAGGTCGCCGGCCGCCAGACGCTGATGCGCATCGATCCGACCTATGGCGTCATCGAGATCGGCAACATCTACTGGGGACCGCTCATCTCGCGCAAGCCGGCGGCGACGGAAGCGCAGTTCCTGTTCATGAAATACATCTTCGACGAGCTCGGCTATCGCCGCTACGAATGGAAGTGCAACAACCGTAACGAGCCGTCGAAGCGCGCGGCGGAACGGTTCGGCTTCAAGTTCGAGGGTATTTTCCGCCAGCATCTCATCGTCAAGGGTGAAAACCGCGACACCGCGTGGTATTCGATCATCGACAAGGAATGGCCGGCTCTGCGCAAGGCTTATGAAGCCTGGCTCGATCCGGCCAACTTCGACGCCAATGGCCAGCAGAACCGCCGGCTCGAGGATTTTCGCGCGGAATTCGGCGCCTAACGGGAGTTTGCCATTTGGCGCATATCCACGATCACAGCGGGCACGATCACGGCGGCGGCCATGTGCATGGGTCGACGGACCAGAAGCGCGTCCTGATCGCGGCCTGCCTGACCGCCGGCTTCATGGTGGCCGAGGCGCTCGGCGGCCTGTTTACCGGGTCGCTGGCGCTGCTGGCCGATGCCGGCCACATGCTCGCCGACGCCATTGCGCTCGGCCTGGCCTGGTATGCCTTCCATCTGGCGGGCCGGCCGGCAACCGGCCAGCTCACCTACGGCTTCGGCCGCGTCAAGACGCTGGTGGCCTACACCAATGGCATCGCCATTTTCGTGATCGCTCTGTGGATCGTCTACGAAGCGTGGGATCGCCTGCTGACACCGGCGCCGGTGCTGGGCGGGCCGATGCTGGTGGTGGCGATCCTCGGCCTGCTGGTCAATATCGGCTCCTTCCTGGTGCTGCATGGCGGCGATCGAGACAACCTCAACATGCGCGGCGCCATCCTGCATGTGCTCGGCGATCTGCTCGGCTCGGCAGCCGCGATCGTCGCGGCACTGGTCATCCTGGCGACCGGCTGGACGCCGATCGACCCGATCCTGTCCGTGCTGGTATCGCTGCTGATCCTGTCCACCGCGTGGTCGCTGATGCGCGCCGCCGCCCACGTCCTGCTCGAAGGCGTGCCGCCAAGCCTCGATCGCGACCTGATCGCCGGGGACATTCAGGCAACGGTCCAGGGCGTGCGCGAGGTGCACCATATGCACATCTGGTCGCTCGACGGGTCGAGCAGCATGGCGACGCTGCATGCCTGCCTCAACGAGGGCGTCGATGCCCATCAGGCGGTCAGCGCCATCAAGAAGCGGCTTGCCAGCGAGCACGGCATCAGCCATGCCACCGTGGAACCGGAATTCGGCCGGTGCGCCGACGATGGCGACGACCATCATCACGAGCATGAGCACGGTGCGGCCGCGCATCACGGCCACTATCACTAGGATCGATCGATGACCGTTGATCGGACCTGCCTCAGGAGTCCTCCAGCTTTGCAACTCAGCTCGATGAACGACCGCCGTTCCGGTGCGGCATGATGGACCGTGACACGCGCAATGCGGCCATTGCGGCGGTCTGGATCATGCTTCTGTTCGGCATTACCGCTTTCTACCTGCCGACCGTGATGTTGGCACTCGGCAGTTATTCGACCGTGCTGGCGGGTATCTTCGGCACCGTCTTCGTGCTGGCGTTTTTCCTGGTGTTCTGGTTGCGCGCGCGCACCCAGCGCAAAAATCGGAAGTAAGGGATATCGGACATGCGCATTTTGATCACCGGCGCCGCGGGCATGGTCGGCCGCAAGCTCATCGCCCGGCTGGCCAAGGACGGCACGCTGCGCGGCGAGAAGATCACCGCGCTCGACCTGCACGACATCGTACCGCCGCAGGCGCCAGCCATGGACGGCGTCAGCGTCGCGCTGCACACGGGGGACCTTGCCGAAGCAGGCGCCGCGGAAAGCCTGGTTGTGTCGCGCCCCGATGTCGTCTTCCACCTCGCCGGCATCGTGTCGGGTGAGGCGGAAGCGAATTTCGACCTCGGCTACCGCGTCAACCTCGACGGCACGCGTGCGCTGTTCGACGCCATCCGCCTGGCAGGGTTTGCGCCGCGCGTCGTCTTCACGTCGTCAATCGCCGTTTTCGGCGCGCCGTTCCCGGATGTCATACCGGACGAATTCCACCCGACGCCGCTGACCTCCTACGGCACGCAGAAGCAAATGAGCGAAGCGCTGCTGGCAGACTATTCCAGGCGCGGCTTCTTCGACGGCATCGGCATCCGGCTGCCGACGATCTGCGTGCGGCCCGGCAAGCCCAACAAGGCGGCGTCCGGCTTCTTCTCCGGTATCATTCGTGAACCCTTGAGCGGGCAGGAGGCGATCCTGCCGGTGCCGCGCTCGGTCGTGCACACCCATGCCAGCCCGCGCTCGGCGGTGAGTTTCCTGATCCATGGCGCGGAGATCGAGGGCGCAGCCGTGGGGCCGCGCCGCAACCTGACGATGCCGGGTGTCGCCGTCACCGTTGGCGAGCAGATCGAGGCGCTGGAACGGGTGGCTGGATCGCAGGCGACAAGCCTGATCCGCGAGGTGCCCGACGAGACGATCTGGGCAATCGTCAAGGGCTGGCCGACCCGCTTCGAGGCGCGGCGGTCAAGGGAACTTGGCTTCAGTGCCGAAAAGAGTTTTGACGAGATCATCCGCGCGCATATCGAGGATGAGCTGGGCGGCAAGATTCCCGGTCAGTAGCGCACGGTGCCTATCCCATTCCAACGGAATGGTAGGGTCTAAACGCTGCCCGTCAGGCTCGCGGACAGCAGCAGCAGTCCGAACAGGAAGACGAAGGCCGCGCCGCCGATCTCGACGATCGAGTGGATGCGGTTGCCCATGCGGCCGTCGCCGGCGAAATACACCGCCCAGTTCTTGGCGGTCACCGCCAGTGTGGCCAGGCCCGAGACGGTGATCGCGGTTCCGATCGACATTGCCAGCACCGACAGCAGGCCGCCGAGCCAGAGCCCGTTGAGCAGCGCGAAGCTGAGAACGATCAACGCACCGGAGCAAGGGCGGATGCCGACGGCGGCCACCGCCGACCAGGCGGTGCGCCAGTCGAAGCGGTCACCCGACAGCAGCGCCGGATCGGGCGCATGCGAGTGGCCACAGGTGTCGCAGACCTCGCCGCTGGCGTGGTCGTGATGCGCATGATCATGCGCGCCGTGGCCGTAATGATCGTGCGAATGGCCATGCCCATGGTCGTGATCGCCATGCCCGTGCAGTGCGTGGGAATGAGCGTGCGCCGCATGGTCGTGAGCGCCATGCGAATGGCCGGCATGGGAATGACCGGCGTGAGCCGCCGACAGGCTGTAGGCCGGGCCCTTGCCAAACAGGCGCAGGACGGCTGGGCCGAGCTTGCGCCACAAAAGCCAGGCGCCAAAGAGGGTGACCAGGGCAAAGCTCATGATCTCCATGAACCAGGCCGCATCGGTCATCGAGATGGTGGTGCCGCGCAGGACGAAATAGGCCAGCAGCATCACCAGGATCGCCGTCAGGCCCTGCAGCAGCGCCGAGACGAAGGACAATAGGATGCCGCGCTTCAGCGCCACTTCGTTGGCCACCATATAAGACGAGATCACCGCCTTGCCGTGGCCGGGGCCGGCGGCGTGGAAAATGCCATAGGCGAAGGACAGGCCGATGAGTATCCAGATCTTGCTGTTGTCCTGGCGCATTGCCTTCATGGCGGTCGCCAGCGCGCGGTAGAATTCCTGCTGCTTCAGATTGATCCACATCAGGATATGGGCGAACGGACCGGTGGTGGGTGCCATGCCGTCATTGACGCCGATGCCGAGCGAACTCTGGGCGTGCGCGGCATTGGCGAAATGCATCATGGCAAAGGCAAGGGCCAACAGGCCGACTGCCAAACGCAGGGACGGTTTCGAACAGTTCCCGATCGGGTTCACCGGATCTATCCTTCTGGCTGACAGGTCAGTTCGAGTTTGGTGGCAAAGATCTTGCTCATGTCGGTGCCTGTCGGATCGTTGAAGAAGGCATCCGTCAGGGTCTTCTGGTTTTCCTTGATCGCTTCGTCCGGGTCCGGCCGGACGACCTTGCTCGTGCAGTTCGACGGCAGGCCCTCGACGGTGATGTTGGAATCCTCGGTGAAGTCGATCGCCGTGTAGAAGGTCGGATCGTAGACGCCGATGTCGATCGTGCCGGACAGCTTGATCGGCGCCTTCGGTTCGGATTCAAACAGGATGATCAACTGGTCGTTGTCGAAATTGGCCATCAGATGCGGCGGCGGCGTCATCGCCACGTCCTTGCCGTCCTGCGTGACGAGCTGGAAATAATTGAACTCGGCCAGCGAGGCATGGACGGTGTCGGCGACCTCCTTCAGCTCCTTGTCGTCAAGCTTCAGGTCGGAGTTCTTGTCGAACTCCATCATCACCGTGCTCGAAAACAGATCGTCGAAGCGCCACAGATGACGCAACGCTTTCACACTTTGGTGATCCGGGGACAGGACCACGTCGAGGCGCGCCTCGGCGAAGACGTGCGGATGCACCTCGGCCGGTCCTGTCGCGGCAAAGATCGCCGCCAAGGCCGAGGCCAGCATGATTGCGTGCCGTTTCAGATGCATTCGCGGTCGCGATTCCCTTGGCTTTCGAGAGCGTGGTCGAAGGTTACCAGAAAGGGGGCGAAATTGGGACTGCGGGCGCATGTCACCCAAAAGTGCGCGAGGCTTTGGATAGAGCCACGCATGCAGGAGAGCTCAAAAGCGTGCGGTATCCGGGCTGCTGGGGCAGGTCAGGCGCTCTCGCGCGTCCTGAACCACTGCACCAGGAAATCGACGAAAACGCGCACCTTCGCCGGAAGGTAACGGCGATGCGGATAGACGGCGAAGATGCCTCCGCCCGACAGGATGCGGTCGTCGAGCACCGCCACCAATTGGCCGCTCTTGAGGTCTGGGGCGGCGATGAAATCCGGCAGGATGCAAAATCCAAGCCCCGACAAGGCCGCGGCGCGCGCCGCCATCGGGCTGTTGACCTCGATCGGGCCGGAGACGGCGATGCTCACCGGATCGCCATTGTCGCCCTTGAAGGGCCAGTTGTTCAGTCCGCGGCCATTGGTGTCGACGATGCAGGGCATGTGGCTGAGATCCTGCGGTCGCGTCGGCATGCCATGCTTGGCGATCAGTTCTGGAGAGCCGCAGAGCTTGATCGAAAACGGCGCCAGCCGCCTGGCGATCAGCGACGAGTTCTCCAGCCGCGAGATGCGCACGGCAAGGTCGAAGCCTTCCTCGACCAGATCGACAAAGCGGTCGTCGAGCTGGATGTCGAGCACGATGTCGGGATACTGCTTGGCGAAGTCGATCAGCGACTGGCCGATCGGCGCGTCGGCGAAGGTGCGCGGCGCCGACAGCTTGATGCGGCCGCGCACGTCGCCGGAGGACTCGCGCACGGCGTCGGCCAGGCTATCGACCTCGCGCACGATTTCCGAGGCGCGGCGGTAGTAGGTGTGGCCGGCCTCGGTCATCGAGAACTGGCGCGTGGTGCGGTTCAGCAGCAGAGCGCCGAGCTCGTCCTCCAGCTCGCGCACATATTTCGACAGCAGCGCCTTGGAGCGGCCGATCTTGCGCGCCGCCGCCGAAAAGCCTTCGGCCTCGACGACGTCGATGAAGGCGCGCATGCGGGTCAGTGTGTCCATTGTTCAGGCTCTTTGTGCTGCGTCGAGAAGTTTTCGGCCGAGCCGTATCAGGGCAATGTCGCTGCCGGAAGGGCCAAGCAGCGACAGGCCGAACGGAGCGCCGGCGACCGAGCCGATCGGCAAGGTGATCTGCGGAAAGCCGGAGAGCCCGGCCAGGCATAGAAGATGGAGCGCGCGTTCGCGGTAGGCCTGGAATTGCTCCGGTGTGCTGGCGACATAGGGTGCCGGACCCGGCACCGTCGGCAGGACAATGAAGCCGTCCTTGCCAAGCAAGGCGCTGAGTTCGCCGCGAAAGGTCAGCCGGCGCACCTTCTCGGCCTGTGCTGTCCGGTCGTCGACCGCACGGCCAAAGCCGAACCGTTCCTCGACGCCGGGCCCGAGCTCGCGCTCGCCGCTGGTGATCCATTCGCCATGCACTGTCCAGGCCTCCTTGGCCTGCAGGCGGCGAAAGCACCAGTAGAGTTCGTCCGGGGACGAGCTGAAGCGCGTCGCTGGCGTCGCCGGCGTGCCGAACACCGTGCCCACCAGCGCCTTCATTCCGGCATATTCGGCGGCCGCCGGCCGGGCGACCATCTCGTCCAGCCAGCCGAGCGCCAGCGGGCGGTCCAGGGAATGCTGGTGCGGATCGCGGCCAAGCAACAGCTTGCCGACAGTCTCATAGGTTTCGATGTCGTCGGCGAACCAGCCGAACGTGTCGAAACTCGGCGCCAGTTGCATGGTGCCGTCGAGGGAAATGCGACCATGCGTGGTGCGCAGCCCGATCAGCCCGCAGAAACTCGCCGGCGCGCGGATCGAACCCCCGGTGTCGGACCCCGTGGCGATGTCGGCCAACCTGCCCGCCACCGCCGCCGCCGACCCCGACGACGAGCCTCCGGTGACACGGTCGGGAGCCGCGGGGTTCACCGGAAACGGAAAATGCGCGTTCTGGCCGAATAGAGCGAAGGCCAGTTCGTCGGTCTGCGTCTTGCCGATGAAGCGCGCACCGGCGTCGAGAATTGCCTGCACGGCCGGCGCCGTGCGCGAAGCGGCGTGGCCATTGGCGAATTTCTGCAAATTGCCGCAACCGGTACGGTAGCCGGCAACGTCGTAAATATCCTTGACCGCCAGCCGCAGGCCGGCCAGGGGTCCAAGTTCGGCATGCGCCACCGGCATCTGGCGAAGGTCGAGAAAGGCGTTGAAAGGGCCGTGCGTGCCTGTCATCGTTCGATATCCGTATACGGTTGGCCAACATTGTTCGATGCCAGAAATTTTACAACCTGCGATACGATTTTTATTGATTGTGAAATGCTTCGCTCTTATATCGCGCTTGCCCAAAGTCGCACGTGCCTGTGGGTGTCCGCCGATCCTCGAATGGTGAGGGAAATCGGTAAGGTAACTGGAGCTAACCCCTCCAGTCGGTTTAGCGGCCAACCGCCAGACCGAGGACACCTTGAAGCAACGACGGTGCGGGCCTTTCTGGTTCTCTGCCGGTTGTCCAAAGACCGGGGTTACTGAAGAGGCACACCTTCATTGCCGGCAGTGCGGAACGGGGTTCTCCCAATCCAAGCCAAGGCAGACAAAGCGAACCGAAGCCGGGCAAGGCTAAGGTTCATCGCCGCGAGACGGCGTTTCATGGTTCCGGGGTCTCCACCGGCTGGTTCCATGGATTTTCCGTCCCGCCTTTGTTTGACCGCGTGTTCGCGAGGCCGACAGCCCGCGCCCGCACCCTTGTGCGCGCCGAAAGGCGCGATGGAGAAACCCGATGGCCACACAGCGCATCCTCGACTTCCTCGCCACCCGACGTCCGTCCGGCCCCTGCCTCGTCGTCGACCTCGACGTCGTGCGCGACAATTTCCGCGCCTTCGAGAAGGCTCTGCCCGATTCCAAGATCTATTATGCGGTGAAAGCAAACCCGGCGCCGGAAATCCTGCGCCTGCTTGCTGCGATGGGCTCGTCCTTCGACACCGCTTCCGTTGCCGAAGTCGAGATGGCGATGGACGCCGGTGCGCCGGCGGACCGCATCTCCTTCGGCAACACCATCAAGAAGGAGCGTGACATCGCACGCGCCTACCAGCTCGGTATCCGGCTGTTCGCGGTCGATTGCGTCGAGGAAGTCGAGAAGATCGCGCGCGCCGCTCCAGGCTCCCGCGTGTTCTGCCGCGTGCTGACCGATGGCGAGGGCGCCGAGTGGCCGCTGTCGCGCAAGTTCGGCTGCGTGCCCGACATGGCCGTCGACGTGCTGCGCCATGCCAGGGGCCTCGGCCTCGACGCCCATGGCGTGTCGTTCCATGTCGGCTCGCAGCAGACCGACCTGACCGCGTGGGACCGTGCTCTGGCCGACGCCAAGAAGGTGTTCGCGACGCTCGCGGAAGAAGGCATCGTCCTCAAGATGGTCAATATGGGCGGCGGCTTCCCGACGCGCTATTTGCGTGACGTGCCGGCGGCCCAGGCCTATGGCCAGGCGATCTTCTCGGCGCTGCGCAAGCACTTCGGCAACGCCATTCCCGAGACGATCATCGAGCCGGGCCGCGGCATGGTCGGCAATGCCGGGGTCATCAAGTCGGAAGTCGTGCTGATCTCGAAGAAGGCCGACAACGACAATGTGCGCTGGGTGTTCCTCGACATCGGCAAGTTCGGTGGTCTGGCCGAGACGATGGACGAGGCGATCCGCTATCCCCTCGTCACCCGCCATGACGGCAGCGAGACCGCGCCTTGCGTGCTCGCCGGCCCGACCTGCGATTCGGCCGACGTGATGTACGAGAAGACGCCCTATCCGCTGCCCTTGTCGCTGACCATCGGCGACGAGGTGCTGATTGAAGGCACCGGCGCCTACACGACCACCTACTCGGC
Source organism: Mesorhizobium sp. B2-4-13 (assembly GCF_006658535.1). Classification (NCBI taxonomy): domain Bacteria; kingdom Pseudomonadati; phylum Pseudomonadota; class Alphaproteobacteria; order Hyphomicrobiales; family Phyllobacteriaceae; genus Mesorhizobium; species Mesorhizobium sp. B2-4-13. Next base: position 431,819 of record NZ_VFVB01000002.1, on the reverse strand, counting down.
GGTCGCCTTCAACGGCTTCGAGCCTCTCCGATCGTACGTGATCTGACGGCTCATTAGAGCTGTTCAGATCATCCCAGGTGGGCGCCCGTCGCCCACTTGGGCTCGCCTGTGGAACATATCTCCGCTCGTGAAGGGATCGCGGAAATGGAAATGTCAGTCGAATTCGTAGCTCATGCGCCGGCCTTCGCCATGGTCGCCGAAACCGCTGCCGACGTGGCGGCGCGCGAAGCCTTGCTCGATCGCGCCATGGGGCCGAAGCGCAAGACCAAATCATCGGAGAAGCTGCGCCGCGGCCGCCGGCCCTCGGAGGGGCTTGCCTTCGTCGCACGCGATGCCTCGGGCGGCGTGGCCGGCACCGTGCGGCTATGGGATGTCACGCTGGGCGAGGGCGGTCCGCCAGCGCTGCTGCTTGGCCCGCTCGCCGTCGACCCGTCGCTCGAGAGTGCCGGCATCGGCTCGGCGCTGATGCGGCATGCCATCGCGGAAGCCGCGCGCCTCGGCCACGCTGCGATCCTGCTGGTTGGAGACGAGCCTTACTATGGCCGCTTCGGCTTTTCGGCCGCCAGGACCGGGGCGCTCGCCATGCCGGGGCCTTACGAACGGCACCGTCTGCTGGCCTTGGAACTGGTGGAGGGCGTGCTTGACGGCGCCAGGGGCACGCTGAAGGCGTCCGGCCGCAAGCTCAAGGCACAGGCGCCGACCTTGGCCGCATGAGGCCTTAAGCGCGACTGCCCTTCAAACGAAACGCCGCCTGAAAAGGCGGCGTTTCGTTTACCTCAAAGTCGCTTCTGGCGGCCGCGCCTGTCAACCGATCAACTGGCTCAGCGCCATGGCGACGGTCATGTCGCCCTCGACCTTTATCTTGCCGGTCATGAACGCCATGGTCGGGTTCAGGTCGCCCGCGATCAGCGAATCCAGATCGTCGAGCGACAGCTTGATGGTGCAGTCGGCGGGAGCGTCCGTGGTCGAGACGGTCGCGCCGTCGATAACGATGACGCCGTCGCTGCCGGTGTCGAACTTCACGGAACGGTCGAAGCCGCTGCTGGCCACGCGCGACTTGATCTTCTCGGCTATATCCTGAACGCTCACGCTGTTCTCCCTGTCTGGTTGCATCTGTCACGCTACGCACTTCGGTCCAGCCGAAGTTCATGCGGCATCACTGGCGATCATGATCGCTGCCGCATATAGCTTCGGATTGACGTTTACGTCAACGCGAATTGCAGGGATTGGCCGCTCTAGAGTCACCGGCACCGGGCCGATGGCTTAGTGCGCGCTGACCGGCTTGGGAGTTTCGGTCGCCGGGGTGCTGGCATCCTGCCGCCGGCGCAGCCAGTTGTCGCGGATCTCATCCTTGCTCAGGAAATTGACCTGGTCGATCAGGACCTCATGGACCAGGGTTGCGCCGACCCGGGTGTTGATCGTGTCGCGGATCGCGGCGCGAAAGGCATCGAGGTCGAGCGTCGCCTTCTTGGTGAAGTCGATCTGGGGGTTGGCGTAGAGATAGGTGTAGACCTGATCGGTGATGAGCGCCTCGGCCGGGATCGACAGCTTCTTTATCTGCTCCGGCTCGACGGTGTAGACGAGCTTGGCCAGAAAATAGCCGTCGATCTTGGAATCGTGGATCAGCGGCACCGAAATGATGTCGGTCTTGACGTAGTCCAGCCCGCCCAGCATCGGCTTGGGTTTCTCACCGACGCCCTGTTCACCGGCGGCCTGGAACGAATAGAACACCGCGCCGAGCGTGGCGGCGCAGATCCAGACCGCTATGGCGATGACCTTGATCATTCTGAACCCGAGCCCGGCATTGCCGCGCTCTAACCTTTCATCCTGCCGAACTCGCCGGCGGAGTAGGTGCCGTCGGTCTCGGCGCGCTGGATGGCACTGCGCAGCAGGCTGGCGACCTCGTTGACGGCGCTCAGATGCGCCAGGATAGCGGCTTCGTTCTTCGCCAGCTTCTGGCGCAGCCGGGTCAGGCCCTCGCGGTGCTGCTCGAGGAATTCGGCTTCGCTGCCGCCCTTCATGGCCCGGGTCAGCTCGTAGAGATAGCGGCTCTTGCGGGCGTTCGACGCCTTGAGGTCATAGCTTGTATCGCTGCGGATGCCGGCGGTCTCTTCCTCGACCACCTCCTCGATGCGGCCGATGATGGCGGCAAGGTTTCCAGGCCGCGCGAAAGGAGTCGGTGCATCCGACGCGGTGGTGCGCGCGGGCAGCTTGGCGGTGAATTCCGAAGAGTCGGCCATGTGTTTCCCAGTCCTAGATCTTGATGTCTGTTTTTTTGGTTGTCTCGTCGCCGGTCATCGACTTGGCGGCTTTGCGCTGCAGCTCCTGGACGAGCGACGTGGACAGACGGGTCTGCTGATCGATCTGGGTTTTTTCCGGCCCATTCGAGACCGGGCCGATCGGAACCTTGCGCTTGCCGTCCATGTAGTGGTCGGCGAGCAGCGACTTGGCGATGCCGATGCCGCCGCGGTCAGCCATGACGTCGGCGACACGCTCGGCGAGCTGCGATTTCCACATGTCGCCTGCGAGACCCGTGCCATAGACGCCCTCGGTGTCCTTGGGCAGCATGTTCTGGATGAAGGTCTGCAGGACCATCGCCTCGAACTTCTTGAACTTCTTGGCCGGGTCGGCTGTCGCGGCGGCCTTGTCCGCCGTCGCGCGCGACAGGATCGAGCCGGCATCGACCGAAGCCGCGGTGTCGACCGAAAACGTGCCGGCGACGCTGCCGGCGCGCTTGGTCAGCGCGGCGCGGGCGGCCTCGATATCCATCGGATCGGCAGCTCGGGCGACATCCATCACGATGTCGCTGGGTGGAGAAATCGCCAAGAAGGTCCGCCTTTTGCCGGGTTTCCTTAGCCAGGACCATGCCTCAACAAGCTTGTGGCAGGCTTGCGGAGGCGGGCTTGATCTGGTTTCGCCGGGTCCAAGCCGTCTAGCCACCTTCCGTCAGGAAGCAGGAAGGCCAGCTCTCGACAGCATTTCGAGGAATCTCGCGTGATGATGATCCTTCACATAGCGAGGCACAAAGCCGGGGCAGACATTGCCCAGGTTGAGATGAGGAAGTTGTGACAGGCAATGGTGTATGGCCCTAGAGGCTTCTTCGTTGTTTCCGGTCGCCGACGCGGACGCGGCCCAGTAAAGGGCGCCGCGAACAAATCCCGGCTTTGTCCTGACCACCCTGCGGGCGACTTCGAGCGCCCGCCGATCGTCGCCGCCCGCAAACAGTGCGACAACCAAGCCATGATGACGCCAGAAATCGATGACGTCATGCGTTCCGAGCCGGATTGCCTCGTTCGCCTCACGCACTGCTTCGTTTACCTCTCCGCGCAATGCCAACAGCATCGAAATGTCGCCGTGGCCGGTCGGATAGCTTGGATTGAGACTGATCGCGTGCTGGCATTCGGCGATCGCTTCGTCGATGCGGCCACAGCTTTCGAGCGCGAATGACAGGATGCAGCGGGCGATTTCGTCGTCAGGCACCGCCCGTACCGCCGCCGCCGCAAGCTCGACCGCCCGCTCGATCTGGCCCGGCTCCCTGGGTAACGAGCCGAACGCCACGCCCATTGAAATTATAATCGAGAGCGTCCGCTTCGCACGCGCGTTGTCGACGCCTATGGAGACAGCTTTCTCGGCAAGTTCTAGCCCGATCAGAAGCGAGTCCCGGGTCATCTCAAAATACTTCATCAAAGCTTCGTTCACCAACCTGCGCACTTCGGGGGGACCAGGCGGACTCTTGTCGCGGACTTTCCAGTTGGTCAGTTGAAGGTCGAGGATCACGGCCAAGACAACAGACTGTGCGATCCTGTCCTGGAATTCGAGCGCATTCTCGGACTGCCCGTCGAACTTCTGGGCCCAGACGTTGTGGCCGCCAGCGGCATCGACAAGCTGGATGTTCACCCTCAGCCCATTGCCCGATCTCTGGACGCTGCCGCTAAGCACGTATCGCGCACGGAGCGTTCCCGGGATCTTGGTTCCTTCGGCACCACTTTTCTCCGCAGGCGGCTGTGCGGAGAGCACGACATAATCGGCCACCTCGGAAAGAGCCGTGGTGATGTCCTGCATGAGCCCCTTGGAGAAAAAGTCGTCGCCTTGCTTTCCGGTCAGATTGATGAAGTCGGCAACGCTGATCGATGGGCGCCCGTGGCGCTGGTTGGCTGGAACAGTATTTGCCGACTGTGTATTCGACGCCGTATCGGTAGACAGCATGGATTGCCAAAGCGCTCGCGTTTCCGGGCCGACCTCGACCCCGAATTCTTTCTTCAACATGCTTCTGCAAACTTCGTATGTCCTGATCGCCCTGTCGCGTTGACCCGACGCAAGCAGTAATTCCATCTTGAGCCGATAGGCCTCTTCCCGCGTCGGTTCCATGACGAGAACGCGATCGACCAGTATGATTCCGGTTTCCGTGTCAACGAGACGGGCCAATTTTTCGAAAGCTTCAAGTGCGCGGCTCAGCAATCTGTCGCGTTCGGATGTGACCCAGCCATCGAACCCATCGCTTCCCAGATAAAACCCGTCGAGGAACGGCCCGTTGTAGTTCGCCAGAGCCTTTTCGAGTTCCGGCACAGAACGGGCCGTGAGGCCTGCTTCGAACTCGTCCACGTCAACCCGAACCGCGTCTGGCGTGAGGCCAATCGATTCCCCGCGGGAATGGATAAGATTCACGCCTGCCCGCGATAAATCCCGGCGCAGAATACTGAGGGTTTGCCTCAGACTGTTGCGGGAGTGTTCGCTATCGCTGTCACTCCAGAATAGATCAGCCAGCCTCTCCCGTGTCGCTGCCATGCCTGGAGACCGGGACAGATAAGCGATGATCGCAGGCCCTCGTTTTCCTGTCAGCCGGAGCGAATCCGCCATGGCATTTTCGATCCTGAAACCACCGAAGAGTGAGATTCTATTTGTCTCGTTCTTATCTTCATTTTGCATTTGCTCTCCCCGCCTGACGAAATTCTAACTCAAAACTAACGCTTCGCAAACAGTAGCGGCCCACCCTCAAGCGCTGCCGTGATGCAGGATTGTCTAGGTCCGGCGAGTTAGGGGGCCGAGTCATCAAGAACTTGGCTTGAGGGGTGCCGGGTGTCTGAGATCAGAGCCAATTTGCTGCTGCTGTTGGCGGCCGCTATATGGGGCCTCGCCTGGCCCGATCCGTTCCGTAGTGCAGTGCTCGCCAGCCGGTTGCCGGCAATGCTAGCGACAACCGTAGCCCTCGGGGGGACCTTCCCGCGGGTCTGGTTGGGCGAGTCCTTCGCGGCGCTCGCCATGCAACTGAGTTTGCTGGGCTGTTACCTTCTATGGACCAAGGCGGATCTGCTGCTGCTCGGCGCGCGGAGCAAGGTTCTTCGCGAGATTTCCACATGTTGAAAAGTAACTGTTTGAGAATGCCCGTCTTGAGGTGGAGAATGACATGTTGGGTAGTATGCATCGGGGCGTAGGTGCCCTGTCCGTAGCGGCCTCTTTTCGCGAGCAGGCGTGCGCGATATGCAGGGGTACCCTGATATCGGGGACAGAGCGGTCAGCCGAAGGGCCAGCAACGCGTGCCGGCCTATTTTTGGCGCTGGTAGGGACACTTGGAGCTTCGGTGGTTTGGGCGCCGCAGGCCTGGGCGGCCAACGTCGATGTTGCCGTAGTATTCGCTGTCGATTTCTCATCCTCGGTCGATCCAAAGGTCGCCGATCTACAGCGCGAAGGTCATGCTGCGGCACTTACTTCTCCAGAGATCATCGCCGCCATCGCGCGCAATTACGTCGGCTGCATCAGCGTTGCCTACTTTGAGTGGTCAAGTCCCGGACACTCACGCGTCGTGCTGCCGTGGACAAACATCTGCGGGCTGGAAGACGCCAGAGCGGCCGCATCGGTGATCAGCAAGAAAGGAGATACCGGCTTCGCCCGTCGGGGGCGGAGCGGAACGTCCGTATCGTCGGCTATTGATGTCGGTGCCCTTCTGCTCGACCAGTTTCCGGGAACGGCAGCAAAGAAAGTAATCGACATCTCAGCCAACGGCGAGAATAATGATGGGCTTCCTGTCCAGCCGAGCAGGCTGAACGCCGTTGCCAAGGGGTATACAATCAACGCGATTGCCATTCCAACGCAGGATGAGGATCCCGATCAACCGTTGGCATCCTATTTTGCCAAATCGGTCATTGGCGGCTCCCAAGCCTTCGTTATAACGCCGAAGGGACCGAGTGACTATGTGATGGCCCTTCGCCGCAAGCTGGTTACGGAAGTAAGCATGGACGTTAGCCGGCAGGCGGATGGACTCTCTACGCAACATTGATGAGTTCGGGCAACGTTCCGGCTCCGCCAATTACTCCTGTCCCCGCTTCTGCGCGATCAGGTCCAGCCGCTCGCGGTCTGATCTCTCGCGCTCGTCGCGGTTGCGCAGGTCCCTGTAGGCGCGCTCGACCATGTTCGTGCGGGCGGTTGCCGCGGCGATGAGGGCGGCTTCTTGTCTCGCGCCTTCCAGGCTCTCCTCCTGGCGCACGACGGCCTGGGCGATGCGGCGATGATAGAGATCGGGGAACAGGCTAGAGAGGGAATTGTCCTGGTCGAAATGGCCGATCAATTCGCGGGCCTCGGTCTCGGCGGCGCTTGCCGCGGCGACGAAGGTGGCGTGGCGGGTTTCGTGCAGGGCTTTCAGCTGTCCCTGCACCTTGACCAGTTTCCTCAGACGATCCTTGCGCGTGCTCATGTCACCTCGCCAGCGTGAGGTCGACGAAGCCGTCGACGAACAGCGACAGCATGGTGCCGGCGGCGAAATAGAAGATCAGCATGCCGCCGGCCATGACGAAGGGCTGCGAGATGAAATAAATCGGGATCTGCGGCGTCAGCTTGTTGACGAAGCCGATCGTCAGATTGACGAGAATGGCATAGGCGACGAACGGGCTGCCGAGGCGGATGACCAGGAAGAAAGTGTCCGACACGGTGTCGGTGATGTCGACCAGCGCCGCCTGCGGGTTGAAGAAGACGTTGACCGGCGCGACCGTGTAGGACGCCACGAGGGCGCGGACGATCTCGTGATCGAAGTCGAAGACGAACAGCATCAGCAGCGCCGAGAACGAAATGATGGCGGCAAGGGCTGCCTGCGGCTCCGGTTCCTCGATCGCCGGTCCGCCGGAACCGCCATAGCCGATCAGCATGGCGATGGCCGAGCCCATGAAGCGAAGCGCCTCCATGTAGAGCCTGGTCATGGCGCCGATCAGCCCGCCGACCAGCAACTCCGAGATGATCATCGGCACCAGGATCTGCGGACGCGGATCAACGAAGGGAAAGATCTTGTCCCACAGGAAGGCAAGCAGGCCGCCGGTGGCGGCGATCGCGACGAACAGCCTGACCTGGACCGGGACGCGGGCGCTGGACAGGCCAGGCATCAGCATGAAACAGGCGCCGATGCGGCAGAAGGCGAGGAACGCCGCGATGACGACGGCCTGCGAGAGAACGCTCACGATATGGTCCCGAGCACCCTGATCTCGACGCCCTTGGCGATTTCGACATGGGAGAGCACCGGCAGCGTGGTGAACAGGCGCTCGATGATCATGCGCACATAGGGGCGGGCGTCGGGCGCGGTGACGAGGACAAAACGCTCGCCGGCTTCGAGGTGTTTCTTGATCGCCTTGGTGGCGTCCTGGCCGAATTCCTCCAACTGGCGCGGATCGATGTCGAATTCGCGCACCTCGCCCTTGGTGTCGCGCTTGAGGCTCTGGTGGAAGGCAAGGTCCCAGCGGTTGCCGAGGCGCAGCACCTTGAGCACGCCGCCTTCGGAGAGGTCGCCGCAGATCTGCTGGGCCATGCGGATGCGCACATGTTCGACGATCTGCTCGGTGCGGCGCACATGCGGCGCGATCTCGGCGATGGCCTCGATGATGAGATGCAGGTTGCGGATCGAGACGCGTTCGGCAAGCAGCAGCTTGAGCACCGCCTGCAGGCCGGGATAGGAGATGTGGGTGGTGCAGATCTCGTCGGCGAGCTTGCGGTATTCCTGGTCCTGGCGTTCGAGTAGCGCCTTCATGTCCTTGTAGGACAGGAGCTGCGGCAGGTTGTTGCGGATGACTTCCGAGAGATGGGTGAGCAGCACCGACATGTTGTCGGCGAAGGTGAAGTTCTCGCGCTTCAGATCCTCGGCGAAGGTTTCCATGACGGAGTAGGCGCGCATGCCGAAGGCGGGCTCACGAATCTCCTCGCCTGGGATTTCGGGTATGTCGCGGTTGCCGAGCAGCACCATGATCTCGCCGACGCGCATCGAATATTCGGCGACCACGGTGCCGTGCACCTTGATCTGATAGCTTTTCGGTGGGATGGCGAAGTCGTCGGCGACACGGACTTCCGGCACGACGAAGCCGTATTGCTGGGCGAATTTCTTGCGCATCTTGGACATGCGGAAGACCAGTTCCTGGTGCGAGACCAGGAGCCGGGTCGAAAGCTGCTTGCCGATCAGCAGTTCGATCTCGGCGGTGGCGAGCGAGGCCTTGACCGAGTTCTTCTCTTCCTCGGCCTTGCTCGCTTTTTCCTGGCTCTTCAGCGCCTCGGCCTCGGCGACGGCCCGGTTGTGGCGCATTGGAATGACATAGCCGAGGCCGGCCATGCCGGCGGCGAGCGCGAAGAACGGGAACAGTGGCAGGCCGGGCATCAGGCCGAGCAACACCAGCAGTGCGGCCGCCACGTAGAGCGCGCGCGGATGGGCGCCGAGCTGGCCGAACACGGCCTGGTTGGTCGAGCCGCGCGTGCCGCCCTTGGAGACCAGCAGGCCGGCGGCGAGCGAGACGATGAGCGCCGGGATCTGAGTGACGAGACCGTCGCCGACCGACAGCTTGATGAACACGTCGGCGGCCTCGCCCATGCCCATGCCGTGCCTGATGTAGCCGATGGCGATGCCGCCGACGATGTTGATGGCGGTGATGATGAGGCCAGCGATGGCGTCGCCGCGGACGAATTTCGAGGCGCCGTCCATCGAACCGAAGAAGGAGGATTCCTCTTCCAGTTCGCGGCGGCGCAGTTGCGCGGTCTTGTCGTCGATCATGCCGGCGGAGAGGTCGGCGTCGATCGACATCTGCTTGCCGGGGATGGCGTCGAGGGTGAAGCGCGCACCGACCTCGGCGATACGGGTGGCGCCCTTGGTGATGACGATGAAGTTCACCACGATCAGGATCATGAAGACGATCAGGCCGATGACGAAATCGCTGGCCATCACCAGCTTGGAGAAGCCGGCGATGACATAGCCGGCGGCGTGCGTGCCCTCATTGCCGTGCGACAGGATCATGCGCGTGGTGGCGATGTTGAGCGACAGGCGCAGCATGGTGGCAATGAGCAGCACGGTCGGGAAGGACGAGAAATCGAGCGGCCGCTGGATCCACAGCGCCACCATCAGGATCAGCACCGAAAGCGCGATCGAGAAGGCAAGCCCGATGTCGATGAGAAAGGCCGGGATCGGCAGGAACAGCACGGCCAGGATGACGACGATGCCGAGCGCGAAGAAGACGTCGCGGCCGTTCTTGGCCACCGCGCCGGGCTGGATGCTTTCGCTGATCGCCATTCTCGTCCTCGAAACCCTGGGCTGCCGAGCATGCGACAGCCCGGCGAGGGTAGCTGGCCAAGCTTGCGCGAGGGTGGGAGAGTGACGGAATCGACTCTCTCGCGAAGGACACCTCATGCTGCTGATCATCGGTACGATCCGCCTGCCGCCCGACAGGCTCGACGAGGCAAGGCCGGTGATGGAGCGCATGGTTCGCGCCAGCCGCGCCGAGGACGGCTGCCTTGAATATTCTTATGCGCAGGATGTGCTTGATCCCGGTTTGATCCGGATCACCGAGGTGTGGCGCGCCAGACCGGCCCTGGATGCGCATTTCCGCTCGCCGCATCTTGCCGACTGGCGCGCGAGCTGGCCGGGGCTCGGCATCGGCGAGCGCAATCTCGTGCTCTACGAGGCCGGCGAAGCCATGCCGACCTGAGCGGTCCGGCGCCCGGATCCTTGCCGCGCTCCGGCTCGGTGTACGCATTGTGCTGAAAGGGCACGGTTAGTTCGCAACTGGCGGGCGGCCCCGTCGGCCCAAAGCGGGAAAGGCCGGATCGGGCGGTTTCGCGGCCATAATGGCGCCTTTGATGTCGGCATTGTGGTTGTCACGACGTGCCGCCCGGCGTATCAGGCGGGTCTTCCTTTGCCTTGATATCGGCGAGCCGCCCCGGTGCTTTCCAGAAACCAACCCCAAGTCTACGCCCGCCGGCTGCGCGCGGTTCTTTTGAGGTCAGTCCCTCTGCTGGAGGCGCGCGGTATCGCCGTCGTCATGCTGGCGGGCGTTATCGGCGTCATGGCTGGCATACTGGTCACCGCGATGAGCCAGATCGTACAGGACCTGCACGGGCTGCTGTTCGGCGTCCAGCCCGGCGGGCGCCTGTCTGGCATGTTCTCGCTCGCCAATCCGATACAGGCGCTGATCCCGGCGATCGGCGGTATCCTGCTCGGGATATCGGTGGTCTGGCTGAGGCTCCGGAAATTCCGCACGCCGGTCGATCCGATCGAGGCCAACGCGCTCTATGGCGGGCGCATGTCTCTGACCGATACCTTCATCATCGTCGTGCAGACGATGATTTCCAGCGGCTTCGGCGCTTCGGTCGGTCTGGAGGCGGGCTACACGCAGGTCGGCTCAGGCGTCGCCTCACGGCTGGCGCGCGCTTTCCGGTTGCGCCGCAACGACGTCCGCATCCTGGTTGGCTGTGGTGCCGCCGGCGCCATATCGGCCGCCTTCGACGCGCCGCTGACGGGCGCCTTCTACGGTTTCGAACTGGTCATCGGCATCTACTCGGTCGCCAATGTCGCCCCTGTCATGACGGCCGCGATCTCGGCGTCGCTGACGGCGGAAGTGTTCGGCGGCGTGCCCTTTCCGCTCGAGCTTTCAGGGTTGCCGCAACTCACCGCCAGCCAATATGTGCCTTTCCTGTTGCTCGGCCTGCTTGGCGGTGCTGCCTCGATCGCCATCATGCAACTCGTGACGTTGATCGAGCGTGGGTTCAACCGCCTGTCGGTCGACGCCTCGCTGCGCCCCGTCATCGGTGGTGTGCTGGTCGGCCTCCTCGGCCTGATCACGCCGCAGGTCCTGTCCAGCGGCCACGGCGCGCTGCATCGCGAGTTCGCCATGAATTACGGGCTGGCGGTGGTGGCCAGCGTCTTCGTGCTGAAGCTGGCGGCGTCGGCGATCTCACTGGGTTCGGGCTTTCGCGGCGGATTGTTCTTCGCCTCGCTGTTCCTTGGTGCGCTACTAGGCAAGTCGTTCGCCGGTGTCATGGCGCTCGTGTCGCCGGCGACCGGTATCGACCCCTCCGTCGCCGCCGTTGTCGGCATGACGTCGCTTGCCGTCGGCGTCGTCGGCGGGCCTCTGACCATGACCTTCCTGGCGCTGGAATCGACCCGCGACCTGACGCTCACCGGCGTGGTGCTGGCCGCCTCGATCATGGCGGCGATCCTGGTGCGCGAGACCTTCGGTTATTCGTTCTCGACCTGGCGCTTCCACCTGCGCGGCGAGACGATCCGCAGCGCCCACGATGTCGGCTGGATGCGCAGCCTGACCGTCGGCTCGATGATGCGCGAGGACATCAAGACCGTCGATGCGTCGACGACGCTGGCCGCCTTCCGCAAGGAATTCCCGCTGGGTTCGGCCCAGCGCGTGATCGCCGTCGACCCGGGGGATGAGTATGTCGGCGTGCTGATCGTGGCCGAACTGCACAGCGATCCCTCCGGGGGCGAGGTGCCGGTGCGCGACCTTGCCCAGTACAAGGATGCCGTCCTGGTGCCCAGCATGAACGTGCAGGCCGCCGCCGAGACCTTCCAGCGCGCCGGCGCCGAGGAACTGGCCGTGGTCGAGGACTTCGCCGACCACATCGTGCTCGGGCTGCTGACCGAGGGCCATTTGATGCGGCGCTATGCCGAGGAACTCGAAAAGGCCCGCCGGGACCTGTCGGGAGAGGGGTAGGCGCCGCGAACCTTCGAATTCGTCAGTGCTCGATCGGCCCCTTGGCCATCACCAACGCGGTGCCGGCGGTCGTCGGGCGCTCGATGACGCGGCGCACGCGCGGCGGCTCGTTGCCCGAGTGCAGCGCCCGCAAGCGTTCGCCGACCATGGCGTCGGCTTGGGTGATGCGACCGTTATGCCTGACATATTCGAGCCAGGTCGGCGTGTGGTAATGCTCGATCCAGATCGCCGGATTTTCGAGATCGCGCGCCAGTGTCCAGTTGCGGGCGCCGTCGCGGCGGCGGATGCGGCCGCGCTCGGCCATGGTGGCGAGGAATTCCGCCTCGTCCTCGTGCCGGATGATGTATTCGATCATAATGGCGATCGGACCGCTGCGCGGCTTCAGGTCGAGTGCCAGGTGGGGCTCCTTGAAGCGGTTGAGCGGGTCGAGGTTGAGCACCTGCTGTTGCGGCAGCGGCAGCACGAGGCCGATGGCGCCGCCGGCCAGCATGGCGATGGCTGCGGCGATCAGCGCCGTCTCGGCGCCATGCGCGTCGGCGACGACACCCCAGATCCAGCTGCCCAGTGCTATGCCCCCGAAGGTTGCGGTCTGGTAGACCGACAGAACCCGGCCGACCACCCAGCGCGGTGTCGCCATCTGCACGGTGACGTTGAAATGCGAGAGCGCGATCACCCAGCAGGCACCGCCGACCAGCAGGCCGAGCGAGGTCTGCCAGGCATGCTGGCTGACGGCGGCGTTGAAGGCGCAGGCCGCAAAGCCGGCGAAGGCACAGCGCACCATCGTCTCGCTGGAGAGCAGTTGCCGCAGCCGCACGCTGATCAGCGCCCCGCCGACGGCGCCGATGCCGAAGGCGCCCAGCATGATGCCGTAGGTCAGCGCATCGCCCTTGACGACGTCGCGCGCCACCAGCGGCAACAGCGCCAGCACCGCGCCGGCGCTGAAGCCAAAGGCGGCGCCCCTGACCAGCACCTTGCCGATATTGGGCGACATGGCGACGTAGCGCAGGCCGGCGCCCATGGCGGCCCCCAATGACTCGCGCGGCAAGGTCGAGGCCGGCAGATCCGGCTTCCAGCGTGCGAGCACGACGATAAGCCCGACATAGCTCACCGCGTTCGCCGCGAAGGCCGCGGCCGCGCCGGCGGCCGCGACGATGATGCCACCGATTGCCGGGCCGACGCTGCGTGTCAGGTTGAAGCCCATGGAATTCAGCGCCACGGCGGCAGGCACCTTGTTGCGCGGAACGATGTCGCCGACGGAGGCCTGCCATGACGGGCTGTTGAGTGCCGTGCCGCTGTCGATCAGGAAGGTAAAGGCCAGCAGCGTCCACGGCGTGATCAGGTCCAAATAGGTGAACGCGGTCAAAAGCACCGAAACGACCAGCATGAAGGTCTGGGCGACCAGCATCACCTTGCGGCGATCGAAGCTGTCGGCGATGGCGCCGGCGACAAGCGCGAACAGCATGATCGGCAAGGTGGTCGAGGCCTGGACCAGGGCGACCTGATAGGGCGAGGTGGCGATGGTGGTCATCATCCAGGCGGCGCCGACGCCCTGGATCAAGCCGCCGAAATTGGAGACGAGGCTCGCGCCCCATACGGCCCGGAAGATGCCATGCCGGAACGGCGCCAGCGCCGAGACGCTTTCGCTATCCGGCTTCTCGTCAATCATGGATGGGTTCCTGCCACGGCGCGCTGATCCTTGCGGGAACCCGTTTCCCCGCATGATTTGCCGAAACTATGGCATCGCGGCGCAAAGGGCGAATGCCTTGCAGGGAAGATCATGGTCCAACAAGGGGATAGCGAAGGGCCACACGCTGGCGCCGCCACCGCAAACCGTCGCGCCCTGAATGGCACTCCACAGCATGTCGCGGCGAACAGGATTCGCCCGACCTTGCTGTAAGCTTCTGATTTTATACAGGTCGTTGTTCCGGAACCGGGAACCACTTCCGGGCGAAATGCATTAGCCGCAACCCGGACGCCTGCTAGCTGCGTTCCATCCCGGCGCAAATCTGGGCGGAAGCGTCGAGCACCCCTTGCTGGAAATCGCTCAGAAACCGTTCTGGATGCGCTCGAAGATGACATTGGTGAAGGCCGATATCTGGCCGCCGATGAAGGGACCCGTAAGCGCCACCACCAGCATGATGGCGACGATCTTGGGAACGAAGGTCAAGGTGATTTCCTGGACCTGCGTCAACGCCTGGATCAAGGCGATGCCAATGCCGACCGCCATGGCGACCAGGACCACCGGAGCGGATGCGGTCAGCACCGTCCACACCGCATACTGGACGATGTCGAGTGCGTCGGCCTCATTCATGTCGGCGGTTGGCCTAGCTCGCCGGCTTGATCGACACGCCCGCGCCGACAGGGACCGTGGTGCCATCCTGCAACACCGCGATCAGTCCGTTGCTGCCAAGCGTAACCGACGCCACCGTGCCCGTTGTCTTGCCATCGGCCGAGGTGATGTTGCGGCCTATGAGAGCGTCGGCCTGCGACAGCGCCGAGGACTGCATGATCTGGTCGAGCTTGGTGTTGGTCTGCACCGATTGCTCGACCTGGGAGAAGGTGGCGAGCTGGGCGACATACGCCGTCGAATCCATCGGTTTGGTCGGATCCTGGTTCTTCATCTCCGCGATCAGAAGCTTCAGGAAGGACTGATAGTCGACCGCCGTCTTCGAGGTCGGCGTGGTGGTCTGGTTGGCGCCAACCGGCACCGTCGTCGTCATGTCCACGGTCATCAGTATCGTGCTCCCACGGCCAGCGGGCGCGCGGCGCCCGGAACATCGTCATTGCCGCCAAGCGCGCGGCGTTCGAGAGGATAAAGCGAACGGATCGCCTTCAAGGCCTCGTAGATGTGATCCTCGCCGACCATGCGGTCGACCTGTTTCAGCGCGCTGCCGATCTCGGCGTCTTCGAAACTTGCAATGAGCAGTGGCAGCGAGCGGCGGAACATCTCGCGCGCTTCGTCGGCGCCAGCGGGGTTTATCAGCATGACCTGCACGATGAAATAAAGCTGCCGCAATGGCGTCGACGCGTCGTCTGCTTGGATCACATGGCTCTCGAGCAGGAACTGCACGTCGTTCATCAGCTCGATGGTGACCTTGCGGTCGACGCGGATGACCGCGCCGTTGATGTAGATCTTCTCATTGGGCTTCAGCGATAACTTCAACGTGTTGGTCATTGAATGCCGTCGCGGATGATCTGGGATACTTCGATCAGCCCCTCGAAATTGTCGGTGCGGCCCTGGCGGATGTCCTCGGCCTCACGCAGCAGCCACAGGCCGATAGAGATCAGGTTGGCGCGCAATTCCTTGGGGAGCGCATTGTCGCTGGAGCCGAGATCCTCGACGAAGGTGGTCCAGACGCGATTGGTGAAATGCAGCGCCTCCACCGCCTCCATCGAATGCTGGCCTGCCGCGGCGGCGGCCGACAGCATGTCGATCGAGCGGGTCAGTAGGTCCCGCTCGCGGTCCTTGGCGTCCGCGACGGAGGTGCTCTGAACGTCGGCGTAGGAGAATTGGTACATCGGTGGCTCTACCGTTCCGCTGGAGGTGTCAGGTCAGGTAATTCAACAGGCTGAGCTGCTGCAGGCGCGCCGTCAGGGCGAAAGAGGTCTCGATATGCTGCGTCAGATTGGCGACGCGGGTCGCCGCTTCCGCCGGATCGACTGCCTCGAGATCCAGAATGTGGCGTTCGAACAGGTCGATCTGCGTCTTCATGCGGTCGCTGGCATCGGAGACGCGCTTCTGCACGATGCCGGTCTGGGATTGGACCTGGGCGATGCCGCTCAGCGCCTCGCCGACCAATTTCTGCGAGTGGTCGATGATGGTGTCCTTCGCCGCCTGGCTGATGTTGGTGGACATCAGGCTGGAGACCAAGGCCGCCGCCATGGCGAGCTTCCTGATGCCGTCGCTGTTGGCCCCGGTCGAGGTCTCGGTGGTTTCGTTGAGCGCGATGCGGCTGACGATCTGCTGGTCGGTCGCATTCGACATGTTGGTCTGCCAGCCCGCGCCGAGGAACTGCGGCGTGACATCGTTGGTGATGAAATCGTCCATCTGGGCCGCGGTGATGTTGGCCGCGGCCGGGTCACTGGGCGGGAAGCCGAACTTGGCGACGAAGGAGGCGTCAAAGGCAGCCTTGGCGGGAGAGCCGGCGGCCGTGAAATCGTTGATCGGCTTGACGTCGGTGTTGGTGCCAGCGAACAGATATTCGCCGTTGACGCTGGTGTTGAGGATCGACGTAAGCTGCTGGATCGTTGTCTGGCCGGTCGATTGGGTCAGGCTGTCGGAGTTGTCGCCCGACGACGCGGTGGTCAGGCTGGACAGGAAAGTCTGCGCGACGTTGGAGAGCTGGCCGAGCGAGGTCTGGGTGGATGAGAGCCGGGCGGCCACCAGTCCGTTGGAATCGACAACGACGTTGAGCCGGTCGAGGTCGCGCGAAAAGGTGACGGACTGGGCGGTACGCCCACCAAGTGCCAGACCGACATCGGCGACCTTGCCGGTCGAGGACTCTTTCGTGGCTTTGACGAGATCGGCCTGCATGCGCATCTGCTGATAGCGCATGGCATTCGTAAGGGCAGCAGAGGAGACAAAGGTCATGGCTTATCCCACCGCGCTCAACAGCGCCGTCATCATGTCGTCGATGGTCTTCATCATCCGGGCGGATGCCTGATAGGTGTGCTCGAGATCGAGCATCAGCGACATTTCCTGATCGACATTGACGCCCGTTGCGTTGGACAAGGCATCGGCACTGCGCTGTGCCAGGGCTTCCTTGGCGTCGGCGGCGGTCGAAGCCTGCTGACGAACGCCCTGCAACCAGCCGATCGAATTGGCGGCGTAGTCGGCAACGCTGGAGGTTGCCGAAATCCCGGCCGAGGGATCGAACGTCATCGGTTTGTCCAACTGGTCGCCATAGGCGACCAGAAGGTTGGAGTATGAAGCCCCGCCAGTGGTGTTGGCGACGTAGGCGACGCCATTGGCGCCCCCATCGCGCAGCAATGTCGGGTTGCCGCCAGTGCTGGGATCCATCGCGGCATTGATCTTGATCGTTCCAGCAAGGCCGTCGACGAGCGTGCCCGCGGCTGGCACCGCCGGTGCGCCCGACCAGGTGAACAGGCCCGCCGCATTGGGCATCGACGGTGCCGTTTCGGCAAAGGCGGTGATCAGGCCGCGCGCGGTTTCGTCGAGCTGGCTTTGCATGGTCGAGGCGACGCCGTCGCGCAATTGCAGCAGGCCGGCAATGGTGCCGCTGGCGGTGGTGTTGCCGCCGCTGCCCGCCGATACCGGTACGTTGTCGATATAGACCGTGTTGCCGGCCGCACCCGCGGCATAGCCCGAAGACGGAGCGAAGCTGACGGTGCGTGGGATCGTCTCGAACAATGTCGTGCCGTCACCCGTGGTGATGACCATGTCGTTGTCGCCACGCGTGAAGGTCGACACCGGAATGTAATTGGCGATCTTCTTCAACAATGCGTCGCGTTGGTCGAGCGCATCGGAAACGTCGGTGCCTGAACGGGTTCCGGACATGACCGCGGTGTTGGCATCCTGGAACTGGTTGAGCAGCGAGTTGAGATCCTTGACGGCGGTATCGATCTGGCCGTCGGTTTGGGTACGAAAATCCTGAATGGCCTTGGAGCCTTCATTCAGGGACCGCACGACCTGTTTGGCCGCGTCGATCACGCTCGAGCCAAGATTCTGGTTGGACGGCGAGGTGGCGTATAGCTGCAGCGCCTGCTGCAGATTGCCGATCGCTGTCGAAGGCGAGGAGGCGTTGTCGACGCCATTCACCGATACGTCGAGCTGATCCATGCCGTTGTAGAGCGCGCTCTGGCCGGCATAGGCGGACAGAGCGCCGAGGTTCTGGCGAAACAGCAGGTCGTTGGCCGCACGCTGGACATCAACCGAACGCGCGCCGGGCGTCGTGCTGGTGACCAGCGCGATGCGGCGCGAATAGTTCGGATTGTCGGCGTCTGCCACGTTGCGCGTGACGACGCTTGTCTGGCGCGAGGTGGCCAGAAGCGCCGATTGGGCGATGCTCAGTGCGGAGGAAAGCGACATGCTGGTCTTTCACGGGCGAAGCCCGGTTTATCTCTTCAGGTTGACAAGGACGTCCATCAGGTCGGAACCGGTCTGGAAGACTTTGGAATTGGCGGTGTAGCTGCGCTGGGCCGCGATCATGTCGGTCAATTCCTCCGCGATATCGACGTTGGAATTTTCGAGCGCGCCCGAGATGATCGAACCGGCCTTGCCTTCGTTGGCAAAGCCGACACGGACCGCACCGGAGTCGGTGCCTTGCGCGTAGACATTGCCAGGCAGCGCCTTGAGCTGGTCAGGGCTCTGCACGTCGGCCAGCGGAATTTTGTAGAGCGGCTTGGAGGTGCCGTCCTTGTACTGGGCGTAGATGGTGCCGTCCTTGCTGATCTGCACCTTGTCGATGGTGCTCGGCGCGTTGCCGTTCACCTGGGCGTCGGTGACGGTGAAGCCGGTGCCGAGCTGGGTCAGCTTTGACAGGTCGAGGGCAAGGCTGGCGCCGCCCGGTACGGTGAATGAAACGCCGGTCGGGGTGCCGGTGAGCTTGCCGGTGGTGGTATCGAAGGTCAGGTTGGCCGTGCCCAGGGCGCCGCCGGCAGCGTAGGGGAAGCCAGTTCCGGCCGTCGCCTTCGACTGGTCGAAGACCGCCACCTCCCAGGTGCCTGCGCCGGTGTTGGTGAAATAGACGTCGAGCAACTTCTTGTTGCCGAGATTGTCATAGGCGACCATCGACGACTTCGAAGTATACTGCGCTCCCGCCGAGTTCGTGCTGGGCAGGTTGATGGCAGCGACCGGTGTCGCACCTGCCGGCAGATTGCCGCTGAAATTGCCTTGGGTGCTCGGCGTCGCGGTCAGTCCCTGGTCGGAGATGACAACCGGCTCGAGACCTTCGAAGCCGTTCACCGTGGCCGCCGGCGTGCCATTGGCGTAGCTGTAGGCCATCAGCTGGAAACCGGCGGCATTGACCAGCCGGCCCTGTGCGTCGGGGACGAAGGCGCCGGCGCGGGTCAGGAAAGGCGTGCCGCTTGGATCCTGGACGACGAAAAAACCATCGCCGCTGACGGCAAGGTCGGAGACCGAGGTCGTGTATTGAAGCACGCCCGGATCGCTGACCGCCTGGCGGATTGTGGTGGTGACGCCGCCGGAATTATAGGCGCCACCGGTCGACGGCATGATCAATGTCGAAAATTCGGCCGAGGACCGCTTGTAGCCGGTGGTATCGGAGTTGGCGATGTTGTCGGCTGTCGTCGACAGGCGGTTCGCCTGGGCGTTCATGCCCGAAACGCCGGTCCGCATCATTCCGTAGAGGCTCATCGAGATGTCTCCGCAATATCCATGCCACTGGCTTCGAGGCTACGCGTCCTGTCTTGCGCGAGGCTGGCGCGGTGCCGCATCAGAACACGAGCCGGTAGCCGAGGAAGCGCTTGGAATCGATCGGGTCGGTGCCCAGCTTCTCGCGCAGTTTCTTGCGCAACTTGCTGATGTGGCTTTCAACCACGTTCTCTTCGACCTCTTCGTCGAAGATGCCGTAAATGGCATTGAACACCTGGGTCTTGGTGACGCGGCGGCCACGGTTGCTCGCCAGATATTCCAGGATACGGCGCTCGCGGCGCGGCAAGGGCAGCGGCTGCCCGTCGATCTCGGGATCGCGGCCGTCCATGAAGATGCGCATGGCACCGATCTCGGTATAGGCGACGTCCTCGCTGGCGCGGCGGCGGATGGCGGTGATGCGGGCCAGGATTTCGCGGATGTGCACCGGCTTGCGGATGACGTCATCGACGCCGCTCTCGAACAACCGCAGCGTGTTTTCCAGCGAATGCTGCTCGCTGAGCGCAATGACCGGAGCTCCGGTGCGGTCGCGGATCTGGCGCGGCGAGATCGCGCCGTCGCGACAGTCGCCGATCAGGAAGGCCCGCACCGATCGCAGATCGGTGTCGGCGGCCGAGTTGACCCACTCGCCGAACTCGCCCGGCGCGAAACCGGCGCAGGCGATCCCCTCGCGGTCGAAAAGTGAATTGTAGCCCTCTGTCACGAGCTCTCGCTCGTCAACGATAACGATCATCGGCCCCGCCTCCGAATCAGCATATTTGCCCCGTGGGGAAAGGCGTATCCGCTGGCGGGAATCCTGAACAACCGTCATTTCTTGTAACTAGTTTCTTGGGAGTCCGGAATCGCGTCGGTTGCATTAGCGTGCAGCCAGATATGCTTGGGGGTCCAAGTCTCGGCCAAGTCGAATCGATCGCTTCGCAGCCACGGGACTGATGTATTAGAAGTGGAAAATGCGCTTACGGGTTGCAGAAGGCGCGTGCGTTCGTGGTCCATTTGCCGAAGCCGGTGGCCACCATGTTGGCGATCACCCTGCAGACATAGACCTTCTGCGCCGGGTCGTTGTCGGGTCCGGCATGATAGCGGGCGACGGCCATGGACCAGGTCTCATGGCGGGCATGGAGGCTGGCCAGGAAGCGTGCCGCGTAGTCGACGTTCTGGCGCGGGTCGAGCATGTCCTCGACGCTGCGGAAATGCGAGGCATGGTAGTGATGGTTGATCTGCATGCAGCCGAGATCGATCAGCGTCTTGCCCTCGCGCTGGGCGTTGGCGAAGGCGGCAAGCGCTTCGTCCCGGCTTCTCGGGAAGACTGCTTTTCCCTCTATATTCAAGGCATTGGGTTGAAGGCTGCCCTTGTTTCCGGTTTCCGTCAACCCGACGGCATAGAGGATGCCGGCAGGCACGCCATAGCGGTCGGCGGCACGCAGGATCTCGGGTTCGCAAGGATTGGTGGCGGCGCCTGCGCTGCTCGCGAGGCTAGATAAAAACACCGCCGCCAGCGCGCTCGCGAGAAGGCGAAGCGGCGCGGCCATGTGCTTGCGCTTCATCATGATTACCCCTTGCGGATTGCTGACCTGACTGCTGGCCGCCGGTTCCACTGTTGCCGCCGCCGGAATTTCCGGGCTGGAAGGATGACGGATCGCGGCCGGGTGCAGCGCTCATCGAGGCGGTTGCATCCGTGCGGGTTGTAGAGGGAATTGCTACCGAAGGTTGCAGAATGGTGACCTTGTCAACCTCGAAGCCCAGCCCGCGCAGCGACTTGATGATCGCCTCGCTGTCACTGGAAAGCCGGCGATAGGCATCGTGTGTTTCGGGCTTCAATTCAATCGACAGTTGTTCTCCGGAGAGCCGAAGATGGGCCGTCACCATGCCCAGTTCGGCCGGGTGAAGTTCGATCTTCAACACATGTGTCGGAACGGCAACAGAGCCTGCCAGCTGCGCGGTCGCGGAAGCCGTGGAAAGCGCCTGGTTCGGACCGCCATCGGCTGAAATGGCGCCGATCACGTTGAGGGCTGCCTGGCTTATCGGTGCCTGCGGCGGGGCGGGGAAGCTGCGCTCGGAAACGACGTCGATGCGTGCCGCCGCCGACTGCTGTTTTCCCGGCTCGGACCGCAACGAGGACTGGAGATCGGCGATCGATTTCAACTGCGGCGCCGCCTGCTTCGTCTCCACGCCCGGCACGTCCGCAGGCGCCTCGGGCAAGGGGCCGGCCGTGACCATACTGTCATGTTTAGGCGTGCCGGCGGCATCGTGAATGAGCCGGCCGTCGAGTTTCGTCAACGGTCCGTCGACCAGCGATACCCGCTCGGGCTTGGCCATGGGTTCGAGACCGTCACGCCCGGCGGCGGATTTCTGCCGGTAGGCCTTCGGCGGAAGCTGTCCAACGACCGCGGCGTCCTGTCCCGTTCCGGCCGCGCTCTGGTCGGCCGTTTTGGCCGATGTCGAGAAATGGCGCAGGTCATGAAACGCCATCAGCAGCGCTAGATGCTCGTCGAGCGGCGTCGCGCCCGATTCGGCGGCCGGCGCGTCGGCATCGGCATCCTTGCCCGTCCCGGCGTCCTTGCCGTCCTTCATGGATTTCGCGGCAGACCATCCGCTCGGCGTGGTCCTTGCCTTGCCGGCGGGCCTAGGCTCGTCCTCGCCTGCCTTTGCCGCAAGCTCCGCGGCAAGCTTGCTCCACCGCGGATCGCGGGAGCCTGGCTCGGCCGGTGGCTGCTTCTCCGAATGGGCGGGGCTTGTGCCGCCGTGCACCATCTCTCCGAACCCGGTGTCCTCCTTCTTTCCGGACGCGGCCGGCTGCTCGGCCATGCGCGCGGCGGTAAATCCTGGCAGGGCCGGGCCGAGGCTGGGGGTCATTTCGGGGCGGCTCCAAGCATCTGGTCGATCAGGTCTAGCTGTCGACGGGTTTTCGTCATGGCGGCGTCGGTCGGATCTGTCGTGTCGGCGCTGGCCGCGACCGCCGGGGCCGATGCCGGCAGGACGGTTGCCGCGTCGGTTGTCGGCGCGGATGCGTTCGGCGCAGCGGGCGCCGCCGCCTGGGGCGCCACGGCCGGCTTCTCGGACACGGCACCCTCGACAGGTGGCAATCCGGCGGCATCCGTGGTCGATGCAGCCGCAATTTCGGGTTCGGGCGATGGTACGACCGGCGCGGGCGCCGGATTTGCGACCGGAAGGGAAGCAGGCGGCGCCACCACTTCGCCGGCGATGGCCTGGGCCGCGTCGAGCAAGGCCCGGTCGCCGTCCGATAATTTGCCGCGGTCGATCTTGCCAAGTTTGGTGCGCACGTCCTCGATCGTATCGGAGGTCACCGTGGACAGGCTGGAATAGAGCAGGGCGCGCGGATCGCCCTGATTGGTGTTGCCGTCGCGACCCTGTTCGGCCCGCGCCGAGGCGAAGGCCGACAAGTCACTCATGCCGTCAATTGCGGCGCGGCGAGCGATACGCAGATAGATCACCTTCTCGCGCTCGGGGTCCATCATCGAGGTGATGTCGGCCAGCTTGTCCTGGCTGATCGACATATGCAGTGCAATGACGCCGGAAACGAAGGAGTCGGCGAACTGGCTGGCGTAAGGCGAATAGAGGTAGCGCTCGACATATTGGGTGGAGGCAAGCGCGAACCGCGCCGCGTCGCCCTGCGTCACGGCAATGCCGACCGAGCGCCGCAAGGCCGCTTCCTCGACCAGAGTGCCGGGGCTGAGCAGCTTGGCTTCATCGAGCAGCGTGAGTGCGGCCGCCGGCTGATCCGTGGCAAGCAATGACCCTTTGACCAAAGCGAGGAACGCGCCGAGGTCGCCTGGCAGGGCCATCGGGTCGATCGGCCTCAGGGCTTCGATCGCCTCGCCTGGCCGGCCGTTCAGATAGTCGATCACCCCTTTGGCCATGGCAAGGTTCCGCGGATCGGAGGCGGCGCGCGATACGGCCGCCTCGACGGTCACCGGATTGCCGCCGCTCATGCCGTAGACCAGCAACGCGCGAAAATTCTTGGGATCCTTGAAATCCTCGGCGTCCGCCGCGCGCAAACGCGCATCGGTCATCTCGAGCAGCTTGGCCTGCATCGGCATCGCGGCATGATCGCCGGCCGCGATGCGGTCCTGAACGAGCTGCAGCGAGCGGACCAGCTGATAAGGCTGCAGCGTGTCCTGGGCGAGGCCCGCAGACGGACAAGCCGTGGCCAGCAGCAACAGGCCTATCATGCGGCTGGTGAGCGCC
Source organism: Mesorhizobium sp. B2-4-13 (assembly GCF_006658535.1). Taxonomy (NCBI): domain Bacteria; kingdom Pseudomonadati; phylum Pseudomonadota; class Alphaproteobacteria; order Hyphomicrobiales; family Phyllobacteriaceae; genus Mesorhizobium; species Mesorhizobium sp. B2-4-13. The sequence continues at coordinate 408,305 of NZ_VFVB01000002.1, read as the reverse complement.
GCCCGTTTCATCCGCCGGTTGCCATCAGGATCTCGATGCGGCGGTTGGCCGCCGACAGCGGATCAGCCGCATCCTTGGGCTGGCGATCGGCGAAGCCGGCAACCTCGGTGATGCGGCGTTCATCGACGCCGCCACGCACGAGCATGTAATAGGCCGAGTGCGCGCGCGCCGTCGACAGCCGCCAATTGTCGTAGCTGGCACCGCGGAAGGGACGCGCATCGGTGTGACCGTTGATGCTGATGGTGCCTTTCTGGCCGTTGACGATGCGGCCGATCTTTTCCATCGCCAGCACCAGTTCGCGGCTCGGCACCGCCGAGCCGACCTCGAACATGCCAAAGTCGAGCTGATCGGTGATGGAGATGACGACACCCTTGTCGGTGGCTTCCACCGAGACGCCGTCATGCAGCTTGTCGCCGGGCTTGAAGGCATCGGCCAGCTGCTGCTTGACGTCGGCGGCGGCCTTCAGCGCGGCGGCGGTCGGAGCCTTGTCCGTCTCGGATTTTGCGGCCTCCTGCTTCGCTGCGGCCGTGTCCGCCTTGGCCACATCCGCGGCCTTGCTGTCTCCAGCCTCGGCCTTGGTATCCCTGGCCTTGGCATCAGCAGTCTTGGCCATTGTCGCCGCGGCGTCCTTGCCGTCCCCGGCTAGGGGCTCCAGTGGCGCATCCTTGATCGGCGGCGCCGGCGGCACGGCCTTGACCTTAGCGATCTGTGTCTCGGCAGCCTTGTCGCCGGGCTTGAGCGGATCGCCCTCGACCCTGGGGCGCTGGGCACTCGCCTCGGCGCCGGGCGCGGCGACCTGCTGCGACCAGAAGTCCGGCTCGAAAGGATCGCGGTAGGACGCGCCACCCGAGGCGCCCGTCGCCGGGCCGGAATTCTGCGCGCCGCCATCGCCCTTCTGGCTGACATTCTGCATGACGCCGGTATCCGTGGCGATCTCCGAAAGCACCGCATAGGGGTCGGCGAAAAGATGCTCGTCGGACTGTTGCGACTGCTGCGGCTCCTGCTCCTGTTTGCGATTGGACGAGCCCGCGGCGCCGGTGCCGTCCTGTCCAGCCTTGGTGGTCGCTTCCTGCGGGTCGTCGGCCGTCGGCCCGGCCGTGCGCGGTCCATTGCCGAGATCCTTAAGGCCCTTGCGGCTCGACTCGCGGTCGACCAGCTTGACGGGGTTGAAATAGCTGGCGACGGCCGTCTTGGTCTGTTCGTTGGCGGCATTGATCAGCCACATGACCAGGAAGAAGCACATCATCGCGGTCATGAAGTCGGCGAAGGCGATCTTCCAGACGCCGCCATGATGACCTTCGTCGTGGTCGTCATGGCCGCGCCGCACGATTATGATCTCGTGCCTGCCATGATCGGCTTCGGCGACGCTCATGACAGGACCTCGGACAGGGTTACCGACCATTCGGCCATGCGCGTCTCGAACACGGCCTCTTCGATGGTGATCATCAGGTCGAAGCCGGGCGCCTCGATGAAGTCGAGGTTTGCGGCGCGTGACCCAAGCGACGCCTTCAGCGTTTCGAACAGCGAGAGCGGCCCGCGAACGGCGATGCGCACCGCTTCGCCATCGCCAACGGCTTCGCGGATCGCGCCGGCGAGCGCTTCGAGCGAGCGCTTCCGCAGATCGTCGCTGACAACGCCGCCGATGATGCGGGCGACCGTGGCGGCGACAAGATCCGTCACGCGCGCCTCCATGGCGTCGATGCGCGACGAGACCGCCTTGCCGACATCGCCGCCGAAACTGTCGAGAAAGGCCTTCGCTTCCTCGGCATTTGCCTGGCGTTCCGCTTGCAGCGCCGCTTCATGGGCCGCGGCAAGCCGTTCGCCGAGCGCCGCCTCCGCTTGGGCAACGGCTTCGGCGATCAGCGTGCCGATATCGGCCGTCGGTGCTGCCGCCTCGGGCTTATTCTCGGCGGTGGCCTGCGGCTGGCTGGCGCGTTGCGCGCGCGTGCCGAAATCCGGGAGAAGATCAAAGAGGGCTGCGGAGGGCATGGTCTACGCCGCGACTTCCTGGGCCGCCCATTTGCGCAGGATCTGCGCGGTGCGTTCCTCGTTGATGTCGACCATGCGGGCAAGCCGCTCCTGCGGGGCCGGCCTGATCTTCTGGCGCAGATCGTCGAGCGGGGTGGCGCCGGCGCGCGTGCCGGGCAGAGCACCAATGGCGGCACCCGCATCGGCGGAAGCGGCTGCCTCCGGAGTGGGCAGGGAGCGCTGGACCTCATCGAAATTGGGGCCTGCTATAGCGGGCGTCGCCTTTGCCGTCAGCGCGGCCGCCATCGGCCGCAGGCCGAAGAAGGCGACCAGGAACACCACCACGATGAAGGCGCCGGCATTGATCAGCGTGCCGGCATGCTGGCCGATGGAATCGAGCATTCCCGCCTGTGGCACCGCCTCGCCGTCCAGCCCGTCGATGAACTCGACCGCCGAGACGTCGATGACGTCGCCGCGCTTGTCGTCGAAGCCGGTGGCGGAGCTTACCATCTTCTGGATTTCGGCGACGCGCTTGGCGATCTGGTCCGGTGTCGCGTCCTTGCCCAGGATCGTCTTCAGCCGGTCCTGGTTGACGACGACGGCGATCGACATCTTGGTGACGCTGTAGCCATTGGAGACGGTGGCGATCTTCTTGGAGTTGATCTCGTAGTTGGTGATCTCCTCCTTGCGGTCGTTGGCCGAGGAGGTCTGCGGACCTTCGGTGCTGGTCGCCTGGGTCTCCGGCAGGTTCTGCTCGACGCTGGCCGGGGTCGAGGCCTGTTTCTGGTTGCTGTTCTCGTTGGCGCGCACCGATTGCACCGAGCGCTCGACACGGGACTCCGGATCGAAGATCGTCTCTTCGGTCTGGCGGGTGTCGGTGTTGACATCAGCTTTTACGCTGGCGCGGAAATTGTCGGGCCCGAGATAGGGCGTGAGCGCGCGGCGAATGTTGTCGCCGATCTGCGCCTCCACGGTCTGCTCGACGCCGAGCGTGCGAGCGGCACTGGTGTTGGATGGATCATCGCCCGCGGCCAGCAGATTGCCGTTGGAATCGAGCACCGTCACCTTGTCGGCCGACAGGCCAGGGACTGCGGCGGCGACGAGATGGCGGATCGACATGGCGCTCTTCTCCGCGTCGATGCCGGCGTAGCGGATGACGACCGACGCGGAGGGCTGCTGTTCGTCGCGACGAAAATTGGCGCGCTCGGACATGACGATGTGGACGCGCGCCGCCTTGATACCCGATATCGACTGGATGGTGCGGGCGATCTCGCCTTCAAGCGCGCGCACCCGGGTGATCTGCTGCATGAAGGAGGTGAGGCCCATCGCGCCGACATTGTCGAACAATTCGTAGCCGGCATTGGCGCTGGTCGGCAGACCCTTTTCGGCAAGCAGCATGCGCGCCTGCGCCGTGGTGCCGGCCGGAACCAGCACGGAGGTTCCGTCGGCGCCGACGTCGAAGCCGATGCCGGCCTCGCCCAGCACCAGGCCGATCTGGTTCACGTCGGAGCGATCGAGCCCGACATAGAGCGTGTCGTAGGCCGGGCGGTTGAGGTAGACCGAGGCAATGCCGATGACGCCCATCACCAGGACGGCGATGCCCGCCAGCATGGCCAGGCGCCTGACGCCAAAGCCGCGGAGATTCGAGATGATGCTCTGGATCTGTTCCGGCACGATTGAGCGACTCCCAGCATGACTGTCCGCCGGAACACTAGCTCCCGAAGCTTGTGCGAAAATGAAATCGGGCCGCGCTTGAGGCGCGGCCCGTGAATTTCGAAGTATCCGTCAGCTAGGCCAAGGTTAGCCGTTCTTGAACAGCGACAGGATCGACTGCGAGGAGCTGTTGGCGATCGACAGCGACTGGATGCCGAGCTGCTGCTGGACCTGGAGCGCCTGGAGGCGGGTCGATTCCTTGTTCATGTCGGCATCGACGAGCTGGCCGACGCCGCGATCGATCGAGTCCATCAGGCTCTGCGTGAAGGTCTTCTGCAGGTCGATGGAGCTCTTGGCCGCACCGAGAATGGTGGCGGAGTCGGTCAACTGGCTCATGACCTTGTCGATCTTGCCGACCATCTGGGTGATGATGTCGTCGGTCACGCCGGCCGCGGTGATATCGAGGTTGTATGCGGAAACATTGTCGATCCTGGGAACCACCGCCCCGGCCGCGGTCTGGCCGGCGGTGTTGGCGGCAATATCCGTGCCGCCGCCGGCGATTGCGGCCGCATAAGCGGTATCATACAGGTCCTGGGCGGCCGCCGTGGAATAGACCGAGGTCTGGCGGTCAAGCGTGCCCTGGTTCTTGACGGCGGTGGAGAGACCGGAATCGAACAGCTTGGTGCTCTCGACATCGATGTCGATCGTCCCGAGCGAGATGGCGCCCGACGATGAGCGATTGAAGGACGACACGATCTTGGCGTCGGCCTGGACGCCATCATTGGCGGCGGCGACCTGCGTCGACGTTACCGAAAGATAATTCGAGCCCGAAAAGGTGGCGGCATCGGCAAAGGACTTCATCTGCGCCTGGAGTGCGGTGATTTCAGTCTGCGTCTTTGCCTTGGCGGCACCCGTCTGGCCGATGGTCGAAAGCAACTTGGTCTTGATCTTGCCGATCGTATCCAGCGCATTGTTCATGCCGGTATAGGCAGTGTCGACTTTCGAGGCGCCCAGGCCGAGCGCGTCCTGGACTGTCGACAGCGCCTGGTTGTCGGAGCGCATCGTCGTGGCGATCGACCAGTAGGCGGCGTTGTCGGAGGCCTCGGAGACCCTGTAGCCCGTCGAGATTCGGGACTGCGTTTGCTCGAGCGACTTGTTGGTGGCGTTAAGGCTTTGAAGTGCGGTCAACGCCGCGGCGTTCGTCATGATGCTCGCCAAGAAACTCGCTCCTTTTTCCAGACCGGTCTTTCTCAAACCGGCGTTGCCCTCGCGAGCCGCTCGACCCGCTCGTGGATTACCGTCACCCGATCGGGCCGATTCGGCAATCCGTTGTAAGTCATTGGTTAACCATGACTAGCGCGTTATGGTTAACGGCCTGTTAAAAGCCAGCTTTCGAGGGTTAAGAAACGAGGGTTGCGCGGGGCTGGAGCAAACGCAAAACGGGCCGCGCTTTTGGCGCGGCCCGTTTGCCTGGTTTGATCGGTCGAGAGGGATCAGCCGCGGAAGAGCGACAGGATCGACTGCGACGAGCCGTTGGCGATCGACAGCGCCTGGACGCCGAGCTGCTGCTGAACCTGCAGGGCCTGGAGGCGGGTCGATTCCTTGTTCATGTCGGCATCGACGAGCTGGCCGACGCCGCGATCGATGGAGTCCATCAGGCTCGAGGTGAAGGTCTTCTGCAGGTCGATGGAGCTCTTGGCGGCGCCGAGCTTGGTGGCAGCGTTGGTCATGCCCTTCAGCGCGGCATCGACGACGTTCATCATAGCCTGGATCTGGGTGTCGCTCGCAGCGGTGGTGCCCGAGAAGATCTTCAGGCTGGCGACCGAATAAGTGTCGGTGGCCGCCGCGGCAGCGCCCAGGGTCGGGTTCGAGGCCGCGGCCGCGACGCTGCCATCGGTACCGAGGCGGTCGGCGTCGAGGATACCCTTCGTCACGCCGGCAGCAGTGCCGGCTTCATACAGCTTGATGCTTTCCACGTTGACGTCGATCGTCGAGATCGAAACCGCGCCGGTTGCGCTGCGGTTGAAGGCGGAAACGATCTTGACGTCGGCCGCGGTCGTGGCGGTGGCGCCGCTGTTGACCGAGAGCATGTTGGTGCCGGAGAAGGTGGCGCCATCGGCATAGGCCTTCAACTGCTTCTGAAGAGCGGCGATTTCGACCTGGGTCTTTTCCTTGGAAGCGTCCGTCTGGCCGTAGGATGCGGTCAGCTTCTGCTGGATCTGGTTGATGGTCGTGATCGCGCTGTCCATGCCGGTGTAGGCGGTGTCGACCTTCGAGGCGCCGAGGCCGAGCGCGTCCGAAACGGTGGACATCGCCGAGTTGTCCGAGCGCATCGTGGTGGCGATCGACCAGTAGGCGGCGTTGTCCGACGCCTGGGAGACGCGATAACCCGTCGAGATGCGGGCCTGGGTGGTGTCGAGGTTCTTCTGGGTGGCGTTCAAGCTCTGCAGAGCGGTCAACGCCGAGGCGTTGGTCATGATACTGGCCATGGCTACTCGTACCTTGTTTTACAGGATGTTTTTTGCATACCGGTTTGTCCGGTATGACGGAGCGGCATCATGCCAATGACCGTTGCGTTTGGGTCACCCGCCATCTGCGAGCGACTATGGCGGCGAGTCCCTACCAAACGACTAAACTGGACGGTTAATCGAAAATAATTCGGAGGAATTCGATGACGCGGCGCGCTGCCTCATTCCGCAGGCAGGCCATACCCGATGTCGAGCGCGCACGGTCAGGTGAAAGAGCGCACCAGGCTGCCGACGAGCAGGTTCCAGCCGTCGATCAGGACAAAGAACAGGATCTTGAACGGCAACGACACGACCGTGGGCGGCAGCATCATCATGCCCATCGCCATGGTGATGGTGGCCACGATCAAGTCGATGACCAGGAATGGCAGCACGATCAGGAAGCCGATCTCGAAGCCGCGCCGGATCTCGGAGATCATGAAGGCAGGCACCAGGATGCGCAGGTCGACCGTCTCCTTCGCAACGACCTGGCCGCGTTCGCGGGCAAGGTCGGCGAAAAGGTCGAAATCCTTGTCGCGCACATTGTGCAGCATGAAGGTGCGGAACGGATCGGAAATCTTCTCGAAGGCCTCTGTCTGGCTGATCTGATTGTCCATCAACGGCTTGACGCCGGTGTTCCACGCCTGATCGAAGGTCGGCGCCATGACATAAAAGGTCATGAACAGCGACAGCGAAATGAGGATGAGGTTCGCCGGCGTCGATTGCAGGCCAATGCCGGCACGCAGGATGGAGAAGGCGATGACGAAGCGGGTGAAGCTGGTCACCATGATCAGCAGCCCCGGCGCCACCGACAGCACGGTGAGCAGACCGAACATCTGGATGATGTAGCCGACGGTGGCGCCATCGGCCTTGCCGATGCCGCCAAGGTCCAGTTGCTGGGCCGCCGCGACGGAGGTGGCGGCGCCAATCAGTGCCGCGGCAAGAAGGAATTTTCTCATTCGAGCAGCAATGTCCTGACGAGAACCTGTTTGACGTGCCCCTGACTGCGGATCGAGGCGCGTTCGTCGAGATCGGCCTTCAGATGCTGGTAGCCGCTGGCTCCTTCGATCTGGTGCATCTTGAGGGTACGCACGAAGGCCAGAAGATCCTGCTGGACGTCCTCCGCCATCGCCGGCGGCTGCGGAGCGTCGTAGACCACGGACACTTCCATCCTGATCCAAGTGTCCGCGGGCGAGGCGATGTTGGTGGTGATCGGCGCCAGCGCGACGAGCGTCGGCCCCGCGCCAGCTTGTTGAGCGGCTTCGGGCTGGGGTACCTTGCCCTCGTTTTCAGGCGCGACTGGCACCGACGATGGTGCGCCAACGCCCTTGAGATAACCGCCCGACATCCAGCCCATGCCGATGGCGGCGGCCGTCACCACGAGCAGCATGGCGCCCTGCACGGCAAGGGAAGGACCCTTGCGAGGCTGAATCTGATCGACATTGGCCATGGTGCCGCGCTCTCCAATGCCTAGAACGGAAGAACCTGGTCGAGGACCTGCTGGCCATAAGCCGGCTGCTGGACCTCGCTGACGCGGCCACGGCCGCCATAGGAGATGCGCGCCTCGGCGATGCGTTCATAGGAGATGGTGTTTTCCGCGCCGATGTCCGACGGGCGCACCATGCCGGCGATGGTGAGCACCCTGAGCTCGTAGTTGACGCGCACTTCCTGGGAACCCCTGATCATCAAATTGCCGTTGGGCAGGACCTCGGTGACGACGGCGGCGACGTTGAGCTCCAGGTTTTCGGAGCGCTTGATTTCGCCGTCGGCATTGGTTTCGGTGCTGGAACTCAAGCCGGCGTCGCCCTTGCCGCTGGTGCTGTTGCCTTCCCATCCGAGCGTGACGTCATAACCCAGCTTGCGTGCGGCGGTGCGGCTCCGGTCGTTCTGGTTCTTGAAGTTGGCCTTGTCGTTGAGCTTGATCCTGACGGTCAGGATGTCGCCTTCGCGCAGCGCCCTGGGATCGGTGAACAGCCGGCTCTGGCGGTCGTCCCACAAAGAGAACTTCTTGACCGGCGCGGCGGGCGGCTGAGGATAGCTGTAGGGTGCTGCCCCGTCGCCGCCGATGCCCGAACCGACCGGCGACAGCGATGGTTCCCTACCGATCTCCTTGAAATTGGTTGCGCAGCCGGACAAGGCTGCCGCCGCGCACAGGATGAGCATTCTGCGGATCATGACGGATCTACCCTTCGGGCTGCGCTGGCCATGATGCCGGTGAGCGTCGCCGCCGCCTTCTGGTCCATTTCGTTGAGGATGACGCCCGCCTTGCGTGAATCGAGCTTCATCAGGATGGCCGCGGCGAGGTCCGCATTGACGATCGCCAGGCGTTCGGCCGCCGCATCGGGCTTCATGCCGGCATAGATCTTGACGACGCCGTCCTCGGCCCGGGCCAGAAACACCTCGCGCCGCTTCAACCAGGTTTCGTATTCGGCTTTTTTTGCGTCCAGCGCCTTCATGCGCTCGTCGATGCCTGCCTGCAGCTGTTTTAACTCTTCCGCCTGCAAGGCATAGCGGCGGTCGCGCGCGGCGTCGGCGATGTTGGAGCAGAAGCGCTCGATCTCGCTCTGGTCCGGCGCCTTTTCTCGTGTCAGTTGCTGCGGTGCGACCGCGGGCTGCGCTCCGGGCAGAATTTGGCGAACGACATCCTCGGCGCGTGCGCCGCTGCTCGAAGCGGACATGGCCGCGAGGACCGTGGCCGCGAACAAGATTGCGCGGGGAGGGCGTCCTTGATGGGATGAGAGGGAGGTGATCATCGACATCGCTATTGGAGAACCAGATCGGCTTGCAAGGCGCCGGCCGACTTGATGCCTTGCAGGATGGCAATGATGCCGTCCGGCTTGACGCCGAGACGGTTGAGGCCGGAAACGAGAGTTTGCAGGTCGGGCCCGTCGAGCACGGCGACGCGGGCGTTGGGCCGGGTGGCATCGATGGCTGTGAACGGTTCGACGGCGGTTTCGCCCTTGGAGAAGGGTTCGGGCTGCACGACGCGCGGCGCTTCCGTAATGCGCACCGTCAGCGTGCCGTGGCTGATGGCGACACGTGAGATCTTGACGTCGTTGCCGATGACGATGGTACCGGTGCGCTCGTCGATGACGACGCGGGCCGGCGTGTCGGACTCGACCACCAGGTTTTCGATCTCGGCATAGAAGCGGGCCGCCGAAACGCTCTTCGGCCGCCTAATCTGCACGGTGCGGGAATCGCGCTCCGCCGCCACGCGCATTCCGAAGCGCTGGGCGGTGTAGTCGTTGATCGCGTCGGCGATGCGGATGGCGGTCGAAAAATCGGGATTGCGCAATTGCAGTGTCAGCGTCGACTGGTCATCGAACTCGGCCTTCACCTGCCGCTCGATTATGGCCCCGTTCGGCACGCGGCCGGCGGTCGGTACGCCTTGCGTCAACTGCTCGGCCTGGCCTTGAGCGGTGAAACCGGAAACGATGACCGCGCCCTGGCCGACGGCGTAGATCTCCCCGTCCGCCGCCTTCAGCGGCGTCATGATCAGCGTGCCGCCGGCAAGCGAGGTAGCGTCGCCCATCGAGGAGACGTCGATGTCGATGCGGGCGCCGGACTGCACATAGGGCGGCATGTTGGCGGTGACGATGACGGCGGCGACGTTCTTGGCGCGTGCGCTGCCGCCTTCGGTGGCGATGCCGAGATTTTCGAGCATGGCGCGGATCGACTGTTCGGTGAACGGCGAGTTGCGCAGGCTGTCGCCGGATCCGGCGAGCCCGATGACGAGGCCGTAGCCGACGAGCTGGTTGTCGCGCGAACTCTGCAGCTGCGCGATATCCTTGATGCGCGAGGCGACCTGGCCAGGCGGCAGCGAGCTTGGTCCGGGCGAAACGCGGAACATGCGCGTGGTGGTGGCGGGATCATATTCGGGATCGTCGTAGACACCGCCATTCCTGGCGGCGAGTTCGCGCTTGGCCTTGGGCGTCAGGCCATCGGCTAGTGCCGGCTGCAGACCGAGCGTGGCCGCAATCAGAAGGGCAAGCAGGCGCATCATGAAGCGCCGACCTGGATGGTGCCGTCGGCCATCACCGTGCCGGAGAGAATCTTGCCGCTGTCGCTGTTGCGGACCTTGATGAAGTCGCCCGCCGAACCCGCCTGCAACGTCACGGCGGTGGCCGTTATCGTCAGCCCGCCGGCGACGAAGAAGACCTGCACGGCGGCACCCTGCTCGACCAGCCAGGCCTCACGGACGGCGGCTGAAGGAATGTAGCGGCCGGGCAGCAGCGTGCGCTTGGCGATCTTGCCCTGCAGTTCCTCGGAACGGGTGGCAACAGCATCTGGCTTGTGCTTGCCGGGGATGAGGGTGACCTGCTTGAGAGCGGCAAGCTCGATGGTCTCGCCGGGATAGATGACCCGGTTGGGGATCAGCACGACCTCGCCAGCAGGTTGGTTGCTGGCGATCTGGTTGGCCGAGTCCTGGGCGAAAGCCGGCATGCCGGCCGCCAGCGCAAGGGCGAGCGCGGCGCGGCGGAATGCGGAGCAGGAGATCGGCATGGCCATCATCCGTTACCTGATGTTCTTGGAGACGACGGAGGCCATGTCGTCGGCGGCCTGGATGACCTTGGAGTTCATTTCATAGGCGCGCTGCGCCGAGATCAGTTCGGTGATTTCCTTGACCGGGTCGACATTGGAGGCCTCGAGATAGCCTTGCTGGATGGTGGCGAAGCCGGGATCGCCGGGCACGCCGACATTGGCCGGGCCGGAAGCCGTTGTCTCCTGGAAGAGATTGTCGCCAAGCGGCGCGAGGCCCGCCTCGTTGGCGAAGTTGACGATCTGGAGCTGGCCGAGGTTCTGCAGGTCGGTCTGGCCGTCGATGCGGGCGAAGACCTGGCCGGTCTTGTTGACGATGACTTCGACCGCATCAGTCGGCACGGTGATGGCCGGAATGACACTGGCGCCGTCCACCGTCACCAGCTGGCCGGTGGCGTTGGTGTTGAAGGCGCCGGCGCGGGTATAGAGCGTACCGCCATCGGCGCCTTCGATCTGGAACCAGCCCCTGCCGGTGAGCGCCATGTCGAAGCTGTTGCCGGTGCTGGTCAGTTCACCCTGGGTGTGGACGTTGCGTACGGCGGTCGTCTTGACGCCGAGACCGATCGAAACGCCTTCCGGCACCAGCGAGGCATTGGAGCGGTTGGGGACGCCTTGCGTGCGGTCGACCTGGTAGAGCAGGTCGGAGAATTCGGCGCGCGCGCGCTTGTAGCCGGTGGTGTTGATGTTGGCGATGTTGTTGGCGATGACTTCCAGATTGGTCTGCTGGGCATTCATGCCGGTGGCGGCGATAGCGAGTGCTTTCATGGCCTGCTCCTCAGATGCCCATGCGACTGACTTCGAGATAGGCCGAGACCACCTTGTCGCGGATGGCGACGGCGGTCTGCAGCGCCTGCTGGGCGCTCATCACGGCATCGACCACCTGGCGGGTGTCGGCGTCGCCCTTGAGCGCCTGCATCGACACCTGCTCGGCATTCTGCATGGTGCTGACGGTCTTGGAGGCAGCCTGGCTCACCGCTTCGGCGAAGGAGGTGCCAAGGTTGCCCGATGCCGCCGGCGCAACGCCACCCTGCAGCAGATCGGTGGCTGTATGGCCCAGCCCAGGCTTCAGGTTAAGCGCGCCGATGCCGTTGACGATCATTGGTTCCTCATCAGGTCGATGGTCATTGAAATGAGATCACGCGCCTGCTTCACGACTTGCAGGTTGGCCTCGTAGGAGCGGTTGGCCTCGGTCATGTCGGCCATCTCGATCAGCACGTTCACATTGGGCATCTTGACGTAGCCCTTGTCGTCGGCGGCCTCGTTGCCGGGCTGGAATTCGACGGGAAAATTGCTCGGGTCGCGGTCGATCGAATTCACCTCCACCGTCGAGCTGCCGGAGGCCCGGTCGAGTTCGGAGACGAAGCTGATGGTCTTGCGGCGATACGGGTCGGCGCCCGGCGTGGTTCCTGTCGACTGGGCGTTGGCGAGGTTCTCCGAAACCACGCGCAGGCGCTCGGACTGGGCGCCGAGGCCTGATGCTGCGACTTTGAGGGCTGCGGTCAGTGCGTCCATGGTCAGCTCTTCACCGCCATCATCATCATTGAGTGGAATGCCTTGACGATGGCCGTGTTGAGTTCGAAGGAGCGGCGCACCTCGCCGGCCTTGAGAAGCTGGTCTTCAAGCACGACCGTGTTCTTGGAGGGCATGACCACGCCGTCGTCTTCCTGCGGCTTGATGGAGAAGCCGGCATTGGTCGCCGCAGTGCCGAGATGGCCGGGCTCGGTGATCTGGAGCGACACCGCGGTGCGGTCGAGCACCTTCTCGAACGGCTCGACATCGTTTGCCGTGTAGCCCGGCGTGTTGGCATTGGCGATGTTGCCGGCGACCGCCGACTGACGTACCGACAGCCACTGCGCTTGCTTGGCGGCGAGATCGAAAAGGGAAACAGGCTCCATGGGAATCTCCGGGCATGTGCCCAAAGACTAGGACGCCAGTCTTGCGCGGACCTTGCGATCGGTCGCTAGAACGTGAAGGCGAAAACGGTGAAGCGGTTTTCGGACGACATCATGCTCCATCCCTTGAAATGGAGACGGATGATTTCAGGACGATCCGACCTGAAATCATCCTCGGCACAAAACCGTGACGGCTTATCTGGAAAGCTCGATCACCTGGTTGGCGCTGGTGAGCATGACCCATTTGCCGTTGCGCTGCTCGATCGCCGATACCTTGCTGGAATCCGGCAGCGTCGAACCGCGCTGGACCATCCACAGGCCGGTGTCGTCCTCGATCATGGCGCGGCCATTGGCGACATGGACCATGCGGAACTTCGCGATGTCGGCGGGGAAGGGTTGCTCGCCGGGCGGCTGCGTTTTGGAATCGTCCTGCACCGTGCCGGTGGCAAGCAGATCCACATCGGCGTTGGGAACGTCCCTGGCGGTCAGCGGCGCGCTGCGCTCGGCGACCACGCCACCTCCCGCACGTCCCGAATTGGTACCGGTGCCGCCGAACTTGATCGCCTGCACGCCGAACTGGTCCTGGTTGAAGAAGATGTACCAGGGAAACAGGGCGCAGGTCAGGCCGAGCGTGATGCCGAGCGCGGCGATGACGACGTCGCTGCGACGGTCCGCCTTCTTCTTGCCCAGTCTGGGGAATTGCGGCTTTGGCGGCTGCGGCCATTCGCTGGCGGCAAACAGACCATCGATCAGCGATTCGCGACTGGCTTGAGCCATATCGGCAGCCTCGACGCGGGGAAGGGAATTCACAGGGGGCTCGGCAGTCCGGGCCGGCAAAGGCTCGGATCTGGGGAGAGCCGATTTGACGGCCTTGGCCAGAACAACCGCGGTCCGGGCAGCCATGGCGGCGGCGGCGTTTGCCCTGGCGACCCTGGCCTCCTCCGCTCGAGCCTGCTCCGCGGCGTTCGCTTCGGCGATCATCTCGTTCAGGAGTCGCTCGGTGTACTGGCGTTCAGTCTCCTGGTTCGGCATTCTGCTTTCCCTTGAGATGGCGGGCAAGATCGGAGAACGGATCGGCGGACGGACGGTCCCTGGGCGATTGCGTCAGCGCCTCATAGATGACGGGCACCTGGCGTACGGCCATATCGAGTTCAGCGTCGACGCCGCCCTGATAGGCGCCGAGCAGCCGGATGTCGCGCGTGTCCTCGAAGCGGGAGATCATCGACTTCAGCCGCGTCACCAGGGCTCGCTGTTCGACACTCCAGGCCTTGCCGGCCAGTCGCGAGATGGACGACAGCGGATTGACGGGCGGATAGCGGCCCTGTTCGGCGATCGCGCGGTCGAGCACGACATGGCCGTCGAGGATGCCGCGCACCGAATCGGCGACCGGATCGTTGTGATCATCGCCGTCGACCAGCACGGAAATCATGGCCGTGATCGATCCCTTGCCTTCCAATCCTGGGCCTTCGGTTCCAGGCCCGGCGCGCTCGAGCAGCTTGGGCAGTTCGGTGAAGACCGAGGCGGGATAGCCGCGGGCAACCGGCGGCTCGCCGGTTCCCGTCGCCACCTCGCGCAGGGCGTGAGCGAAGCGGGTGATCGAATCCAGCACCAGCAGCACACGGTGGCCCTGGTCGCGAAAATGCTCGGCGACGCGCATGGCGGTGTCTGGCGCGCGCCGGCGCATCATGGCGCTCTCGTCGCTGGTGGCGACGACGGCCACGGTCTTGGCCATGCTGTCGCCGATCGTATCCTCGAGGAATTCGCGGACCTCGCGGCCGCGTTCGCCGATCAGCGCCACGACGACGGTGTCGAATGCGTCGGCGCCGGCGAGCATGGCAAGCAGCGTCGACTTGCCGACGCCAGATCCGGCGAAGACGCCCATGCGCTGGCCGAAGCAGAGTGGCGTGAAGATGTCGATGACCTTGACGCCGGTCATGAAGGCGGTACCGACGCGCTGCCGCGCCATGGCGCCGGGTGTCGCGGCGGCCGCCGACATGTCGTCGCCCCTGACCAAGGGCGGACCACCGTCGATTGCCCGGGTGAGCGCGTCGATGGCGCGGCCGCGCCACGAGGCATGCGGCGCCACCGCGAGCGGACCCCTGCGGAACACGGCATCGCCGATGCCGGCGTCGGCGCTGCGTTCGAAGGGGGCGATCACAACCTCGTCGCGGCTGATCTTGACGATCTCGCCGCGGCGCGAGCCGGACTGACCGCGCTGCTCGACAATGTCACCCAGCCTGGTGAAATCGGAAAGGCCGCGCACCTTGTAGTGCGTTGATGTGACTTCGGTGACGAGCCCGCCGCGCTTGACCAGCCCGTCGCTGTCGCCAAAGCGCCTGATAATCCGCTCCAAAGCGGCAAGCCGATCCAGCGGCGCCGGCTGGAGCTGTCTTTCGGGTGCACGGAGGGCTGGCTGCTCTGACGACATGCTACGACTTCGAGCCGAGCGTCTTTATCGCCTCCTCGGCGGAGGAATCGGTCTGCCGCATCAGCGCGGCAGTGTTCTCGAAGGCGCGCTGGACCATGATCAGCCGGGTCATTTCCAGCACGGGATTGACGTTGGATTCCTCGAGGAAACCCTGGGCGACGCCGATGTCGGAGCGGTCGGTGACCGGTTCGGGCGTGCGTGCGGGCACAATGCCGGAATTGCCGTAGCGCACGAAATTCTCGCCCGGGTCGAAATTGTAGAGGCCGATCGAGCCGACGAGCTGTTCGTTCTGGCGCAGCGAGCCGTCGGCGCCGGCCTTGGGCGGACCGTTGCGGGGGTCGAGCTGGATCGGCGCCCCGCCGGCGTCGAGCACCGGATGGCCCTCGACCGACATCAGCTCGCCATTCTCGTTCATCGAGAAACGGCCGTCGCGGGTCATGACGGTGCCAACTGGCGTGTCGATGGCGAACCAGGCGTCGCCCTGGATGGCGAAATCGAACGGGTTGCCGGTCTCCGTCATGGCGCCGTGAGCCCCCGACATAAAGGTCTTGCCGGAGGAGGCGAACGAAACCGACTTCTGCCCTGCGCCAGACACCACGTCCTCGAACTTCACGCCGGTGGCGCGAAAGCCGACGGTGCTGGCGTTGGCGACGTTGTCGGCGATCGTGTCGAGCCGGCGCTCGAGGGCTATCTGCGCGGAGAGGGCAACGTAGAGACTGTCTCGCATGATCAGAACTTCAGTTTCTGCATGGCCATCATCAGGTCGGTGGAGATGCCCGATGTGACCGGTTTGGCAAAGAGCACGCTGACCGACGTCACCGCCGTCGAGGTCGGATTGTTGATCTCGTACATGCTGGTGAAGCGGGTCAGGAACTTGTTCAGTTTCACGGGGTCCGTGAAATCCGAGATGTCGAGCTTCTGCCCGAACAACTGCGCCTGCTTGTCGATGTCGGCGGTGGCGAAAGAATCGGGCAGCCCCAGCGCGGTGCGCACCACGCTGGCAAGCGCCGTGTCGGCCAGCACGTCGTACCAGCTGGTGATGGTTGATGCTTTCCGGTCGAAATAGAGCGCCAGCCGCACGCCCTCATTGGTCTTGCCGGCGTCCTCCTCGAGGGTCTGGCGCATGTAGTTGTCGACGGTCGGCTGCTGCGCCGGATTGATGGTGGTGGCTGCTTCGCCGTACTGCTCGAAGTTGAAAGCGGCGGCGAGCCCGGCATAAGCCTTGTTCGTCATCTTGTTGGCGACGCTGTCGGCGTCGCGAATGCCCCCGGTCAGCACGCTGCGGATGAGATCCTTGCTTTCGGTCGCCGGATCGAGTCCGTAAGCCGAGAGCGCATAGTTGTACAACCGGCTGTTGGCCATCAGGTCGTCGATGGATTTCACGGTCGTGACGTTGGCAAGGTAGTATGCGGTCTCCGATTTTATGGAGTCCGCGTTCGGCGGGATCAGGCCAAGCGCCGACCCCGTGGTGTAGATCTTCGGCGTGTCTTTCAGCACCTCGTCGCGCGACGTTGTCTGATCGCCATATTGGGCAAAGTTGAACGCCGTGACGAAGTTGGCGTAGCGTTTGTCTGTCAGCTTGTTTGCCGGGCTGTTGGGATCGCTGACGCCGCCCGCCAGCATCGTGCTGATCTGCAGCGGCTTTTCGGTCGACGCATCCAATCCGTAGGAAGCCATGGCGAAGGTGAGCAGGCGCTTGTCCGCCATGAGATCGTCGATCGACTTCATCTTGGAGATGTTTGCCGCGTAATAGTCCGCCTCGCCCTTGATATACTGGGCGCTCGGTTCGACCAATTTCAGTCCGGTTCCGGCCACATAGCCTTTCGGCACCGCCTGCTGGGCAGCATCGCGCGTGGTTGTCTGATCGCCATACTGGGCGAAGTCGAAGACCGAGACAAAATTGGCGTAGCTCTTGTCGGTCAGTTTGTTGGCGGGGCTGTTGGGGTCGCTGACGCCACCTTCGAGCATGGCCCTGACGGTTGCCGCCGGTTCGGTCTCGGCGTCGAGGCCGAATGCGGCCATCGCGTATGTCAGCAGGCGGCTGTTGCCCATCAGGTCGTCGATCGACTTCACCTTGGAGATGTTGGTGACGTAGTAGGCGGTTTCACTCTGGTAGTAGGAGAGTCCTGCCTGCGAGGCGCCGATCTGGACTTGCAGCGCATAGTTGCTGGTCACCAGTTGCTGCGCCTTGTTGTAGATCGTCGCATTGGGGCCGTTGGCGGCGAAATTGAAGGCGCTGACGAACGCGGCGTAGCGCTTGTCGGTCAGTTTGTTGGCAAAACTGTTGGGATCGGAGACGCCTTCCTTGAGTGCCTTCACCATGAACGCCTTGGCGTAGTCCATGTTCTCCAGGCCGTAGGCCTTCATGGCGTATTTGAACAGCCGGTCATTTTTGACGAAATCGTCGATCGATTTCACCTTGGTGATGTTGGCGAGATAATATTGGGTATCGCGGTCGACCGTCGGCTGTTGCTCGATGCGGTCGATCGACTTGTTGATGTCTTTGGTGATCAACTGGTAGCTGGTATAGGTACTGAGCAAGGACGCGCCTCCGGCCGAAGCTATGCCAGCACAATAAGCTCACTTCCTTGCGCGAAACTGAATCGCCAACTTTCGTGCCATGGCGGCTCGGATTCAAGCCTCACACAAGGCACGGGGACTATCCCTTGTCCGACGTGAAATGCGGAAGGACCGGTCGTGGGCATTCTGATTGGACTTGTGGTGACGCTTGGCTGCGTCCTTGGCGGCTTCATGGCCATGGGCGGGCATCTGCACGTGCTGGTGCAGCCATGGGAAGCCGTGGTCATCTGCGGCGCCGCACTCGGCACCTTCCTGGTCGCCAATCCGATGAAGACGGTCAAGGATACCGGCAAGGGCATTCTGGAAGCCTTCAAGCAGGCGGTGCCGAAGGAGCAGGACTATCTGGAAACGCTCGGCGTGCTGCACAGCCTGATGCGCGAGTTGCGCTCCAAGTCGCGCAGCGAGGTCGAGGCGCATATCGACAATCCGGAGGAATCGGCGATCTTCCAGGCCTTTCCAACCGTGCTCAAGAATCACGATTTGATGAATTTCATCTGCGATTATTGCCGCATCATCATCATCGGCAATGCCCGCTCACACGAGATCGAGGCGCTGATGGACGAGGAAATCCAGACCATCAAATCCGACAAGATGAAGGCCTATCACGCGCTGGTCGCGGTCGGCGACGGCCTGCCGGCGCTCGGCATCGTCGCCGCCGTGCTCGGCGTGGTCAAGGCGATGGGCGCGCTTGACCAGTCGCCGGAAATCCTCGGCGGCCTGATCGGCGCGGCGCTGGTCGGCACCTTTCTCGGCATCTTCCTGTCCTATGCGGTGGTCGGACCTGTCGCCACCAAGATCAAGACGGTGCGCGAGAAGAAGAACCGCCTCTACATCATCGTCAAGCAGACGCTGCTCGCCTACATGAACGGTGCGCTGCCGCAGGTGGCGATCGAGTTCGGCCGCAAGACCATCTCCTCCTATGAACGGCCGACCATCGACGCGGTCGAGCAGAGCACCATGAACACCGGCAGCGCCGAGAAGAAGGCTGCCTGAGCGATGCGCGACAGATCGGTGCCAAAACTGTCATGACGAGTCCGGGCAGCCCCTCGCAGGCGCGTTCGTTGATCATCGAGCGTCTGGTCGGCGACAGCGGTGAGACCGATCAGGTCGTCGACGCCGGCCGTGCCATGGCCGAACGCGCCGTGCCGCTGCTGCAGAAGGGACTCTCGGGCGAGCTCGGCATTCCCGTAATTGTCGACCTCAAGGCCGTCGAGGTCAGCCGCGTCCCGGAGGCGCGCTCGCGCGCCGGCGACAATTTCGCGATGACCGTCGTCGGCTCGCCGGCGTCCTCGGACGCGATGACACTCGTCATGGATGCTCCCGCAATCGCGATCATGGTCTCCACCCTGTTCGGCGGCGACCCGGATATGCCGGTGTCGCCGATCGAGCGCGAGCTGTCGTCGATCGAGGCCGATGTCTCGACCATGGTGCTCCAGGAAGTGGCGCAGGCGCTGAATGGATCGGGGCGGCGCTCGCTCGAACTGCGGCTGCCCGCACCGCGCGCCATGTCGGGGATCGAGGCCAGGCGGCACGTGCTGCGCGACGGTGCCGCGATCCGCATCGTCCTTGGCATCTCGACGCCGGTCGACAGCGGCTCGATTACCGTGACGATGCCGCAGCGCATCGTGCTGGCGGGCCGCGATGCCACGGCCAGCATCAGCGAGGACGATCACGGAACCAGTTGGCGGGCACGCTTTTCGGAAGAGGTGATGCGCTCGACCGTAGCGCTCGAGGCCACCATGCCGCTGGCGCGGCTGACGCTGGGCGACCTCGCCAACCTCGAAGTGGGCCAGGTCATCGACTTCGAAGAAACGGCGCAATCGCGGGCTCGCCTCGGCGCGCGCGGCCAGACGCTGTTCGTATGCGAGTTCGGCAAACTGGGGCAGAATTACACCGTCCGAATCAGGCATCCTTTCGATGCCGGGCAGGATTTCATCGATGGGCTCATGCCGGCTGGTGCCGGGCGCGCCTGAGCTTTTGGAGACGACGCATGGCCAAGACAAAGGTAGAAGCAGAGCTCGACCAGCCGGACGAGCAGCTCGATCGCGCCATCGAGGAATTGCGGGGGGTCTTGCACGAAGAAGAGCAGCGCCCCGATGCGGCGTTCCGGGCTGCCGCGGGGGCCAATTCAAGCGTTATCATGAACATCCCCGTCGATGTCCAGATCATCCTCGGCAGCACCGAGATGGCGGTTGCCGATCTGATGGCGCTGCAGAAGGGGTCGACGGTCGCGCTCAATCGCCGCATCGGCGAGCCGGTCGATGTCGTGGTGAACGGCCGCAAGATCGCGCGCGGCGAGATCACCGTGCTCGAAAGCGACCCTTCGCGCTTTGGCATCAGGCTGACCGAAATCATCGCCGGCACGAAGGGCGCCTAGACATGGATCGCGGAGCTCGCCGGTGGCGGCGGAGGCGAAAGGCATGACGACGCCGCTGACGACCCTGACGCGCGCGCAGAAGGCGGCCGCCATATTGGTGGCGATGGGCAAACCGTCCGCCAGCCGCCTGTTGAAATTCTTCAAGCAGGAAGAGCTGAAGGCGCTGATCGAGGGCGCGCGGCTGCTCAGGACCATTCCGCAGAGCGATCTCGAGCGCATCGTCGCCGAATTCGAGGCCGAGTTCACCGAGGGCGCCGGCCTGCTCGATTCCGCCGACAGGATGGACACCATTCTCAACGAGTCTCTCTCGCCCGAAGAGATGAGCGCCATCATGGGCGACAAGAAATTCGAGGTCGCGCCTGAAGGGCCGCCGCCGATCTGGCCCGATCTCGAAAAGCTCGAACCCTCGCGGCTGGGCGCCTTCCTGGCGGGCGAACACCCGCAGACGGCGGCCATGGTGCTGTCGAAACTGGCGCCGCAGGCGGCGGCGAGTGTGCTTTTGACACTGACGAAGCCGATGCGCGGCGAGATCATCAAGCGCATGGTGACGATGGCCAACGTTCCGGCCGCCGCCACCAGGATCGTCGAGAACCGGCTGCGCTCCAGCGTGCTGTCGGATACCTCCACCAAGGACACTTCGGCCGGGCAGGCGCGCGTCGCCAGCGTGCTCAACGAGCTGGAAAAGCCCCTGCTTGAGGAGGTCATGCAGGATCTCGAAGCCGCCGGCACGCCCGACCTCGACGGTGTCCGTGCCCGGCTGTTCGCTTTCGACGACCTGCCGCTACTCACCCAGAAGGCGCGCGTGCTTTTGTTCGACGGGCTGTCGACCGAGCTGGTCACGCTGGCGCTGCGCGGCACGTCGGCCGCACTGGCCGAGGCGGTGCTGTCGGCGATCGGCGCGCGCTCGCGACGCATGATCGAGGCCGAACTCGGGCAAGGCTCGGAGGGTGTCCCGGCCGCCGATATCATGGCCGCGCGCAAGACGATCGTGACGACCACCATCCGCCTGTCGCGCGAAGGGGCCTTCGAACTTCCCTCGACGCAGAACGCCGCCTAAGGCATGTCCGACGCCACCGACAAGGACTCGAAAACCGAAGAGGCGACGGAAAAGAAGATCCGCGATACCATCGAACAGGGCAAGCTGCCCCATTCGAGGGAAACGGCGCTCCTCGCCTCGTTCGTCGCCATACTGGTGTTCACAGTCTTCTATGCCAAGGACGCCGTCGTCGACCTCAGCACGTTCCTGTCGATGTTCCTGGAGAAGCCCGAGGCTTGGCCGATGGACACCGAGACCGATGTCATCGCGCTTTACAAGCAGGTCTTGTTCGAAGTGAGTCGCGCCGTCGTGAGCCTGCTGGTGCTGCTGACGGTTGCCGGCATCGGCGCCTCCGTGCTGCAGAACATGCCGCAATTCGTCGGCGAGCGGATCAGGCCGCAGATGTCGCGCATATCGATCGCCAAGGGCTGGAACCGGATGTTCGGCGCCCAGGGCTGGGTCGAGTTTTTGAAATCGCTCGCAAAGGTCGGTTTCGCCATCACCGTGCTCACCTTCACGCTGTCGGAGGACCACCGCAAGCTGCTTGCCGGGATGATCACCAATCCCGTCGCTTTCGGCCTCGTCATCCGTGGCATCGCCGTCGACATACTGGTGGCGATCGTGTTCGTCATGGGACTGATCGCGGCGATCGATATCGTCTGGTCGCGCTTTCACTGGAAGCAGGACCTGCGCATGAGCAAGCAGGAGGTCAAGGACGAGTTCAAGCAGTCCGAGGGCGACCCGATCGTCAAGTCGCGGCTGCGCTCGTTGGCGCGCGACCGGGCGCGTAAGCGGATGATGACGGCGGTGCCGCGCGCGACGCTCGTTATCGCCAATCCGACCCATTTCTCGATTGCGCTGAAATATGTGCGCGACGAAGATTCGGCGCCGCTGGTCGTAGCGAAAGGGCAGGATCTGGTGGCGCTGAAAATCCGCGAAATCGCCAAGGAGCATAAAATCCCGATCTTCGAGGACGTGGCGCTCGCCCGCTCCATGTACAAGCAAGTTTCGGTCGATAATGTGATCCCGTCACAATTCTACCAGGCCGTCGCCGAACTGGTGCGGATCGTCTACTCGAAAAAGGCTGAGCGCAGACAGATTTCATGAACCGGCAACCGCACGCAAAATCCCGCGAGATCATCGTCGCCAGCGCCATCGAACAGGTGGTGGTGGAGCTCAGGCTGATCGATGTCGCCGACTATATCGCCTTCATCCGGCTGGAGCATTTCGCCTGCCTGTCGGATCTGGTCGATTCAGCGGCGGAGCTGTTCTTCATGCCGGGTACGCTTAGGCTCGGTCATGGCGGCGAGGCACATGTCGACTGGAGCGGCAGCCCGCGCATCGTGCTCGATCTGGAACTCAGGCCGCCCGGCGTGACCGTCTATTTCCAGCTGACGCTGAGCGAGACCGGCAGCACGGTCCTGGTCAATTACGTGTCGTTTGAAAAGCCGGGCGAAGACCCCGGGCACAACACGGCGCTGCTGGAGGCGGTGATCGAACAGGCCCGCATTCGCAAGGTCGAACCGCTGGCGTTCTAAAGCGCTTCCTTCAGCCGAGAGCGGCTACTCGATAAGCCCCAGCCGCAACGCCTTGGCGACCGCTTGGTTGCGGTTGACCGCATTGAGCTTTTGGGTCGACTGGGTGAGGTACTGGTTGGCGGTGTGCACCGACAGTTTCAGGAGCCGCGCGATCTCCTCGCTGGTGTTGCCGTTGGCGGTCAGCTTCAGGCATTCAAGCTCGCGCTTGGAGATCGAGCGCATTCTGCCGACGTCTCCCGGACGCATCCGCGCGACGGCGGCGAACAGCGAGAAGCAGCGAGCGTGAATTTCGTAGAGCGCATCCTGCGGCAGCGCGATCTCCGATCCCAGGAAGACGACAAGACCGCATTGACCGCGATCGGCATGGACGGGGAAGGCAATGCCGCTCGACCCGGGTGTCAGCGGCGCCATCTGTCCGGTCCAGGCGAGATTGCCGAACATGTCGGCCATGGCCGCCACGCCATCATCCGTCCACCAGCGCGGCTCGGTCGAAATCCGGCTATGGCGAACGATGTCCTCGCCATTGGCGCCTGAAATGAACTTGGTGGCCACCGCGACGCCTGGATAATCTGAATCAAAGCACGGGACCAGCCGCGCGCGCTCCGGCGACGGGCTGACGAAGTACAGGCCGAAGGCCGAGGCATTGATGTCGACTGAGATCCAGCGGCAGCGGCGCACCGCATCGGGAATGGTGACGGCGTGATGTGTTTCGGATCCCAGCGAGAAGGCACCGAACGGGCTGCGCTGCTCGTTGAAAAGGGCCTCCGCGGCCTCCTTGATGTCGGCGTGTTTCAAATGATGCCACTCCTGATCGCCGTGGCGATGGCCATCGCACGGTTCGAGGCCGCGAATTTCTGGATGGCGTGGGTGATGTAGCTGTTGACGGTGTTGGAGGAGACGCCAAGGATCACCGCCACCTCGTCGGTGGTCTTGCCTTCCGAGACCCAGAACAAGCACTCGCGCTCGCGGTCCGACAGCGGATCCTGCATCGCCGCGGCGGCGATCAACTGCGGGATGTGCGAAAGCGCGTAGCAGCATTTCAGCTGCGCCTTCATCAGCGCCGGCTGGTCGATCCGGCCGGCGGCGGCCGCCGAGAACAAGGCGAACAGGCGCTGACGGCCGACATTCAGCCGCAGTGAATAGACCTCGGCATGGCCGAGCACGTCGAGGAGCCGAGCCTCTTCGCCCGAGACCAGCCCGCCGGCATCCGGCGCCTGGGCCGCAACCAGCGGCGTCGGACGGATACCGGGTGCGGCGGTGAGCGGGCCCTGTGCAAGGCCGGCGATCAGCCGCTTGCCGATCAACTCGATGGCGTCGAAGATCCAGTTCGAAGACACGATACGCGCATCGTTGCGGTCCTGGTCATGGACAATGGCGACCAGCATATAGCTGTCGGCGCCGATCTCGGCGGTCAGCTCCATGAAGAAGGAGGTGAGATCACCGCGCGACGTCAGGCGCGAGCCCAATGTGTCGGATTGAAGAGGCGCGGCGGGACTGCTCATCTGCTGCTTTTTGGTCGGAATCAATTCTGATGCCCGGCTGCTGGAGTGCCAGCTGCCGAACCCGAAAACGCGTTACTTTTACGAGACACACACGAGGCGCGGGGCCGCGCCCAACCAGACGGAATCCATTCAGGGAACGCGAGACATCCGCGTCTGGCGCCGGAAAAATTCCGGAACGTGAGACTTTGGGTGGTCGCCGCGCCCCCCGAGGACCGGCTGATTCGGGTCTAATCTACCCGCAGATGAATCCGACATCAAACGCGATTTGACAAAATCGAATCCGGTGGACTCGGCCCGCGACTCAGCGGCCAATTTCTCTGCACTTCCTGGCACGGAAATCGAGCCGCGCAGGCCGGTCATGATTTTTGCGATGGGCTTACGCGGCGCCTCTGGGTGCAAAAAAGGGCGGCTGCCGCCATCCTTCCTTTGTCCGTCCTCCCCGCAGGCGCTGCGCTTGCTGGACGACCGCTCTACCGATCCTCGAACCCAGTCAGCACGCCGACGGCATTGATGCCGATCTCCTCGACGGCATAGCCGCCTTCCTGGACGAACAGCGTCGGCAGGCCGAGCTTGGCGATGCGCTGGCCGATCTTCGGATAATCCAGGCTTTTCAGCTTGAACTGGCTGATCGGGTCCTTTTCGAAAGTGTCGACGCCGAGCGAGACGACGACGATGTCGGGAGCGTAGGCGGCGAGTCTGGCGCAGGCATCCTCCAGCGACACGTTCCAGGCATCCCAGCCGGTGCCGAAGGGCATGGGGTAGTTGATGTTGAAGCCTTCGCCGGCCCCCGCGCCACGCTCATCGGCATGGCCGAGGAAGAACGGGTACTCGACCATCGGATCACCGTGCAGGTTGAGAACCTGTACGTCGGCGCGGTCATAGAAGATCTCCTGCGTGCCGTTGCCGTGGTGATAGTCGACATCGAGGATCGAGACACGCTTGGCGCCCTGGTCGCGGAACCATTGCGCGGCGACGGCCGCGTTGTTGATATAGCAATAGCCGCCCATGAAGCCGGCCCCGGCATGGTGGCCGGGCGGACGGCAGAGCGCGAAGGCCGACCTCTCGCCGTCCTTGACCAGGCCGGCGGCGGTCAGCGCGACGTCAAAGGACGATTTGATCGCGGCCCAGGTGCCCTCGACGAAGGTGGCGCCGCCGTCGAAGGAATAATAGCCGAGCAGGGCGTCGATGCGCTTGGGCGGCACGTCGCCGCGCAGGCCGCGCGTCGGCCAGGTGAAGGGCATCGCGGTGCCCGCATGGCCCTCGGCGATCCATTGCGGCCAGACGGTCGGCAGGAAGTCGATGTAGTCGGCCCTGTGGACGCGCTTGGCGGCGGCGAGGTCGTGCTCGACCGGGGCAATGATCGGTCCGAGCTTCTCGCTTTCGACCCGCGCCTTGATGAACTCCGCCCGCGAGGGCTTTTCGAAGCCGGGCACGATGGCTGACGTGACCAGTTCCATCTGCCCGGCATGACCGGCGTGAAGTGGCGAATAGACAGTCTTCATGAATTTCCTCTCGAAGTGCGAAGCGGTTTTCCGTCCGGGATTGCATTGAAATCGGTCAGTCAAGGTTGAGGTAGGGGCTCACCAAGGCGAGCCACATGGTTTCCACATCGTCCTCGATGAGGTCGAATGTCCTGCGGTCCTTCTTCAGCCCAACGAGCCGGCAGACGTGCCCGACCTCCATCATCAGCACGCCGAGCCGGCTGGCGATCTTGCCTTCGAGTGCGGGGTTCACATGCTGCAGCCATGCAGCATAGAGGGCGATGATCTGGTCGTCATATTCGTTCTGGATCGGCCGCAGGTCGGCATTGCCTGAAATGGCCTCGATCACCGGCATCAGGGTGGCGTTTTCGAGGTAGAGCTTGGACGTGTCGATGAACAGCTTGCGCACTTCCCGCCGAAATTCTTCGCGGTTGGTGGGCGGGGCGACCTTGATGCGCCTCGCGATCACCTCGGGAAAGGATGACAGCCAGCGCCGGGCGAGATCCAGAAGAATGGCTTCCTTGTTGGGAAAGTACTGGTAGACCGAACCGACCGACAGGCCCGCGCGCTGCGCGATGGCGAGCGTCGTCGGTGTCCTGGTTCCTTGCTCCCGCGTCAGGATCAGCGCAGCGTCGAGGATCCTGTCGACCACCTTGCTGGACCGTTGTTGCCGCGGCTGCTTGCGCGGCTCGAGCGCTATCCTGGTTTTGCGGTCGAGACTGCGCTTCACTGCTTGATGCCCTCGTTCCCTGCCTGGTCCCAACACAAGCGGGGCGTGCTGTCCACAATACATTCTAAATCCGGCATGTTGACAAACGCGAATAATCAGTCGCATTCTTTATCCACGCTGTCTCTTGGGATAACAAGGGAAATTTCGAAGACAGCGTACTGGCATCTATTTTTGTCCCATGGCGCCGCTCCTGTGGAGTGGGTCGTTGGGCACGGGGTTGTCGGGTCTAAAATCAGTCGTCAAAAGCGCGGAGTCGCGATGTCTGTTACGGGTGCGGGTCACAATGCGGATCTGATTGTCATCAACGGTCGTGTGCTGACCATGGACGGTGACAATCCCGCCGCCGAGGCCGTTGCCGTCAAGGACGGCGCCATCATCGCCATTGGCAGCCGTGCTGCAATCGAAGAGTTCAGGGGAACGGGTACAAAGGTCATCGACGCCGAGGGCGGTTCGGTGATCCCGGGTTTCATCGAGGCCCATATGCATCTGTTCGGCGGCGCGGCTGAACTCGACAATCTGCACCTGGCTGGCGTGCATGGCTTCGATGCCTTGCGCGATGCTATCCAGCTCTTTGCCGCGGCGCGGCCCAATGCCAAGCTTCTGATCGGCGCCGGCGTCGACTATGCGGTTCTTCCCGAGCCGGTTACGCGGCATCATCTCGACCGCATCATTCCCGACCGCCCCTTCGCCATGTCGGCTTCCGACCATCATACGATGTGGGCGAACACCAAGGCGCTGGAGCAGGCAGGGCTTCTGCATGGCCGCCAATTGGGGCCGGGCAACGAAATCGTCATCGGCGCCGACGGACTGGCCTCGGGCGAATTGCGCGAAGGTGAGGCATTTGGTCCGATTCTGGAATTCTTTGGCCAGAACCGCACGCGGCTTGGCCTGACTGGCATGGAGCCGGAGCCTTATCCTTCGGCCGAGGAATTGGCTGCCGACCGCGATCTGATGCATCGCGGTCTCGAATGGTGCGCCAGGCATGGCATCACGTCGATCCAGAACATGGATGGCAACCTCTACCAGCTTGAATTGCTTGCCGGCCTGGAGGCGGAAGGGCGGCTTATATGCCGTACAAAAATCCCGTTCCATTTCAAGAACTTCATGACACTGGGCATGCTTGAAAAAGCGTCGGGTATGGCCGCGACCTATAACTCCGAATGGCTCTCCTCGGGCATGGTCAAGGTGTTTTACGACGGTGTGCTCGATTCTTGGACTGCCGTGATGGTCGACGACTACGCCGACCGTCCCGGCTGGCGCGGCGAGCCATTGTTCACGCCCGAGCACTTCGCCGAGGTGGCAGTGGAGGCCGACCGCAGAGGCCTGCAGATCGCCGTTCATTCGATCGGTGACGGCGCAGTCCGCGCGGTGCTGGACGGCTATCAGGCGGCGCGGGAGAACAACGGCAAGCGGGACAGCCGTCACCGCGTCGAGCATATCGAAGTCATCACCCCGACGGATGTACCGCGGTTCGCCGAACTTGGCGTCATCGCTTCGATGCAACCGCCGCATCCGCCCGGCGCCATGAACTTTCCGCTGGAGCCGACGATTTCGCGCATCGGTCGCGAAAGGTGGCCGCTGAGCTATGCCTGGCGCACGCTGAAGGATGCTGGCGCCCGCGTCGTGTTCGCTTCCGACTGGCCGGTCTCGCCGGTTGATCCGATCCTGGGCATCCAAGCGGCGGTGATGCGAAAGCCTTGGGCAGAGGGCTTGGCGGACCAGAGTTTCTCGCTGCATGAAGCGCTTGCCGGCTATACGGTCGAGGGCGCCTACAGCGAATTCATGGAACACCGCAAAGGCGTGCTGAAGCCGGGTTATCTGGCGGATCTGGTCGTTTTGTCGGCCGATATCGAGAGGACTGCCCCGGAAGCGTTGCATACGGTGCGGCCGGTGACGACCATCTGTGGCGGCAAAATCACCTACCAAGCCTGACTGTGGCATGGGGCTTGCTACCCCAAGAGTACACTGAACTGTGAGTCAATGCCGGGCTTGCCAACATACCGGGCGTGTGGTCACATCCAACAGGGGAACAGCTCCGCCAGCAAGAGCGGGGTCAACAGTGAGGCGTAATCGTGCCGGACAAACCGGATCGGAATGCGATTGAAGTAGTAAACGTCAGCAAAATTTTCGGATCGGGTGAGGGGCAGGTCGCTGCCCTCGACAAGGTCTCGGTCTCCATTCGCGAGAACGAGTTTTTCACGCTGCTTGGGCCGTCCGGCTGCGGCAAGACCACTCTTTTGCGGCTGATCGCCGGATTCGATTTTCCAACAGCCGGCGAAATCCTGCTCTACGGCCAGGACATCGCGCCCTTGCCGCCGTTCAAGCGCCCGGTCAACACCGTTTTCCAGTCCTACGCGCTGTTCCCGCACATGACGGTGGCCGAGAACATCGGCTTCGGCCTGGAAATGCTGGGCAAGCCAAAGGATCAGATCAAGGCGCGCGTCGCCCAGATGCTGAAGCTGGTCAAGATGGAAGCGCTGAGCAATCGCCGCACCAGCCAGATCTCCGGCGGCCAGCAGCAGCGCGTAGCGCTCGCGCGGGCGCTCGCACCGCAGCCGAAGGTGCTGCTGCTCGACGAGCCGCTCTCCGCGCTCGACTACAAGCTGCGCAAGGAGATGCAGATCGAACTGAAGCGGCTGCAGCACGAGACCGGGATCACCTTCATCTTCGTCACCCACGACCAGGAGGAAGCGCTGACCATGTCGGACCGTATCGCCGTGATGTCGTCGGGCAAGATCCTGCAGGTGGGTTCGCCCTGGGACATCTACGACAAGCCGGCCGAACGCTTCGTTGCCGACTTCATCGGCGAGACCAACTTCTTGACCGCCGCCATCTCTGGCGTCAGCGATGGAAAGGCCCGCGCGACGCTCAAATCCGGGGCGATGATAAATGCCACGGTGGCGGAAGGCTTCCAGCCCAAGGACAACGCCACCGTGGTGGTGCGGCCCGAACATGCCAAGCTGACAACGACCAAGGGTGATCTTTCCGGAACGGTCGAAAACATCGTCTATTTCGGCACCGATACGCACATTCAGGTCCGCCTCGACAGTGGCGAGGCCTTCACGGTCCGCCAGCAGAACACCCGTAGCGCAGGCTGCGGTTTCGAGCAGGGCGACAAGGTCGGCATTGCTATTGGCAACGACGCCGCACAGGTGTTGAGGGACTGATGGCAACCGCACTCTCAAAAGCCGCCTTGTTCGAAGCAGGTGCCGCCAAGGCCTCGGCACGGCGCAACCGATTGCTCTCCGTGCCGGCGCTGATCATCATCGGCATTTTCGGCGTGCTGCCGCTCATCATCATATGCGTTTATTCGTTTCTCCAGGCAGCGCCCTATGGCGGCGTGCAATGGCAGTTCTCGACCGACGCCTATCTGAACTTCCTGTTCCAGCGCGATATTTTCGATGACACGCTGCAGTTCACGCCGGACTTCCTGATCATCTACCTGCGCTCGTTCCTGTTCGCCGTGGTGACGACGGTCATCTGCCTGCTGCTTGGCTTTCCAACCGCCTACTTCATGGCGACGCGGCCGCCGGCGCAGCGCAACTGGTGGGTGCTTTTGATCACTATTCCGTTCTGGTCGAACCTTTTGGTGCGTACGCTGGCGATCATGTTCATCATCCGCGACGAAGGACTGGTCAACAATGCGCTGATGGCGTTGGGTGTGATCGATAAGCCGATCACGATGCTCTATACTAATTTCGCTATCCAACTCGGCCTGCTCTATTCCTTTCTGCCGTTCATGATCCTGCCGCTTTATTCAAGCCTGGAAAAAATGGATTTCCGGCTGGTTGAGGCCGGCTATGACCTTTACGCCACCCGTCGCAAAGTGTTGTGGCGCGTGATCATCCCGCTGTCGTTGCCCGGCATCATCGCCGGCTGCCTGCTCGTCTTCATCCCGGCACTCGGCGCCTACGTCACGCCGCTGATCCTTGGTGGCGGCATCCATCTGATGATAGGGGATCTCATCGCCCAGCAATTCGGCTCGGGACGCAACTGGCCGCTCGGCTGCGCGCAAGCGCTGATTCTAATGGCCGCGGTGCTCGTGGCGCTGTACTTCTACGTTCGCAATACGTCGGGGAAGGTGCAGCATGGCTGATCCCCGCAACGTAGATATCAAGGATCAGCCGGGGTTCCGCACGATAGCCATCATATGCGTTGCCGTGCTTTACGTGCCGATCCTGATCCTGATGATCTTTTCGTTCAACACGGGTTCGCTTGTCACCCATTGGGAGGGCGTCGGCCTGACCTGGTACGGCACCGCACTGCTCAATGAGGAATTCCACAACGCCGCCGAGAACACGCTGATCATCTCGGTGAGCGCGACGATCGTTTCGACGATCTGCGCCACGCTGGCGGCGATCGGTATGACCCGGGTGAAGCCGTGGCGTGGCCTTCCTGCCGCCTTCATGGTCATAAACCTGCCGCTGATGGTTCCCGAGATCATAACCGCGGTGGCGACATTGTCCTTCTTCGCCCTGATCGCCGGGGCCTTCGGCCTGAATTTCGGCATCGGCAATCTGATCCTCGCCCATACCGTGTTCTGCATCCCCTTCGCCTACATGCCGATCCGGGCACGTCTCGAGGACATGGACCTGACGCTCGAATCCGCCGCGGCCGATCTCTACGCCACGCCGTGGCATGCGTTCCGGCGCATAACACTTCCCTTGCTTGTTCCCGGTATAATGTCGGGTGCGGCGCTCGCCTTTATCGTCTCCTTCGACGATTTCACCATCACGCAGCTCGTCGCTGGCCCCGGCCAGACGACCTTGCCTCTCTACATCTGGAACCAGATCAGGCGGCCGATGACGCCGGAGATCAATGCCATCTCCACTATCCTGCTGTTGGTCTCGATCCTCTTCGTCTCGGTGTCATTCCTGATCGCGCGCCGACGCGCCAAGTGACCAAAAGCTCCACGACAACAATGGGAAGGCAAGGAGAACAAAAATGTCTAGAAAGTTGATGGCGGCCGTTTCGACGGCCGTGCTTATGTGGGCAGTGCCGGCACTCGCCGACGGCGAGTTGCATATCTACAATTGGGGTGACTACACCAACCCCAAGCTGATCGATAAATTCGAGAAACAGTACAGCATCAAGGTAACGCTGGACGATTATGATTCCAACGAAACCATGCTGTCGAAGGTACGCGCTGGCAATTCCGGCTACGACATCGTGGTGCCTTCGGACTACACCGTTAAGATCATGGTCGACGAGGGCCTGCTCGAAAAAACCGAGCCCAATGCAATGCCCAACGGCAAGAACATCGATCCGCGTTTCGTCGACGTCTATTGGGACAGCGGCCGCCACTACACCGCGCCGTGGCAGTTTGGCACCACGGCATTCGCGGTCAACACAGACAAGTTCAAGGGCAACATCGACTCGCTGGCCATCCTCTTCGACCCGCCGGCGGAGCTGAAGGGCCAGATCAATATGCTCGACGATGTCAACACCGTCATGCATGCGGCCGAGCGTTATGCCGGCGTGCCGCGCTGCGGTGCCGACAAGGCCAATCTGAAGAAGGTCAACGACATCCTGATGGCCGCCAAGCCGTCATGGAAGACCTTCAGCTACGACACCATCACCAAGATTACCTCCGGCGACGTGATCGTGACGGAGCAGTGGAATGGCGCGACCTATCGCTCGCGGCAGAAAATCCCGGCCATCAAATACGCCTATCCCAAGGAGGGCATCGAGGGCTGGATGGACAATGTCGCGGTGCTGAAGGGCGCCAAGAACCTCGACAATGCCAAGCTGTTCCAGGACTTTATCATGGCTCCGGAAAACGCTGCGCTGATCTCGGAATTCGCCGGTTACGACAACGGCATTGCGGGCAGCCACAAGTTCCTGCAGCCGGATTTCGCCAATTCGCCGGAACTCAATCCGCCGGCAGGCGCGCCGGTAGCGGAATTCGTTCCGCCCTGTCCGCCAGATGTGGTGGAGATTTACAACAAGATCTGGACCAATTTGCGCAAATAGGTTCGGTCTAAAATCCAGCGGGAGGGAGGCTTTGGCCTCCCTTCTTTGCGCTTACGGGGAGGGTTCCATGACATCTTACCGCAACAGCGATCCGCGGCCGCCGATCATGCAAGGCTCGCCGCCCGCCATGCTGCCGCCGAGGCTCGACTGGGACAGGCCGCCCTGGAACCGCTGGGCTTTCCAGCACATCCGGGAAATTCTGCCGACCGTGGAAGTCTGGCGCGGCGCTGGCCATCGCCACCGTCTCGAACGCGCCGAGGCCGATCTCGACGGGCTAGCGGTCGAGGACAGCGAGGGCAGGCCTTCGACACTCGCCGGCTTGCTCGACGAGACCTATACGGACGGCTTCCTGGTGCTCAAGGACGGCAGGATAGCCTATGAGCGCTATTTCAACGGCATGGACGAGCGCACGCTGCACCTGTCGCAGTCGATGGCCAAGTCGGTCACCGGCTCGGTGTTCGGCATATTGGCCGGGCGCGGCCTGATCGATCCGGCGAAGCCAGTGACGGACTACCTGCCGGAACTGAGCGCGACCGGGTGGGCCGGCGCCAGCGTCCAGCATGTGCTTGATATGACCACCGGCGTGCGGTTTTCGGAGGAATACACCGACCGCTATTCCGACATTGGCCAGGTCGATGTCGCCACCGGCTGGAAGCCGGTGCCACCGGGCAGCGACCCGGATTTCCGCTGGCCATCGCACATGTTCGAGCTGATCCTGGGCTTGAAGGACACGGTTCGCCCGCATGGAGCCGCGTTCGAATATCGCTCGATCGAAACGGACGTGCTCGCCTTCATCATGGAACGGGTGACCGGCAAGCGGCTGGCGCAACTGGTTTCGGAAGAACTTTGGCAAAAGCTCGGGCCTGACGAAAGCGCCTGCTTCACCGTCGACAGTGCCGGCTATGCGCTGGCCGATGGCGGCTTCAACGCGACGCTACGCGACTACGCCCGCTTTGGCCAGCTGATCCTCGACAATGGCGGCGGCATCGTGCCGGCGGACTGGATCGAGGCGACGCGTACCGGCAGGCATGGTCCGGATTTCACGGCCAGCCTGCCCGAGGGCAGCTATCGCAACCAGTTCTGGATCGAGAATCCCAGCTCGCGGGCACTGATGTGCCGTGGCGTGTTCGGACAGTTGATCCATATCGACTGGAACACAGGAATAGTCGTGGTGAAGCTGTCGACCTGGCCGGATTTCAGCAACATGGCCTATTCCAAGGCAACGCTGAAGGCCGTGCACACCATCGCCGCGGCGCTTGCCTGAGCTTCATGACCAATGGACTGGGAGGAAACGCCATGACCGGCAAGACCGCGTTCGAGACTCGATACGGATTCCGCCGCAACGAGGTGCTGCTCGGCAACTGGCGTGTGAGCCCGTTCAATCGGTGGTCGTTCCAGAATCTCGGCGAACTGGTGCCGACCGCCCGGGTGGCGGCAGCGCCCGGCGCCGCAGAAGCCCCTCCGCGAGACATGGACGGCTTGCTCGGGGAAAAGGTCACGGTCGCGACTGCACCGGAGACGGTGGCTGAATTCCTCCTGCGCTCCAGCACCGACGCCCTGACGGTGATGAAGGGCGGCAAGATCATTGGCGACTGGTTCGCGCCGCATATGGAGTTCGGCGCGCGCCACATCATCTTCTCGATCAGCAAATCGGTGACCGCGATCATCGCCGGCATACTGGAAGGCGAGGGGGCGTTCGATCCGGAAGCGCCGGTGACGGACTATATCCCTGAAGCAGCCGGCTCGGCCTATGGCGATGCAAGCGTTCGGCATGTGCTCGACATGAGCGTCAGCCTCGATTTCGAGGAGGCCTATCTCGATCCGGAAAGCGCCTTCGCCCGCTATCGCCGAGCGACGCTGTGGAATCCGGGCGGCGGCACCGAAAGCCTGCGTGAATTCATCCTGACCCTGCAGCGGCTTGCCGAGCCGCATGGCCAGACCTTCCGCTACCGCTCGCCCAATTCCGACCTGCTCGGCCTGCTGCTCGAGCGCGCCTCGGGCCAGCGCTTCACCGACCTCATGCGCGAGAAACTATGGCTGCCGCTTGGCGCCCTCAGCGAGGCCTCTGTCGGCGTCGACATGGAAGGCACGGCACGCACCGCCGGCGGCATTTCGGTGACGCCGCGTGACCTGGCGCGCCTCGGCGAGATGATGCGGCAGGGCGGCACCGCCAATGGCCGCCGCATCGTGCCCGAGGCCTGGGTGCGCGACACCACCAGCACCGGCGGCAGTTCGGAAGCTTGGCGGCGCGGTGCCATGCT
Source organism: Mesorhizobium sp. B2-4-13 (assembly GCF_006658535.1). Classification (NCBI taxonomy): domain Bacteria; kingdom Pseudomonadati; phylum Pseudomonadota; class Alphaproteobacteria; order Hyphomicrobiales; family Phyllobacteriaceae; genus Mesorhizobium; species Mesorhizobium sp. B2-4-13. Next base: position 373,843 of record NZ_VFVB01000002.1, on the reverse strand, counting down.
GCCGTTGTTCCCGAAAGGCCGCTACCGCAACAAATGGTACCAGACAGGACACGAGAACGGCGCCTATTGCGGCATCGGCATCCATGGCCAGTGGCTTTATGTCGATCCCAGCACCGAAGTGGTGATCGCCAAAATGTCGTCGCAGCCGGAGCCGGTCGACGATCCGCTGGATATCGAGATCGTTGCGTTTTTCGAGGCGCTGAGCCGGATGGTCTAAGTGGGCAGTCGCGTGCGATTGGTGATGTCGGCGCTGCCCCTCATCCGCCTGCCGGCACCTTCTCCCCGTATAGTGACGGGGAGAAGGGATCTGGTCGCTACGCCGGCGCCCCTTTGCACCGTTGGCGATTGGCGAAATCGGCGATGACAGCGCCCTCTCCCCGTCACTATACGGGGAGAGGATGCCGGCAGGCAGGTGAGGGGCGGCGCAGACATCTCAGTATCAGCAAATTCCTGCGGTACCCAGATCCGGTGAACGCATCGCGTTTTCCTGTGGACCTCCGCCGCCGTTGAAAACGTCGCGGTTGGCGGACCTGATGTCTGCGCTTATGGTCGCCGCTCTTTTCGACGAGAGTGGGAAGACATGGCATCCGACATCAAGCGCATCGCAGCCATCATCGCGGCCGAAATCAAGGCGCGGCCGGAACAGGCGGCCGCGGCGATCGGACTCCTCGATGAGGGGGCGACGGTGCCGTTCGTGGCACGCTACCGCAAGGAAGTGACCGGCGGGCTGGATGACACGCAATTGCGCGACCTTGCCGAGCGTCTTGTCTATCTGCGCGAACTCGACGCGCGCCGCGACACCATCCTGGGCTCGATCCGCGAGCAGGGCAAGCTGACGGAGGAGCTTGAAACCAAGATCGCGGGCGCCGCGACCAAGGCGGAGCTCGAGGACATATACCTGCCCTACAAGCCGAAGCGCCGCACCAAGGCCGAGATCGCCCGCGAGCGTGGATTGGGGCCGCTGGCCGAAGCCATTCTCGCCGACCGCTCGCTGGTGCCCGCGGACGTCGCGCTCGCCTATGTCACCGGCGAGGTGGCCGATGCGAAGGCGGCGCTCGAGGGCGCGCGCGACATCCTGTCGGAGCAATTCGCCGAAAATGCCGATCTGGTCGGCAAGCTGCGCAGCTACATGAAGGAACGCGCCTTCCTGCGCGCCAGGGTGGTCGACGGCAAGCAGGAAGCCGGCGCGAAATTCTCCGACTATTTCGACCATGTCGAACGTTGGGCGACCGTGCCAAGCCACCGCGCGCTCGCCATGCTGCGCGGCCGCAACGAGGAGGTGCTGTCGCTCGACATCGAGGTGGATGCCGATGACGGCTCGCCGGTGAAGCCGGTCGAGCGGATGATCGCCAACGCCTACGCCATCGGTGCCAGCCTGCCAGGCGACCGCTGGCTGATGGAAGTGGCAGGCTGGACCTGGCGCATCAAACTGTCGCTGCACCTGACGCTCGACCTGATGCGCGACCTGCGCGAGCGGGCCGAGGAAGAAGCGATCCATGTCTTTGCCCGCAACCTCAAGGATTTGCTGCTGGCGGCTCCCGCCGGCTCGCGGCCGACGATGGGGCTCGATCCCGGCATCCGCACCGGCGTCAAGGTGGCGGTGGTCGATGGCACCGGCAAGCTGCTGGCGACGACGACGGTCTATCCGTTTCCGCCGAGGAACGATGTGCGTGGCACGCAGGCCGAACTTGCGGCGCTTATCCGCCAGCACAAGGTCGAGCTGATCTCGATCGGCAACGGCACCGGCAGCCGCGAGACGGAGAAGCTGGTCGCCGACATGCTGTCCGACATGCCTTCGGACGGCGGCCCGAAGCCGCTCAAGGTGATCGTCAGCGAGGCGGGAGCGTCGGTCTATTCGGCCTCGGCGACGGCTGCCGCCGAGTTCCCCGGCCTCGACGTGTCGCTGCGCGGCGCGGTGTCGATCGCGCGACGGCTGCAGGATCCGCTGGCCGAACTGGTCAAGATCGAGCCGAAATCCATCGGCGTCGGCCAGTATCAGCACGATGTCGACCAGTACCGGCTCGGCCGCTCGCTGGAAGCGGTGGTGGAGGACGCCGTCAACGCGGTAGGCGTCGACCTCAACACCGCGTCGGCGCCGTTGCTGGCGCGGGTTTCAGGCCTCGGCGCGTCGCTCGCCGATGCAATCGTCGCGCATCGCGATGCGACCGGCCCGTTCGCCAGCCGCAAGGATCTGCTGAAGGTGGCACGGCTTGGACCGCGCGCGTTCGAGCAGTCCGCCGGCTTCCTGCGCATCGCCAATGGCAGCGAGCCGCTCGATGCCTCGTCGGTGCATCCGGAGGCCTATGGCGTGGCCAAGAAGATCGTCGCCGCCTGCGGCCGCGACGTGCGTTCGCTTTTGGGCGACAGTGCCGCGCTCAAGGCGCTCGACCCGCGCGTCTTCGTCGATGAGCGGTTCGGCTTGCCGACGGTGCGCGACATTCTGGCGGAGCTGGAGAAGCCCGGCCGCGATCCGCGTCCCGGCTTCAAGACGGCGACCTTCGCCGATGGCATCGACGAGATCAAGGATTTGAAGCCCGGCATGCTGCTGGAAGGCACCGTAACCAATGTCGCCGCTTTCGGCGCCTTCGTCGATATAGGGGTGCACCAGGACGGGCTGGTGCATGTCTCGCAGCTCGCCGACCGCTTCATCAAGGATGCGCATGAGGTGGTCAAGGCCGGCGACGTGGTCAAGGTGCGCGTCGTCGATGTCGACATCAAGCGCAAGCGTATCGCGCTCTCCATGCGTAAGGATGCCGGCGAGGGCGGTGCATCGAAGGGCGGGCCGCGCGACAATGGCGGCGGCAGGCCGGCGCCACGCGGGCCTACGCCGCAACGCCAGCCGGAGCGGCCGGCACAGCAAGGTGCGTTCGGCGCCGCGCTGGCGGACGCGCTGAAGCGAAAGTAGCTACCACGCCAGAACAGCCGGCTCCTTCTCAAGTTGGCCGAGCAGCCAGTCCTGGAAACTGGCAACCGGCGGATAGCCGCGCTTGTCGTGAGGAATGACAAGGTAATAGGCGCTGCGGCTCTGCATCGGCTGGCCAGGCGCGGGCACAAGCTGGCCGCGCTGCAGTTCACCCTCGATAAGGATCTGCGGCAAGAGCGCCACGCCGAGCCCGGTCATGCAAGCCTGGGCGGCGGTGGCGAACTGCTCGAACTGCATGCCAGGCCCGGTCGGCGCGCTCAGGCCCTGATGCTCGAACCATTCGCTCCAGGCGCCGGGGCGCGTCGTCATGTGCAGCAGCGGCAGGCGGCCGATGTCGGCCGGCGTGGCGATGGCGCGGCCGGCGAGGAATTCGGGTGACACCACCGGCGCCACCGCCTCGCGCACCAGAAGGGTCGAGTCGGCGTCCGGCCAGTCCGGCAGGCCGTAGTGGATGGCGGCATCCAACCGTTCGCGAGCGAAGTCGAAGCGCCCGACGCGGGTGACGAAGTTGATGGTAATGTCGGGATTGTTCTCGACGAAATCGGGGATCATCGGCATCAGCCAACGTGTGCCGAAAGTCGGCAGAATGGCAAGATTCAAGATCCCACTATGCCGATTGCTCATCAATCCAAGGGCTGCGTCACGCAACTGGCCAAGCGCCGAGCGTACCGCTTCGGCGTAGATTTCACCTGCCGTGGAGAGCCTTACATTGCGGCTGTCGCGTTCGAACAGCCGGCGGCCGAACTGATCTTCCAAAAGCCTTATCTGGCGGCTGACCGCGCCTTGGGTCAGGTCCAGTTCCTGAGCGGCGGCTGTGAAGGAGCCAAGCCGCGCCACGGCCTCGAAGGCGGCAAGGGCGCTGATGTTGGGCAAAAGGCGGCGCTGGACACTCATGATCTATTCCTAACGCTCATTAATCCGTGAAGCAATTTCGTTTGATTTTTTCAGGCCACGAGCCGATAAGCCGGGCTTCACCTGTTTCAAGGATCGACAAGCCATGGCCGACAAGAATGCATTCGTGTGGGAAGACCCGTTCCTGATCGAGGACCAGCTTTCGGAAGACGAGCGCATGGTGCGCGATGGCGCTGCCGCCTTTGCCGCCGACAAGCTCGCGCCGCGCATCGAGGAAGCCTATCTCAACGAGACCTTCGACACGGCGATCTTCCGCGAGATGGGCGAGGCCGGCCTGCTCGGCATCAACATTCCGGAAGAGTTCGGTGGCCTCGCCGCCAGCTATGTCACCTACGGGCTGGTGGCGCGGGAAGTCGAACGCGTCGATTCCGGCTATCGCTCGATGATGTCGGTGCAGTCGTCGCTGGTGATGTACCCGATCCATGCCTATGGCTCGGACGAACAGCGCAGGAAATATCTGCCCAAGCTCGCCAGCGGCGAATGGATTGGCTGCTTCGGTCTGACCGAGCCGGATGCCGGCTCCGACCCCGGCGGCATGAAGACCCGCGCCGAAAAGACCGCCAGCGGCTACAAGCTCTCCGGCTCCAAGATGTGGATTTCCAACGCGCCGGTCGCCGACGTGTTCGTCGTATGGGCGAAGTTGAAGGGCGAGAACGGCAAGGACGAGATCCGCGGTTTCGTGCTGGAGAAAGGCATGAAAGGGCTGTCGGCGCCGAAGATCGGCGGCAAGCTGTCGCTGCGCGCGTCGATCACCGGCGAAGTGGTGATGGAAGGCGTCGAGGTCGGCGAGGACGCGCTGCTGCCCAACGCCAAGGGCCTCGGTGGACCCTTCGGCTGCCTCAACCGGGCCCGCTACGGCATTTCATGGGGCTCGATGGGCGCGGCGGAAGATTGCTGGCATCGCGCTCGCCAATATGGGCTTGACCGCAAGCAGTTCGGCAAGCCGCTGGCCGGCACGCAGCTCTACCAGAAGAAGCTCGCCGACATGCAGACCGAGATCGCTCTGGGGCTACAGGCCTCCTTGCGCGTCGGGCGCCTGCTCGATGAAGGCAAGATGGCGCCGGAAATGATCTCGATCGTCAAGCGCAACAATTGCGGCAAGGCGCTCGACATCGCCCGCCAGGCCCGTGACATGCATGGCGGCAACGGGATCCAGATCGGCTATCACGTCATGCGCCACGCGCAGAACCTGGAAACCGTCAACACCTACGAAGGCACCCATGACGTGCACGCGCTGATCCTGGGACGGGCGCAAACGGGGATACAGGCCTTCTTTTGATCCTCGGCTTCGTCATCCTAGGGCGGAGCAGTCGCGAAGCGACCTCGCGGAGACCCTAGGATCCATGCCGCGACACGGAAGCGCTGCTGCGCTGAAGGATGTGTGCACGGCCGAATCGCAACAGAATGACCTCATTCTGCGCCGCTGGTATTCTTCGATCAATGTAACGGCATGGATCCTAGGGTCTGCGCCGCGTCGCTTCGCTCCTTGCTTCGCCCTAGGATGACGACGGGAGAGGCGCTTCCACCAATCATCAGTGCTGGAGACGGTAGCGAGCAACCAGTCGAACCAGATGATATTGTCCGTTCGATAGCCGTTTAATTTAGGTGCACCGCAACATCCGCTTGGAGAATGGCGGCCAGATGTGTCAGGGTTCGGCTGATGAAACGCCGATCTCCGGGGCCCCATGGCAATTCTGGCAGCCGTCTACCACCTGACCCACTATAAATACGACCGGCCGGTGGTTCTCGGGCCCCAAATCATCAGGCTTCAGCCGGCACCGCATTCCCGCACCAAGGTGTTGAGCCATTCGCTCAAGGTCGAGCCGGCGAACCACTTCGTCAATCTGCAGCAGGATCCTTACGGCAACTTCCTCGCCCGTTTCGTCTTTCCGGAGCCGGTGACGGAGCTGAAGATCGAGGTCGACCTCGTCGCCGACATGACCGTCTACAATCCGTTCGACTTCTTCGTCGAACCGTCGGCCGAGGCGTTCCCGTTCGACTATCCCGAGGAGATCCGTGACGACCTCGCCATCTACCGCACGCCGGAGCCGGCCGGGCCGCTGCTCCAGGCGTTTCTGAAAACCGTCGACCGCAGCGCGCCCAACACGGTCAATTTCTTCGTCGATCTCAATGCGCGCCTGCAGCGCGAGATCACCTATATCGTGCGCATGGAAACCGGTGTCTTCTCACCGGAGGAAACGCTGGCAGCGGCCAAGGGCTCCTGCCGCGATTCAAGCTGGCTCCTGGTGCAGATCCTGCGCAATCTCGGCATCGCCGCGCGCTTCGTCTCGGGCTATCTGATCCAGCTCAAGCCCGACCTTGTCGCGCTGGATGGGCCGGCCGGGACAGCGGTCGATTTCACCGACCTGCACGCCTGGTGCGAGGTCTATCTTCCTGGCGCCGGCTGGATCGGCTTCGATCCGACCTCGGGCCTGCTCACCGGCGAGAGCCATGTGCCGCTGGCAGCGACGCCGCATTTCCGCAATGCGGCGCCTATTTCCGGCATGGCGAGCTTTGCCAATGTCGAGTTCGGCTTCGAGATGCGGGTCGACCGCATCGCCGAGCATCCGCGCATCACCAAGCCGTTCTCCGACGAGAGCTGGCAGGCGCTCGACGCGCTCGGCAACAAGGTCGATGCCGCGCTCGCGGCCGGGGATGTGCGGCTGACCATGGGAGGCGAGCCGACCTTCGTTTCGATAGACGATTTCGAGGCCGCCGAATGGAACACCGCCGCCGTTGGGCCAACCAAGCGCGAAAAGGCCGATGCGTTGATCCGCAGGCTGCGCGAGCGTTTCGCGCCCAGCGGTTTTCTCCACTACGGCCAAGGCAAGTGGTATCCCGGTGAAAGCCTGCCACGCTGGACGTTTTCGCTCTTTTGGCGCGCCGACGGCGAGCCGGTGTGGAGCGACCCGTCGCTGATCGCGCGGGAAGATAGTTCGGCTGATATCGGCCCGAAACAAGCCGAAAGCCTGCTGACGGCGATCGCCGGCGAACTCGGCATCGACACGTCCATGGTCAGCGAAGCCTATGAGGATCCGGCCGAATGGCTGCTCAAGGAAGGCAAGCTGCCCGAGAATGTCGACCCGTCGAATTCGAAGCTAGAAGATCCGGAGGAACGCAGCCGCATGGCGCGTGTCTTCGAACGCGGGCTGACCAAGCCGTCCGGATATGTGCTGCCGGTGCAACGCTGGAACAGCCAGGCCTCCGATCCGCGCTGGCGCTCGGAGAAATGGAAGACGCGGCGCGGCCGGCTGTTCCTGGTGCCGGGTGATTCCCCGGTCGGCTATCGTCTCCCACTGGGCACGCTGCCCTATGTGCCGCCGGCGCAATTCCCCTACATCGTGCCCGTTGATCCGTCGCTGCCGCGTGGCCCTTTGCCCGTGCGCGAAGCGATCTTGCCAGCGGCCGCTCCTGCGGAACTCGAAGGCGCCGACGAAATGGCCCGTCGCCAGCAGGCAGCCTCGTTCACGGCGACGACCGGCCAGCAGGAGCGCGTCGAGCAGGAGATCACCGAGATCGGCGGCGCGGTGCGCACGGCACTTTCGGTCGAACCGCGTGACGGCAGGCTGTGCGTGTTCATGCCGCCGGTCGAGGCGCTCGAGGATTACCTCGAGCTCGTCGCCGCGGCCGAGAACGCGGCAAAGGCAATTGGCCTTCCCGTGCACATCGAGGGCTACGGTCCGCCGCATGACCCGCGCCTTAACGTCATCCGCGTGGCACCCGATCCCGGCGTCATCGAGGTCAACATCCACCCAGCCTCCAACTGGCAGGACTGCGTGGCGACAACGACGGCGATCTACGACGAGGCGCGGCAGACGCGGCTTGGCGCCGACAAGTTCATGATCGACGGCCGCCACACCGGCACCGGAGGCGGCAACCATGTCGTGGTCGGCGGCGCCACGCCCAATGACAGCCCATTCCTGCGCCGGCCCGACCTGCTGAAGAGCCTGGTGCTGCAATGGCAGCGGCATCCCTCGCTGTCCTATCTGTTCTCCGGCCTGTTCATCGGCCCGACCAGCCAGGCGCCGCGCTTCGACGAGGCGCGCCACGACTCTCTTTACGAGCTTGAAATCGCGATGGCGCAGGTGCCGCATCCCGACCAGGGTGCCGCACCCTTGCCGTGGCTGGTCGACCGGTTGTTCCGCAACCTGTTGACCGACGTCACCGGCAATACGCATCGCTCGGAAATCTGCATCGACAAGCTGTTTTCCCCGGATGGTCCGACTGGCCGGCTTGGCCTTGTCGAATTCCGCGGATTCGAGATGCCGCCCAATGCGCGCATGTCTCTGGCGCAGCAATTGCTGGTGCGGGCCATCATCGCCCGCGCGTGGAAGAACCCGCTCGACGGGCGCTTCGCGCGCTGGGGCACCTCGCTGCATGATCGCTTCATGCTGCCGCACCATGTCTGGGCGGACTTTCTCGACGTGCTCGACGACCTCAAGCTCAATGGTTTCGAATTCCGGCCCGAATGGTTCGATGCCCAGCTCGAATTCCGCTTTCCCTTCTGCGGTGAGGTGCAGCATGCCGGGATCAAGCTGGAGCTCAGGCAAGCGCTGGAACCATGGCACGTGATGGGCGAGCAGGGCGCGATCGGCGGCACCGTGCGCTTCGTCGATTCATCGGTCGAACGGCTGCAGGTCAGGACCGAAGGCCTCAACCCGGAGCGTCATGCGATCGTCTGCAACGGCCGCATCGTGCCGATGAGGATTACCGACAACAGAGAGGTCGCGGTGGCCGGCGTGCGCTTCAAGGCCTGGCAGCCGGCCTCGGGCCTGCATCCGGCGCTGCCGGTCAACACGCCGCTGGTGTTCGACATCTATGACCGCTGGTCCGGCCGGGCAATCGGCGGCTGCGTCTACCATGTCGCGCATCCCGGCGGGCGCAGCTACGACACTTTCCCCGTCAACGGCAACGAGGCGGAGGCACGGCGGCTCGCCCGCTTCGAACCGCGCGGCCACACACCCTCGGGCTATGTGTTGCGCGAGGAACAGCCGGCGGAAGATTTCCCGATGACCCTTGACCTCAGGCGTCCACCAAGACTGTGATCTGACATGGCAAAGGGGAATCACAAAAGGGTGCGCGGCAAGCCGCAGGCCCATAGCCTGCTGGAGCACTACCAGCCGATCGACGGCGTCGTCGACGAGATGGTCGACGCGTCAGGCAATCCCCGTCCGGTCTGGAAGCATTTTGTCGAAGCGCTGGACGAACTCGGGGCCGAAAAGCTCGGCCAGCGCTTCGCCCGCGCCGACCAGTATCTGCGCGATGCCGGTGTCTACTACCGCGTCTACGACAAGGCGGGCGCCAACGAGCGCGAATGGCCGCTGGCGCATATTCCCTTGCTCATCGAGGACAGCGAGTGGCAGGCGGTCAGCGCCGGCTTGGTGCAGCGCGCCGAACTGTTCGAGGAAATTGTTGCCGATATCCACGGGCCGAACCGGCTGGTCGAAAAAGGTATCCTGCCGGCAGGACTGATCGCGGCGAGCCCTGAATATTTGCGGCCCGTGGTCGGCACCAGGCCGGCCGGAGGGCATTTCCTGCACTTCTGCGCCTTCGAACTCGGCCGCGGTCCGGACGGCCGCTGGTGGGTGCTGGGCGACCGTACCCAGGCGCCTTCGGGCGCCGGCTTCGCGCTGGAAAACCGGGTCGCCACCACGCGCGCTTTGTCCGACATCTATGGCGAGATGCATGTGCACCGGCTCGCCGGCTTCTTCCGCCGCTTTCGCGATGCGCTGATCGGCATGGCAAAGGAGAGCGACGGCCGCGTCGCCATCCTGACGCCGGGGCCACTCAACGAGACCTATTACGAACACGCCTATATCGCCCGCTACCTCGGCATCATGCTGCTCGAAGGCGAGGACCTGACCGTTTCCGGCGGCAGGCTGATGGTGCGGACCGTGTCCGGCCTGATGCCCATCAGCGTGCTGTGGCGGCGGCTCGATGCCGCCTTCGCCGATCCGCTCGAGCTGCGCCCGGATTCGCAGATCGGTACGCCGGGGCTGGTCGAGGCGATCCGGCAAGGCTCGGTGTCCACCGTCAATGCGCTGGGCTCGGGCCTGATGGAGACGCGCGCGCTGCTCGCCTTTCTGCCCAAGATCGCGCGCGAATTGTGGGGCGAGGAACTGCTTTTGCCCAGTGTGGCGACATGGTGGTGCGGGCAGGAGACGGAGCGCGCCCATGTGCTCGCCAATATCGACCGCATGGTGGTCGGCCCGGCGCTGTCGACAAGACTTGCCTTCGAAGATGACGGACAGACGAAGCTCGGCTCGGCGCTGTCGGTCGGGGAGCGGGCGGAACTGGTGGCGCGCATCGAACGCGACGGCGAGGCCTTCGTCGGCCAGGAGGCGGTGACGCTTTCGACGACGCCGGTCTATGTCGGCGGCTGGCTGGAACCGCGGCCGGCGAGCCTGCGCGTCTATCTGGCGCGTACGCCCGAGGGCTGGACGGTGATGCCGGGCGGGTTTGCGCGCGTCGGCCTATCGCTCGACCCGACGGCGATCGCCATGCAGCGCGGCGGCCAGGCGGCTGATGTCTGGGTGGTCAGCGACAGACCCGTGGAGCGCGAGACGCTGCTGCCGCAGGAGAGCGACAGCTTCAACCGGACGAGGCCCGGTAGCCTGCCCAGCCGCGCGGCGGAAAACCTGACCTGGCTCGGCCGCTACATCGAACGCTCGGAAGACACGGTGCGTATCCTGCGCGCCTATCACGTGCGGCTCGCCGAAACGTCCGATCCGGACATGCCGCTGCTGGCCGATATCAGGGATTATCTCGAACCGTTCGGCATCGATGTCGAAACGGCGATCCCGCCAGGGCTGATCGGCACGCTCGACAGCGCGGTGTACAGCGCCGGCCAGATCCGCGATCGTTTCTCGCCGGATGGCTGGCTGGCGCTCAAGGATTTGTCAAAAACGATCCATCAGTTCGCCACAACCGTGGCGCCCGGCGACGATGCGACGCGGGCCATGACCGTGATCCTGCGCAAGCTTGCCGGATTCTCGGGCCTTTTGCATGAGAACATGTACCGCTTCGCTGGCTGGCGTTTCCTCGAGATCGGCCGGCGGCTGGAGCGCGGCATTCAGATCGCCAGCACTCTGGCCCGACTGACCAGCAGCAAGGCGCCGGACGGGGCGCTGGACATGATGCTGGAGATCGGCGACAGCGTGATGACCCATCGACGGCAATATCCGGTGCAGGCCGGCCGGCGCACGGTGATCGATCTCCTGGCGCTCGATCCGCTCAATCCACGCTCCATCCTGTTCCAGCTCGAGAGGCTGAAAGCAGAGATAGGGCTGTTGCCGGCGACCGGCGGCGAGGGGCACATGTCGGCGGCGGCCAAGGAGATCCTGCAGCTCAACACGTCCATCGCCATCAAGGAACCGGCAGACATGACGGTGAAGGCGTTGAACGATCTCGCGGGCGAAATAGGCGGGCTCTACAGCAGCCTCGCCAAAGCCTATTTCGGCTAGAAAGAGATGGCCATGCTGTACGACATCAGGCTTCTGCTCCACTACGACTATGCTGCCGCTGCTGGCGGCGGACGCCATCAGGTGCGCGTGCTGCCGTCGACCATTGACGGTGTGCAGCGTGTCATCGCCGCTTCGCTTTCTTTTTCACCGGCACCCAACGAACGGTCGGATTTTTCCGATTTCTTCGGCAACAATGTCACATCGATCGCGTTTCGCGACGCCCATGACACGCTCGACATCAGGATGAGCGCGCGTGTGTCGGTGGCGCGGCCCGAGCCAGGGCTCGATGTGTCGCCCGATCTCCGCCGCCTTCGACAGGATCTGGCCGCCGTGCGGTCGCTTGCGCCTGCCTCGCCGCACCATTTCCTGGCCGCCAGCAGCCATGCGGGCATTGATGCGGCGATCACCGCATTCGCGCAAGACAGCATCGGAAACTCGGCCGCGGGGACGGCGATGAACCTGTGCAATCGCATCCATCGCGATTTCACATACGATGACGAGGCGACCACGGTGCGGACCCGGGCCAGCGACGCCTTCCAGCTGAAGCGGGGCGTCTGTCAGGATTTCTCGCACATCATGATCGCCGGCTTACGCGGGCTCGGCATTCCGGCGGGCTATGTCAGCGGCTTCCTGCGCACCATTCCGCCCAAAGGCAAGCCCCGGCTGGAAGGCGCGGATGCCATGCATGCCTGGGTCAAGGTCTGGTGCGGGCGTGATGCCGGCTGGCAGGAGTTCGATCCGACCAATGGCATGCGGGCCTCCAACGACCATATCACCGTTGGTTACGGGCGCGACTATTCGGATGTGGCGCCCATCGTCGGCGTGCTGAAGACGACTGGCGGACAGGTCGGCGACCAGGCGGTCGACGTCATCCCGGTCGTGCTCGAAAAGGCGTGAAACGGGGCGCACTAACTTGCCCGGCGCCGCGAGTTCTCACAAGGATGGGGCAGACTTCTCAGACATCGATGCGGTCACTAGAGCAGCTCACCGGTTCACGGAAAAGGCGAGCCGATCCAAGTCTTTGATTTCGCGCAATTCCGGACGGGAAAAGCCGTTTCACACTTTTCCTGTAAGTGCTTAGTCTGTATTCGCCTTAAGGGGAGAATAGTCTTAGGCTGCCGCGCACAGGCATGAGGTTTGTCATTGAAAGCTGTCAGCGTCGTCATACCCGCCTACAATGCGGCGGCAACGATCGCTAAAACGCTGGCCTCGCTTGGCGGAGAGGCCGGGTTTATCGGCGAGGTCCTGCTGGTCGACGATCAATCGACCGATGGCACGGCCGATGCAGCCCGGCAGGCCGCGGCGCAATCATCGCTGCCTTTGCGTGTGCTGCCCGCCAGTTGCCGCGACGCCGGCGGCGCCCGCAACCTGGCGCTTGATGAGGCAGCCCATCCGTGGGTCTACCTGATCGACGCCGACGACCTGCACCTTCAGGGCGGCTTAAGCTCCTTGCTGTCGCAGGCGGAAACCCAGCCCAAGGCCGACATGATCGTCGGTGCCTTCCGGCGCAGGGTGAACGGCCAGGATCGGCAGATCAAGGTGCCAAACGGCTACACCGCGGCCTGCCTCACCAACGCCTCCGCCTACGTGAAGGGGGATATACGCTCGGTGGCGGTGGGCAGCGTGCTGGCTTCCCGGCGTCTCATCGGCGAGACCCGGTTCCCCGTCGGGCTCGCCTTCGACGAGGACACGCTGTTCTGGGCGCGGCTGATGAGCAAGGCGTCGCTGGTCATGGTTCAGCGCCCCGTCATGATCTACGAAGTTTCAGCGGAGCGTTCGGACGATCGCTTCACGGTCAACCCGGTGCGGCGCTTCCTGGACTGGCGCCGGGAGCTGCGTACGCTCACCGATTGCGGCATCCCGATTTCGGCACTGAAAGCCAGGGAGGGCCTCGTCGCGCTCAAGATCGCCCGTGTCCATTATGCGCGGGGCGACCTGGACATGGCCACGCGCTTTCTCGCAATAGCCTCAGTGGCGCCGAAGCGGCGCTCGGAAGCCTGGCGATGCCTGCGCTACAAATTCAAGCTCGCGGCGCGGCGCCGGCTGTCCCTTCCGCCGACACAGATGCAGCGCGCATTGTAGGCCTGACCGACGCCACCGGGATTGCCTTCTTTTCAGACGGGGTGTGGAACCAGCGGTCAGCCCGCAGCTTATCTACGGATATTTCGCGTGGAGCTTACATGCTGCAGAGAACCGGATCGTCGCGGAGCCGATTGGCCGACGGTAATAGCGTACCCAAGAATGGAGCACAGATTTCCGCCAGGGATGCCGCGCTGACCTATGTCAGCGATGCCGAGCCCGGCATCCGCCGGCTGAAGGCAGGCAAGGGATTTGCTTACAAGGCACCGGACGGGAAAGCGGTCTCCGATGCCGACAGAGCGCGCATCGCGGCGATCGTCATACCGCCGGCCTGGACCGATGTCTGGATTTCGCCCGATCCGAACGGGCATATCCAGGCGACCGGGAGGGATCAGCGGGGGCGCAAGCAGTATCGCTATCATCCGCAATGGGCCGAGGAGCGCGACGGCGCCAAATATTCGAGCCTCGTGGCTTTCGCCGAAAGCCTGCCGGACCTTCGGCGCAGGATCGACAGCGACCTGCGTCGTCACGGCCTGCCGCTCGAACGCGTCGCCGCCGCGGTGGTCTGGCTGCTCGACAACACGATGATCCGCGTCGGCAATGCCGCCTATGCTCGCGACAACAAGAGCTTCGGCCTAACGACATTGCGGGACCGGCATGTCGATATCAAGGGATCGAGCCTGCGCTTCGCCTTCAAGGGCAAGTCCGGCAAGGAATGGAAATTGAAGCTGGTTGACCGCCGGATCGCGGGGATCGTTCGGGGCGCGCAGGACCTGCCGGGCCAGAAACTGTTCCAGTATCTCGACGAGGACGGCAACAGACGCCCTGTCCGCTCCGACGACGTGAACCACTATATCCGCGAAGCGGTCGGCGATGCGTTCAGTTCGAAGCACTTCCGCACATGGGGCGGCACCATCCACGCCGCGTCGCTGTTTGCACAGACGGAACTGCCTGAAAGCCAGGCACAGCAAAAACGGGTGATGAACAACGTCATCGACAAGGTGGCCGAACGGCTGGGCAATACGCGCGCAGTCTGCCGCCAATGCTATATCCATCCGCAGGTCTTCAAGGCTTGGAGCGAAGGACGACTGCTTGCCGAAATGGCGGAAGCCAACAAGCGCAAGCGATCCATCGAAGGCCTCGATGAGGAGGAAGCGCTCGTGTTGAGATGGTTGAAGACGCAGGAGGACCGATCGGCGGCAATCGGCGGCCGCTGAATCCGCGGCGTCTCGATTTTTTTATCGACGCCATGTCGGCATCGGCCCTACTGTTTCGTCCTTTGCTACAGAAAGGACCGTCCATGCTCTACGCCATCCTCTGCTACGCCTCCGAAGATGTCGTCTGTTCCTGGAGCAAGGAACAGGACGACAAGGTCATGGCCGACCTGCTCGGCGTTCAGGAGAAGTATGCCAACGCCGGCCGGCTTGGGCCCGTGGCGCGGCTTTTGCCGACGACGGCGGCAACGACGCTGCGGAAAGTGAAAGGTGAATCGCTGGTCATCGACGGGCCGTTCGCCGAGACCAAGGAACAGTTCCTCGGTTTCTACACGCTCGATTGCGCCGACCTCGACGAGGCCGTCGAATTCGCCCGTGAGCTCTCCGAGGTCAACCCAAGCGGCGGTTCCTACGAAATCCGCCCTGTATCGGTGTTCCATCCGACCAGGGTTCCGGCATGACCGAACTCGCCTGGATAAGCTCCGCGATCAGCGCTGCCCGCCCACAGGCGATGGGCGCGCTGCTGCGCTATTTCCGCGATCTCGACACGGCGGAGGAAGCTTTCCAGGACGCCTGCCTCAAGGCGCTGAAGAACTGGCCGCAAAACGGGCCGCCTCGCGATCCGGCGGCCTGGTTGATCTTCGTCGGCCGCAACAGCGGCATCGACGCGGTGCGCAAGCGTGCCAAGCAGGCGCCGATGCCGGAAGAGGACCAGGTTTCCGATCTGGAGGACGCCGAAAGCGACATCGCCGAGCGGCTGGACGGAGCGCACTACCGCGACGACATATTGCGGCTGCTGTTCATCTGCTGTCACCCTGATTTGCCCGCAACGCAGCAGATCGCGGTGGCGCTGCGCGTCGTCTCCGGCCTCACCGTCAAGCAGATCGCGCGCGCCTTCCTGGTCGGCGAGAGCGCGATGGAGCAGCGCATCACCCGCGCCAAGGCGCGCATCGCGGACGCTGGCGTGCCGTTCGAGACGCCGGGCGCGGTCGAGCGCTCCGAGCGGCTCGCTGCGGTCGCGTCCATGGTCTACCTGATCTTCAACGAGGGCTATTCGACCAACAGCGGCGAGGCGCCGGCTCGCGCGCCCTTGTGCGAGGAAGCGATCCGGCTTGCCCGGCTGCTGCTGCGGCTGTTCCAGACCGAGCCGGAGATCATGGGGCTGACGGCGCTGCTTCTGCTGCAGCACGCACGCGCACCGGCACGTTTTGACGATGATGGCGAGATCGTGCTGCTTGAGGACCAGGATCGAAGCCTGTGGAGCCGCAAGATGATCGACGAAGGGCTGGCGCTCGTCGACAAGGCGCTGCGCCATCGCAAGCCAGGTCCCTATCAAGTCCAGGCGGCGATCGCAGCGCTCCACGCGCGGGCCGAGAAAGCCGAGGACACCGACTGGGTGGAGATCGACCTGCTCTACGGCCTGCTCGAGCAGATGCAGCCGTCGCCGGTCATCACGCTCAACCGTGCGGTCGCGGTCGCCAAGGTGCGCGGACCGGAAGCGGCGCTGGCGATGATCGAGCCGCTCGAGCCGAGGCTTTCGGGCTATTTCCATTTCTTCGGCCTCAAGGGCGGGCTGTTGATGCAACTCGACCGGGGCGAGGAGGCACGCATTGCCTTCGACCGCGCCATCGCGCTCGCCAATACGGCGGCGGAAGCTGCCCATATCCGCATGCATATCGACCGTCTGATCAAGGACGGCGCCGTACGCACGCCGGCGAAAAAGGCAAACTAGGCCCCTACGCCCGGTCGGCCCGAGCATCGCCTGGCTCAATCGTGCAGCCCGGGCTTGGACCATGCCGGGGTGGCGATTCTCCCCTGAAACAGGTAATGGCACGCCATGACAGCCCCTTCCAGCCGCGACGGCGCCGGGAAGGCATGGCGCAAGGCGTTGACCCGCGCCCTATGAGCGGCGGGATTCTGAAAGGGACAGAAATGACGATAGCGAAGGAAACGGCCGAGCTTCTGGCGAAACTGGGCGTGGCCAAGGAGGCGCTTGACGGCGGCGACCTGATCGTGCGCAGTCCGGTGACGGGTGAGCGGATCGCGGCGCTGAAGACGATCTCGCCGGCCGACGCGGCAAAGACCATCGATGCGGCCCACAAGGCGTTCCAGTCCTGGCGGCTGGTGCCGGGTCCCAAGCGCGGCGAACTGGTGCGGCTGCTGGGCGAGGAACTGCGTACGCACAAGACCGAGCTTGGCCGGCTGGTGTCGATCGAGGTCGGCAAGATCCCGTCCGAAGGGCTCGGCGAAGTGCAGGAGATGATCGACATCTGCGATTTCGCCGTTGGTCTGTCCCGGCAATTGTACGGCCTGACCATCGCCACCGAGCGTCCGGGCCACCGCATGATGGAAACCTGGCATCCGCTTGGCGTCGTCGGTGTCATCTCCGCATTCAACTTCCCGGTCGCGGTGTGGTCGTGGAATGCCGCACTGGCGCTGGTTTGCGGCGATGCAGTGGTATGGAAGCCGTCGGAGAAGACGCCGCTGACCGCGCTTGCCTGCGAGGCGATCTTCAAGCGTGCGGTCAAGCGCTTCGGCACTGACGCACCGCAAGGACTGGCACCGGTTCTGATCGGCGACCGTGCGGTCGGCGAAATCCTGGTCGACCATCCCAGGGTGCCGCTGGTCTCGGCCACCGGTTCGACTCGCATGGGCCGGGATGTCGGTCCGCGCCTGGCCAAGCGTTTCGCCCGCGCCGTGCTGGAACTGGGCGGCAACAATGCCGGCATCGTCTGCCCGACGGCCGATCTCGACATGGCGCTGCGCGCCATCGCCTTCGGCGCCATGGGCACCGCCGGCCAGCGCTGCACGACGCTGCGCCGCCTGTTCGTCCATGACAGCGTCTACGACGCCTTGGTGCCGCGACTGAAGAAGGCTTATCAGAGCGTCTCGGTCGGCAATCCGCTGGAGACCTCGTCACTGGTCGGTCCGCTGATCGACAAGGCCGCCTTCGATGCCATGCAGAAGGCGCTGACGGAGGCGGCCGCGCATGGCGGCAAGGTGACTGGCGGCAGCCGGGTCGAGAACGGCCATCCCGATGCCTATTATGTGCACCCGGCGCTGGTCGAAATGCCGAAGCAGGTTGCACCGGTGACGGAAGAGACCTTCGCGCCGATCCTCTATGTGATGAAGTATTCCGATTTCGACGCCGTGCTCGACGAGCACAACGCGGTCGGCGCCGGCCTGTCGTCGTCGATCTTCACCCGCGACCTGCAGGAATCCGAGCGCTTCCTCGGTGTCGACGGTTCGGATTGCGGCATCGCTAACGTTAATATCGGTACTTCCGGCGCGGAGATCGGGGGCGCTTTCGGTGGCGAAAAGGAAACCGGCGGCGGCCGCGAGAGCGGTTCAGATGCGTGGAAAGCGTATATGCGGCGCGCCACCAACACCGTGAATTATTCCAAGGCGCTGCCGCTCGCCCAGGGCGTCTCGTTCGACATCGATTGAGAACGCCGGCCCGGTTCGGGTGTCGTTGCACACCCGAACCGTTTGCGACCGGAGGTTGATTGCTGAGTGCAGTTATGCTACCATTTTCCGCATGGTGCCGACATGCGCCGATGACCCGCCGCAAGGCGGTTTTTTTGTTTCACGGTTCTTGTGTTTGGCTGGTTGTAGCCAACAGGCAGGTGACGCCGGCGACGCGGTTAAACCGCTCTACGGCATGTCGCGGCGAATAGGATTCGCCCGACCTGCTGTAAGCCCCTGATTTATGCAGGTCGTTGGCCCGGAGCCGGGTGCCATCCATTAAGTCCCTGTTTTTACGCGATTCCGGGCGGAAACATACCCTTCCTGGAAGCGCTTTGGAAACGGCCAAAAAGCACGCGCAGGTTGACAACCTTCCGGTTGCTGCAACATCCTGCCGATCTTTGACTCGGAGGTAGTTATGACTGTTTCGATCAACCGCCGCGCCTTTTCCATGGGCACAGGAGCTTTGGCTTTGGCCGCCGCCGGCCTTTCGCCAGCGCACGCGCAGCAGGCTTTTTTCCGCATCGGCACGGGTGGAACGTCCGGCACTTACTATCCGGTGGGTGGCCTGATCGCCAACGCCATCTCGGCAACGGGGCCGGCCGGCGTCGAAGGCCTGGTCGCCACCGCCACGTCCTCCAATGGGTCGGTCGCCAACATCAGCGCCATCCAGTCGGGCGCATCCGAATCAGGGTTTACGCAATCCGATGTCGCCTACTGGGCATATTCGGGCACTGGCCTCTATGAGGGCAAGCCCAAGGCCGATGACCTGCGCCTCATCGCGACGCTCTATCCCGAAACGATCCATCTGGTCGCCCGAGCGGATGCCGGCATCAAGACGGTGGCGGACCTGAAGGGCAAGCGCGTTTCCCTCGACGAGCCGGGCTCAGGGACCATTGTCGACGCGCGCCTCGTGCTCGGCGCATACGGGCTGACGGAGAAAGATGTGCAGCCCGAATACCTCAAGCCCGGTCCGGCCGGCGAGCGGCTCCAGGATGGCGCCATGGACGCCTATTTCTTCGTCGGCGGCTATCCGACCGGCGCCATCGTTGAACTTGCCAGCACCAACAACATCACCCTGGTTCCAATCACCGGCCCCGAAGCCGACAAGCTCCTGTCCGAGCAGAAGTTCTTCTCCGCCGACACCGTGCCGGAAGGCACCTACAAGAATGTCGGCGAGACCAAGACCATATCCGTCGCCGCGCAATGGGTGACCAGCGCCAAGCAGACCGACGACCTCGTCTACAAGATCGTCAAATCGCTTTACAGCGACGCGACCCAGAAGGCGCTGCAGGCCGGCCATGCCAAGGGCAAGCTGATCACGCTCCAGAACGCGGTCACCAGCGCAGGCATTCCGTTTCATCCCGGTGCGGAGAAATTCTACAAGGAAGTCGGCGCCCTGAAGTAGGAGCTACCAGCGCGTAGGACCGATGGACGACAGCGAGGCGGGAGGCGTGCTTTCCGCCTCTTTTGCCTGGAAACTCAGGACACGGAACCGGCCATGAGCGACGATGACAAAATCACGCTTTCCGCGATGGAGTTCGATGAGGAGAAAGCTCGCGAACTGGAGGAGAAATTCGACTCCGAAATCCGATTCCGGCCGTTGACCCAGGCCGCGGGCTGGCTGGTCGGCTTCCTCCTGGTGGCGCTGTCGCTGTTTCACTACTACACCGCCGGCTTCGGATTGCTGCAGGAGATGCTGCACCGAGGCATCCATCTGTCGATGGTGCTGGCGCTGATCTTCCTCGTCTTCCCGCTGGTGAAGAAGGGTTACGACCAGCCCGCGCAATCCAGCTTCCTGCGGCCGCTTGGCATACCGCTTTTCGACTGGCTGCTGGCGCTCGCCGCCGTGGTGGCCGTGCTGCACGTGCCGATGATCCCGCTCGACGATCTTGCCTTCCGCGTCGGCAACCCCACGACGCTCGATGTGGTGTTGGGCGTTATCCTGATCCTGCTCCTCCTGGAAGCGACGCGCCGCTCCGTCGGCATCCCGCTGCCGATCATCGCGTGCATCTTCATGGCCTATGCACTGTTTGGGCGGTACATGCCGAGCATTCTGGTGCACCCCGGCGCGTCCGTTTCCCAGCTTGTCGATCACCTCTATCTGACGACGCAGGGAATCTACGGCATCGCGCTCGGCGTCGTCGCCACCTACGTCTTCCATTTCGTGCTGTTCGGCGTCTTCGCAACCCGCATAGGCCTCGGCCAGCTCTTCCTCGACTGTGCCGCCTGGGTCGCCGGCCGCTACGCCGGCGGTCCCGCCAAGGTATCGATCTTCGGCTCGGCATTGTTCGGCATGATCTCCGGCTCGTCGGTCGCCAACACCGTCACCGTCGGCTCGCTGACCATCCCGGCGATGATCAAGCTCGGCTACAAGAAACATTTCGCCGCGGCGGTGGAGGCGGCGTCCTCGACCGGCGGTCAGGTCACGCCGCCGATCATGGGCGCGGCCGCCTTCCTGATGATCGAATTCCTCGAACTGCCCTACACGACCATCATTCTGGCCGCCATCGTGCCTGCCTTCATGCATTTCTTCGGCGTATTCATGCAGGTGCATTTCGAGGCCAAGCGCACCGGCCTCCGAGGGCTCAGGCCGGACGAGATGCCCGACGTCGTCGAGGCGCTGAAGCGGGACTGGCCGACGATCATCCCGCTCGTCGTCCTCATCGGCGTCCTGCTCTCGGGCTACACGCCCTACATGGCCGCCTTCTGGGGCATCACGCTCTGTATCGCCGTCGGCCTGCTCAATCCGCGCCGTCGCATGTCGGTTGCCGACATCGCAGTATGCCTGCGCGACGGCGCCAAATATGCGCTCGCCGTCGGTGCCGCGGCCGCCACCGTCGGCATCGTCGTCGGCGTCGTCACCCTGACCGGCGTCGGCTTCAAGCTATCCTACATCGTCACCTCGACGGCAGGCCAGTTGTCGCTCCTGTTCGGCACCTTCATCCCCGAGTCGATCTTCTCGGCTCAGGGCCTGACGCTGCTGTTCACCCTGCTCATGACCGGCGTGGTCTGCATCCTGATGGGCTGCGGCATCCCGACGACGGCCAACTACATCATCATGGTGACCATCGCGGCACCCGCGCTGGTCATGCTGGGCACCGAACCGATCGTCGCCCACTTCTTCGTCTTCTATTACGGCCTGCTGGCCGACATCACGCCACCGGTGGCGCTGGCCGCCTATGCGGCGGCCGGCATGGCGGGGGCGGACCCGTTCAAAACAGGCAACACCGCCTTCCGGTTAGGGTTGGGCAAGGCGCTGGTTCCTTTCGTGTTCGTCTTCTCGCCGTCCCTGCTGCTGGTGACAAAGGACTTCACCTGGCCGAATTTCTTCCTGGCCTTTGGCGGCTGCGTGCTTGGTATCACCTGCCTCGGGGCCGCCCTGTCGCGCTATCTGCTGGTGCGAACGCGCCCATGGGAGAACGTGCTCCTGGTATTTGCCGCCCTGCTGCTGGTGGCGCCCGAGCTCTATTCCTCGCTGCTCGGCCTGGCGCTCGTCGTTCCCGTCGTGCTGCGCCATTGGAGCGCACGTCATACCGAAGAGGCGCAACCAGTCTGACCAGCGCCGCTCCCGCGCGATCGACGCTTCAAATAGGCCTGCATCAGCTTCACAAGTTGGGAGGTGGCGGGACTCGGCGGTCGGTGGAAAAACACGCTGCAAAGGCGCTGTCGACGACGGCCAGCTTGGCGGCCTGGACGATCATGTATTCCTCGTAGAATCCGTGCGACACCCACATCACCGAATTGCCGCGCTGACCAAGCCAGCCAATGCTGCCGAGTTCCTCCGCCGTGCGCAGTTTACGGCTGAGATGGGTCCGCGACAGCTTGAGCCATTTGGCGAAGTCGCCGATCGAAACCACGCCGGTCGGAATTCGCTCCAGCCCGGCATGGTCGGGGTTGATGCCCGACATCAGCCAGTCCATGACGATGCCGCCATTGTTGAGCCAGATGAAAAGGGAAAAGGTCTGGTTGGGTTCGCGCACCGGCTTTGAGGCTAGCAAGCCGTCAGCCACCAGCGGCTGCAGCGTGGCAAGCATGTCGGGCCGCTCCAGGAACCTGGCCAGCCGGTTGCCGCCATCGATATGGTCGAGCGTGCGCAGATGGGCTGTTACCCAGCCGGTGAATCGCTCAATCGTCGCCGCCGTCGGTTGCAGGGGATGCGTGCGGCCGTCCCCACCCGCCACATACTCGGCGATGTTGTAGTGCAGCATCTCCTTGATGAAGGCGTCCGCCGTGTTGCGGCTGGCCACGGCGTTCTTGTGCACGACCTCGATGAAACGCGATACGGTCAGGTCCTTGCGGCGGTCGTTCGGGTCGCGCCTGAAGTGCATGGCAAGGCCGACATGGCCCAACAGCCAGCGTTGCTGCGTGGCAAAGACGGAAGCCAGCCGCGGGCTTTCCTCATAGATGCGGATCAGGGACTGCGACTGTTCCTGAACGTAGCGGTGCAAGGCTGGATGGCCGGCTATGTCTTGCGGATTCAGCGATGATCTCCCGATGCCTTGAATCAACTCGCATGGCGAGATTGCGTTCCCCATTTCCAGTCTTCGACATCTGTGTCCAGACGTACCAACTACGAAGAACAGGGCCAGCCGAGACACAGATCCACGGCAACGGTCATGCGTCTCGTTTGCCACGGCTTGAGAACCCCTTCCCGAATCGTTAGCCGAACGGCGAGATCCAGCCGCAGCGTGGCGCAACGGTCGTCAAGGGCGTTTCCAGTTTCTGGCCCATGGCGGCATCTTTCACCTCCATCAACCAAATGAGTCCCAGCCAGGTCGAATTAACCGTTGGACAGGTTGAAGCCCTTGCGGGTTCCGCCGATTTCGCAAGGCCGTGCCACTTTGCCAGGTGGGACGGACGCCTTCACTCGGCCGCCTGAACCCGACAGGCCTGGATGATCGTGCGGATTTCCGACCGGCAGGAACCGCAATTGGTACCTGCCTTCAGCGTGGCGCCGATGGCTTCGACACTGTTGCAGCCGGCCGCCACGGCCGCGGTAATCTGGTTCACCCCGATGTTGAAACAGGAACAGACGGTCGCGCCGGCATCGGGCCGCTCGGCACCGGCACGGCCGGCGACGATCCTGAAGCGTTCGCGCTGGCTGGCGTGGACCTCGCCGAGCTGCTCGGCGGCCCAGCCGCGCGACACCGCGACCGGACCGGGTGCGATGAACAAGGCACCCGCCAGATGCTCGCCTTGGAAGGCGGCGATGCGGTGCTGGCCGGCCTCGCGGTCGTGATAGGCGAGCATTTCGGCATCCGCGGCATCGAAGTGAGAGCCGGCGAAGGCCGTCCAGTCGATATCGTCATTGGCAAAGGCCAGTTCGACCCGCCAGCCGCCCCGGCATCTGGCGGTCGCCCAGTAGTCGGCGGCCATCGTCACGGGCCTTTTGCGTGTCACGGCAAAGCCAAAGGCCCCAGCGGTGAATTTCTCGATGCGAGCGGCGACATGCTTTAGCGCCGGCTGCCCCGACACGGGATCGGCAAGCGACGCTGTCAGCGTGTCGAGCCGGCCCCTGGCGGCGAACTGGTCGGTCCAGTGCATCGGGGCGAACAGGCTGCCCGGGCGCTGGCGCGTTGTCACCAGCACGCGGACCAGCACTTCGCCGCGCGGAGTCGAAACGCGCGCGATGTCGGCGTCGCCAATGCCGTGGCGTTGTGCATCCTCGGGATGGATTTCGACGAAGGGCTCGGCGATGTGCTGGGACAGGCGCGGGCTTTTGCCGGTACGCGTCATGGTGTGCCAATGGTCGCGGATCCGGCCGGTGTTGAGGACGAGCGGGAAGGCGGCGGTGATGCGGGTCTCGACGGTTGGGCGCAGAGCGATGAAGCGGGCCTTGCGGTCGGGCGTGTAGAAGTTGCCGTCGGCGAAGAAACGGGTTGGTTGGCGTTCAATCGAAGTGGCCCCCTCTGGCCGAGTTCCAGCCTGAGCACCCCCTTCTGATTGAAGCTGAGCTTGAGCACCCCCCTCTGGCCTGCCGGCAGGCCAGAGGGGGGTGCCTGGGCTCGGCGCCGGCCAATGGAACGGAGCCAATCCTTCGTAGTCCTCAACATCGATCGCAGCATAAGCGCTGATGTCGAAATCCCGCTCGCCATCATTTTCGAACCCCGACAGCGCGGCGTGCTCGGCAAAGATCCCCGCCGGGCTCTTATGCGCAAACGCCTCGCCAAAGCCCATCCGCCTTGCGACTTCCGCAATGATCCACCAGTCGGGCCGCGCCTCGCCGGGGGCGGCCAAAAACGGCCTCTGGCGCGAGATGCGGCGCTCGGAATTGGTGACGGTGCCGTCCTTCTCGCCCCAGGCCGTGGCCGGCAGCCGGACATGGGCGTGGCGGACCGTGTCGGTCTCGGCCAGCACGTCCGACACCACGACGAAGGGGCAGGCCTTGATCGACGCCTCGACTGCCCCTGCATCCGGCATGGAATCGACCGGGTTGGTGGCCATGATCCACAACGCCTTGATGCGCCCATCGGCCACCGCCTTGAACATCTCGACCGCCTTGAGACCGGGCTCCCCGGCAATCGCCGGCGCCTTCCAGAAGCGCTGCACGCGTTCGCGATGCCCGGGGTTTTCGATCTCCATGTGGGCGGCGAGCATGTTGGCCATGCCGCCGACCTCGCGGCCGCCCATGGCGTTGGGCTGGCCGGTGACCGAGAAAGGGCCGGCGCCCGCTTTTCCGATGCGGCCGGTGGCGAGATGGCAGTTGATGATGGCGTTGACCTTGTCGGTGCCCTGGGACGACTGGTTGACGCCCTGGCTGTAGACGGTGACGGTCTTTTCCGTCCTGGCGAACAGGCTGTAGAAACGGCTAAGTTCGTCCTCGCTGAGGCCCGTGGCGGCAGCGACGCCGGCAAGGTCCAGCGTCGAGGCGGCGAACAGGGCTTGTCCGAATCCGGCCGTATGCGCCGTGATATAGGCACGGTCGAGCGCATTGTGCTGGCCGAGCCAGGCGAGCAGGCCGGTGAACAGGGCGACGTCGCCATCCGGCGCGATCGCCAGATGCATGTCTGCGATGTCTGATGTCATGGTACGGCGCGGATCGACCAGCACGATCTTCATCTCGGGCCGCTTTTCCCGGGCAGCCGCGATGCGCTGATAGAGCACGGGATGGCACCAGGCGAGATTGGAGCCGACCAGCACGATCAGGTCGGCCAGCTCCAGATCCTCGTAGGTTCCCGGCACAGTGTCCGAACCAAACGCGCGGCGATGGCCGGCAACCGACGAAGCCATGCAGAGCCGCGAATTGGTGTCGATGTTGGCCGAGCCAATGAACCCCTTCATCAGCTTGTTGGCGAGATAATAATCCTCGGTCAGCAACTGGCCGGAGACGTAGAAGGCGACCGCGTCGGGGCCATGTTCGGCGATGGTGTGCTGGAAGGTCGAGGCGACGACGTCGAGCGCCTCGTTCCAGCCGGCGGGGCGGTCGTGGATTTGCGGATGGAGCAGCCGGCCGTCGAGGTCGATCGTCTCGGCCAGTGCGGAGCCCTTGGAACAGAGCCGGCCGAAATTCGCGGGATGATCGGGATCGCCGCGGACAGATACCTGCCCGTCCGCGGTGATCTTCGCCAGCACGCCGCAGCCGACCCCGCAATAGGGGCAGGTGGTCCTCACCTCGCGCGCTGCGTCAATCTCCATGGTTCAGGCCGCGCGGCTGGCCAGCGCTTCCAGCGCGACGAACAGGTGCTCGCCCTCCCGCTTCACGGGAATCGTGCGCACGGCGCCTTCGTCGGCGCCAAGCGCCTTACCCGTCTCCAGCGAGATCACCCAATTGTGCAAGGGGCAGGTCACCGCCGCGCCATGGACAATGCCCTGGCTCAGCGGTCCGCCCCTGTGCGGGCAATGGTCGTCAATAGCGAAAACCTGATCCTCGGCGGTGCGAAAGACAGCGATCTTGCCTTGCGGGGTGGCGACACAGCGCGCGCCACGGCGGGGAATGTCGGAGAGGGTGCCGATCGATGTCCAGGTCATAGGTGTGCCTTTGCTTGATAGGATTGCGCCAAGGCGCCCCCCTCTGTCCTGCCGGACATCTCCCCCGCAAGGGGGGAGATTGGCAGCTTGAGCGCAGGCGCATTTTCTTCAGCGCTGGAGATTGGCGAAAGCAGATATGACATCCGATCTCCCCCCTTGCGGGGGAGATGGCCGGTAGGCCAGAGGGGGGTGCCTCGCGCTGACATCGCCATCACTCCGCCGCCTGCGCAAACCCGACCGACGCCATCGGCCGAAACTCGTGCTTGTCCTTGCCGGACACGCGCTCGGACCAAGGGTCGACCTGGGCGAATTTTTGGGAAAAGACAAAGCGGTCGTAATAGGCCTCGCGCTTCTCGCCATCGTCCATGATCTGGCGCTTGATCTCGGCGATGCCGATGCGCTTGGCCCATTTGTAGATGCGTTCGAGATAGCGGCCCTGCTCGCGATACATCTGCGTCAGCGCAACGATGTGCTCCAACGCCTCGTCCTCGGTCCTGACCATGCCGAGCACCTCCGTGCCCTTGATGTCGAGCCCGGCGGCGCCGGCGAAATGGATCTCGTAACCGCTATCGACGCAGATGACGCCGACGTCCTTGCAGGTCGCCTCGGCGCAATTCCTCGGGCAGCCCGACACCGCCATCTTGACCTTGGCCGGCGTCCACGAGCCCCACATGAACTTCTCGATGCGGATGCCGAGACCTGTCGAATCCTGCGTGCCGAAGCGGCACCAGTCCGAGCCGACGCAGGTCTTCACCGTGCGCAGGCCCTTGGCATAGGCATGGCCCGAGACGAAGCCGGCCTGGCCGAGGTCGGCCCACACCGCCGGCAGGTCCTCCTTGCGGATGCCCAGCATGTCGATGCGCTGGCCGCCGGTGACCTTGACCATCGGAATCTCGAATTTGTCGACGACGTCGGCGATGGCGCGCAGTTCGGCTGCATTGGTGACGCCGCCCCACATGCGCGGCACCACCGAATAGGTGCCGTCCTTCTGGATGTTGGCGTGGACGCGCTCGTTGATGAAGCGCGACTGGTAGTCGTCGGCATACTCGTCCGGCCAGTCGCAGACGAGGTAGTAGTTAAGGGCCGGCCGGCATTTGGCGCAGCCGCAGGAGGTCTTCCACTCCAGCTCCTGCATGACCGCCGGAATGGTCTTCAGCCCCTTGGCCTTGATCAGCCTTCGCACGTCGTCATGGCCGAAAACGGTGCAGGAGCACATGGGCTGCACCGCGGCCGGGTTGTAGGTGTCACCAAGGGTCAGCACCATCAGCTTTTCGACCAGCCCGGTGCAGGAGCCGCAAGACGCCGACGCCTTGGTGTGGGCGCGCACGTCGTCGAGCGAAGTCAGGCCCTTGCCCGTGATCGCGCCCGTGATCTTGCCCTTGCAGACGCCGTTGCAGCCGCAGATTTCCGCATCATCCGGCAAGGCTGCAACGGCCGCCATAGGGTCCAGCGGGGCACCCCCCTGGTAGGACTGGCCGAAGATCAACGTATCGCGCATCTGCGATATGTCGGTCTGTTTCTTCTTCAGGTCGTTGAACCAGGTGCCGTCCGATGTCTCGCCATAGAGCACGGTGCCGATGATGCGGTCATCCCTGAGCACCAGCCGCTTGTAGACGCCGGCCGAGGCGTCGCGCAGCACGATTTCCTGGCGGTCGTCGCCATCGGCGAAGTCGCCGAGCGAGAAGAGGTCGATGCCGGTGACTTTCAGCTTGGTCGGCGTGTCCATGTGGACGAAGGCGGCGGTCTCGTCGCCGGCAAGCTGATGAGCGGCGACACGCGCCATCTCATAGAGCGGCGCCACCAGCCCGTAGACCATGCCGCCCACCTCGGCGCATTCGCCGAGTGCGTAGATATCCGGGTCGTTGCTGCGCATCCCGGCATCGACGACGATGCCGCGGTTGACGGCAATGCCTGCATCCCTGGCCAGTGCCGCATTCGGCCGGATGCCCACCGCCATGACGACCAGCGTCGCCGGGATGATTGTGCCGTCGGCGAGTTCCACCTGCTCGACTTTGCCATTGCCGGTGATTGCCTGCGTGTTGGCCTTGGTGACGACCTTGATGCCGCGCTGCTCCACCGCGCGCTGCAGGAGGTAGCCGGCGGCCGGATCGAGCTGGCGTTCCATCAGCGTCGGCATGACGTGCAGCACGGTGACATCCATGCCTTGCGCGTTGAGGCCGGCCGCCGCCTCCAATCCGAGCAGGCCGCCGCCGATGACGACGGCCTTGGCGCGCGACTGGGCGGCGAGCATCATCGCCTGAACGTCGTCGAGATCGCGATAGGTCAGCACGCCCGGCAGATTGTGGCCGGGCACCGGGATGATGAACGGCACCGAGCCGGTGGCGATGACAAGCTTGTCGTAAGGCTCGGTGACGCCGTGGTCGGAGGTGACGGTCTTCGCTTGCCGGTCGATGGCCATGATCTTGTGGCCCTTGTAGAGGGTGATGTCATTGGCGATGTACCAGCCGTCGCCATGGATGATGATTTCCTCATAGGCCTTCTCGCCGGAGAGCACCGGCGACAGCATGATGCGGTCGTAATTGACCCTGGGCTCGGCGTTGAAGATGGTGACGGCGTAGCGGCCTGGCGCCTGTTCCAGCAGATGCTCCAGCATGCGCCCGGGCGCCATGCCATTGCCGATGATGACGAGTTTTTCGGTCATGGCGTTACTCCGCGGCTTCGACGAAGCGGTGGCGTTCGTAGAGAAACTTCAGCACCGCCTCGCGGCAACGCAGGAATGTCCGGTCGGAGGCAAGTTCGATGCGTCGGCGCGGCCGCGCCAGAGGCACGGGCAGCACCTCGCCGATGGTCGCCGCCGGGCCGTTGGTCATCATGACGATGCGGTCGGACAGCAGCACCGCCTCGTCGACGTCATGCGTGATCATAATCGTCGTCGAACCGAGCCTGGAATGGATGTCCATCACCGCGTCCTGCAGATGGGCGCGGGTCAAGGCGTCGAGCGCGCCGAACGGCTCGTCGAGCAGCAGGATCTTGGGTTCCATGGCAAGCGCCCTGGCAATGCCGACGCGCTGTTTCATGCCGCCGGAGATTTCGGCCGGCCGCTTGTCGCTCGCATGCGCCATCTGCACGAGGTCGAGATTGCGCATGATCCAGTCATGCCGCTCGGCCTTGCTCTTCGAGCGGCCGAAGACTTTCGACACCGCCAGATTGATGTTCTCGTAGACGGTCAGCCACGGCAGCAGCGAGTGGTTCTGGAACACAACGGCGCGCTCGGGGCCGGGGCTGTCGACCTCCTTGTCCTCCAGCAACACCGCGCCGGCGGAAACCTTGGTCAAGCCGGCGATCAGGTTGAGCAAGGTCGACTTGCCGCAACCGGAATGGCCGATGATGGAGACGAATTCGCCCTTGTCGATGGTCAGCCTGATGTCCCTCAGGACTTCGCTGACCTGGCTGCCACGAGCGAAGGATTTGTCGATATGGTCGAGCTTGAGATAGGCGGTCATGGCGCTCTCCTCACTTTGCCGTCGTGCCGCGGGTGACAAAGGCGCCGACCGCCGCGACCAAGCGGTCGAGGCAGAAGCCGGTGACGCCGATATAGGCGAGCGCGACGATGATGTCGGGCAGCCGTGACGAATTCCACGCGTCCCAGATGAAGAAGCCGATGCCGACGCCGCCGGTCAGCATTTCGGCCGCGACGATGGCGAGCCAGGACAGGCCGATGCCGATGCGCAGGCCGGTGAAGATGTAAGGCGCAGCGGCCGGCACCATGATCTTGACGAAGAATTCGAGCTGGTTCAGCCGCAGGATGCGGGCGACATTGCGATAGTCCTGCGGGATGTTGCGCACGCCGACGGCGGTGTTGATGATGACCGGCCAGATCGAAGTGATGAAGATCACGAACAGAGCCGACGGGTTGGAGTCGCGGAAGGCGGCGAGCGACAGCGGCAGCCAGGCGAGCGGCGGCACGGTGCGCAGGATCTGGAACACTGGATCGAGGCCGCGCATCGCCCAGATCGACTGGCCGACCAGCGCGCCGAGCGCCACACCGACGACCGCCGCCATGCCGAAGCCGATCGCGACGCGCTGGAGCGAGATCAGCACCCGCCAGGCAAGACCGATATCCTGCGGGCCGTTGTCGAAGAATGGATGCGCGATCAGGTCATAGGCCTCGTTCCACACCTGGCTCGGCGGCGGCAGGCTTGCCGTCGGCGACGAGCAGGCGACCTGCCAGACGACAAGCAGAAGGGCGATGACGATGGCGGGCGGGACGAGAGCGCTGGCCACCTTGGCGGCGACCGCCACCGGATCGATACGGCGCCGCGCTTTGCCGGTGAAGGCGACCACCTCGGCTGGCTTGGCCGGGAATGCTTTCACCTTGGTGTCCTCGACGGCTTGGATGGACATGTCCTGGGGATACTCCGTGGTGTGCTGGTGCGGTACTGAGCGCCAAACGGCGATGGCGCCGTTTGTGTTGGGGCACAAACGGCCTGACTAAGCCGATGCCTTGATGGTCAGGCTGTCGAGATAGGCCGAGGGGTTGGCCGGATCGAAAGTCTTGCCGTCGAAGAAGGTCTCGACGCCGCGCGAGGACGAGGCCGGGATGTCGCTCGCGGCGACACCGAGTTCCTTGGCCGCCTCGCGCCAGATATCCTCGCGGTTGACCTGGTCGACCAGCGCCTTGATGTCGGTGGTCGGCGCGAACCTGCCCCAGCGGATGTTTTCGGCGAGGAACCAGCTGTCGTGGCTCTTGAACGGGTAGGAGACGCCGCCCTTCCAGAATTTCATGTAGAGGTCGGTGGCGCTGGCGACCCGGCCATTGCCGTAGTTGATGTCGCCCTTGAGGCGGCCGATAATGTCGGCGACGGGCACATTCATCCATTGCCGCTTGCCGATGATGGCGGCCATCTCGTCCTTGTTTTCCTTGGCGTCGCACCATTGCTGTGCCGCCATCACCGCCATGACGATCGCCTTGGTGGCGTTGGGATATTTTTCTATGAAGGCGGCGCGCAGGCCGAGCGCCTTTTCCGGATGGCCCTTCCAGAGTTCGCCGGTCGTGGCGGCGGTGAAGCCGACGCCCTGATGGACAAGCTGTTCGTTCCACGGCTCGCCGACGCAGAACACGTCCATATTGCCGACCTTCATGTTGGCCACCATCTGCGGCGGTGGCACGACGATGGTCGAGACGTCCTTGTCCGGGTTGATGCCGCCGGCCGCCAGCCAGTAGCGCAGCCACAGATCATGGGTGCCGCCCGGGAAGGTCATGGCGGCCTTGACCTCCTTGCCCTCGGCCTTCTTGGCGGCGAAGGCGTCCTTCAGCTTGGCGGCATCGAGGCCGACGCCGGTCGCGGCATATTCCTGTGCGACCGAAATGCCCTGGCAGTCGTAGTTGAGGCGGGCGACGATCGCCATCGGCAGCGGCTGGTTGTTCTGCGTCACCTTGCCGGTGTGCATGAGGTAAGGCATCGGCGTCAGGATGTGGGCGCCGTCGATGCCGTTGGCTTCGCCGCCGAGCACCAAATTGTCCCGCGTCGCGCCCCAGGAGGCCTGCTTGAGCACCTCGACATCAGGCATGCCGAATTTCGCGAACAGGCCCTTCTCCTTGGCGATGATCAGGGGCGCGGCATCGGTCAGCGCAATGAAGCCGAGCTTGGCGCCGGTTACTTCGGGACCTTTCCCTTCGGCATGAGCGCCGGCGGGAAACAATGTCTTTGCGGCGAGGAACAGTCCCGCCGTCAGCGCGCTACTGGCCAGAAAATCGCGGCGGGTGAAATCCTTGAGGGACGTGCCAGTTCCGATCCGTTTCGTCATCGTCGTCTCCGGTTGGGCGCGGTTGAAGCGCCGTCGATTGCGTGTTCGGCCAAAAACAAAAAAGCCGCCGGCCAGGCTTCGCGCATCCTGGGGATTGCGCAGTGACCTGAGCGGCAGCTTTGCCTGTGGCGCCCGCCATTGGACGCCTGTTCCGTTGCCCGTGAAGGCTCGTTTATTTCAAAGCAGGAACCGTGCCAGTTTACCTCTGGCCGAAAAATTCAAATGGGATCAATACGATGGGAGCTTTTTGCGGCGACCCGATCCGTCGCGACTAAGGTCAAACATTGGTCAGCTCACCTTTCGAGCGCATAATTTTTGTGCAATGCACAAGCATGGCGCTAAAATGATCAGGCTTCCCCGATGGCTGATTTTTGCCTCTCGATATAGGCGTCGATCTCGTCTGGATCGAAGATCTGGCCATCGAAGAAACCGTCCGGTCCGAGCATGAGGCCGGCTCCCGTCGCGCCTACCGCGGTCGCGGCCTTGAGCGCGCCTTCGACCTTGGCATTGGCGCCGGGCAGCGCCACCCCGAGTGGCTTCAGTGCCGAGCGGTAGAGATCTGGGCGGTAGCAGTCGCGGGCGATGGCGAGATTGTCGGGCGTGTGCGCGACGTGGCCCCAGCGTACCATCTGCGTGTAGAACCACAGCGAATGGCTTTTCCAGGGAAAGTTGGCGGCCTTGTCGAACGGCACGAAGAAGTCGTCGATGTCCAGCTCCGCCCCGCCGCCCAGCCGGAGATGGCCGGTCAGGATCGGCATCTGGACCGCCGGAGGCAGGCCAAGGAAGCCACGCTGCGCCATCACCGCGGCCAGTTCGTCGCGGTTCGCCGGATCCTGGCACCAGCGCGCCGAGTGATGCAATGCGCGCAAGAGGGCCGCCAGCGCCTCTGGGACCTGTTCGGCCCAGGCCTTGCGCACGCCAATCACCTTCTCCGGGCTGTTGCGCCATATCCGTGCCTTGACGGTGACGATATGGCCGGTGCCGGCCGCCACCGCGGCGCTGTTCCAGGGCTCGCCGACGCAATAGCCGTCGATGCGGCCGGCGGCCAGCGCGTCGGCCATGAAGGGCGGCGGCACGATGACGATCTCGATCTCGCGCGATGGATCGACGCCGCAGGCGGCAAGCCAGTAACGCAGTTCGTAATTGTGCCCGGAATGCGGATGCACGACGGCGAAACGCAGCGGGTCCCGGCCGGCGTCGGCCCGCTCGCGGATGAAGGCGCCAAGTGCCGCGCCGGCACGGGCCGGATCGAGATCGGGTGCCGCACCGTGCGCCGCCATGCCGGCCCAGACGGCGTTGGAGAGGGTGACGCAGTTGCCGCCGAGCCCCAGCGAAAAGGGCACGATGGTCTCGGAGGCGAGCGGGGTGAGGCCCAGATTGCAGGCGAGCGGCATCGGTCCGAGCATGTGCGCGAGGTCGAAATGGCCGATGGCGATGCGGTCGCGGATGTTGGCCCAAGAGGTCTCGCGGTGCAGGGTGAGATCGATGCCTTCGCGCGCGGCAAAGCCCAGTTCGCCGGCCGCGACCAGCACGGCGCTATCGAAAAGCGGCATGAAGCCGGCGGTGATCTGGTGCTCGGCGCCCATGCTCATTCGTCCTCCGCCGGTCCGAGAAGCCCGGCGGCAGTCACCAGGCTTTGGGCGATGTCGCCGATCTTGCGGTTCTGGTTCATCGCGGTCTTGCGCAGCAGCGTGTAGGCGGCCCCTTCGGTCAGGCCGCGCGACTTCATCAAGATGCCCTTGGCGCGGTCGATCACCTTGCGGCTCTCGAGTTCGCTGCGCGCCTCTTCCAGTTCACGTGCCATGCGCGAGAAAGCGTTGAAGCGGCTCACCGCCATGTCGAGGATCGGCTTGACGCGCTCCTGCCTCAACCCGTCGACGACATAGGCCG
Organism: Mesorhizobium sp. B2-4-13; assembly: GCF_006658535.1. Taxonomy (NCBI): domain Bacteria; kingdom Pseudomonadati; phylum Pseudomonadota; class Alphaproteobacteria; order Hyphomicrobiales; family Phyllobacteriaceae; genus Mesorhizobium; species Mesorhizobium sp. B2-4-13. The sequence continues at coordinate 340,157 of NZ_VFVB01000002.1, read as the reverse complement.
AAACGCCGGCATCGACCGCGGCCTCGATCGAGGCCTGATCCGAGCGGTCGACGAACATGGCGATCGGCCGCTTTACGGCCCGCGACAGCTGGAACATGTTTTCCAGCATGTCGCGGTTGGGATTTCCAAGGTCGATGACGATGACGTCGGGTTCGATCTCGGCGATACGGCGCGCAATGCCCGAGACGTCGTGGATGACGGTGACCCGCTGATGACCCGCCTCGCGCAATCCGGCTTCGATTATCGAAGCGCGGATGCGGTTTTCGTCGATCACCAGGACGGCGAGGGAAGTTCGGACCATGCACGCATTATGAGCAAGGCCGCAAATTTGTGCAATGCAGCATAGCCACCGACCATGGAAGGTCGGTGGCTATGCCCAGAAATGGCTGGTGGCGAAGGGTATCGGCTTGGCAGGAGACGTTGATCAGCCGCAGACGCGAACGTCTTCGACTACCCTGTGGTGGTGGCGCCAATGCACGACCGTCTCGATGTGGCAGCGGTGATGGCGGTGGTGACGCCAGCGGTAGCCGTCATTGTCATACTGGACGCTCTGGTCGCCATCATACTCGTTGTCGTAGCGGCGCTCATGATGACGGCGCACGACGATTCCGGAATCTTCGTCCGAGGAATATTGGTTGCCGTCGTCGGACTGGATAGTCACGCTGGCAGCCTGCGTGGGCGCAATCGCCGCAGCTGTCGCGGCAAACGCCAGCACCGAAGCCAAAATCAACTTTTTCATTCCGTCCTCCTGCATGTTCAACACACATAAACTCGCGGAACAACCGGGTGTTCCGCTCAAATCCACACGCTTTGCGACGCTGGCGACATCAAGCCGTTATCGGCCGTATATTACAAGTGGACGAAGGCGGTCAGCGGCAGATGGTCGGAGGCCACGCGCGACAATGGTGTGTCATGCGCTTCGATGGTCCCGATCATGCCGTGCCGGTTGGCCATGATCCGGTCGAGCGCCAGCAGCGGCAGATTGGACGGGAAGGTGGGGACGGCAGGGGGCTGCGGGCCGAAGCTCGCGTGCAGCGTGTTCAGCGCGGAGCGGTTTCCGAGCCGCCATTCGTTCAGGTCGCCGAGCAGGAGCGTCGGCTTCTCGTCGGGACTGTTCATGATATCCAGCACGACCTGGGCCTGCTGCGAGCGGGAGCGGCGCAGCAGGCCCAGATGGGCCGCGATGATGCGCAGGGACTGATTTCCGTCGAGATCGATTTCCGCGACCACCGCGCCGCGCGGTTCGAGACCCGGGAGCCTGATCTGGTGCACGTCGCGAACGACGCCCCTTTTGAACAGCAGGACATTGCCGTGCCAGCCATGGCCCTTGCCCGTTGCCGAAATGGGCACCGGCACGAGGCCGGTTTCGAGTTCTAGACGGTGCAGGTCGAGAAGCCCGTCACGGTCGCCGAAACGATTGTCGGCCTCCTGCAGGGCGATCACGTCGGGGGCGATCTCCCGGATGACCCGGCTGGTGCGGTCGGGATCGAACTTGCGGTCGACGCCGATGCACTTGTGGACGTTGTAGGAAGCGACCAGCGTCCCGGTGACGCCGTCCCTCTTCGCCGAGAAGGCGTTGGCCTTGCGCATCCGCCGGTCGCGAATGGACAGGAGCATATTGGCCGGCAGGCTGCGCCCGTTCATTCGCATCGCGCGCCGATCGTCCTTGCTGTTCTCACCATGCACCTAGAAATAGAGTCTTTCAGCCGATGTTCCATGGTTGGCGACACCCTATCCGGTAAACACGTCGTTTTCTTAAAGACAGGTTTTTTCCCAGAGATAGTTTCCTAGAGATAGGGCGATCCCAGCCAGAGCATGCGATCGAACAGCCGGATGATGAACGGACGCGCCCGCAAGGAGGCCAGCGTGACTGGGACGGCCGTTTCGATCGCCGATCCGATCCGGGTCTCGATCTCGGTGGCAAAAGCCGCATCGAGGACCTCAAGGTCGATCTCGAAGTTGAGCCGCAGCGAGCGGGCATCGAGGTTGGAGGACCCGACATAGGCCCAGACGCCGTCGATCGAAAGCAGCTTGGAATGGTCGAAGGGCCCTTCCGTGCGCCATATGCGGCAATAATTCTTCAGGATCTGGTCGAATTGCGCGGTCATGGCGCGATCGACAAGGAAGAGGTTGTTCACCGCCGGCACCACGACATCAATCTCGACGCCGCGCCTGGCCGCGGTGATCAAGGCACTGATCAATTCCCGGTCCGGCAGGAAATAGGGCGACATCAGCCGTATCGACTTGCGCGCGACCGAGAAGGCGCCGATCAGCAGTTTGTGGTTGGTTTCGTTGCTTGCATCGGGTCCGGATGCGACCGCACGCACCAGCATCGGTTGGCCGGCGGGTGGCGAAACCGGTGTGATCCGCCAGGCATCGCCCTTCAGCGCCTCCTTGGTGGCAAAGCGCCAGTCCTCGGCGGCGACGGAGAAGAGATCGGCGACAACGGGGCCGGTGACCTGGAAATGCGTATCCCTGGCGCTTTTCGACCCGGCGAACTCCGCCGAAAAACCCTTGCGGATGTTCATGCCGCCGGTAAAGGCAACCGTGCCGTCGACCACCAGGATCTTGCGGTGGGTCCGCAGGTTGGCATAGGGCAGGCGCAGGCCCATGACGATGTTGCCGTTGAAGACATCCGCCGTGATGTTGGCGCGGCGCAGATGCCCCAGGATGCTGGGCACGGAGTAGCGGGCGCCGACGGCATCGATCAGCACACGGACGGTGACGCCGCGCTGGACGGCGCCGGCCAGCGCTTCGACGAAAAGCAGGCCGACGGCGTCGTTGTCGAAAATATAGGTCTCGAGCAGGACGCTGCGCTCGGCCCCGTCGATCGCCGCGCACATGGCCGGGTAGGCCTCGTCGCCGCTTTCCAGCACCTCGATTGCATTTCCCGGGTTGAGCGTTCGCCGCGCCACCCTGTCGCCCAGCGTCCTGAGGCCAGTGAACCGCTGTCCATAGCGCTCGATGATCAACGCCTCTTCGAGGGCGACGTCGCGTTCATGCTTGGCCGACACCATGCCATCGGCGAGCGGGCGCTGGGCGCTGATCGTGGCGCGGCGGATGCGGTTGATGCCGGCCACGGAATAGATCAGCACGCCGAGGATCGGCGACAGCACCATGATGCCGACCCAGCCGGTGGCGGCGCGGACGTCCTCCTTGGTCATGACAGCATGGGCAATGCCGATGGTCGCCATCACCACCGAGATGATCGCCAGTATTTGGGGCCAGTGAATCGCCAGGGTCTCGAACATTGCCGGGACTATCCAGCGAGCGCCCGCATAAGGCAATGCAGCCGGCCGTATCCACGTCTCTGCATGTGCGAGAACGGCGGCGCACGGTTATTTGAGCAGGCCAACCAGGACGCTGAAAGCGGCGTCGATATCGGCGCGGACCGCGGCCTTGACGGCCTCGCCGTCGCGAGCACGGCAGGCCGCCGCTGGTCGCGAGAGCCTCGGCCGCCAAGCGTGGCTCTCCAGCTGGTGGGAACGTTCGTTTGAGGATTGAGCAGTTGGCTCGATCAACCTGCGATAAATTCCACCCGAGAGAGCCCAGCCTCACCGCGTGGGAAAGCATAGAGCCGGTGCGATCCGGCGTCATCCCGCGCTGCTTTGGTCATCGAGGCTTCCTGTACTTTGGTACCGCATCCATTGTATATCAGAGGGAATGAAATTAGCGATGTAACACTTCGGTTGATGGCGAGGGGGGCGCCGAATGATGACGTTCAACTTCGAGGGGCCACCAGTGGGCGACGGCGATGCGCCGGCCGATTGCCAGGACCAGTTGCTGCCTCTCGTCAATGAGATCGTGCAGGCCGCGGTGGCGGCCGGCTGGAAGCGGGACGATGTTCTTCTGGCTTTCGTGGAACTCGCCTGGGATCTGTACGAGAACCGGCGCGGTGATCTGTAGCAGCGGACTGCCAATCACCGGCTCCGAACGGCGGCTCCCATGCTCGACCTCGCGGGCAAGCCATCAATCAGCGCAGGCTGCGCCAGGCACCTGCCGTCAGCGGTTGACGAGAACACAGAATCGCGCGACCGGGCGTGTCAGCACCGATTGGCGAACTCCTGGATGGCGAAGACCTCGCGCCGAGCGAAAATGAAACGCTCGGCAACTCCCATTCGCCGCCATTCCTTGTTTCTTTTCTCGAATAAAGATTTTTCTTTGCACGTGGGAGTTCTTCCCAAGCGAAGATGGCTGCGTTACGCTGTCTTCGGGGCCGGGAAGGGGATGTGAGGCGTCGTCGAGACGGCTGAGGCAGTGCGAATGAAAAATGCGGACGAGGCACGGGAAAGCGGCATTTCCCGAGGCATCGATCGGGAGCGAGCAGCTCGATACGTCCTGGACATCATTCCTGAAAGTGCAGGTCCGCGCAGGGCCACAGCGCAAGGAAGCGTGATTTATTCCGTTTGCGGGCCCGGCTCGCAGACATTCCTGGCCAAGGAGTACTCCGCAGGGATCGTGCTTGCGCCCATGCAGCCTGCGCATCGTTCGCCGTCCGGACGGATCGCTCACATGAACGGGCCTCACGACGACGCCGGCCCGCGTCGCACAATCACGAATTGTTTTTCGCGGGAACGGCCAGGGAGGCCTCGGGTTGAACTTTATCTGGAACTTATCAGGAGGCCGAAGAATGCCGGGCGATGATGGTTTCCCCGGGTCAGTTTCTCGTATCAATTCGGCGCGGCAGCCGGCGCTCACTGCAAAAGGCGGGCTTTCTCCCCGCGCCGCACGCAAGGTGCAAGACTTCCTGCACGAGAACTTCACCCGCAAGCTGGCGCTTGCCGAGATGGCCGCGGTGTGCGGGTTGTCGCCTTCTCATTTCGTGCGGGCGTTTGCCAGGACGTTCGGCGTGCCGCCGCATCAATATGTTCTCGACCTGCGGTTGGACCTCGCCGAAAGGCTGCTTGCCGACAGCAGCATGACGATCGCCGACATCGCTCATTCCAGCGGATTTTCAAGCCAGAGCCATTTTACCACCGTGATGAAGAAATACCGGCAAGTGACCCCATTGCAGGCGCGGGTAGGAAAGCTTAACGCCAAGATTAGATGAAGCGTCGCCCGCACCGTTGCTTGATTACTTCGTTTTAAAGCAGTTGCTAAGGTAACGAGCTGTTAACCTCCGCCTATATGCTCGGGTCTTTTCTCACAAGACAGCAATTTCGTGAAATACGGCAAGCAGGAATCATGTCTTCCTGCCGTGGACTGGAATTGTCAGACGATTCCATGCCGGCCAGCGGAGGGCACCATGACCGACAATCAGATTTCGAGCGGCTCGCCTGTTGTGCAGCGTCGCGCGGCGCATTTTGCCGGCAACTGGATCGCCGGCACCGATCCCCGTTCCCGCTCAATTCGTCGTCGTTTGATGGCGGTGCTGCGCATGGCTCATCGCGCGCTGGGTATGGGACGCAAGCGCCTGGGGCTGGGAACGCTGGGCGTCGGCGGGGCGCCGGCCGCGATGCTGGGCGCCTTCGCGATCGGCATGGCTGCAACGCCGGCCCTGGCGCAATATCAGGCGGGCGGCGGGTCCGCGACAGGCGGCAACGCCGTCGCCATCGGTAACGGCGCGACGGCGAATGGCAATAACAGCACGGCGTTGGGCACCTCAAACAGTGCAACGGGCGACGCTACGATCGCCATCGGCTATGCGATGAGTGTCAATGGCCTCAATTCCATAGGCATAGGCGTGTTCGCGGGCGCGACCGGCGTCAACGCCCTCGCTTTGGGCGGGAACGCCCATGCCAACGGGGACGGAGCAAGCTCGATTGGCGTCAACTCGGTTGCAGCCGCAGGCGCGGCCGCCTTTGGCCTGAACGCGCGTGCCGACGGATTGAACTCGACGGCGATCGGCTACGTTACCCGGGCGACCGGGCTGCGCGCCACCGCGCTCGGGTTTGGAGCAACAGCGTCCGGGCTGGATTCGCTTGCCCAAGGTAATAGCGCCGTCGCAAGCAATCAGAACGCCATCGCCATCGGCTTCCAGGCGACCGCGACCGCGATCAATGCCGTCAATCTTGGCAACCGAACTGTTGCGGGAGGGGGCGCCCTTCAGGAAAGCGCCATCGCCATTGGCACGGACGTACTGGCGTCTCAGGTTGACTCCACTGCGATCGGGCGTCAAAGCAAGGCAACGGGCACGTCCGCCATAGCGATGGGCGTCACAGCCGCGGCATCGGCAACTAACTCGGTCGCCGTCGGCGCCAGCACGGTTGCATCGGGAGCCTTCGGGGTCGCCATGGGTAACCAAGCGCAGGCGCTTGCAGCCGGTGGTGCTGTTGCGATAGGCTCGGGCGCAATCGTTGCCAGCACCGCGACCTCGGGCCTTGCGCTCGGCAACAATGCAAATTCCGGTGGTATTTTATCGGTTGCCGTAGGCGCCGGTACCAACGCCAGCGGCGACAATTCCACAGCCACCGGACGCCAGGCTGTTGCGAGTGGCACAAACGCCTCCTCGTACGGGACAGGATCCAAGGCTACGGGAGACAATTCCCTCGCTGCCGGCGTCAGCTCCAACGCCAGCGGGGTTGCCAGCACCGCACTTGGCATCGGCGCCGCGGCGTCGGCTACGAGCGCCATCGCCATCGGCAACAATGCCGCGGCCAGTTCCACCAACGCGGTTGCCATGGGCACCAACGCCGTGGCGACCGGCGGCCAAGCCGTCTCGATCGGTGCGAACAACACCGCCTTTGGCGACGGCGCGGTCGCCATCGGCGATCCGAGCTTCGCCAGCGGCACCGGCGCCTTCACCGGCGGCGCCAACAACATCGCCAACAGCGACGGCACGGCGACCGCGACCGGAGCCAATATGGCCAATGGCGCCGTCGCCATCGGCAACAACAACAAGGCGATCGGGCAAGGCTCCGTCGCGCTGGGCAACGGCTCCACCGCGGGCGCCGCCGGTTTCGTCGGCAATGTCGCGCTGGGCAACGGCGCCTCGGCTGCGGCAAGCTCGGGCGACGTGGCGCTGGGCTCGGGCTCGGTGACCGCCGTGGCGGTCGGCACCGCCAGTGGGGTGGTGAACGGCACGACCTATGCCTTCCAGGGCACCAACCCGACCTCGACGGTCAGCATCGGCGCGCCGGGCGCGGAACGCACCATCACCAATCTGGCTGCGGGGCGGATCAGCGCGCTCTCGACTGACGCGATCAACGGCTCGCAGCTCGCCGCCACCAACCAGGCGGTCGACGCCATCGGCGCCGTCGTCAACAACATCAATGTCGGCGGCGGCATCAAGTATTTCCACGCCAACTCGACGCTGGCGGATTCGCAGGCGCTGGGAGCCGATTCCGTCGCTGTCGGCCCGAACGCGGTGGCCAACAATGCCGGCGACGTCGCGATCGGCCTGAATTCGACGTCGGGCGCCACGACCAATGTCGGCGGCACGACGATCGGCGGCGTCAACTACACCTTCGCCGGCGGCACGCCGGCGGGCGCCTTCTCGGTCGGCTCGGCCGGCGCCGAGCGCCAGATCCAGAACGTCGCCGCCGGACAGTTGAACGGCGGTTCGACCGATGCCGTCAACGGCTCGCAGCTCTTCGCCACCAACCAGCAGGTGACGCAGAACACGACCGACATCGCCAATATCGGCGGCAACATCACCAATCTCGGCAACACGATCAACAACATCGCCGGCGACACCTCGGCGATCTACACCAACGCCAATGGCGAGGGCATCCGCTATGCCCGCACCAACGAGACCGGCCTGGCGCAGACCGATTCCTTCGCGCAAGGCGTCGGTTCCACCGCAGTCGGCTACCAGGCGACCGCGACCGGCGTCAGCGCGCTTGCGCTCGGTCGCGACAGCGCGGCCAGCATCGACGGCAGCGTGGCGCTCGGTCAAGGTTCGGTCTCTGACCGCGCGATCGCTCCGGCTTCCGGGCAGATCGCGGCCGGCCCGTCCAACTTCATCCAGTACAACACGACCGACAAGACGCTGCTCGGCGCCGTGTCGGTTGGTACCGCCACGGCCTACCGGCAGATCACCAACGTGGCCGACGGCACGCAGGACCAGGACGCCGTGACTGTGCGCCAGCTGGCGGGAGCGATCGCGGCGGTCTCCGCCACCTCGACGAAATATTTCCATGCCAATTCGACAGCCGGCGACTCGCTGGCGGTCGGAGCGGAATCGGTCGCGGTTGGCCCGACCACGGTCGTCAATGGCGACAATGGCCTCGGCATCGGCAACGGCGCCGTCGTCGATCAGACGGCACCCGGCGGCACCGCCATCGGGCAGAACGCCCATGTCATGCTGGCCGACGGCATCGCGCTCGGCACCGACTCCACCGCCGCCGGCGTGCAATCCATCGCACTGGGCGCCGGCGCCCAAAGCACCTTCGCCAACAGCGTGGCGCTGGGCGCGTCGTCCATCACCACGGTCGGCGCGCAGGCCGGCTACACAGCCTTTGCCCTCGGCGCCGCGCAGACATCGGCCGGCGAAGTGTCCTTCGGTGCCGCCGGGGCGGAGCGCAAGCTCACCAATGTCGCGGCGGGTTCGGCCGATACGGACGGCGTCAACGTCTCGCAGTTGCGCGGTGTCTCACAAAACGTTTCCAACCTGTTCGGCGGCGGCACCACGGTCAATCCCGACGGCTCGATCACCGGGCCGACCTACAACATCCAGGGCAACAACTACTCGACCGTCTATGACGGCTTCACCGCCGTCAACAATGCGCTCACCACCATCAACAATGGCGGCGGCATCAAATATTTCCATGCCAATTCGACGCTGGCCGACAGCCTTGCTGGCGGCACCGACGCGGTGGCGATCGGGCCGGAGAGCGTGGCGAGCGGCACCGACAGCCTGGCCGCGGGCCATGGTTCGACGGCCACCGGGCAGGGCGCCGTGGCGCTCGGCCAGGGCGCGCAGGCCAACAATGCCAGCGATGTGGCGCTCGGCTCCGGCTCGGTGTCGCAGACCGCCGTCGGCACGTCCAACACGGTCATCAACGGCAAGACCTACGCCTTTGCCGGCACGACCCCGGACGGCACCGTCAGCGTCGGCGATGCCGGCGCGGAGAGGACGATCACCAATGTCGCCGCCGGACGCGTTTCTTCCGACAGCACCGATGCGATCAACGGCTCGCAGCTCTACGCCACCAACACAGCGATCGAAGACCTGACCAAAACGATCGGCGGCATCGGCGGCACCGTCCAAAACACCGTGCAGTACGACACCGTCACCAATCCGGACGGATCGACGACCAAAATCAACAAGATCACGCTGCAGGGCGGCGATCCGAATGCGCCTGTCGTCATCTCCAATGTCGGCCCCGGCGTTGCCGGCACCGACGCGGTCAACGTCAACCAGCTGAACCTGAACCTGGCTCAGAGCAAGACCTATACCGACCAGGTGGCTGTCACGACGTTGCAACAGGCCAACACTTATACCGACCAGAAGTTCAGCCAGCTCAATTCCGACATCAGCGGCATCAGGGACGAAGCACGGCAGGCGGCGGCAATCGGTCTGGCGGCAGCCTCGCTCCGCTACGACGACCGTCCCGGCAAGCTCAGCGTGGCGGCGGGCGGTGGCTTCTGGCGGGACTCGAGCGCCCTTGCCTTCGGCGCGGGCTACACCAGCGAGGACGGCCGCATCCGTGGCAATGTGTCCGGCACGGCGGCGGGTGGAAATGTCGGTGTCGGCGCCGGGCTGAGCTTCACCTTGAACTGAGGCGGGGACCTGGGGCGGGAATGAACAGGCGAACCGGCCATGTCAGGCCAGGCTCGAATCCGGGAAACCCGTTTGGTTTTCCCGGACTAGCCATGGCATTCCTGACCTGCCTGGCGCTTGCCGGCGGGCTGGCGCCGGCTGCCGCGCAGACGGCTTCGCCCTATAGGGTCAAGCCCTCCGACGTGGTCGTGCCGCCGGACGTGAAGCTCGGACAATACCAGCGCACCATCCGTCCCTTCGAGAACTGGACGCTGATCTGCGACGAGAACCTCAAGGCGCGCAAGAAGGTCTGCAACGTCTCGCAGGTGATCGAGGACGGGGCGGGCAAGATGGCGTTCAGCTGGTCGCTCGCCGCCACCCAGGACGGCAAGCCCTACATGATCCTGCGCACCGCGCCGAACGCCAGGAGCGATGGGCTGGTATCGCTGAAGTTCGAGGGGCGCGCCGAATCCATCGACGTGCATCTGAATGGCTGCAACGAAATGGTCTGTGTCGGCATGCTGCCGGTGGGACCCCTGATGCGCCAGGAGATAGCGCAGAAGGCGACGCCGGCGATTTCCTACCCGACCGTCGATGGCCAGACCGTTACCGTCACCGCAACGCTCAAGGGGCTGTCCGAGGCCCTTGCGCCAGTCAAATAACCGAGGCAGCACCGTGAGCCAGCAAGACCCGTTCATCTCCGCGACGCGCAGCAACCCGACCGTCGAGCCGGACCGCAAGAGGACCGTCGAGCCGCCGCGGCGTTGGCCGCGCGTCATCGGTTTGTGTGCGCTGGGGCTGGTCATGATGGGCATCGGCTTCGCCGCAGCGAACTATGCCGCGATCGCCGGTCTCGTCGGCACGCCGACGGCCGCTCAGGCCGGCACGGCGCCGCCCGCGCTGCCGGACTCGCCCTTCCTCCAACACGTCAAGCAATCCGGCGTGCAGGCCTGTTCAACCGTCTATCCGGTGCTCGGACAGCTCTTGACGACCGGCTCGAAATACAGCGTCAAGTCGCTGTGGAGCGACCAGGCCGCCGACAAGCACGCCGTGCAGGCGCTTGTCGGCCTGGACTATGCGACCGAGCGCTACAGCGGGCCGGCCGCCGGCATCGTTTTTGCTTCGCCCACCGCCACGGGTTGCGAAGGCACCATGGTGCGGGTGGCGCCGTTCGCCAGCCCCTGCGCCGACGTCACGTCCGCGCTTCCGCAAGGCAGCAAGATCACGGATCATCTCGGACAGGTCGAAGTCTACGAGCTTGGCGGCAACACGGGCGAAGCCCTTGTGCTGCCGACCGGCAACACGTGCGTGGTGATTTCCATCGCATCGGCGGCCAAGTGAGAATGTCAGGCGAATGGGCGAGGCGCCCTGGAAAGGATTGCGGACCATGAAATCGCGACGTTTGACAGTCTTGTGCATGGCCTTGCTGTGGAGCGGGCAGGTCGTCTCGGCCGATCTGGTGGAGCCGTCCGAGCCACCGCAGGAGGAGAAAGGCATCTGGGCCGCAATCGCCTACTCCCAGACCGATACCAAATACGGCTTCTTCTGGGGCGCCGACAAGCGGCAGGAAGCGAAGGACATAGCGCAGAAATATTGCGAGAATGCCGGTGGAAAGGCCTGCAACGTCGTTACCGTGTTCCGCAATCACCGTCATTGGACGGACGACGATAAGACCGGATTTCCCTACAAGCATTGCGGCGCGCTCGCCGTGGCAGACAAAGTGGAGCACCGGTTCACCCCGTGGGGCGTGAACTCCGCCGAGACCCGCCGGGAAGCGGAGGATCTCGCCCTGCAAGCCTGCGAGGCAGGGGGGACCCAATGCAAGATCCGTGAATGGGTCTGTACGTGACGATAAACACGGGTCCTCGAGCCGCTACTTCGGGCATTTGCCCGGCACCCAAGAGAAGGCAGCATTCATTGGTTCGTAGACAGCTTTTCCCGAAGGCAGCCGTCATCTGCGCGGCTGCCTTCGCCGCTTCGGTGCCGGCCGTTTTCGCGCAACAGCAGCAGGCTTCGCTTCCCAATGGCGCATCGTCGCTCCAGGAAACCTATCAGGACTGGCAGCTGGCCTGCGGCATGCAGGACAATTCCCGGGTCTGCACGGTCACGCAGGACCAGACGCAGAAAAACGGCCAGAGGCTTCTGGCCGTGGAACTGCGCGTGGGGCAGAAGGGCGGGCTGATCGGAACCTTGCTGCTGCCCTTCGGCATCCTGTTCGAGCCCGGCGTGACGCCCCAGATCGACGACCAGCCGCCCGTCGGGCCGTTGAAGTTCAGGACCTGCCTGCCGAACGGCTGCGTGGCGCTGTTTCCGATCGACCGGGCGCTGATGCAGAAGCTCAAGGCGGGGACCGAGCTGAAACTCGACGTCACCACCGCGGCCGACATCAAGCTGAGTTTTCCGGTGTCGCTGAAAGGCCTTGGCGCCGCCCTCGATCGCATGGTCGCGCTGAGCGCACGTTGACGAGGGTGCCGTACGCGACTGCCGGCGGATGCCAAGGTCCTCGTACCCTGCGGGCGCTCAGCGTCATACCGGAGCCTGACCCGGTCGGGTCATTTCAAAAGGCCCATTGCAGCGCGAGGCCGATAACCGACAATCCCATCGCAGTCGTCGCGAGCCAGCCGAGAAAGCGCAGCCAGCCCTCGACGGGGAATTCGCCCATGATCTCGGAACGCCCGGTCATCAGCATCATGACGACCATTACGGGAACCGCGCATATGCCGTTGATGACGGCGCTCCAGTAAAGCGCCTTGATGGGATCGATCGGCGTCAGCATGATCCCCATTCCCAGCACCACGGCGGCGGCCAAGGTCGCATAGAATGCCATCGCTTGCTTCGGCTTGCGCTCCAGCCCCACTGGCCAGCGGCGCGCCTCGCCCACGGCGAAAGCGGCCGAGCCGGCGAGAACCGGCACGGCGAGAAGGCCAGTGCCGATAATCCCCATCGCAAAAATCACAAAGGCGAATTTGCCCGCGACCGGCTCCAGTGCCTTGGCTGCGTCGGTGGAGGAATTGATGTCGGTCACCCCCGCCCTGTGCAGGGTGGCGGCCGTGGTGACAATGATTGCAATGGCGATCAGGTTCGAAAAAGCCATGCCCACCAAGGTGTCGGCGCGAATGCGCTGGAACGCGCGCGGCGCCTGCCACGGTGCCCATTTCAGCGGCTTGGCCTTCGGGTCGATCTTCTCCTCTTCGACCTCTTGCGATGCTTGCCAGAAGAACAGGTAGGGAGAAATCGTGGTGCCGAGTATGGCCAGAAGCGTCGTGAAGAACGCCCGGCTCCATTCGACATGCGGAACAACGATTCCCTTGAGCGCCTCGCCCCATGGGATATCAGTCAGAAACGCGGCCACCACGTAGGCAAAGAGGCTCAGCGTTGTCCATTTCAGGACCGTGACGTAGCGGCTGTAGTCGAGGAAGACGATCGCCAAAACGCATGCCACGCCGAACGCAACGACGTAAAGCGAGCTTGGGCCGCCCACCAGCAACCACAATGCATCAGCCATCGCGCTCAGGTCCGCCCCGATGTTGATCACGTTGGCGGCGAACAAAAGCAAGGCTACAAAATACATCAGCGGAGACGGGTAGTGCCGTGCGAGGTTGCCGGAAATACCTCGACCTGTCGTCCGGCCTATTCGCGCTGCTATCTCCTGGATCGCGACCATGAGCGGAAAGGTGAAGACCATCGTCCAGCCGACATTGAACCCCAACTGGGCGCCCGCCTGGCTGTAGGTGCCGATGCCCGAAGGATCGTCGTCCGAAGCGCCTGTGATGAAACCAGGCCCGATTGTGCGCAGCAGCCGCTGGAATGGCCCTTTTGCCCGAAGATTGCTCTGTTTCTCAGAGACTTCGGCGCTTATGTTGCTCATGCAGGTGCTCCAAATACGGGGTCCCTTCCGTAATCCGCCTGAAGCAAAATTCGGCGATAGCCATTCGGTTCCGTTAGCTAGCGCTGAAACGCCGTTGGTGCCGTGTCGCCAGGTCGTGCTTGCTTTGCCGGCGATATGCTATTTCTCAGGCGCGCGATCGAGCGAAGGTCTCGGCGATCGCGAGAACCGCGGCGTGTATAGGTCCCGCGGTTAGACTGGGCATGATCGACGCGTCGACGACAAAAAGATTGTCGAGCGCCTTCAGCCGCAGATCCGCATCGACGACGGCGTCCGGATCCTTGCCCATCCTGCAAGTGCCACAGGGATGATGATGCGTGATGACCGACTGCGCGATGAAGTCGTCCATGTCAGCCGCGCTGTTCAGGCTGCCTGGCAGGAGTTCGCGCTCGCGCCAGCCGGCGAGTTCATCCCGATGTCCGATCGTCCGGGCTGCCTCGAGCGCCTGGCGAAACAGCGCACGGTCCCGGCCGCTTTGCAAATATGCGGGGTCGATGATCAACCGATCGTCGAGCTCCGGCCCGCTTATGCGCACGCTGCCGCGGCTCATCGGATGGGTGATCCCGAACAGCAGCGAATATGCCGTGCCGGCGGAAGGCGCCTGAAAGCGTTCGGACACGATGGGCGCGATGCCGCAACCAACGACAATTTCGGGCTGACCGGTACCGGTGAACCCGTCGGCGCGCATATACGCCATCGATTCCGAGTGCTGGAGGCGCGATGGAGGAACGTGCCTGCGAGCCGCATAAAGGTTGCCGGCGCCAAGCAGGTGATCCTGAAGGTTTCGACCGACTTCCGGCATATCGATTAGGCAGCCAACGCCGGCGGTATCGAGCATGTCGTGCGGACCGATGCCCGAGCGCATCAGCAAAGCCGGACTTTCCAGCGCGCCGGCGCAAAGGACAATTTGATCCGCGAGGATTTCGACCGGACCCTGTCGCCCTGCGATTTCGAGGCCGCGGACCCGATTGCTCGCCAGGTTAAGCCGCCGCACTCGCGATCCCGTGAGGATGGTCAGGTTCTCGCGGCCTCGAACAGCCGGCGTGAGCCAGGCGTCCGCCACCGTAACCCGCCGCCCATCGCGAATGTTCAAGGAGTTCGGGGTGACGCCGATCATCTCCCCGCTGTTGTGCCCTTCAAGACGCGGCAGGCCGAGCGAAGCGCCGGCTTCGATAAACGCGCGCGCGACCGGACTGACCTCGTCGGCCGGCAAATGGACGGGCATCGGCCCGCCCTTGCCGTAAAGGCCGTTGCCGCCGAGCGGGTGATCCTCGATAGCCCGAAACGCGGGCAGCAATTCATCCCAGCTCCATCTGTTATCGCCGGTCGCGTCGACCCATGCCTGGAAGTCCCGGGGATGACCACGCATGTAACCCATCGCGTGCAGGCAACTCGAGCCGCCGACCACCCGCCCGCGCGCCCAGCGATGCACCCGGCCAGCGGTCCCGGCTTGCGGCTCCGTGCGATAGTCCCAATCGTAGCCACGGCCCTGAAGTGCCGGCCATGCGGCGGGGTTCCAGATGTCGGGATCCACCGCTTCTTCGCCTGCCTCGATCAGCAGAACGCGGCTGTCCGGCTTTTCACTCAGTCGCGCCGCAAGCAATGCGCCAGCCGACCCGCCGCCGACGATGACGATATCGGCATCCCGTTCGAGCTCAAAATTCGCCCAGCTCATCATCACTCCATCTGACGCTTGCGTATTTGGTCGGCAAGTTTGGCGCCGGCACGAGGTGGCCTACGCATCGAGCTGTGCGCGGACAGTCGATCCGCGACATCCTCAAAGGCTTCGGGTTTCAGGCGGAGCAACTGTCTTTCGAAAGACTCAAATCGCGCTGTCCATGGACATCTTCGCTGCCGCTTTGGCCTTCAACAGGTGATTTTTGGAGGCCTTGCGGGCGGCCTTCTCGTCGCCGGCGGCGATGGATTCGTATATCTCCTTCATCTCCGCCAGGCTGCTCTGTGCCCTGCCATCCAAGGACATCGATCGTCCGCGAAAGAAGCTGATCCTGGCTACAAGGCCACGATGGACCTCCTCAAGGATCGGGTTGCCGCAATTGGCCAGTATGATCGAATAGAAGTCCGCGGCGGTCATGACCTGTGCCAGGCTGTCATTGCTGGACGCCGCCGCTTCGAACGCGGAAAGAGATTTCTCGAGTTCAAGCAACTGCTCCGGGGAAATTCTCGACGCGCAGCGTCCCGCGGCCTCGACTTCAAGCAGCTCTCGAACCTCGTAGATGGCGGTTGCCACCTCCCACGTAAGCGACGGTATCGACGGCCCGCGGTTGGGGACGATCTCGATCAGGCGCTCGGCCTCGAGACTGCGCAAAGCCTCCCTTAGCGAAGGGCGGCTGATGCCAAGCTGTGTGCACAGCTGACTTTCGATGAGGCGGCTTCCCGGCTGGAACAATCCGGAGAAGATGGCGAGCCGCAACTTGTCGACGGTCTCCCGTTGAACTGTTCGTGGAGAAATTCGCAAATTCAAATCTGGAGGCATTTCTAACGTCTCATCGGTTTGAGTCGCAATCTCCTAACCAGCATACGTCACGCCGTGGAAAATAGCCAGATTGTCAAATCTGAAGATTGCAAGAATGTCAGACAATCTGCTTGACGTCCTTCTGGCTGTATGATCCTTTTGACCGAGACGGGCAGTGACGGTGAGGATCATGAACATTGCGGCAGGGATAGCTTCCGACCGATTTGGCTCGCGACGCATCGACACCGGCCGCATCACCGTGAATGTGCGCGAGGCCGGCAACGGCCCGTTGATGCTTTTTTTCCATGGCATTACCTCCAATTCCGCGGTCTTCACGCCGTTGATGGCTAGGCTTTCGGATCGCTTCACGACCGTGGCCGTCGACCAGAGAGGGCACGGCCACAGCGACAAGCCGGAAGGCGGTTACGAGGCGCATGACTACGCCGACGACATTGCCGGCTTGATCCGTACCCTCGACCGGGGTCCTGCCATCCTCGTCGGACATTCGCTTGGCGCGAGAAACTCCGTCACGGCAGCCGTGCGACATCCAGATCTGGTGCGGTCGGTCATCGCAATCGACTTCACGCCCTATATCGAGACCGAAGCGTTGGATGCGCTGGAAGCCCGGGTGAACGCGGGAAGCCAGCTTTTCGAGGATATCAAGGCCGTCGAAGCCTATCTTGCTGGCCGCTATCCGAACATTCCCGCCGACGCCATCAGGATCCGAGCCGAGAGCGGCTATCAGCGGGTCGACGGCGGGCTGCGACCATTGGCGTCGCCCGCGGCCATGGCCCAGACGGCCAAGGGCCTGCGATCGGACCTGGTGCCCGCCTATCGGGATGTGGCGAAGCCCGTCCTCATCGTTCGGGGCGAGGCGAGCAAATTGGTTTCGGCGGCGGCGCTGGCGAAAACAAGCCGGCTACGGCCCGATCTGCCCGTGGTCGTCGTTCCGGGCGCCGACCACTACGTCAACGAGGTATCTCCCGAGATCACGCTGAAAGCGATCACGAATTTCATCGACGCCTGACGGCCCAGCACGCCGTCTTCTTGTACGCAGCATCAGGATAGAAAATGGCCAATGTAAACAAAACCCAGGGTAAGGCGCGCCGTGCCGAGGTCGCTGGCGGCGGCTTTGCCGGTCTGACCGCCGCCATCGCTCTGAGGCAGAACGGTTGGGATGTCAGGCTGCACGAAAAGAGCTCGGAGCTGCGGGCATTCGGCGCGGGCATCTATCTCTGGCACAATGGCCTTCGCGTGCTCGAAGGACTGGGCGCCCTGGATGATGTTCTCCAAGGTTCGCACACGCCCCCGACCTACGAGACCTGGATGCATAACAAGTCGGTTTCCAAGGAGACGTTCAACGGTCTCCCGTGGCGCATCATGACCCGGAGCCACCTGCATGACGCCCTGGTCAACCGCGCCCGCGCGCTGGGTGTCGACGTATCGGTCAACTCCGAAGCGGTTGCCGCCGATCCGGAAGGTCGCCTGACGCTTCAGACGGGAGAGGTTCTCGAAGCCGACCTGATCGTCGGCGCCGACGGTGTTGGGTCCAAGGTCAGGGACTCCATTGGCTTCAAGCAGGACCGATGGGTCTCCAAGGACGGTCTCATCCGGCTGATCGTGCCTCGCAAGAAGAAGGAACTCGGTCACGGCGAGTGGGACAACACCATAGACATGTGGAACTTCTGGCCGCGCGTTCAGCGGATCCTCTACTCGCCCTGCAACGAGAATGAGCTTTATCTCGGCCTCATGGCTCCAGCCGCCGATCCCCGGGGGTCGCAGGTCCCGATCGACCTTGAGGTCTGGGTCGAGATGTTCCCTTTCCTGGAGCCGTGCCTGATCGAGGCGGCGAAGCTGAAAACGGCCAGGTACGACAAGTACGAAACGACCAAGCTTGACAGCTGGACAAGAGGCAAGGTCGCCCTGGTGGGAGATGCCGCGCATGCGATGTGTCCGGCTCTTGCCCAGGGCGCCGGTTGCGCGATGGTCAATGCCTTCAGCCTGTCGCAAGATTTGCAGACTGGCTCTTCGGTCGAGGACGCGCTCGTCGCGTGGGAAAAGCGCATTCGCCCGATCACCGATCGCTGCCAGGCCCTGTCCGGCGACTATGCGGCGAACCGCTCGCTCTCGAAGGGAAACATGTTCACGCCGGCGGCATTGGAAGCAGCCCGCTACGACCCGCTGCGCGGCGTCTTCTCATGGCCGCAGTAGCATCGGACGAGCCGCTCAACGCATTAATCGGCGCGCGCGCAAGCTGCGCTCCCTTCAGGAGATAAAGATGAACTATTCCAGTGAAGTCGAACGGGATTACGATGTCAGGGGGTGGTACGCCTCGGTCCAGGAAAGCCGGCATGATGGCGGCCAGCCTGGCGAGACCCTCGTCAAAGTCGCGACTGGCGTGGTCATCCGCAATCCGTTCGCCGGAAAGTTCGTCGCCGAACTGTCCGACCTGACCAATCCCAGTTCAGCCATCGGTCATGCGCTCGGCGAGCGGGCGGTGGCGCTGCTCGGCAACAGGCCAGTCGAAAGCTATGGCAAAGGCGGTATCGCGGGCACATCCGGCGAGCAGGAACATGTCGTCGCCTGCATCACCACGGTGTTCGGAGATCCGCTGCGTCAGCAAGTGGGCGGCGGCAAGGCCTGGATCTCGTCGGTCAGCAAGGTCGCCGCAGCCGGCACATCCATCGATATCCCGCTTGCCCACAAGGACGAGCTCTACATCCGTTCCCACTATGATGCCGTCACATTTTCGGTGCCGGATGGCCCGCGCCCCGATGAGCTTTTGATCTGCGTGGCCGTCGCATCGGGTCCGCGCGTTCATCAGCGCGTCGGGGGCAAATCCGTCGCCGACCTCAAGGCCGGTGTCTAGTTCGATCGAAATTGGCGAAGGACGAATTCCATGCCCCTGAACATCAAGGACCTCAAGATTACGTCGGCGGATTTCAAGCCGCTCGGGAAGTTGCGCGACGAGCATGCCGGCGACAAAGGCAATGTGTTGCCCAGGCTTACGGTCAGCGGCGTCCCCGCGGGCACGAAGGAACTCGCGGTCATCTGCCATGATCCCGACGCGCCCTTGCCCAACGGCTTCACCCATTGGGTCGTCTACGGCATCGATCCGTCGACCACCGATCTTTCGGACGCGCAGGAAAAGTTTCGCGTCGGGCCAAACGGCGCCGGCGGCAAGCAGTATTACGGGCCCCAGCCGCCTGCAGGCCATGGAGAACATCACTATTACTTCTGGGTCTATGCCCTGGACACCAAGGTCGAAGGGACCCCTACCAGGGAGGAGTTCCTGCAGAAATACGCCGGGAACATCATCGAGCAAAACCGGATCGTTGGCCTCTACGAAAACAAGTGAAATCCGCGACGCCGGCGACCGATAAATAAGAATAAAAATGGTCGCCAGCTCCGCGAAATGGGAGAATTTGGAAATGAAAGACAACAGCCCAGCGCACCAGACGGTCTTCGAAGAGCTGGTCACGGCGACGAAGATCCTTCTGAACGAAGGCATCATGGATACGTTCGGGCACATCAGTGCCCGTGACCCCCAGGATCCCCAAAGCTTCTTCCTGGCGCAGAAGCTTGCTCCGAGCCTGATAACCGTCGACGACATCCAGCGTTTCAATCTCGACGGCGAGACGTCGGACAATCGGCCGTCCTATCTTGAGCGCTACATCCACAGCGAGATCTACAAGGCGCGGCCCGACGTTCAGTGTGTGCTCCACACCCATTCTCCGGCTGTCCTGCCGTACTGCTTCGTCGATACGCCGCTTCGGCCGGTCACCCACATGGGAGCTTTCATCGGCGAGAAAGTCCCGGTCTACGAGATTCGCGACAAGAATGGCGACGAGACGGATCTCTTCGGCGGCAGCCCCGGGATCTGCGCTGATATCGCCGAAAGTCTCGGCCACCAGACAGTGGTGCTCATGGCGCGGCATGGCGTCGTCAATGTCGGCAACTCCGTGCGTGAGGTCGTCTTCCGGGCGTTCTATCTCGAGCAGGAAGCGGCAGCGCTCACGGCCGGCCTGCGGATCGGCAACATCAAATATCTATCGCCGGGCGAGATAAAGACGGCAGGAAAACTCGTCGGCGCCCAGATCGATCGAGGATGGAATCACTGGTCGCAGCGTCTGAGAGAGGCCGGCCTGGCCTAGTGCCGGCCGCCTTGAGGAATACCTAGTCCATCCGGCCCCGGCCGGGATGGTCCAGGCTCGGTTTCAATAGTTCCCTGGCGCAGGAGCGCCGGACCAAGGCAATGAAACGCACCATGCCGCACGCGGAAAGTTACGACTACATCATCGTTGGGGCCGGATCGGCCGGTTGCGTGCTCGCCAACCGGCTGAGCGCCGACCCCGGATGTTCGGTGCTGCTGCTCGAGGCCGGCGGCTGGGATCGCGACCCCATGATCCACATCCCGCTTGGCTGGGGCAAGATCCTGACCGAGCGACGTCACGACTGGATGTATTTCTGCGAACCGGAAGACAATGTCGGCGGACGCAGAGTCGAGTGCGCCCGCGGCAAGGTGATCGGCGGATCTTCGTCGACCAACGCCATGGCCTATGTGCGGGGAAATCGCGGCGATTACGACCGTTGGGCGGCCAGCGGGCTCCAAGACTGGTCGTACGACAAGGTGCTGCCCTATTTCCGCAAGCAGGAGAGCTGGGAAGGAGGCGCGAGCCACTTTCGCGGCGGCAATGGTCCGGTCAGCACCCAGTTCTGCCGTTACAAGGACCCGCTGATCGACGCGTTTGCGCAGGCCAGCGTGGAGGCAGGATATCCACAGACGGACGACTACAATGGTGAGCGGCAGGAAGGTTTCGGCCGCCTCCAGATGACAATCTCGAAAGGTCGGCGCAGCTCGACCGCGTCCGCCTATCTGCGGCCAGCCCTGAAGCGGCCCAATTTGACCGTGCTGACCGGAGCGACGGCGACGAAGATCACGCTGGAGGGCACACGCGCCACCGGGGTGGTTGTGAACCATGGCGGCGGCCAACGGTCGGTCGTCGCCCGCAAGGAAGTCCTGCTCTCGGGCGGCGTCATCAACACGCCGCAACTTCTGATGCTGTCCGGCATAGGGGCGCCAGAGGAACTCGCGACGCACGGTATCCAGACGCGGGTCAACCTGCCGGCGGTCGGCAAGAACCTGCAGGATCACGTCTCGGTCATTCTCATGTACCGGCGCCGGGGGCCGGGCGGCCCTTTCCTTCGCAACATGCGTGCCGACCGGATCGGGTTCGATTTCGCCAAGACCTACTTCACGGGACGAGGTTTCTCGGGAGATGTGCCCGGTGGGGTCGTCGCGTTCCTGAAAAGCGGCCCGGAGCGTCCGTTGCCGGATGTGCAACTGCTGTTCACGGCCGCCCCGCTCGCCGCGTGGCCGTATTTGGAGCCGTTCAAGGCGCCATTTCCGGACGGGTTCGCCACACGGATCGTGGCGACGCAGCCTGAAAGCCGGGGCGCGGTGAAATTGGCCTCGGCCGATCCTCTCGTGGCGCCACTGATCCACCAGAATTTCCTCGCCTCGCCGAAGGATTGGGAGTCGCTTCGGGCCGGCTTCCGAGTGGCGAGGGACCTCGCGTCGCAGCCCTCCATGCAGCCCTTCATCGAGGCGGAGTTTTTCCCTGGCCCGAAGTGCCAGAGCGACGACGAGATCGATGAGCATATCCGCAAGACCTCGATCACCGTGCATCACCCGGCAGGAACCTGCCGGATGGGTGCCGACGCGGCCTCGGTCGTCGACCCGCAATTGCGGCTTCGCGGCGTCGACGGCCTGAGGGTGGTGGACGCTTCCGTCATGCCCGACCTGGTCTGCGGAAACATCAACGCGGCGGTGATCATGATCGCCGAGAAAGCCGCCGACCTTATCGCGGCATCAAAAGCAGCAACGCAAAGCAGGGCAGCATAATGATCCAGCGTATCGCCATCATCGGTCTGGGTACGATGGGGCCTGGCATGGCCGCCCGGCTCGCCAGGGGCGGCCTGCAGGTCGTCGCCTACGATGTTGCCCCGGCCGCGATCGAGCGCGCGGGGTCCATGCTGGGCGTGGCCGAGGGCGTTCTCGACGCCCTGGGTATCGCGGTGCCTCCGGCCGGCGCCGGAACGGTCCGCTTCACGGATGATATCGCAGACGCGGTATCGGGCGCCGACCTCGTCATCGAGAACGTTCCGGAAAACATTTCGATCAAGGCCGATGTCTATCGCACGATCGACAGCCTGATCGCATCGGACACGATCGTGGCGTCCGACACGTCGGGCATTCCGATCACCAAGCTGCAGGCGCACGTCTCCCATCCCGAGCGGATGGTGGGCATGCACTGGTCGAACCCGCCGCATATCATCCCGATGATCGAGGTGATCGCAGGCGAAAAGACCGCGCCGCGTATCGTGACGACGATTCGCGACCTGATCCGCTCGATCGGTCTCTTGCCGGTGGTGGTGAAGAAGGATGTTCCGGGCTTCGTCGAAAACCGCGTGCTCTATGCGTTGCTGCGCGAGGCGGTCGACCTTGTCGAGCGCGGTGTCATCGAGCCGGAAGATCTCGACACCTGCGTCTCGTGGGGCATCGGCTATAAGATCGCGGTCATCGGGCCGATGGCGCTGCTCGATATGGCGGGCCTCGATATCTACAAGTCCGTTTCGTCGTTCCTCAACGCCGATCTCTCCAATCGCGACGATGTCGCGCCGATGGTGCTGGAAAAAACGAACGCGTCGAAGCTCGGCATCAAGTCGGGGGAGGGCATGTTCTCCTACACGCCCGAGCAGACAAAGGCGCTGCAAGGCGAACGGGCGCGCAAGCTCGTCGCGGTGCGGCGCATCCTGGAGGGCCGGGAGTAGCCATGACACATCGTGCTCACAAGGCCGGTCGGGTTGAGGTACCGCATGGAGGGCCAAGCCATGCGTGTTGAAACCATCCGGGCAGCCGGTGGCCGGCCGGCCCATATACGTCACGACGACCTGATCTCCGCCAAGGGCGTTTCGGTTGTCATGGCCAGGCAATTGGTTCTGCAGAACATCGATCTTTCGGTACCGAAGGGATCGTTTGTTTCCCTCATCGGTCCTTCCGGCTGCGGCAAGAGCACCTTGCTCAAGGTTCTGGCCGGACTTGTAAATCCGACAAGCGGCAGCGTTTCGATCGCCGGGCTTTCGCCGGTCGAGGCGGCGCGCAAGCGCATGATCGGCCTCGTCTTCCAAGACGCCAACCTTTTGCCGTGGAAGAACGCCGTCGACAACGCTTCCATGCTGCTCGGCATCGCCGACAAGTCGCTTTCGCGCGCGGAGCTGCGGGCGCGCGGCCAGGAGATGCTTGAGCTGGTCGGCCTGGGCGATGCTGCCCACAAGCGTCCAAACGAATTGTCGGGCGGCATGCGCCAGCGCGTCGCCATCGCGCGGGCCCTGGCGCTCGATCCGGCGGTGCTGCTGATGGATGAACCGTTCGGCGCGCTCGACGCCATTACCCGCGACCAGATGGGTCAGTCGCTGCTGGAGATCTGGCAGCGCACCGGCAAGACCATCGTTCTTGTCACCCACTCCATCGACGAGGCCATTCACCTGTCTCGCCATGTTCATGTGCTGGGAATCAAGCCCGGCCGGATCACCGAGAGCCTCGATATTGGCCTGCCCTATCCGCGCGATCTGTCGGTGACGGAAGATCCGGAGTTCGTCAGGCTGGTGGTTCAACTGCGCACCATGCTGCGCGCCAGCCACCAACCGGGAGGCGCGTCATGAGCGATCAACCCATCACCAATCCCTCCGACTCGCGGCTTACCTCGAGTTGGGTGGCCGCGACCGGCAGCTGGCTGCCGGCGATCATACTTTTGCTGGCGACGATCGTCGTATGGGAAGCCGTGGTGCGAATTTTCGCCATCTCCGCCTTCATCATTCCTGCCCCGTCCGAAATCGCGCAATCGCTGGTCGCGCAATGGGCTACGCTGATGCAAGCGACACTGGTGACGGCAGGCGAGATCCTGTTCGGGTTCCTTGTCTCCGTGGTTGTCGGCGTCGCCATTGCGCTGGTCATCGTGCGCTTCGACTGGCTGGGCCGGGCGCTTTATCCGCTGGTGGTGCTGTTCCAGAACGTGCCAAAGGTAGCGCTGGCGCCGATCTTCATTCTCTGGTTCGGCTATGGGCTCGCGCCCAAGATCGGCCTGATCCTGGTCATCGCCTTCTTTCCGGTGACATTGTCGATGCTGGCCGGCATGCAGTCGGTCGACCGTTCGCTGCTGTCGCTGATGAATTCGGTCGGCGCCAGCCCGACGCAGATCCTGTTCAGGATCCGCGTTCCGCATTCGCTGCCGAACCTGATGGCGGGAACCAAGATCGCGGCCACGCTGAGCGTGATCGGCGCCATTGTCGGCGAATTCGCCGGCGCCTCGGACGGCTTGGGCTACGTCATCCAGTTCGCCTCGACCCAGCTCGACACCGCGCTGGTCTTCGCGGCGCTGCTGCTCGTCTCCGTGCTTGGCATCGCCTTCTACTATGCCGCCGAAATCCTCGAACGCATCGTGGTGCCCTGGGCACCGAAATTCAGCCAGGCCTAGGCCTCTCGATCAACCACCGTCAATAAAAGGGAACAAAAATGCTGAGACGCTCACTTATCAAGGTAGCCACGCTTGCGGCCTTTGCCGGCGCGCTTGGCTTCTCGAACGCGGCGCTGGCGGCTGACAAGGTCACCGTCCAACTCGATTGGGTGGTGCGCGGCAACCACGCCATGTTCTTCGTCGGCAAGGAAAAAGGCTTCTTCGCCAAGAACGACATCGACGTCGCTGAAATCCGAAAGGGTTCGGGTTCGCCGGATGCCATGCGGCTGGTGGGCAACGGGAACGCGGATTTCGGTTTCGGCGATCTTCCCACGCTCGCCGTCGCCCGCTCGCAGAGCGTTCCGGTGGTGGCGGTGGCCGCCGTCAACCAGCACTCGCCGCTGGCAATCATGTCGCTCGCCAAGACGGTGAAGCTCACCAAGCCGGCCGATCTCAAGGGCCTGACCATCGGCATTCATCCAGCGGGCTCGACCTACATCTTCTTCAAGGGCTTCCTGGCGGCCAACGGCCTGACCGAAAAGGACATGACGCTGAACAGTGTCTCGCCGCCCTATGAAAGCTATCTGCTTCTCGGCCGGGTCCAGACGGTGGTCGGCTATGTCGACGCCGAGGTTCCCGAACTGGAAGCCAAGGCGGGCGGTCCCGGTTCGCTCAGCATCATGATGGGCGCCGACCATGGCTGGAAGGCTTATGGCTCCGGCCTGTTCACCTCGGAGACAATGATCAAGGACAAGCCGGACGTCGTCGCCCGTTTCGTCAAGGCCTACAGGGAAGCCTTCGACTATGTTGTCGCCCATCCGGAAGAAGCCGCCGAGATCACGGCGAAGGCTGCTCCAGGCTATGCCGACAAGAAGGATGTGCTGCTGGCCCAGATCAACGCGGACATCGCTTCCACCTTCACCAGCCCCGACACCAAGGACCACGGCCTCGGCTGGATGACGAAGACGCAGTGGGAGGAAACGCTGAAGACGCTCACCGACCAGGGCGTGCTCAAAGCGGCGCTGTCGGCCGACGACGTCTTCACCGACAAGTTCCTGGCGAAGGAATAGGGCACCATGGCCCGGACGGACCGATCAATGAGCGCCTACCGGCATGCCAGGCTGTCCTGCTCCATGCCGCAGGACACCTCGCGCTCGCCTTTGGCGGCGTCGGTTCGGTCGAGCGCGATCTGCCCGCGCGTGGCATATGCGCGACCCGCGAGGCCACACCACAGGCGCTCGACCGGCAGGTTTTCGCGCTTGTCGTTGAGGATGGTGAAGGTGCCGGTCTTGGGATCGAACCAGAGTTCGACACGAGCGCTCATGCCCGGCTCTATCGTGGCGATCCCTTCTGAATACCAGTGGGCGAAGTCGGCGTTGCAGGACACGCCTTCCTTGCCGGCATTCGAAATCGTCAACGGCACCATATCGAGCCCGTCGGTGCCCTTGCGGACGATCACGTGGTGCAACTCAACGGCGTTGGCAAGCGATGTGAACGCCAACATCACGGGGAGGATATAACGGACTTTCACTTTGCCTGAGCTCCATGGGTAGCTTTCTCAGGCAGTCTATCTCGCTTGTGCGCAATAACAATAAAAATATTGATTGGAAATCAAACAGAGAGGGTAACATGTTAAAGATCCTGAAGCGCAGCGTAAGTGCATTAATACTGTCTGGTATCTTGACGGGCGGCGCGCTTGCCGGCGAAGTCAAGTCGATCGCCATCCTCACGCCTGAAGAAGGCACGGACTATGGCTGGAACCAGCAAGGCATCGACGCCGCCAAGGCAGCCGGCAAGGCAGCCGGCGTCGAGGTGGTCGTGGCGCAGGGCCTCGGCTATGGCGATGTCCGTCCGACGCTGCGCGAGCTCGCGTCCGACGGCGCCAGCCTGCTGATCGCGCATGCCAGCGGCTACAACACCTCGGCGCCCGAGATCGCCAAGGAACTGAAGGTTCCGGTAGCGATCGTCGATACGCCGAACGGGCTGGAGAAAGGCCTCGTCGCCGACTACACGCTGAGCGGCCACCAGGGCGCCTATCTGGCCGGCCGTCTCGCCGCCAAGATGTCGCGCTCGAAGTCGGTCGGCATCGTCGTCTCCGGTGAACCGCCATCGTGGAACTCGCAGTCGGCGGCGTTCGCGCAAGGGGTGAAGGCGGAGAACCCGGACGTCAAGATCACCTATGCGGTGATCGGGCCGGCCGCCTACAGTGACGCTGCCGGCGGCAAGCGCGTCACCGAAAGTGTCATCGCCTCGGGCGCCGACATCATTTTCGGCCAGGGCAACGGCTCCAGCTTCGGCATGCTGCAGGCGGTCGAGACGACCAAGGCCGCCGATGGCGGCAAGGTCTATTTCATCGACGTCATCGGCGACAAGTCGCCAATCGACAAGGGCTTCCTGCTGTCATCGGTGGTGTGGAACATCGAACCGGTCTACGCGGCGATGATCGCCGACCTGAAGGCCGACACGTTCGGTACCAAGCATTATTCGATCGGCCTCAAGGACGATTCCGTGCAGTTGCTGAAGACCGCCGCCATCCCCGACAAGGTCTGGGGCGAAATCCAGGCGCTTCGCGAGGACGTCATTTCCGGCAAGATCAAGGTCGAGCCAGTCTATGACGCGGCCGCCGTCAGGGCACTGATGACAAGCGTCGCCCAGTAAGGCGATCAGAAGTCGGCTGCCGGAGGGGCGATCGGTTCGCCCCTCCGGATATTTCCCGTTTTCCAGTGCTGGGCTTTCATGAGCAGTCTTTCTTCATCGCCCGTCGACAGCCGCGACATCGTCGCGCTCGAAGCCGTGACCAAACGCTTTCCCGGCATTGTCGCCAACGACAGCGTCGACCTGTCGATCCGCCCTGGCGAGGTGCATGTGCTGCTCGGTGAGAACGGCGCGGGAAAATCCACCTTGATCGGCATGCTGTCTGGCCTGCAGCAGCCGGACGAGGGGCGCATACTGGTCGACGGCAAGCCGACGCCGATCACGTCGCCGCGCCATGCGCTGGCGCTTGGCATCGGAACGGTGTTCCAACACATGATGCTGGTGCCCACCCTGACGGTCGCCGAGAACCTGCTTCTTGGCGGGCCCTGGTGGCAGCGTCCGAGGACCGAAGAGCTTGCGGCCCGCGTGGCCGAGATCACTGGCAGCCTCGGCATCACGGTAAAACTGCATGCCAAGGTTTCGGAACTTTCGCTCGGTGAGCAGCAGCAAGTCGAAATCCTGCGCGCCATGGTGCGCAACAGCCGGCTGCTGATCCTCGACGAATCCACCTCGATGCTGACGCCGAGGGGCATCGAGGAACTTGGCGCGCTGATGCGGCGCCTCGTCGAACAGGGATTGGCGATCGTCTTCATCACCCACAAGCTCAAGGAGGCGGCCGCCTTCGGCGACCGCATCTCGGTTCTCAAGCTCGGCCGCAAGGTGGGCGAGATCCCGCCCGAGCGGTTTCGCACGCTCGGCGAACAGGAGATTATTTCCGAGATCGTGGAGTTGATGTTCGGCAAGCAGAAGGACGATCCCGAAGCGGTCGAACGTCCGGCCCGCGCCGTCGATGCCAGTGCCGCGCCCCTGCTGCAGGTCGCGGATCTCACGGTCGCGCCGACCGACAATGCACCCGGCCTGTCGTCGGTCTCCTTCGACATCCGTCCGGGCGAGATACTCGGCATCGCGGGAATTGATGGCAACGGCCAGAAACAGCTGGCGGAGGCCTTGGCCGGTCAACGGGTGGCGACCAGCGGCTCGGTCCGGCTGGAGGGCACCCCCATCGAGGCCCTGAGCGTCGGCGAACGCCGCCAATGCGGCCTTCGCTACCTGACCGACGACCGGCTGGGCGAGGGCACCGTCGGCACGTTCCCGGTCTCCATGAACTTCTTCCTCAAGCAGCTAGGGGCGGCGCCCTTCTGGCGCAGCGGCGTCGAGCAGCGCGCCGAGATCGACAAACGCGCCGCCGAACTGGTGCGCGAATACGATGTGCGCACGCCAAGCCTGAAGACGCCCGTTGCGCGGCTCTCCGGCGGCAATATCCAGAAGGTGCTGCTGGCGCGGGAACTGGCCGAAGGCGCCAAGGTGGTGATCTTCAACAAGCCGACCTACGGGCTCGATCTCGCCAACACGCTGGCCTCGCGCCAGCGCATCCGCGACACGGCGGCACGCGGCCTCGCCGTACTCTTGATCTCCACCGACCTCGAGGAACTGCTCAGCATGTGCGACCGCATCGCCGTCATCGCCAATGGCGCCCTGGTCGGCACCGTGGCGAATGCCGACGACGCCCGTGCCAGGGTCGGCCGCCTGATGATCGGACTTGCCGCATGAGCATCGACACCGCACCCACCGCCGGCGCCACCGCACTCGATGCCACGAGCGCCGCCGCCACGCGGCGAGACATAGTGCACCGGCTGCTGATGACGCTTGGGCCGATCCTTGCTGCTCTCGTCATCGCCGGCTGCATTCTGCTTGCCGTCGGCGTCGACCCGCTCGCTTACTATGGCTACGTGCTGGAGAAGGGCCTCTTCTCGCCGCTCGGCATCCAGCAGACGCTGACGCGCATGGCGCCACTGCTGTTCCTCGCCGCCGGCCTGATCGTTGCCTTTCGCGCCGGCATGTGGAACCTCGGCGGCGACGGCCAGTTCCTGCTCGGAGCCGTCACGGCGGCGGCCAGCGCTCCCGTGCTGGTGCAGGTCATGCCAGCCTGGCTGGCGTTGTTCTGCGCGTTCCTGATCGCAATGGTGGTCGCCGTGATCTGGTCGCTGGTGCCGGCGCTGCTGCGCGCCTATCACGGTGTCAACGAGATCATCACCACCCTGATGATGACGTTCCTCGGCACGTCGCTCGCCAATGTGCTGGTCAAGCTGGTGTTTCGCGATCCCGGCACGACCGTGCCGCAGACCCGCACGCTGCCGGTGGAAGACCGGCTGCCGCGCCTGTTCGAAACCACCATCACCAGTGGCCTGCTGCTCGGCCTGGCGGCAATCATCATCGTGCATCTGGTGATGACACGCACGGCGTTCGGCCTGAAATTGCGGATCGTCGGCGCCAATCCACGCGCGGCGGTTCATTCGGGGCTGGGTGTGCCCGGCCTGACGATTGCCGTCTTCGCCATTTCCGCCGGGCTCGCCGGCCTTGCCGGCGCTGTCGACATCGTCGGCGTGCAAGGCAATGTTCGCGCCGACTGGAACCCCGCCTATGGGCTGGCGGTCATTCCGGCCGTGTTTCTCGCCCGCATGAACGGCTTTGCCGCGATCGGCTTCGTGTTCCTGCTTTCGGTGCTGTCGATTGGCGGCGAAAGTGCTGCACGGCGGCTTGGCGTGCCCAATCACTTCACGCTGGTGCTGGTCTCCATCGTGCTGATCGTGCTCGCCTTGGCCGAATATGTCGACCACCGCTATCATCAGTCGAGAAAGGCGTAGGGCATGACCGGGCTCTTCAGCGAAGTCTTTCTCAGCGCATTGCTGTTTGGCGCCGTCACCGCCGCCATTCCGCTGCTGCTTGCCGGACTCGGCGAGCAGATGTCGGAAAAGGCCGGTGTGCTCAACATCGGCATCGAGGGCATGATGCTGGCCGGCGCTTATCTCGGCTTCGTCGGCGCATTCTATTCGGGATCGCTGTGGCTGGGCTTCCTCACCGGCGCTGCGGGCGGCGTCGCGGTGGCGCTGATCATGGCGCTGCTTTGCGTGCGCATCGGGTTGAACCAGATCGTCATCGGCATCGCGCTGACGCTTGGTCTCGAAGGCCTGACGGCGCTGCTCCATCATTTCCAGTTCTCGCGCAGCTATCCCCGCCTGCCGGCGGCGGACGCAACCGTCATTCCGGTGCTGTCCGACATTCCGGTGCTCGGCCCGGCCTTCTTCAGGCATCACTTGATCGTCTATCTGGCGGTCGCCCTGGTGTTCGCCATGAGCTACCTCTACCGCCGCACGCAACTCGGTCTCAACCTGCAGGCAGCGGGCGACAAGCCGGCCGCGCTCGATGTCGCCGGCATCGACGTCATCAGGACCCGCACCATCGCGGTGCTGACGACCGGCGCGCTGGCAGGGCTTGGCGGCGCCTATCTCGCCAATGTCGGAGCGGGCCTGTTCATTCCGTTCATCACCAATGGCGCCGGCTTTCTCGGCATCGTGCTGGCCATGCTGGCGCGGGGACGGCCGATCTGGGTGCTGTTCGGCGCTCTTCTGTTCGGCGTGTGCCTGTCGCTGACGACGGCCATGCAGGTGGCGGGCATCAACATACCGACCGATGTCATCCAGATGCTGCCGTTCCTGGCGGTGATGATCATGCTGGTGCTGTTCGGGCGGCGGGCCAGCCTGCCGGCGGCACTGGGCATTCCATACGAGCGCGGCGCGCGCTGAGAAAAACCAGACGCGCGGATGGAACCCGCGCCGGAAAAGGAGGCAACAATGTCGGATACCAAGGTCTACCTGCTCGACGGCGGCTCACTTGTCCTCGACGGCTATCATGTGTTCTGGAACCGTGGCCCAGGCGGCGAAGTGCGCTTCCCCGTCTATTCGATCCTGATCGAGCATGCCGAGGGCCGCTTCCTCATCGATACCGGCTATGACTACGACCATGTCATGAAGGTGCTGCCCTTCGAGAAGCCGATCCAGGAAAAGCACCAGACCATTCCCGGCGCGCTGGCGCTGCTCGGGCTGGAGCCGAAGGACATCGACGTCGTCGTCAACTCGCACTTCCATTTCGACCATTGCGGCGGCAACAAGTATTTTCCGCATGCCAAGAAGATCTGCCACCGTTCGGAGGTGCCGCAGGCCTGCAATCCGCAGCCCTTCGAACATCTCGGTTATTCCGATCTGAGCTTCTCGGCGGAAGCGGCGGAGGCACGCGGCGCGACCGCGCAATTGCTGGCAGGCACGACACGGGCCAACTCGACCTTCGAGGGCATCGACGGCGACATCGAACTGGCCAAGGGCGTCAGGCTGATCTCGACCCCCGGCCACTCGATCGGCCATTACAGCCTTCTGGTCGAGTTTCCCAAGCGCAAGCCGATCATGTTCACGATCGACGCCGCGTACACGCAGAAGAGCCTGGAAACGCTTTGCCAGGCGGCCTTCCATATCGACCCGGTCGCGGGCGTCAATTCGATGCGCAGGGTGAAGAAACTTGCCGAGGACCATGACGCCGAGCTGATGTACTCGCACGACATGGACAACTTCAAGACCTACAAAACCGGCACACAGTTCTACGGCTGATCGCCGTCAATCCGGAGACCAAGACCATGCGCTATCCCGATCACGCGGATCCGGTCCTCACGCTGACGGCGGGGCCAGTCAATGCCTATGCCGAGGTGCTGCGGGGCCTCGGCCGCACCGTGCTCTACGACTATGACCCGGCCTTCCAGCTCTTCTATGAGAAGGTCGTCGACAAGGCTCAAAAAGCGATGCGGCTTTCCAACAAGCCAGTCATCCTGCACGGAGAGCCGGTGCTGGGTCTTGAGGCGGCAGCGGCGTCGCTGATCACATCGGACGACGTCGTGCTCAACCTTGCCTCGGGCGTCTACGGCAAGGGGTTCGGCTATTGGGCGAAGCGCTATTCACCGCATCTCCTCGAAATCGAAGTGCCCTACAATGAGGCGATCGACCCGCAGGCGGTTGCCGCCATGCTGAAGGCGCATCCGGAAATCACTGTCGTCTCCGTCTGCCATCACGACACGCCGTCGGGCACCATCAACCCGATCGATGCCATCGGCGCGCTGGTGTCGGCGCATGGCGGTTACCTGATCGTCGATGCCGTGTCGTCTTTCGGTGGCATGAAGACGCATCCGGAGGACTGCAAGGCCGACATCTATGTGACCGGCCCGGGCAAATGTCTTGGCGCGCCGCCAGCGCTGACGATCATGGGGGTCAGCGACCGCGCCTGGGCCAAGATGAAGGCCAACAAGGCGGCGCCCCGCGCCTCGATGCTGAGCATCGTCGACTGGGAGAACGCCTGGTCTCGCGACAAGCCATTCCCCTTCACGCCCTCGGTGGCCGAAGTGAACGGCCTCGATGTGGCACTCGATCTCTATCTCAACGAGGGGCCGGAAGCGGTTTGGGCGCGCCATGCACTGACGGCCAAGGCCATGCGGGCAGGCGTCGTCGCCATGGGCCTGTCGATCTGGGCCGCCAGCGATGCAATCGCCTCGCCGAGCACCACGGCCGTTCGCACACCCGACGGTGTCGACGAGAAAGCACTTCGCCAGGCAGCGCGCGCCTGCTACGGCGTGGTGTTTTCGTCGGGTCGCGGTGAAACTTTGGGGAAGCTTACACGCATCGGCCATATGGGCCCGACGGCACAGCCGATCTATGCGATCGCGGCGCTGACGGCGCTTGGCGGCGCCATGAACGCGGCTGGCCAGAAGCTTGCGGTCGGCAAGGGCATCGACGCGGCGCTGGCGGTGATCGACGCCGACGCCTGAACAGACATCAACAGACTGCGCATTGAGGGAGAAATTTCATGACTGAACGGCTTGCGGGAAAGACGGTGCTGGTGACGGGGGCGGCACAAGGCATCGGCAAGGCGATCGCGGTGCGGCTGGCGGCCGACGGCGCGACCGTCATCGTCAGCGACATCAATGCCGAGGGCGCCAAGGCCGCGGCCGCCGAAATCGGCGGCAAGGCGAAGGCGATTGCAGCCGATATTGCCGATCCGGCTTCGGTGAAAGCGCTGTTTGGCGAGATACAGGCACTCACCGGCGGCGTCGACATCCTGGTCAACAATGCCAGCATCGTGCCGTTCGTCGCCTGGGACGACGTCGACCTCGACCATTGGCGCAAGATCATCGACGTCAACCTGACGGGGACCTTCATCGTCACCCGCGCGGCGACCGACCAGATGCGGGCGGCGGGCAAGGCCGGACGCGTGATCAGCATCGCCTCCAACACCTTCTTTGCCGGCACGCCGAACATGGCGGCCTATGTCGCGGCCAAGGGCGGCGTCATTGGCTTCACCCGGGCGCTGGCCACCGAGCTTGGCAAGTACAACATCACGGCCAATGCGGTGACGCCCGGCCTGATCGAGAGCGATGGCGTCAAGGCAAGCCCGCACAACGAGGCGTTCGGCTTCGTCGAGATGCTCCAGGCGATGAAGGGCAAGGGCCAGCCCGAACATATCGCCGATGTCGTGTCGTTCCTGGCCAGCGACGACGCCCGCTGGATCACCGGCCAGACGCTGAATGTCGACGCCGGGATGATCAGGCACTAAGGGCAATCGTCAAGTCCGGCGCCTGCCGGCCCGATCGCCGGCCATCGAAACGTCTGGCTTTTCGCTGGCCTCCAGCCTCCCGGCTAGGTCAGCGTGTTCGCAAAGCCTGGCGTCTACCGGCGGCATTTATCGGGGTGCACCTCGATAACGCCGCCGGGACTTATTAGCGGCTCGCGGTTGCGAGCGATGCATCCGGCCGCTATGCCGGGCCGGGATTTCTTGACGAGAAGGCAGAGCTGATGAAAGTCGTTTCCACGTCCAAGTCGCATGGCGGCGTGCAAGGTGTTTATTCACACGCTTCCGAAGCCTGCGCCTGCGACATGACCTTTGCCGTCTTCGTGCCGCCGCAGGCCAAGGATGGGCCACTGCCGGTGCTCTGGTATCTGTCGGGCCTCACCTGCACTCATGCCAATGTCATGGACAAGGGCGAATACCGGCGTCTGGCGGCCGAGCTCGGCCTGATCGTGGTCTGCCCCGACACAAGCCCACGCGGCGAGGGTGTGGCCGACGAAAAGGATAATTGGCAGTTCGGCTCGGGCGCCGGCTTCTATCTCGACGCGACGCAGCAGCCCTTCGCCAGGAACTACCGGATGCACTCCTATATCGTCGACGAGCTGCCGGCCCTGATCGCCAGCCAGTTCCCCGCCGATATGGAGCGCCAGTCGATTTTTGGCCACTCCATGGGCGGGCATGGCGCGCTGACCATCGCGCTGAAGAACTCCGAGCACTTCAGAAGTTGCTCGGCGTTCGCACCGATCGTTCAGCCGATGACGGCAGACTGGTCGCGGCCGGCTCTGGAAAAATATCTCGGCAAGGACGAGAAATCCTGGCGCGCCTACGATACAACAGCGCTGATCGAAGACGGGCACCGCTTCGGCGAATTCCTGGTCGATCAGGGCACCGCCGATGGCTTCCTCAAGGACGGCCTGCGGCCATGGCTTCTCGAAGACGCCTGCAAGAAGTCCGGCATCGCGCTCACCTTGCGCATGCAGGAAGGCTACGATCACTCCTATCATTTCATCTCGACCTTCATGGACGACCATTTGAAGTGGCACGCCGCGCGCCTGGCCAAGTAGGAGCACGCCAGGGGGCACTCACTCCGTGAGGATCGGGTTCGGGTCCGGCAAGGCAATCCCATAGGCGGTGTCGGCCGCGCCTTCGGCTATGTCGCTGGCGCAGGATCCGCAGGGCAAGAGCCTGAGCACGCTGATGCTGACGCGGCGGCGCGGAAATCGGCCGCGAACTCGATCGTTACGCGCTCAAACGGGTATGGCTGCGTGTATAGCAAAACCGAGCCAAGGTTCTCGGGCGCCGGAGCCCATTAGTTTCTGAAATTATTCTAGAAATTGGTAGCGGGAGAGGGACTTGAACCCCCGACCCCAGGATTATGATTCCCGTGCTCTAACCAACTGAGCTACCCCGCCAGGGCGGCGACAGGCCCGAAATCCGCCTTAAATCGAAAGGCATTTCGAGGCGTTCGCCAAGGTCGCGCGGATATAAGGTTGGGAGGGCGAGCCTGTCAAGCTTCGATGCATTCGATATCAGGGCTATTCTCGATGGGGAAAAAGCTTTGCCGCACGAACAGCTGGTTGGTGCCGCCGGGGTTGAGTTCGACGGGGCACGTCGCTATGTCTCGGCCACGAGTTTTTAGAGTTTGAAACAGATGAAGCCGCGCATTGCAGTCCTCGGTTGCGGATACTGGGGCTCCAACCACATCCGCACCCTCAAGGCGCTCGGCGCATTGCACGCGGTTTCCGACACCAATCGGGCTCGCGCCGAAGGTTTCGCCAGCGAACAGGACTGCCTGGCGATCGAGCCGGACCAACTGTTCGTCCGCGATGACATCGACGCCATCATCATGGCCTTGCCGCCGCAGTTCCATGCCGATCTTGCCGTGCGCGCCGTCGAGAACGGCAAGGACGTGCTGGTGGAAAAGCCGATCGCGCTGACGGTGGCCGATGCCGAGCGCTCGGTGCAGGCGGCCAAGGACAATAGCCGCGTGTTCATGGTCGGCCATGTCCTGCGTTTCCATCCCGCCTTCGAGACGTTGAAAGGGCTGATCGACAAGGGCGAGCTCGGCGAGGTCCGCTACATCCATTCGCACCGGCTGGGGCTCGGCAAGTTCCATACCGAGAACGATGCGCTATGGGACCTGGCGCCGCACGATCTGTCGATGATCTTGGCCATCACCGGCACCGAGCCGATCGAGGTGCGCGGCGAGGGAGCGGCACTCCTCGACAATCTCAGCGATTTCGCGCATCTGCACATGCGCTTTCCCAACGGACTGCGCAGCCATCTTTTCACATCGCGGCTCAACCCTTATCGCGAGCGGCGGCTGACCGTGGTCGGAACCAAGGCGATGGCGGTGTTCGACGATGTCGAGCCATGGGAGCGCAAGCTTGCGGTCTACCGCCACGCCGTGTGGCAGGACAGCGGCCAGTGGGCATTCACCACCAATGAGCCGTCCTATGTCGCGGTTGCCCAGGGCATGCCGCTGACGCGCGAACTGGAGCACTTCATCCACTGCATCGAAACGCGCGCCGAACCACGCACCAGCGGCGAGGAAGCGATCAGGGTGCTGCGCATCCTGACGGCCGGCACCGTCACCCACACCAAATCCACGGCCTGAAGGAAGGCTACGTCGTACTGGTACGTCGCACTCCTGGTACGATGGCCAGGGGAGAGCTACTCGGCGGGAACTTGCGCCGGCTTCGCGGCCAGCCGGCTCAGCATCGCTTCGGCTTCGGCGCCGCGCTCGGAGCGCACGATGAAGCCGCCGCCGAAGACACGGGCCTCGTTGCCGTCGTCGGAATAGAGCACGCAGGCCTGTCCAGGCGCGATGCCGGATTCACCGTCGGCCAGTTCGACCGAGGCCACACCTGCCTCGTGACGCAGCACGGCCGGCCGTGGCGGCCTGGTCGAGCGCACCTTGGCGAACAGCTCGATGCCGCCGGCGGGCACATCGGCGAGGCCTCCGTCTCCCAGCCAGTTCATGTTGCGCAGATAGATCTTGTGCGTCTCCAACGCCTCGCGCGGGCCGACCACGACACGGGCGCGCTCGGCGTCGAGATGGACGACATAGAGCGGCTCGCCGGACGCGATGCCGATGCCACGGCGCTGGCCGATCGTGTAGCGCAGAATGCCCTCGTGGCGACCGAGCACACGGCCGTCGATATGAACGATGTCGCCTGGGTTGGCGGCAGTCGGCTTCAGCTTGGCGATGATGTCGGAATATTTGCCTTGCGGCACGAAGCAGATGTCCTGGCTGTCCTGCTTGGCGGCCACCGTCAGCCCCATCTCCTCGGCGATGGCGCGAACCTGGGGCTTCGACAGGCCGCCGAGCGGAAAGCGCAGGTAGTCGATCTGCGCCTGCGTGGTGGCGAACAGGAAGTAGCTCTGGTCGCGGTCGGCATCGACCGGCCGGTAAAGCGCCCGGTGAGCGCCATTGGCGCCGGAGCGGATGTAGTGGCCGGTGGCCAGCGCGTCGGCGCCGAGATCCTTGGCCGTGGCCAGGAGATCGGCGAACTTGACCGTCTGGTTGCAGGAAACGCAAGGAATGGGGGTTTCGCCGGCGACGTAGCTCTCGGCGAACGGATCGATAACCGCCTTGCGGAACCGCTCCTCGTAATCGAGCACATAATGGGGAATACCCAGCGTCTCGGAAACGCGACGGGCATCGTCGATGTCCTGGCCGGCGCAGCATGAGCCGGCCCGATGCGTTGCCGCACCATGATCATAGAGCTGCAAGGTGACGCCGACGACATCGTAGCCCTCGCGCTTCAACAAGCCGGCGACCACTGATGAATCGACGCCGCCCGACATGGCGACGACGACGCGGGTCTCTTCGGGACGTGTGGGAAGGTCGAGACTGTTCATGGTGCTTTCATTTCGCGGCAGCTCAATGCCAATGTCGAGAATATAGGTCAAGCTTTCATGCGGCGCCAGCTTGCAGGAAGACCCCGGGGTGGCGGACGCTGCGAACGGGCACATTTCTCCCGGCTCAAACGGCGCTTCCGGCCGTATATTTCAAATGCCCGCTAAAAGACTAACGCGGCGTTCACGATCCTTACCTAGTCATTAGGGTCTGCTTAGGCAATTTTTAAAGCTGTGGCGGTAACGTGGCGGGGATTGGGTCTTTGAGTTTTTTGTAGAGAGTACGATGACCGATCTGGTTAGACCTAGAGTCAAATATGTTATCGGGCCTGACGGCAGCCCTCTCACGATTGCCGATCTGCCGCCGACGAACACGCGTCGCTGGGTTATCCGGCGCAAGGCGGAGGTTGTTGCAGCAGTGCGCGGCGGGCTTTTGAGCCTTGAAGAGGCATGCCAGCGCTACAAGCTGACCACGGAGGAATTCCTGTCCTGGCAAGCGTCGATCGACGAATATGGCCTTGCCGGGCTGCGCACCACGCGTATCCAGCAGTACCGGCACTAGGCCGGTCTCACCACAAGCAAAGGGCGCGGCATGCCGCGCCCTTTGCTTTCAGTGTCGCCGCTCAGACCGTCAGCGCTACCTTGCCGATCGGCTTGGTTGCGAGAAAGGCGTGGACGGCTCCCGCCTGGTCGAGCGGAAAAGTCCTGGCCACATGGACGGCAGGCTTTTGCGCGTCGATCAAGCCGGCGAGCCCTCGCGGTCCGGCACCACCGACATGCGCTCGACCCTGATATCGCGCGAACTGGCGTCGGCGCGCGCGGCGTCGTTGACGTTGAGCAGTGACGCCAGCACGCCGCCGGCCTGCGGCGTGGGATCGGGCAATTCAGCGGTGACAAGAACGTCGGGTCCGCCAACTGAATTTTGGGGTAATGGCACCCATTAAATCTCTCCTGCTTGGAGAGTAACGGTCTATTGGCCAGCAAATGGCTCGGTCTGGTGGTCTGCGCGCTGCGCAAAGGCCGGCTGCACAATGGCGCGCTTGCCACGCGTCGAATATGAACTGACCGAACTCGCCCACGACCTGGCCTGATATTAGGGATGCCCGGGCGAGGGCCAGCGCCAAAAAGGAGGATTGGGCGGCGTAGGTCTTGCGTGCCAGCAGCGCTTCCGCGGCGGCTTGCTGTTGCCGGTTCGAGCTGTCGCCTGACAGGGCGCGCGCTTGTGCGCCAAATAGCGCCGATGTCGGCCGACTCAGCCGATCATGGCGCTGCGGCCGCCAGTTTCGGTCTCGCGAACCTTGGTATCGCGCGATTCCAGCATCTCAGCCTTGGAAAGCTCCGCTTCAGCTTCGCCGAGTAATGATTCGGCGGCGCTTCGCTGCTGGGCGAGGTCGCCTTGTGAGTTCCTGAGATTGTCGCGGCGCAGGCGCGCCGCCTTGGCGAAGGTCGGATAGGCGAAATGATTGATATCTGTGATGCCGGCTTTCTTTTCCTCGGCGGTGATCTGAAGCTCCAATTCGACGGCCATGCGCTCGAACTCGGCGATCATCATGTCGAGCTGCAGCAGCTGGCGCCGCTT
The DNA here is from genome assembly GCF_006658535.1 of Mesorhizobium sp. B2-4-13. NCBI lineage: Bacteria > Pseudomonadati > Pseudomonadota > Alphaproteobacteria > Hyphomicrobiales > Phyllobacteriaceae > Mesorhizobium > Mesorhizobium sp. B2-4-13. The sequence goes on along the minus strand of NZ_VFVB01000002.1, from coordinate 301,004 downwards.
CTCATTCACCTGAAATTGCTTCAGCCGAACGAGGTTTTCACGTGACTTCATGATTCGGTACTCCCGGAAACGCACACCCGCACATATCGTCCAAACCACCTGGAAAGGTCCAAGCGCTGCCCGTATCCACCGGCTTTCCCCGCACTATGGGAAACAAAACCCTAAAGTTTTTTGCCGACGGTAACCATTCGTTTACGGGCATTGTTAATCATACGGGTCAGGGCTTAAGGCCGGGTAAAAATTCCGGCCGCCGAAGCGAAGCCGCGTCGATGAGTCCCTGGAGTCACTTAGTCCGGGTTATTAATGTGCTGCATTAGGAATTTTGGTCTGTGATTCGTTATTAGATTCAAGAGGGTGTAGAAAGGGGTTAAAAAATCTGATACCGTATTGGACGGGAAATTAGGTTTTGTTAACCATTCGATGGCAGCCTCTGCACAAGGCAACCACTGCTCCGGGACAGGACGGGTCGTGAAATGGTCCGGCGGCAGAAAAGGGGAATGAAATGCGTGTTCTGCTGATAGAAGATGACAGTGCAACCGCACAAAGCATCGAGCTGATGCTGAAATCGGAAAGTTTCAACGTCTATACGACAGACCTCGGCGAAGAGGGTGTCGATCTGGGCAAGCTCTACGACTACGACATCATCCTTCTCGATCTCAACCTGCCGGACATGTCCGGCTACGAGGTCTTGAGAACGCTTCGCCTCTCCAAGGTAAAGACGCCCATCCTCATCCTCTCCGGCATGGCCGGCATCGAGGACAAGGTACGCGGCCTCGGCTTCGGCGCCGACGACTACATGACCAAGCCGTTCCACAAGGACGAGCTGGTGGCGCGCATCCACGCCATCGTGCGCCGCTCGAAGGGACACGCCCAGTCGGTCATCACCACCGGTGACCTGGTGGTCAACCTCGACGCCAAGACCGTCGAAGTCGGCGGCCAGCGCGTGCACCTCACCGGCAAGGAATACCAGATGCTGGAGCTGCTCTCGCTGCGCAAGGGCACCACGCTCACCAAGGAAATGTTCCTCAACCACCTCTATGGCGGCATGGACGAGCCGGAATTGAAGATCATCGACGTCTTCATCTGCAAGCTGCGCAAGAAGCTCGACGCCGCGTCCGGGGGCCAGAACTACATTGAGACTGTCTGGGGCCGCGGCTATGTGCTGCGCGAACCGGAAGATATCCGCGTCAGCGCCTGAGCGCAGTCGGCAACGCACTTCTAAAAAACCCGGCTTGGCCGGGTTTTTTTGCATTGTGGAGCAATTATTTGTTTTTGTGCGACACGACAGACCACCGCGCGGTTTGCCTGGAACAGCTTCCGTTCAGGCAGCGATTTTCAAGGCGCGAAAACGTTCGAGCAGTTGCGGGCGATTGAAGGGCTTCAACAGATAGCCCTGGGCGCCGGCGCGCTTGGCTCGCATGATCGACGCGATATCGAGTTCGACCAGCGAGATCAGGATCTGCGGCCGGATCGGGCTTTCCATGGCGCGCACGCGCCGGATGAGGTCGACCGCCTGCATATCCGGCAAGGCGCCGTCGATGACGATGATGTCGGGCATGTCGGCGGCGCACATCTCCAGTGCGTCAAGCCCGCTGGCCGCCTCGATGACCATCATGTCGGAACCGCCCAGGATGCGTTTTGCAACCTTCCTGATGACGCTTGAATCGTCGACGAACATGCAGCGTTTCATTTCCGCGTCCTCTTTGCCCTTGGGCGATCCGGTCGTGCGGGGCATCTACGGCGCAGCCTAGACCGATCTGGTAAAGAAGCCGAAAAGCCGTTAGGTAAAATTTTTCCAAAGAAACCGTTCGGCGGGTTTTTCCTTGCGGATGCTTCGGTGTCGACGAGCGGGCAAAGATCATCGCGCCGCGATTGTGGCGTCAATGAAATATTTCAGACTGAAATACTTCGTTTGGTCGCGCTGCCGGCGCCGACTTTCAGGCCACTGAAAGAACGATTTCTTCAGGCGTCGCGTGGATCGAAATCGTCATGTTGGCCTCGCGGGCCAACAGCAGCGTGTAATAAGGTTGCACCGAATGCGCGTCGATCGGCTCTTCCGGCTTGTGGCCGGAATGCAGTTCGAGGAATTTCGGCGGCACACGCAGCATCGGCCCGCTTGCCGAAAGCGAAAAACGCGGCTCGGTTTCGAGATTCTCGAGCGTCACGACCAGCTTGCCGCCGCGCGGAATGGCGGCGTTGGCGACCAGCAGCAGGTTGAGCAGCAGCTTGACCTTGTTCTTGGGCAGCAGCGCACGGGTTCCATTCCAGACCAATTCCGGCTTTTCGTTCTTGAGGAAGGCGATGGCGACGGCCTCGGCATCTCCGGTGTCGATCATCATGCCCGCCGAGCCGGCCGCGCCAAAGGCGATGCGGGCGAACTGCAAACGCGCCGAAGCGTTTTTTGCACTCTGACGGATGAGCCGCATGGCGTCTTCGTCGGCGCCGCCCTCGTCGAGCAGTTCAAGCCCGTTGTTGATCGCGCCGACCGGCGAGATGATGTCGTGGCAGACGCGGCTGCATAAAAGTGCCGCCAGGTCGGGAGCGGTAAGGGTGAACAGATCGGCCATCGGCGAAATCCCTGCAAAATCTTCCATTTGACGGCCGAGCGATCGATCTTCGCGCCTGCCCACACGAATCACGCTTCAACCCAAGGCTTTCTGAATACACAGCGCCCGTGCGTGCAGCAACAAATCCAAAATTGCCGTCATGGCATATGGCGCGTTCACGCAGGCTGCGTGTCCCCTCGAGCGGCCAAGAGCCTTCGAACCGCCATCTTCATGTGGGAGTTTAATGGTTGAAAAAGGATTACGGCATAGTTTGCCCCTAACAGTCATCCTTAACGGCCGCCTAAAGAGCCGTACGGATGCGAGGCGTCGGCGAAAGTGCTTCATGACGGAGATTGGAAGCATGTTTTCCCGAATCTATGACCGGAGTTTTCTCCGTGTCCTCTCAATGGCGATCGCGCTCATAGGCGTTCTCGTCTTCTCGACATCGCCCCTGCGGGCGCAGGAGTACACCGCTCAGGAGATTGTCGATTCCGGCCACAAGTTCTTCGGCGCGACGTCGGGCGGGTTGGCCACCGTCGTGGAGAAGATTTTCGCCTCCTACGGTCTGCCCAATGGCTACCTGCTTGGGGAGGAGGGATCCGGTGCGCTGATCGGCGGCCTGACCTATGGCGAAGGCACGCTCTACACCAAGAATGCCGGCGATCACAAAGTGTTCTGGCAAGGCCCGTCGCTGGGCTGGGATTTCGGCGGCGAGGGGTCACGCGTGATGATGCTGGTCTACAATCTCGACGATGTCGGCAACCTCTACAATCGCTATGGCGGCGTCGCCGGTTCGGCCTATGTGGTGGCGGGCGTCGGCTTTAACGTGCTGAAGAACAACAATGTGCTGCTGGTGCCGATCCGTACCGGCGTCGGCGCCCGGCTCGGCGTCAATCTGGGCTACCTGAAACTGACCGAGCGGGCGACCTGGAATCCGTTCTGATCCGGCCGATATGAGCGAATCACGGACGGTTCGAACGGATTCCTCAACCGACGACCCGAATGGGCCGCGGCAAGCCCTTGCCGCGGTGCCGGATTTCCGCCATGCCAAGATGGCACGGTCCAGCCTTCCAAGTTGTCGTCGATAACGGGTAGTCCTTTGGTTCAGTCGGTCCTGTTCTTTGCCCTCGGCTTTCTCTGTGCCGGCTTTCTGGCGCTGATGGTGGCTCCCGCCGTCTGGCGGCGTGCCGTCGCACTGACCCGCAGGCGCATCGAGGCCTCTATTCCGCTGACGCAAGCCGAGATCCAGGCCGACAAGGACCGGATCCGGGCCGAATACGCCATGACGACGCGGCGCCTCGAAATCAACGTCAAGACGCTGCGCGAGAAGGCGGCCGAACAACTCGTCGAGATCAATCGCGGCCGCGAGGCGCTGAAGGCGCTGGCGGTCGAGCGCACGGACAAGGACCACGCGCTCGCCGAACTCGGCGCCAAGAACGAAGCGCTTCGACAGCGCGAAGAGGAACTGCATCAGCTTTCGGAGCGGCTCAAGGAAACCGAACGAAAGCTGGAAAGGCGGGCGCTCGATCTCGAGAAGCTGGAGCACATGTATGACGACGCCAGTTTTGCCTCCAGCAGCCGCCAGATCGAACTCGTGGCCCGCGAATCCGAATTGCAGAAGCTTGCCAGCGATATCGTGCTGCTGCGCGGCCAGCGCAAGGAAGCGGATCGGCGCAGCCAGGAGATCGTGGCCGAAAGCAAGGCCGCGCGCGATGCCCTGAAGGCCGAGAAGAAAAGGGCCGCTGAACTCGACAAGAAGGTCCAGCGGCTGCTCGCAACGCTCGCCGACCGTGAGGACAAGCTTGATCGGCGGGAAAAGGAATTGGCGCGGTTGCGGGAAAAATCGAAAACCGAGGACGGCGCACCGGCCCTGCGGCTGGTCGGCAAGCCAGATGAGCCGGCCCGGCACGAGGAGGCCGGCAAGCGCGACGATTTGGACCGGGCGATTGCCAAGCTTGACGGCGACCGCGAACGGCTGGAGGCCAGGCTGACGGCGCTGGCGCGCGAGAACAAGCGCCTCAAGGCGGATCTCGGCGCTGCGGCATCGTCGGGTTTGACGAACGGCAATGGTGCCGCGCTGCGCGAGCAGATGAATGAGCTGGCGGCGGAGGTGGTCCACCTGACGGCCAAGCTCGAAGGCCCCGATTCACCAATCGCCAAGGCGCTCGCCGCGCCGCAGGACAATCGCTCTGCCGGCAACGACCGCAGCCTCGCCGATCGCGTGCGCGCCTTGCAGAAAGCAGAAGCCAACTGACGCCGTGCAGGCTGACGCTTTCGCCGTGTCCTGGCTCACATGATCGTCAGCGCGAGAAATGATGCAGGGCAATGGCCGAGGCGGCAGCGACGTTCAAGCTGTCGAAGCCCTTCGACATGGTGATCCGCACGGTTTGCAGGCGGGCAAGCAGGCTTTCGGGCAGGCCTTCGCCCTCGGTGCCGAGATAGAGTGCCAGCCGCTCGCCGCGCCGTGCATCGCGTATGTCGATCCGGCCGCGCGGTGACAATGCGAACTGGTCATAGCCCCGGCGGTCGAGATCCGCGGTGAAGCCCCCGGTGTCGGTGAAGGACGCAAAAGGGATCTTGAGCGCGGCGCCGACCGAAACCCGGATCGCCTTGCGGTACAGCGGATCGCAGCATGTCCCGTCCATCAGCACCGCATCGGCGCCGAAAGCGGCGGCGTTGCGGAAGATCGAACCCATATTGTCATGGTTGGCGATGCCGACAGGCACGACGATCAGGGCTTGAGCGGGCAAGGCATCCAGCAATGACCCGGCGGGATGCGGCGTCTCCTTGCGGCCGATGGCCAGGATGCCGCGGTGCATGTGGAATCCGGCAATCGCGTCCATCACCCCGCTGGCGACGACGTAGACCGGCAGATCCGCTTGCACCTTGCGCAGCACCTCCTCCAGGCCGCCAAGCCGGTTTTCCAGGATCAGGATGGATTCGGCGGTGAAGCGGCTCGACGACAAAAGCAGGTCGAGCACCACTTTGCCTTCGGCGACGAAGCGGCCTTGCCGGCCCGCCAGATCGCGCTCGCGAATATCGAGATAGGCTGCGACGCGCGGATCGCGTGGATCGTCGATGCGAATTGGGTCCATGTCCCGCTCAACAATCGAAAGCGCGGTCCGTGCGCCGGGAAAGACACACCAACCACGCTCCGGAAATCGTCAGCGAGGTAAACGACCGCGGCAGCTTCCGGTCAAGTCCCGGCGCGGCGCAACCTCTGCGCCATTTGGGACAGATCCTCCTTGCCGCCGCCGAAAATGCCTTCCAGCATGGCGAGCAGTTCGCGCACGGCATCGGATTTGCAGGAATAGTAGATCATCTGGCGATCGCGGCGGGTGTCCACGAGGTCCAGCGCCCGCAACTTGGCCAAATGCTGCGAGAGGGCGGATTGGCTAAGCATCACCTTTTCGGCGATGGCGCCGACCGACATTTCGCCGTCGATCAGATAGCTCATGATCAACAGCCGTTTTTCGTTGCCCATCAGCATCAGAAATTCGGCAGCTGATTCGGCGTTGGCGATTAGCTTTGTCGAGACCATTGATGCCCCATGCTGTTTGCTCATCGAGGCGCCATGGGGGCAATGGCGCCTGAATCCATAAATTCACGTGTGAAGGTGCCGACGAGTCAGCACCACACCTAAAGCCTAGAACATTTCTTTCAAATCTCAAGCGTTGCTTTTGATCAAATGCAATTTAATCTCGCTTTGCGCCTAGGATGCCGCCTTGGCGGCCCTCGCCATTTCAACCAGAACGGGACGCAATTCCTGCGCAGTCGCCAGTGGTTGCGGAAAGAATACCCGGCAAACATCGTCCCCGGACACCAGATCCATGCCATCGGCGTCCAGCCCGGCGATGCTCCAGCCAGCACCTGGCGCCTTGGCAAAATGATGGGCGTAGTTGGCGATCGCGTCGAGATGGTCCGCATTGATGTGCTCGACGGCTGACTGTTCGCTCGCCGCGAGCTCTTCGACAATCGGCCCGGCGGTGACCAGATCGGCCCGGTCGAGCAGATAGGCCTTGCCGAAGCCGCCGTTGAGACTGGCGCGCTGCGGCTCGAGGCGAAAGATTGAGAAGTCGCCGAGCCCGGCATAGAGGCTCGCCTTGGGATTGCGGTTGAGATAGCGGCGCGCGGCGCGAGCTTGGGCCTGCGAGCCGCGCTCCAGCCGCGAGGCCTGGCAGGCCAGCGTCAGCCGCGGATGCGCCAGCGGATCGCCTTTGCCGGGCTCCCCGAGCAGAAGGGAACAGCGCGGATCGGCAAGCAGGGCCGACGTGTGCGCCGCGAGCATCGACACCAGGACGAGCGGTGCGCCGTCAATGTCGGTGGCGACGCCGACCCGGCTCGCCAGCGGCGCCCCGGTCCCCGGTTCCAGCACCGCCAGGGCGCCGAAACGGGCACTGCGCAGAAGCGTTTTCGCCAGGCGGATCGCCTCGGCGTCGGTCTCGCGGATGACACCCTTCTTTCGATCGTCCAAGGTTTCTCGCCCTGCCAAGTTGATTTCCTATTCCACTTGTCAGCCGATGATGCCGGACTTGGCAAGGGGAGGTGCCCGCGCAAACCGCTTCGCAGCTTGGGGCGACACGCCTTACTTCGGCGCCATGCGGATGGCGCCGTCGAGGCGGATGGTCTCGCCGTTCAGCATCTGGTTTTCGACGATGTGCAGGGCAAGCGCGGCATATTCGGATGGTTCGCCGAGGCGCGACGGGAAAGGCACGGCGGCGCCCAGCGAATCCTGCACCTCCTGCGGCATGCCGGCCATCATCGGCGTCTTGAAGATGCCGGGCGCGATGGTGCAGACCCGAATGCCGGAACGGGCGAGATCGCGCGCCACCGGCAGCGTCATGCCGACGACCCCGCCCTTCGAAGCCGAATAGGCCGCCTGGCCGATCTGGCCGTCATAGGCGGCGACCGAAGCGGTGTTGACGATGACGCCGCGCTCGCCGCCCCGCAGCGGCTCGAGTTTCGCGGCGCGGTCGGCGACCAGGCGGATCATGTTGAACGTGCCGATCAGATTGACCTCGATCACCCTGCGGTACTGGTCGAGCGGATGCGGTCCATCCTTGCCGATCGTCTTCACGCCGATGGCGATGCCGGCGCAATTGACCAGGATGCGCGGCTCGCCCAGCTTGGCGGCAGCCTCGGCCAGGGCGGCGACGGCACTGTCGGCACTCGCGACGTCGCACTGGACGGCGATGCCGCCGATCTCGGCCGCGACCTTGGCCGCGCGCTCGATGCCGACATCGAAGATGGCAACGTTGGCTCCCTTGGCGGCAAGCGCACGAGCGGTTGCCTCGCCAAGGCCGGAGCCGCCGCCGGTCACGATTGCTATCTGGCCGCTGGGATTCATGGCGTCATCCTTCCCGTGAGAATGGGCTTGCTATCAAACAGGGACGGATCAGGCCCGGATTGAAAGGCCGGGTCAAGCCATCGCCTAGACGTGCTCGGCGGCCCTGGCCTGGCTGGCGTGACCGACCTCGCCGGAAAGCCTGGCAACCGCGCCGGGCGTGATCTCGTGCGACAAAAGGCGGTCGAGGTCGACAGGCCTAGGCATCGAAATCTGACCACGGGGGATGCGCTTGAAGCCGAGCGGCCCGTAATAAGGTTCGTCGCCAACCAGGATGACGGCCGGCGCGCCAGCCTTGGCGGCCGCCTCCAGCGCGATCGCTACCAGCCGGCGGCCGATGCCGAGGTTCTTGAAGGCCGGCCGTACCGCGAGTGGCCCAAGCATCAGCGCCCGGCCGGCCCCCGCCGCTATGCGGGTCATGCGCACCGAGGCGACGACGAGGTCGCCGTCGACCGCGACAAAGGACAGGGCGCGCTCGTGGCCGCCGGCCTCGCGGATCTTGTAGGCGGCCAGCACGAAACGGCCGGGGCCGAAGGCCTCGTCGTTAATGGCTTCGATTTGAGGGTCATGCGCCGGAGTTTCCGGCAGGTATTTCACGTCGGCAAGGCTCATGGTCTTTGCGTTCCGGTAGAGGAGGAAAGGTTGCTGCAAACGGCAGCATTCGCCAGTCAGCGCTTCATCAAGCGCGGGCGCCCTTTCGTCGTCGGTCAAACCGGATCAAAGCAAAGTCGAACATGCGGAGTGTCCGCTAGCATCAATTTTGCGCCGCCGCAATCGACCCGTTCGCTGGCACTACCGATTGACGATCTGTTCAGCCCTGGATGCTTTCCGCCTTGCCGCATCGCGCCCTACATGACGGGAAACCCGAAAGGACAATTCATGGGATTGCTCGTCGACGGCAAATGGCAGGATCGCTGGTACGACACGAAGAACAGTGGCGGCAAGTTCGTGCGGGCGCAGTCGCAATGGCGCGACTGGATCACGCACGACGGCAAACCCGCCGAAGGCCGCAGCCGCGGCTTCAAGGCGGAGCCCGGCCGCTATCACCTTTACATCTCACTCGCCTGTCCCTGGGCGCACCGGACGCTGATTTTTCGCACGCTGAAGAGGCTGGAAGGCATCATCTCCGTCTCGGTGGTTCACCATTTCATGGGCGCGGACGGTTGGACGTTTCTCGCCGAGGACGGCGCCACCGGCGACACGCTCTATGGTCTCGACTTCCTGCACCAGATCTACACCAAGGCCGATCCTGCCTATTCAGGCCGGGTGACGGTGCCGGTGCTGTGGGACAAGAAGGAACAGACGATCGTCTCCAACGAATCCTCCGAGATCATCCGGATGCTCAATTCGGCCTTCGACGAATGGGGCGACGCCAGCTTCGACTTCTACCCCGAGGCCTTGCGCGGCGAGATCGACGCGATCAACGGGCTGGTCTATCCCGCCGTCAACAATGGCGTCTATCGAGCCGGTTTCGCCACCACGCAAGCGGCCTATGAGGAGGCGTTCGGCGCGCTGTTTTCGGCGCTCGATACCCTGGAACATCGCCTTTCCAGGCAGCGCTACCTGGTGGGTGATCGCATCACGGAGGCCGACTGGCGGCTGTTCACCACCCTGGTGCGCTTTGACCCGGTCTATGTCGGACACTTCAAGTGCAACCTGCGCCGCATCGCCGATTACCCGAACCTGTCGAACTATCTGCGCGACCTCTATAGCGTGCCTGGCGTCGCCGGGACCGTGAACCTGCGCCACATCAAGGCGCATTATTACGGCAGCCACGAGACCATCAACCCGACCCGGATCGTGCCGGTCGGGCCGACGCTCGACTATGGCGCCGCATGATCGGGCGCGGTTCGGAAGGGCTGCTGCCTGACTACCAATAGGGCGATGCTGGCACGTTGGCGAAAATTTCGGCGATCCGCCGCAGCGTTGCCGGCGTCGTGCCCTCCGGCAGGCGATCGAGCGGGAAAAAGCCGGCCTCGGCGATTTCATGGTCTGGCAGTTTCGGTGCGGTGCGGCTGAAGTGCTCGACGAGGTAGAAGCCGACATGGTCGCGCCGGCTGGCACGGCGGTTGAAATGCATCGATTTGAGAATCGGCGCGTCCGTGATCTGGATGTTGCCTTCCTCGTAAAGTTCGCGCGCCAGCGCTTCGGCCATCGTCTCGCCGACCTCGACGCCGCCGCCGGGAAGCTGCCAACCGGGCACATAGGTATGGCGGATGAGGAAGACGGAATTGGTGGCGGCATCGTGGATCAGGCCGCGCACACCGAGCGTCATCGGCCGCCGCAGCACGAAATAGAGATGGAACAGCCGGGCCCTCAAACCCGCCCAGCCGGTCTGGCGGAACGGAGCCTCCTCGTCGCTCGCCATCAGTAGCGAAACCGTGGGTGGAAAGGGGCGCGCACGTCGCCTATGAAGGAGGGATGTTCAGGCTCGCGCATATTTCCGATGTCCATCTGGGGCCGCTGCCCGATGTATCCTATCGCGATCTCGCCTCCAAGCGCGTGCTCGGTTATGTCAACTGGCAGCGCAACCGCCGCCGCCACATGCACGACGCCGTCATCGACGCCATCGTCGCCGATATCAAGGCGCAAAATCCGGACCATCTCGCCGTCACCGGCGACCTCGTCAACCTGGCCCTCGACGGTGAGATCGAGATGGCCAAACACTGGCTGGAGACGTTGGGGCCACCGCATGACGTTTCGGTGGTGCCGGGAAACCATGATGCCTATGTGCCCGGCGCCTTCGACAAGGTCTGCCGGTCGTGGGCGGCGTGGATGAGCGGAGACGGTGTCAACACGCCGGTCGACCGCAATGCCTTCCCCTATCTGCGCGTGCGCGGCAATGTCGCGCTGATCGGGGTTTCGACGGCGCGCGCCACGGCGCCCTTCATGGCCAATGGTTTTTTCATGGAGGGGCAGGCGGCTCGGCTCGGCAAGATACTCGAGAGCACGGCGAAGCAAGGGCTGTTCCGTGCGATCATGATCCATCATCCGCCCCTGCGGGGCGCTGTCTCCCAGCACAAGCGGCTGTTCGGCATCGCCCGCTTCCACAAAATCGTCCGCCGCCATGGCGCGGAGCTTGTGCTGCACGGCCATTCGCATCTGCCGTCGCTGTTCCAGATTGGGCTTCGCGGTGCAAAGATCCCGGTCGTCGGGGTCGCCGCCGCCGGCCAGGCGCCGGGCGGCAATCACCCGGCAGCACAGTACAATCTGTTCGACATCGACGGCGAAAAGGGTAACTGGCGTATCCACCTGACGCGGCGCGGTCTGACCGGACCCTCAATACCGCCTTCCGATCTGCAGAGCCTCGAACTCGGGGTCGAGCCCGGCGAGGCTATGGCCGCCAGTTGAGAACCATGGCCGAGATGCGGTCCCACAGCAGCGCGGCCGACACCGCCAGACCAACCAGCGCGCCGGCGGCGACCAGCCCAAGCCCGGACAGGAAGGCTGACCAGCCCTTGCCTTGCGTCGATGCTCGCAGCGGTGGCTCGGCTTCCGCGACCTCGGCGCGTTTCATGCCGGCGACCGCCGGCTCGACGCCACCTTCCATCATCCTCTGGCGCTCGACGATGCGCTCGGCCACATAACGCGTCACGGAATCGGCGACCAGCTTCATCTCGGTCGACTCGGCAAGCACGACCCGGCCAATGCGTGTATCCTTGAGGAAGCGGTAGGTGCGACGGTCGCGTCCCATCGCGACATGGCTGACGGCGTCGATCCACAGGCGCGGCTGCAGCCCCGAGGAGACGACAAAGTCGAAATTGTCCATGTCGGCTGGAACGTCGGCGAAGATGGGCGCGAGGTCCGCGGCCAACAGGTCCAGGCGCATGCGGTGCGCCTCACGCATGTCGACGACGACATCGTCGCGGTCAGCGAAGGCATTCTTCACATCACGGATGGCATCGGACAGTTTCTTTGACGGATCGATCTTCTCGCCTGCGTCCTTCATCGGCGTGGCCTCGCGGGTTTGGTTAACAGGCAGTTAACACAGCCGAAGGCAAAATGCACTCGCGAGATCAAGACGGCAAGGCGCCCGCTCGGTGCGCGCGGGACGTCTCAGCCGGTCGCAGCGAGTTTCGGGCGCAAGGGCCTGGCGCGGCAGTTCATGTTGCGCTGGATGATCGTCGCGACCAGATCGGGCGCCTCCTCGATCAGCATATGGCCAGCCTCCAGCACGTGGTGCACGTGAAATCGCGCGGGCAGACCATCCATTTGGGTAACGGGTAGCATCGGGTCATTGCTCCCCCATACCACCATCACCGGCATGGTCAGTGTGTCCAACCGGTCGTGCGGGATGACGCCCTGCCGGTCGTCGCTGGTCATGGCGGCAGCAATCTCGATGAGTTTCTCCACCTGGCCGGGTCGCTCGCGCATGTCGCGAAGGGTATCCACGGTGCGGTCGACGGCGCGCGTCAGCGGTCCCGACATCGCGCTTAGGCACGCCCGGATGTCGGAGGGATCCCATGAGGCGGCAAAGCGGCGCAACAGCGGGCCGTTGATCTCGGGGCCGAAGCCGCCCGGCGCCAGAAGTGTCAGCGAGGCCACCCTCTCGGGTTCGGCCAGTGCCATCAGCGTCGCCACCGCGCCGCCCATCGAGTGGCCCACCAGATGAACGCGCTTCACCGATCGCGCGGCGAGATCGGTCAGGACGGCCCTTGCCGCCACCTTGGCCGGGCCGGCGCCGGGGAAATCGAGCGACAGCCCGTGCCCCGGCAAGTCATAAGCGAGTGTGCGCACCGCAGGCGACAGCGACGGGATCACTTCGTGCCAGACACCGTGGCAGCCGCCAAAACCATGCAGCAGGGCGATGGCCTTCGAGCCAGCACCCTGTTCGGTGGCGTGAAGCGATGCGATCATTGAAATGTGAAAGCTTATTACGGGACGGGAAGATTACGGGACGGGAAGATGGGAATGCGGCTGGATTGCTCCTTGTCCAGCACGATGGCCAGTAAAATTTTCGCGACGACTGGCGTTTGCGCTCTCTCGACCTTGCGAAGTCGCCTGACAAAGCCGACAAATCCGTCGTATCGGGGGTTTGCCACCTGCTTTCGGCGGCCAACAATTCGGTTGGTCCAAACAACCGTTGGTGGGACGTCAGCTCGCGTTGCCGAGGCCCGCCGCGCGCAGAGCCCCAACCAGCCGCTCGGTCAGATCGGGCGGATATTTCCGGTCGATGAAGGTCGCGCGCGGATCGGCGGTGAATTTCGGAAATTTGGCGGTTAGCTCGTCGAGCAGCTTGCGCGCCAGATTGTCCTGGCCGGCGATCTTGGCACCGATCAGCCGGGCTGCAAGATAGTGCGATTTGGTTGCGGTTGTTCTCAAAGAGGAACTGGCGATGGCGGCCTTGTTCGTGTCGCCAAGCATGAGTTCGCCGGCGAAAAGTCCGAAATCCCACCATGTCGGATGACCGCTGGAGGCGTCCACCGCCTGGGCCAGGATCGGCGTCCCCTCGGCATACCTGCCAGCGAAAATCAACCCATAGCCGTAAGCTGCGGCCATGGCGAGATCGTAGGGATTGAGGTCATAGGCCTTGCGCATCCAGCGCAGCGCCTCGTCAGCGTTGCCAAGACGCGAATTGATGTAGCCGTAGGAGCGATGCGCATAAGGACTGGTCGGTCCCATCTGCACGGCGCGATGGGCAAATGTCATCGCCTTCTCGATCGTGGCATCCGGCGGATAGGCGTAGTGGTCGTTCACGGCCTCCAGGTGCAGCGAAGCGAGTTCCGAGTAGACCAGCGGTGACTTGGCGCCGCGTTCGGCGAGGGTTTCGAGGCAGCGATAGGCGGCCTCGTGGGTCCGGGCGTTCTGGTCGAGATAATATTTGTCGTTGAGCGTCAGGCATTGCGTGAGGACGGTCTGAATGCCGCTCTGTTCGATATAGCTGTAGATCGTGCCGGAAGCGGGAAGAGCGGACGTCAAAATGCCGGCTATACGGTTCTCGACGGCGGTCGGTGCGCTGTCGGCGGCGGTCAGGTTGCGCGACAAAAGCACCCGTCCGGTCGCCACGCTCTGCAGTTCAATCGTGATTTCGCCCGTATCCGGCCCAGGCAGAATATCGAAGATGAAGCTTGTGGCATTGGTGGCCGGATCGGTCGTGGCGACCGCGTCGCGACCGATGAAGTCGATCGTATCGAAACCGCTCAGGCCGGCGCGCAGCGATGCGGCGACACGGCTGGCATCCGTGCCACTGGCCTTGACGGCGATGTAGACGAGCGGCAAGGCCTCGCTGGCGGGAGACGGCTCGATGCTGCCGGTGAGGCCTGCGGTCTCGAGCGTGGCCGCAAGGTCGCCGCCTGCCAGCAGCGCACCGCTGCCCTGACGCAGGATCAGAACACCAAGCATGGCGATGACGACGGCGATCGCCATCCAGAAGAATCTGAGGTGACGTGCCACCGACGGCGCCGGCGCAACCATCGGTGCCAGTAAGGCAGGGGCCGCAATGGCACTCTCGGCAGTGCCGCGTTGCGCCGATGGAGCCGCCGCCGCTCCCGTCTGGATGGCGAGTTCGGCCGTCTCAGGCAAGCGGATCGCATTGAGCTCGTAGGCCGGGACATAGCCGCCGCGCGGAATGGCTATGCGGACAGGCTCGGCAACACCTTCATTGGCGAAATATTGCTGCAGCAAGTCGCGCAGCCGGCCGGCCTGAACCCGCACCACCGCATCGGTCGAAGGATCGAAATCGCCGTCCTTGCCGAAGACATCCATGGCGATGGAAAAGCCCTTGAGCCTGTCGGCTTCGCCTGCCTGTTCGCGCTCGACAAGATAACGCAACAGCTTGCGTGCCCGTTCGGATCTTCCGAACGTTTCGCTGGCAAGCAGTCGCTCCAATGTTTCGCGCACTGCGGGGGCGGCAGGCGTGGCATGCTGCAAGTGTCGATCCTCTCGAAGTCGGCACAGGTTAAGGCACGGATCATATAATGCCCGCACCGCCATACAAGTACACACCCATTATGCGATCGCGTACCCCACCGGATATTTTCCCGGTGGTTAATGAGCCGCGCGCGACAGGATGGCCAGGATGCCGGAGCAATCCAGGCCCGAAGGATGGCGGCGCGAGAGCCAATCCCGGCTCTCGCGCCGACGGTAAACTATCGCGCGTTGCGGCCGACGATACGATTGGCCGCTGACGTTACCGCTTCCAGTGAGGCAGCGACGATGTTGGTGTTGATGCCGGCGCCGAACAGCTTGCCGCCGGGATATTCCATCTCGACGTAGGAGATAGCCGACGCATTCGAGCCGCGCTGCATCGAATGCTCGGAATAATCGAGCACCGACATCTCGACGCCGACATGGCGTGACAGCGCATCGACGAAGCCGTCGATCGGGCCGGTGCCGGTGCCTGATATCGTCACTTCCTTGCCATTGTCGAGGATGACCGCCTCGACCACGCGCCGGCCCTTCACCTCGGTGGCCGGGTAAGTGTGATGATCGAGGAATTTCAGGCGGGCGCCAGGCTGGTCGACATAGGTTTCGAGGAAGCGGTCATGAATACGCTTGGCCGGCACTTCCTTGCCTTCGGCGTCGGTGATCGCCTGGATAGCCTGACTGAATTCGATCTGCAGGTTGCGCGGCAAATTGAGGCCGTAATCGGCCTGCAGCACATAGGCAATGCCGCCCTTGCCCGACTGCGAGTTGATGCGGATGATGGCCTCATAGCTGCGGCCGACATCGGCCGGATCGATTGGCAGGTATGGCACTTCCCAGTGCGGTGTGTTGGCCTTCTTCAAGGCCTTCATGCCCTTGTTGATGGCGTCCTGGTGCGAGCCGGAAAAAGCAGTGTAGACGAGTTCGCCGACATAGGGGTGGCGCTCGGGAATCTTCAGCTGGTTCGAATATTCGTAGACATCCTTCATCCGGTTGATGTCGGAGCAGTCGATGCCCGGATCGACGCCTTGCGTGTACATGTTGAGCGCCAAGGTGACGATGTCGACATTGCCGGTGCGCTCGCCATTGCCGAACAGCGTGCCCTCGACGCGGTCGGCGCCAGCCATCAAGCCGAGTTCGGTGGTGGCGATGCCGGTGCCACGATCATTGTGCGGATGCAGCGAGATGATCAGGTTTTCGCGGTTGTCGAGATTGCGGCACATCCACTCGATGCGGTCGGCATAGATGTTGGGCGTCGACATCTCGACCGTCGACGGCAGGTTGATGATCAGCTTGTTGTCGGGTGTCGGCCTGACGATCTCGGTGACGGCGTTGCAGATCTCCAGCGCGACCTCGAGTTCGGTGCCGGTGAAGCTCTCCGGCGAATATTCGAAGCGATAGCCGCCGCCGGCCCTGGCAGCCATGTCGGTGATCATCTTGGCCGCGTCGGTCGCGATACGCTTGATGCCGACGACATCTTTCTCGAAGACGACGCGACGCTGCAACTCGCTGGTCGAGTTGTAGAAATGCACGATCGGGTTGGTGGCGCCCTTCAGCGCCTCGAAGGTGCGGCTGATCAGTTCAGGCCGGCACTGCACCAGCACCTGCAACGACACATCGGCCGGCACGTTGCCTTGCTCGATGCACCAGCGCGCGAAGTCGAAATCGGTCTGCGAAGCCGAGGGGAAGCCGATCTCGATTTCCTTGAAGCCCATGTCGAGCAGCAGGCCGAACATGCGCGCCTTGCGCTCGTGGCCCATCGGATCGATCAGCGCCTGGTTGCCGTCGCGCAGGTCGACCGAGCACCAGATCGGCGCCTTGTCGATCACCTTCGAGGGCCAGGTCCGGTCGGTGAGGCCGACGGTCGGGTAGGGTTGATATTTGCGGGCTGCGTCCGGCATGCCCCGGCCAACTTGCTTGCCGGTCGCGGCCTCGCTGGCGCGGATGTCTTCTCGTGCGTTCATCGTTGTTTCTCCCGGCGGCTGGCGGGTCCACCTTTCAGGCGGATGTGGAGCCAAGCGGCGCCTTTACCAGAATTTCGTTCGCTTGATATGATTTGCCAAGGAGCATGCGCTTGCGCGGCGGTTCGACCGCCGGGCGCTCCTTCAGCGAACCCGGCGATCGCCGATAAGGCCGAGAAGAAGCAGGGTCGAGGCAAGCGCGCGCACGGTCTCGCCGGCAAAGCCGGTCTGACGGGAAGCGGTGGTGGGGCGCGTGTTCATGGCCGCTCTCATACAGGAGCGGCCTGTTGGAGGCAAGCGGGCCGGCCCCCGTCGAATTTTATCTTAACGCGGATGCTCTTCCCCGCGCGCCGCAAATGCGCCAGACTTGGCTTCCGGCGGGGTGCCGTCGGCAGGGGGCGTTCATGAATTTCGTGTTCTTCTCGCCGCATTTTCCCGCCAATGGCGCCGATTTCTGCGACCGGCTGAAGAAGGCCGGCGCGACCGTGCTCGGTATTGGCGATGCGCCCTATGATGCGCTCGACGGCAAGCTGAAGCAGGCGTTTTCGGAATACTACCGCGTCGCCGACATGGAGGATTACGAGCCGGTGTTCCGGGCGATAGGCCATTTCATCCACAAATGGGGCCGCATCGACCGGTTCGAATCGCTCAACGAGCACTGGCTGGAGCTGGAAGCCAACATCCGCACCGACTTCAACATCTACGGCACCAAGCTCGATTTCGTGAAGAATCTGAAGCGCAAGAGCCGCATGCGCGCCTTCTTCCGCAAGAGCGGTGTCGAGACGATCGCCCAGCGCAAATGCTCCGACCGGGCCGGCGCCATGACCTTTATCCGCCGCGTCGGCTACCCCGTGGTGGTGAAGCCGGATTCGGGCTCCGGCGCTTCGAACACGTTCAAGATCTCCAATGCGAAAGAGCTCGACCAGTTCTTCCGGGACAAGCCGGAGGACGTGACCTTCGTCATGGAGCAGTTCATCGAAGGGCTGGTGGTGACCTATGACGGATTGATCAACCGCGACGGCGAGGTGGTGCTGGCGGCCAGCCATCGCTACGACCAGAGCGTCATGGACGTGGTCAACAAGGACCGCCACATGAGCTACACCTGCTTTCCCCGGATCAGGCCCGCCGTAGAGGAGGCCGGCCGCAAGATCCTGAAAGCATTCGACGTGCGCGAACGCTTTTTCCATATCGAATTGTTCGAAACCAGGGACGACCGCATCATCGCGCTGGAGGTCAACATGCGGCCGCCCGGCGCCTGGATGACGGACGCGATCAACTACACGTTCGACATCGATGTCTACGCGGCATGGGCGGACATGGTGGTCAAGGATGCTGCCGGCGGCCCTTATGAGGGCAAGTATTTCACCGCCTATGCCAGCCGCAAGCGCCACCTCGACTATTTGCACAGCCATGCGGACGTGCTAGCCGCCCACCGCGACAAGATCGTCCATCATCAGCCGATAGAAGAGGTTTTCAGCCGGGCCATGGGAAATTACGCCTACCAGATGCGCTCGAAGGATCAGGCTGATCTGCGCGAGGCGGTGGCCTATATCCACGCCGAAAAGGCTTGAGGCATGGACATTTCCTATCACAAGGTCTTCGCCCGCAATCTCGGCCGCGACATGGAGTACAAGCGCTACGGGCATGCCGGCCGGCCGGTCGTGGTGTTCCCGACCTCGCAGGGCCGCTTCTACCAGTTCGAGGATTCCGGCGGAGTGGGGGCGCTCGCCGAGTTCGTCGATACCGGCCGCATCCAGCTGTTCACCGTCGACGGCATCGATACAGAATCCTTCTTCGCCAGGAATGTCGATGCCGCGCATCGCATCGACCGGCACGAGGCCTATTTCCGCTATCTGCGCGAGGAGGCGCTGCCGGAATTCCTGGAAACCGCCGCGCAGGCCAATGGCGGACGGCGGTTGAAGCCGCTGTTCTCGGGCTGTTCGATGGGCGGCTACCATTCCTCGAACTTCGTCTTCCGGTTTCCCGAGCTCGCCAGCGGCGTCATCTCGCTGTCGGGTGTCTATTCGGCCCGCGATTTCTTCGGCAAGGCGCTCGACGGCGACATCTTCTACAATTCGCCGCTCGATTATCTGCCAGGGATCGTCGACCCGAAACTACTGGCGCGGCTGAAGGCGCTCAGGCTGATCTTCTGCTGCGGGCAGGGCGCATGGGAAGAGCGCATGCTGGTCGAGACCCGCCAGCTGGAACAGATCCTGCGCGACAAATCCATTCCGGCCTGGGTCGACTATTGGGGCGGCGACGTCAGCCATGACTGGCCGTGGTGGCACAAGCAGCTGGTTTATTTCTTCGGCCGCTGGCTGGATGACGATCTGATGCACAGGCTGGACTAAGGTGCATTGATATTCAGCTGGCCTGCGAATGGCTGACGCCTACCCTTCCTGGCAGGCCGGCAGGGGTGCGGTCTGGTGCTGCGCCGCGGATCCGCGGCGCAGGCCGAGAAAGACGACGAGGGCGGTGACGATGGTGATTGCCGCCAGCACGATCAGTAGCCTGTCGAACGCCGTTTCGTAGGCATCGACCAGCACGGCGGCGCCGGCCGCCGGCAAATGGTGCACGGTTCCACCGACATTGCCGGTCACCAGCAGTTGCGCCGCGGCGGCCGCGTCGCTGGAAGGCGCAGCGCCCCGAGCGGCGAGTTGCGCGGCGGTGAAGCCTGACAGCGTTGCCATGACGATGGCCAGCGCCACACCTTCGCAAGCGACACGGGTGGTGTTGAAGATGCCGACCGCCATCCCGGCCCGCTCCGTCGGCACGACGCTGACGGCGAGCCCGTCCATCAACCCCCAAGGCAAGGCGATGCCGACGCCGATCAGGATCAGTGGCGCGACCAGCGCAACCTCAACCGGGGGCGTCAGGCTCAGCCAGACCAGGCCGGCCGCCGCGACGAGCAGGCCGACGCCGCAGATCGTGGCCGGAGCGATCCAGCGCGCCAGCTGGCCGGCGAGCAAGGGCAGGAACAACAACGGTCCGGAGAGGCAGATCATCAATTGCCCGGCCTTGATCTCGCTCATCCCCTCGATGCCGATGAAGCGGATCGGTAAAAGTACGAGCAGGACGACGAAGCCATAGGCGGGCGCCGCCGCAAGAAACTGGACGCCGACGAAGCGAGGAAAGCGAAACAGGGTGAGATCGAGCATCGGCCGGCGCACGCGCCGCTCGGCGACGACAAACAGCACAAAGCAAAGGACGGCGACGCCGAGAAGCGTTGCCACCAGCGGGTCGGTCCAGCCGCTCTGGGGTGCCTGGAGCACGCCATAGGTCAGCGAGGCCAGCGCGAAGGTGAACGTGGTGGCGCCCGCCCAGTCGAGGCCGGTCGCATCCGGATCACGCGATTCCCTGATGGTGCGCAGGCCGAGGGTTGCCGAGGCAGCCGCGAGCGCCATCACCAGAACAAAGATCGACCGCCAGCCGAAGGCGGCGATGAGCAGGCCGGAGGCGATCGGGCCGAAGGCCAGCCCGATGCCGAAACTGGTGCCGAGAAAGGAGAAGGCGCGCAGCCGCGATGGTCCCTCGAATTCCTGGGCAAGTGCGGAGGCGCCGCCGGCGAAGGCCAAGGCACTGCCGAGCCCTTGCGCGGCCCTGAAGACGTCGAACCTGGTGATGTCGGACGCCAGCATCGCGCCGAGCGAGGCGATAATGTAGAGGGCGAGACCGACGAGGAAGATCCGCTTGCGGCCATGATTATCGGCCAGCGCTCCGGCCGCCATCAGGCTGGCGGCGAAGGTCAGCATAAAGGCGTTGGTCACCCAGTTGAGCGCGATCGGGCTGCCGCCGAGATCGGCCGCGATGCGGGAGAGCGCGACGGCCGGGCCGGTGAAGGTCAGAGGCATCGTCATAGCGGCGAGGCATACCGACAGGAGCACGAGCCATCGCTCGGCCGGGCCGGTGGCGGTCTTCAAGGTCATGGGTTTTTCCTATCTGAGCGGTCTGCGCCGGCATGCGCGCAACCGCGGCGCCGATCATGCGGACCAAGATAGGTCAGAGACAGATCAGGAATAATATTATTAAATATCCTGATATAACGGACGGAAACGCTCGAATGGAGCAGCATGATGGATCGCCTCAGCGGCCTTCTGGCTTTCGCCCGCACCGCCGAGTTCGGCAGCTTCGTCGCCGCCGGCCGGGCGCTCGGCATCTCCGCTTCAGCGGTCGGCAAAAGCGTCGCGCGGCTCGAACAGGAACTCGGCGTGCGGCTGCTGCAGCGCTCCACGCGGCGGATCGGCCTGACGGAGGAGGGCAAGCTGTTCAACGAGCGCGTGCGGCGCATCCTCGACGACATCGACGATGCCGAGGCGATGCTGTCGCGGACAAGGGAGACGCCGCGTGGGCGGTTGCGCGTCTCCACCCCGATCGTCACCTACCATCTTTTGCTGCCGGTGCTGTCGGAGTTCATGGCCCGCTATCCCGAGATCGAGCTCGATATCGATTTCAACGACCGGATCGTCGACGTCATCGAGGAAGGCATCGACGTCGCCATC
The DNA here is from genome assembly GCF_006658535.1 of Mesorhizobium sp. B2-4-13. NCBI lineage: Bacteria > Pseudomonadati > Pseudomonadota > Alphaproteobacteria > Hyphomicrobiales > Phyllobacteriaceae > Mesorhizobium > Mesorhizobium sp. B2-4-13. The sequence goes on along the minus strand of NZ_VFVB01000002.1, from coordinate 279,790 downwards.
CGCAGCGGCGAGCTGCCTGATTCACGATTGGTGTCCAGACCCATTGCGCCCTTCCGCATGCTGCTGTGCGCGGCTCCCTCCTACCTCGATCGCCATGGCACTCCCGGTGTGCCGGCGGATCTCATCAGGCATTTCGGCATAAACTTCCGCTATCTCAACAGCGGCAGGCTGCTGGACTGGCCGTTCATTACCGGGAGCGCCCAACCGCTGATCCGTTCAATGTTGACCTGCAACAACATGGAAGCTTTGAAAGGCGCCACGATCACCGGACTCGGCATCGCCTGCATGCCCGATTTCCTGGTGCGGGACGCGTTGCGCGAGGACCGGCTGCGCACCGTGCTCGACGATCATGTCGACGGCCGTGGCCAGTTCCGGATGCTATGGCCCTCCAATCGCCATCTGTCGCCAAAGGTGCGGGTTTTCGTCGATTTCCTGCCCGAACGCCTGGCAGCCGCGCGATAGCGGTGCCCTGGTGGCAGCCCTCATCATTCCCGGATGCTTCTGGCTACCAGCCGGGCAATGCTGGGGCCGACAAGCAGCACGATCAGGAAGCGCGCCGACTGCAGGGCCATGACAAAGGAGATGTCGACGTTCTGCGCGGCGGCGGCGATGATGGCGACGCTGTCCATGCCGCCAGGGCTGGTCGCCAGATAGGCGGTCAGCGGGTCGACGCCGGCGAGCCGGCTGATGAGGAAGGCAAGGCCGCCGCAAAACGCGATCAGCGCGATGATCGAAGCGATGATCTGCGGCAAAGCGCGTGCCGCGTGGCGCAGGATCGGCCTGGTGAAGTTCAGGCCGATCGCCCAGCCGACCATCGCGTAACTGACCGCCAGCAGCCATTGCGGCAATTGCATCGGCACCCCGAGGCCGAGATGGATGACTGTGCCGAAGATGAAGCTGCCGAGGAAGAAGGGCGAAGGCAGCCGGCAAAGCCTGCCCGCGAGGCCGCCGATGAGCGCCATGCCGATGGTGGCGGCGAAGGGTTGCGGATCGATCTCGGGGAACCAGATAACGGGCGGGACCTCGATGCCCGAGGTGTCGACCCACATCTTGGCGACGAGGGCTGCCGTCATCGAGACGAAGATGACGCGCAGATACTGCATGAAGGCGACAAGGCGCTGGTCGGCGCCGAAGGCGCCGGCCATCAGCACCATGGCGGTGGCGGCCCCCGGCGAAGAACCCCAGACGGCGGTGGTGCCCGGCAGGATGCGCCAGCGGCTGATCAGCCAGCCAAGCAGGCTCGAGGCCGCGACGGTGGCGATCACCACGCCGAGGAACAGCGGCCATTCCTTGTAGAAGACCGGGAAGATATCGGCCGAGATCGAAGCCGCGACGAGGCAGCCGACGACAGCCTGGGCGGCGCCGAACAGAAGCCGCGGCACACGCACCGCGGCACCGTTGGTGCCGGCGACGATGGCCGCCAGCATCGGTCCGATCAGCAGCGCCGCCGGCAAAGCGGCGAGTTCCAGCGCGCCGGCGAAGAGCGCGGAGATGACCAGCAGGATGAGCCACTGCCAAGGCTTGCTCAGCCGCGTCATGCGCTCGATGGCGGGTTGGTCGGAAGATGGCTGCTCGGCCTCGGAATCCATGTTCTGGTCTTAACCCCAGACGCGAAAAATGCGAACGCAAGTGCGCCTGATAAAGCACGTTTCCGCCTCGGGCGCCCGCCTTAGCCCGTTTTGGCTTCAGCCAAGCCGAAGCCGCCCACCGGATGCGTTTCCACCTGGAATTCGAAGCCGCCGATGAAGGGGCGCGCCTTGGCGATCGCCGCCTGGACTTCGGGAAGCTGCAGCGAGGCCTTGTGGCTCGCCTGATCGGTCCACACCTCGGTCACCCAGATCGCGTCGGCGTCGGCCGGGTCGGTGGCGATGATATAGCTCAGGCAGCCGGGCAGGGCGCCAGTGCTCTCACGCAGCACGGCCATGACAGCGTCGCGCTGCCCACGCGCCGCCCGCATCTTGCCGATCAGTCCATACATGTCCTCGTCTCCCCCTGGGTTGGCGCGAAAGGAGTGTGTCCAGTATGCCGGTCGCCGGTCAAGGCATCAACTGGCCGCCATTGACCTCGATCACCTGGCCGGTGATGTAGCCGCTCAACAGGTCCGATGAGAGGAACAGATAGGCGCCGACGCAATCTTGCGCCGTGCCGGCACGGCCCTGCGGGATGGTGGCGACCATGCCCTTCATCTGCTCGTCGGTCGAATAGCGTTCGTGGAAGGGGGTAAGGATGGTGCCCGGCGCCACGGCGTTGACGCGGATGCCGAAGCCGATCAGTTCCTTGGCCATGCCGCGCGTCACGTTGGAGACGAAGGCCTTGGCCGAGCCGTAAAGGCCGGCGCCGCCGCCCGCCCCGTTGCGCGCGGCGATCGACGAGGTGTTGACGATGAAGCCGCCCTGTTTTTTCAGCCACGGGATCGCCTTGCGCGAGGCGGTCAGCACCGAGCGTGCGTTGAGGTCCATCACCGCGTCGTAATGCGCCTCGGTCTGCTCGGCATAAGGCACGCGGCCAAGCATGCCGCCGGCATTGTTGACCAGCCCGTCGAGCCGGCCGAAATGCCGCGCGCTGTCCTCGACGACGCGTTCGACATCGGCAGGGAGAGAAAAGTCGCCTTGGACGAGGAACACCTCACCGCCGCCGTCGCGGATGGTCTGGCCGCGTTTCTCGGCGGCGTCGCGGCTGGAATTGTAGTGCAGCGCCACCTTGCATTCCTGCCCGGCATAAGCGAGCGCGAGCGCCGCGCCGATGCCGGTTGAGGCGCCGGTGACCAGCACCGCCTTGCCGGCGAGGTCGGGGATGACAAGACCAAGGGCTGTCTCTGGCACTGCTGTTCCTCCGGGGGATTTCCAAGTTTCTTGGCGGGTGTTGCCACCCTTGCATTCAAGTCAGTGCCGCTTCAAGGCCTGAGATAGACATAGCCCTGGCTTTGCAGTTCGGCGAGCTTGACGACGCCACCCCTGTCGGCGGCATGGAAGCCGTCGAGCAAATCGGCGAGCGTAATATCCATGCCGTGCATGGTGTTGCCGCAGGCATGCGGGTCGAGCCCTTGCTGGACAAGGCCGGTAAAGCGCCCGGAAATCGCCGCCGATATGCCCTTCGACTTGAAGCCGGCAAGCGCCGGACCGTGCACGACCAGCGCGATATCGACGTTGCCGCCCGTGCCCTCATAGTGGTTCTTGATGTTGCCGAGCACGAAATTGACCTTGTCGAGGTCGCTGAGGTGATAGGCGACCTTCAGCCTGGCAGGCTCGGTGGTTGCCGCCTGCACCGCCCGCAGGCCGAGAAGCGTCCCGGCTCCGGCGAGAGCCGCGTGGAACATGTCACGTCGGCGCATGGCGTGCCTCCCTGGCTTGCCGGCCCAGCGCGATTTGCGTGGCCGCGGCCGCAATACTAGCATAAATTGACGTTACGTCCTGTCGATGCGGAGGGGGGCACATGGCGTTCAGGGAATGGAAGACGGTTGCCAGCGCCGGATTTGGCGCCGCACTGCTTGGCGGACTTGTGGGTTCTGCTTTTGCCGACAATATGCTCAAGCTCACCGAACTCAGCCCCAACGGGGCGAACGCCTGTTTCGGCCGAGTCTATGACGCGGCGCACCTCAAGGCGCATCCGAAGCAGAAGGTGACGCGGATTTTCTTCTACTACGGCCATGATCCGGTCAGCCGTCCGAATGAGGAACCGAACGCGAATTCCGATACTTCCTACAATGGGTTCCTCACCACCACGGTGCGTGGCGCCAAGGCGCCGGAATGGGCCGGAGGCTGGTGCAATCACGAGTCCGAGGATGGCAAATCGGGCCCGATCCGTTGCGGCATGGACTGCGACCGTACGCTGGCGTCGCTGAAGATCGACGGCAAGGGTCGGCTGATCCTGTCGGACCTGTCGTCCGATATCTACCTCGACGCCGGTTCGGAAGAAGAACTCGGCGCGGCTGAATACGACAGGCAGGCGCTTGGCAAGGAAGACGACAATTTCCGCCTCGATCCGATGCCGGCGGCGAGCTGCAAGGCTGAATTCGCCCGCATCGATCCGATCGACCCGGCGCTCGGGCCGCCGCTTCGCGAGCGGCTGAAGCCCGACCAGGCCTTCTGCTACGGGCGCGACTATGACGCTGCGCATATGAGTTCGCATCCCGAGCAACTGACGCAGTCGATCCGGGTGTTTCGAGGACCGGTCGAACTGGCGTCCTTCGCCTCGGGAGGCGACGCCGCGAACTGGCCCGACGGCGCCGACATCGCGGTCTCGGTCACGACGCGGCAGAAGGGGGCCAAGGTTACGCAGACCTATTCCTGCCAGGGCGAGGCCGACCAGTGGCGCTGCGCGGCGAGTTCGAAGACGAGCAATTTCTCCTGCGACATCGCGCAAAAGGAAATCTTCCTCAAGCGGGGCGCGAACGGCACCATCATTCTGGCCAATCCAAACAGCAGCCTGGCGGTCGTCGACCTGTGCTCGAAGGCGGCCGACGGCAAGACGATGTCCGACGACAAGGTCTATCGGCTGGAGCCAATGCCACAATCCGCCTGCGCGTCGTAACCAGCGTTTCGTCATCCTTGGGTCGCCGCTACGGAGCTGCGCTCCTGCTTCGCCCAAGGATGACGAAGTCGAGAAACTCCGGTTAGCTCTTTGTTTTTACGCAATTCCGGACGGAAAGCCGCTCACGCTTTCTTGGAATTGCTCTTCCAAGGTCAGCGACAGTGACCCGCCTCAGGCGAACGGCACCGCGGTCGTGCCCTTGGGCAGCTTGGCTTCGTCGTCGGGCTCGACATGGATGGTCACGCGCACCGAGGGGAGTTCGGCCTTCAGCGCGTCTTCGATGCGATCGCAGATGACATGGCTGGCGCCGACCGACATGTCGGCGTCGACGACCAGATGGAACTCGATGAAGGTGGCGCGGCCGGCGATGCGGGTCTTGAGGTCGTGCACCTCCATGGCGCCCTTGCAATTGGCCGAGATGATGTCGCGGATGCGCATGTGCTCCGCCGTGTCGACGGCCCGGTCCATCAGGCCGTTCATCGACGAGCCGATGACATGCCAGCCCTGCCACAGGATGTTGAGCGCGACGATGACGGCCAATGCCGGGTCGAGGATCTGCCAGCCGGTCAGGATCGCTCCGACCAGGCCGCCGAAGACGCCGACCGACGTCACCACATCGGTCATGATGTGATTGCCGTCAGCGACCAGCGCCGGCGATTTCTCCGCCCGGCCCGTGCGGATCAGCATCCAGGCCCAGAAGGCGTTGATGACGGTGGCGACGCCGTTGACGGCAAGGCCTTTCCAAGGCTGTTCGAGCGGCGCCGGGGCCTGCCAGGAGCGCCAGACTTCGTTCAGAATCAAAAGCGCGGCGAGCACGATCAGCACGCCTTCCAGCACGGCGGAGAAATACTCGGCCTTGTGATGGCCGAAGGGGTGGTCCTGGTCGGCCGGCTTGTGGCTGACCTGGATCGCCCAGAAAGCGGCAATCGACGCGATGACGTTGACGATCGATTCCAGCGCGTCCGAATAGAGCGCGACGGAGCCGGTCACGTACCAGGCGGCGGCTTTCAGCGCGAGCACGACAAAAGCGACCACGATCGACCAGAAGGCAAGGTTGGCGACCTTGCGCTTCGCGGCCGCCCTGGCTGCGATCGCCATCGTGTTCTCGGCTTCGGCCATTGGCGTCAGGCTGCCTTTTCCTTGGCCTTTCGCGGCAAATGCGCGACGATGTTCTCGATGATGCGCATGCCGGCATTGTGGCCGAGCGTCATGATCGATTCCGGGTGGAACTGGACCGCGGCGATCGGCTCCTTGCGGTGCTCGAAGGCCATGATGACGCCGTCTTCCGTCTCGGCCGTAACCATGAAATCGTCGGGCAGGCGTACCGGATCGGCGAAGATCGAGTGGTAGCGGCCGACGGTGACTTCCTTGGGCAGGCCGGAGAAGATGATGCCCGGCTTCGAGACGCGGATACGCGACGGCTTGCCGTGCATGGGAATGTGCAACTGCCTGAGTTCTCCGCCATAGGCTTCCGCCAGTGCCTGCAGGCCGAGGCACACGCCGAAGATGGGCAGGTCGCGCGCGCGCGCCTTTTTGATGGTCGCGGCGCAGTCGAAGTCCTTCGGCGTGCCGGGTCCGGGTGACAGCACGACGAGGTCGGGCTTCAGCCGGTCGAAGACTTCCTCCGGCACCGGCGAGCGCACGGTCGAGACATTGGCGCCGGTCTGGCGGAAGTAGTTGGCCAGCGTATGGACGAAGGAATCCTCGTGGTCGACCAAAAGGATGTTGACGCCGTCGCCGACGCGCGCCGTGGTGCGCTCGGTGCTGGTCGAATTGCCCGTCTTGGCGTCGCGGATCGCGGAGAGCATGGCGGATGCCTTCAGTTCGGTTTCAGCTTCTTCTTCCTCTGGAATGCTGTCGAAGAGCAATGTAGCGCCGGCACGAACCTCGGCGATGCCGTCCTTGATGCGGATGGTGCGCAAGGTAAGGCCGGTATTCATGTCGCCGTTGAAGTTGACCATGCCGATCGCGCCGCCATACCAGGCGCGCGGGCTTTTCTCGTTCTGCTCGATGAAGCGCATGGCCCACAGTTTCGGTGCGCCGGTGACGGTGACGGCCCAGGCGTGCGAGAGAAACGCGTCGAAAGCGTCCATGCCTTCACGCAAGCGGCCCTCGATGTGGTCGACGGTGTGGATCAGGCGCGAATACATCTCGATCTGGCGGCGGCCGATGACGCGTACAGAACCCGGCTCGCAGACCCTGGACTTGTCGTTGCGATCGACGTCCGAGCACATTGTGAGCTCGGATTCGTCCTTCTTCGAATTGAGCAGCTTCAGGATCTGCTCGCTATCGGAGATGGCGTCGTCGCCGCGTTTGATGGTGCCGGAGATCGGACAGGTCTCGACGCGGCGGCCGTTGACGCGCACGAACATCTCCGGCGACGCACCGATCAGGTATTCGTTCTCGCCCAGGTTGATGAAGAAGGAATAGGGCGACGGGTTGATGGACTTCAGCTTGCGCGAAATCTCGGAGGGCTGGGTCTCGCAGCGCTCGTAGAACATCTGACCGGGGACGACCTCGAACAGGTCGCCACGCTTGAACGAGTCCATCGCGCGGCGCACCAGATTGGCGTATTCGCCGGGCTCATGGTCGCCGCGTGGCGGGATACGGTCGGCGGTCTTGAACGGCTCGGCGATTTGGTCGCGTGGCAGGCCTTCGGTCGAAAAACCTTCGCCCGCATAGTCGTAACGGTCGGTCCAGGCCTTGGCCGAGTAGTGGTCGACGACCAGGATCTCGTCGGGCAGGAACAACACCAGGTCGCGCTGGCTTTGCTTGCGCACGAGCGTGTGGTCGACCGGGTCGAACTGGAAGGCAAGGTCGTAGCCGAAGGCGCCGTAGAGACCGAGATTGGCGTCTTCTGCCGTCTTGAACAGCGCGGTGATGGCGCGTAGCACAGTGAAGACCGAGGGAACGCGGCTGCGTTCCTCCTCGGTGAAGACACGGCCGGGTTTGGCGACATCGAGGCGGATCAGCTTTTTCGAGGTCTCGGCGATCGTGACCTCGGCGAGGCCGCCCAGTGTCCTGCCGATGACCGGCAACAGCGCCTCGCCACGGCCGTTCAGCGCCTCGATACGCATGGCGCGGCCGCGTGCCGAGATGACCAGCGGCGGATCGATGATGGCCGTATCCCAGCGCGTGTAGCGGCCGGGATATTCGTAGTTCGAGGAAAATACCGCGCCCCGGCGCGAGTTCAGCCCCTCGACATAAGTGTCGATCGCGCCTTCATAGGGGCGGTCGTGGCGCTCGCGGGTGATGGTGATGCCACCCGCCGTCGCGAAGCTTTCAGCGCCGTTTTCCAGAACCTTCAACGTCATTGCCGTCTCCATCAGCTACTTGGGCAACGGACCCGGGAATGGCTTTAAAAAACAAATGGCCGCCCGGACATTCCGTTGCGGCCACCCTCTATTTTCACGCGCACGCGTTCGAACAGGCCGCTGTCAGCAGGCCCACCACCAAATGGTCTTGATCGAACGCATGTTCATGGCGATTCCCTTAGCGGCGATTGGGCGGCCGCGCAACTGGATTCGACGCAGGCTCAATCCTCCAGCGTGCCCGACCTTGCATCGGCGCTCTTCCTGTCGCCAACCAGTTTCAACAGGTCTTCGCCGGAGCGGATGATGCGGCGCGAGCGGCGGGTCAGGATGATGCCGTCCTGCGGCGCGAACACTTCCGTGCGGCCATCGGCTTCGCCTGGCGCGTGAACGATGGTAGCGAGCCGCGCGCCCCTGGTGACGCGGTCGCCGGGCTTAACGTCGTAGAGGACCGCACCGCCACGGGGCGCCGGCATCATGTCGATATTTTCTAGAGGTGCCGCGACGCCCTTGAAGGGGCCGGGCGCGGGCAGGGCGGTGTCGGATATCACGCCGCGCGCCACCAGCAGCCGGTAGAGGCCTTCGGCGTCGGACTTGGCCAGCGCGCCGTCGACATCGAGAATGCCGCGATATTCGACAGTGGTGGCGACGCGCCTGTCGAACTTCGCCACATCGGCCGATGCGTTCTGGTAGGGCATGATCGAAGCGCCCTCGAAGGTGCCGTCGGTGTCCTCGCTCCACAGCACCACGGCATCGACGCCCATGGCGGCGGCGCAATCGGCCATCCCGGGCCACAGGCTGGTGTGGACGTAGAGATAGGCAAGACCCTCATCGTCGCAGTGCAGGTCGAGCACGATGTCATGGCCGAGCGAAAGCTGCACCAGGCGCGACTTCAGCCGCTGGTCGGCGCCGCCAAAGGTGGCGTCCGGCAAGAGCCTGGCGTCGGGCGCGGCCAGCAGCGGAAAGCCGCGGTTGAAGTTGGTGCGGGTGCCGAGATGAAAGCGACCCTGGTGCTCACCGAAATGGTATTGCGCGCGGCCGATCGGGTTGGCCCAGGGCACGATGGTGATGTTGCCCCTGATGCGACCCTCGGCCTCGGCCTTGTTCAGCATCGGCATCAATGCATCGATGGCGACGACGCCAGGCAATTCGCCGGCATGGAGCGCTGCCTGCAGGTAGGCCGAAGGTGCTGTCTTGTCGGCGCCGGCCAAGCGGAGCACCGGGAATTCGTGGGAAACGCCGTCGCTGTCGCCGGCGATGCGTTCGATCGATTTCTGCATGACGTTCTCCATGAAAGCGAGAAGACATGCCCATTGGAAGGTACCGATGTCGATTGGTCCAGCCCGCCGCGCTATGGGCGCAAGGGCCTATTCCGCGGCAGCGTGAAGCGTGACAGGCGCGCGCCTGTCCAGCGCCGCCGACAGCACCGCAACGGCGACCGCCAGCAGGGCTAGCACCGCGCCGACCAGTGGCAAACCGGCATAGGAAACGCCTGATGACAGCGCCACGCCGCCGATCCATGCGCCGCCGGCATTGCCGACATTGAAGGCGCCTTGATTGAGCGTGGCTGCAAGGTTCGGTCCTTCGGAAGCCGCCTCGACGACCCGGATCTGCAGGGGTGGCACGACGACGAAGATGAGCAGGCCCCAGAGGAAGACGATGCCGATGGCAACGCTGGCGATCGTGCCGAACTGCATGAAGCCGACGAACAGCAGGGCCATCAGCAGCAAGGTGGCGATCACTGTCGGCATCAGTTTCCAGTCGGCAAGCCTGCCGCCGATGATGTTGCCGATGGTCATGCCGGCGCCGAACAGCAAAAGCACCCAGGTGACCGCCGCGGTCGACAGGCCCGACACGTCGGTGAGGTATGGCTTTATGTATGTGAAAACGGCGAACAGGCTGGCCGAGGTCAGCGCCGCGATCAGCATCGCCAGCCACACCTGCAGCTTGCCAAGCACACGGACTTCGGCGCGCAGACCGCCGCCGCTCGGTTCCGTGACGTCGGACGGTACCAGCCAGGCGATGGCCGCGACCGAGATCAGGCCAATGCCGACCACGGCCAGAAAGGTGGCCCGCCAGCCGAAGGCTTCGCCGAGTGCGGTGCCGGCGGGAACCCCGAGGATGTTGGCGAGCGTCAGGCCCGCGAACATCAGCGCGATGGCGCTGGCGCGCTTGTTGCGCGGCACAAGGCTTGCCGCGACGACCGAGCCGATGCCGAAGAAGGCGCCATGGCCGAAAGCGGTGAAGACGCGCGCCGCCATCAGCAGCCAGTAATTGGGCGCGATGGCGCAGAAGACGTTGCCGACGACGAACAGGGCTGCAAGTCCCACCAGCACGGGCTTGCGCGGCAAATGCGCGGTGGCCATGGCCACGACAGGCGCGCCGAAGACGACTCCCTGCGCATAGCCGGTGACCAGCAGGCCGGCGGCGGGGATCGTCACGCCGAGATCGGCGGCGACCTCGGGCAGCAGGCCCATGATGACGAATTCGGTGGTGCCGATGCAGAAGGACGCAATGGCAAGCGCAAGGATCGGCAAAGGCATGGGAGGTCCAGACTGAATCGGTTCAATTTCAGACTGCGCGAGGACCCCTGCCGGGCGCAACAGACATTGCCGCAATGCAGCAATGCAGAAAGCATGGAGCGGACGTCTCCTCTTCTAACGGCCCGACGCAGACCGATCCTTCAAGGGCTGAAACGATGTCGCTTCGTCTCAGTTCCGTCTGCTGCCCGACACGATATCTTGAAGCCGGCGCGGCCCCAGCAATAAATGCGTGATGACGACCGTGAAATCGCGGAGCCTTCGGCAAGGCACAGGCGACGATTGAAGGGGCAGCGGCTGACAGTCTCACGCCAGCGGCTTCAGCTCCTGGGCGATGGTGGGCAGCAGCTCCGAGACGGTGGGATGGATGTGCACGGCGCGCGCCAGTGTGTCGACCGGCGCCTTGGCGTACATCAGGTCCAGCACGCAATGCACCGCCTCGTCACCGCCCGGACCGAGCACGGAGCAGCCGAGGATCTCCCTGGTGTCGGCGTCCACGAGGATCTTCATGAAACCCTGCGTCTCGCCCTTTTCGACGGCGCGGCCGACACGGGTCATCGGCCGCCGGCCGACCAGGGCGCGACGTCCGGATTTCCTCACCGCCGTCTCGGTCATGCCGCAACGGCCGAGCGGCGGATCGATGTAGAGCGCGTACGCCTCGATGCGGTCGCTGATCCTGCGCGGATCCTTGTCGAGCAGATTGGCGGCGACGATCTCATAGTCGTTGTAGGAGGTGTGGGTGAAGGCGCCCTTGCCGTTGCAGTCGCCCATCGCCCAGATGCCTGGCACGCTGGTGCGCAGCTGGTCGTCGACGACAACCGCGCCGCGTCCGTCGACCTCGACGCCCGCCTTGTCGAGGCCGAGATCGTCGGTATTGAGCGTTCGGCCCAGCGCCAGCAGCACATGCGAGCCGACCGCGGGCGGCTGGCCCGTGGAGAAACTCACGGCAATGTCCCCGCCCTGCTTGGCGAAGCCGATGTCGTCGGCGCCGACATGGACCGCGATCCCTTCATTTTCGAGGATCGACAGGATGGCGGCCGAGACGTCCTCGTCCTCGCGGCCGGTGAGGCGCGGGCTCTTTTCGATGACGGTGACTTCCGAACCGAAGCGGCGGAACATCTGCGCGAATTCGAGCGAGATGTAGCTGCCGCCGACGACGATCAGGTGGCGCGGCAAAACGTCGAGATCCATCATCGACGAGTTGGTCAGATAGTCGATGTCGTGGATGCCGGGCAGGTCCGGCACCGAGGCGCGGCCGCCGGTGTTGAGAAAGATCTTGTCGGCGGTCAACAGGTCGTCACCGACGCGCACCGTGTTGGCGGATTCGAAGCGTGCATGGCCGCGATAGAGCGTGCAACGCTCCATTCCGGCGATCCAGGTCTCCAGATTGCCGCGGGCGTCGTTGGTGACCTTGTCCTTGCGCGCCTTGATCCTGCTGTAATCGATCCCGACGGGACCCGGGAACGTCACGCCATAGTCGGCGGCGCGCCGCGCCAGATGGGCGGCATAGGCGCTGGCGACCATGGTCTTGGTCGGCATGCAGCCGGTGTTGACACAGGTGCCGCCGACCAGCTTGCGCTCGATCAGCGCCACGCTCATGCCGGCTGCCGTCAGACGGCCCGCCAGGGGCGACCCCGCCTGGCCAGCGCCGATGACGATGGCATCGAAGGTCCTTGCGTTCAAGGTCTGGGCCGTCATGCCACCGCCGCCACGATCAGCAGGCCGCCGATGATCGCCACCGCATCCTCGATGAAGGCCGCGGGCGGATCCTTGCCGAAAACGGCCGCCAGCCGGCCGCGCGCTTCGGCACCACCCAGGGTGCCGATGACCGCGCCGATCGCTCCGGCGATCAGGCACACGATGGTGGCGCCGCTGGTCGCGCCGATCACCGCGCCGCTGAACGCGCCGAGCAGAATGCGGGCGCCGAACTGCTGCGGCACCTTGCGGCTTGGCGTCGACGGCAGCTGGTCGGTGACCAGTTCGACTATGGCCAGGACGGTGAAGATGCCGACAGCCGCCCAATGGCCCATGAAGCTCGCCCAGGTGCCGGCACCCGGCAGCCAGCCGAGATAGGCGCCCCAGGCAACGGCGGCAGGTGCCGTCATGGCGCGCAGGCCGGCAATGACGCCGATCAGGAGTGCAAGAATGTAGAGCATGGTCGATCCCCCTCGATCCCGGGCCGGTACAGCCTTGAAACGGCAAGCTACCATAGGCCGGATATTTGGCTAGGCCGCAGACTCACAAGCGCACAGCCACGGCGGATCGAGGCAAGTCAGTTGGCTGATGGAGCGTTGATCGCAAATTGCGCGGCGAAAGCCCTGATATAAGCGGGCCGAGCTTCCCCGCGCGCCACATAGGCGGCCAGGTTTTGGTATTCATCCAGAATGCCTGACATCCTCAGTCGCAGCAGCACTGACACCATCAGTAGATCGCCGGCGCTGAACGCATCATCGAGCCAGTCCGCGACGCCCAAATGAGCCGAGAGACAGTCCAGCCGGGCGCGAACACGGTCCTTTACCAGCGGCAAGCGCGCCTCGCTCCAGGGCTTGTCGGCTTCGAAAATTCTTGCCGTGGTCAGTTCGAGGATCGGCGGCTCTATGGTGTTCAGTGCGGCGAACATCCACGTGATCGCTCGCGCGCGGGCGTTGCGCTCCTTCGGCAGCAGGCCCGCATGCTGCTCGGCAAGATGAAAGACGATCGAGCCGGTCTCGAACAGCGAGAGAGAACCGTCCTCATAGGTAGGGATCTGGCCGAAAGGATGGATGGCCAGATGATCAGGCGCCTTCATGCCCGCGAAGGAAACAAAACGAACCGCGTAAGGCTGCCCCACTTCTTCCAGCGCCCAGCGAACACGCGTATCGCGGGCCAGTCCCTTGCCGCCATCGGGCGATCGTTCAAACGCCGTGATGGTGATTGTCATCGCATTTGTTCCTTGCCTGGGCGAATTTCTTCGGCTTCCTACCGAGGACGAATGAGCTTCCCGGAAATCGACATCGGTCCTGAACTATTTTCATTGCCGGAGCAGATCGGGAATGCCGCCAATCAACAAGGCCGCGCATCCTGGTTTATGGATTTCACGTCAGTCATCGCCTTGGCGTGTCCGCAGTGATGTAAAAAAAATGGAGGCACTGCCATGGTTCAGAGCGAACGCGCGAAAATGGCTGATGATGAATGGTATACGTGCCTGGATGACGATCTTGGCGCGTTGCGCGGCTTGGCCGCGGATGCGGTGTTCGAGCACAATACGCTGCCGCCTCGCCGACGCGGGAATCTCGGGCCGGCCCTGCGGACACTGCTGGGCGGCGTGGGCGAGGGTGCCCGCATCGAGGCGCCGTTCCATTGCGCCTACGGCTTCAACATCTTTCTCGGCGCCGGCACCTTCCTCAATGCCGGCTGCACCATTCTTGACACCGCGCCGGTGCGTATCGGCGAGGGGACGCTGCTTGGCCCCAATGTGCAGATCTATTGCGCCGAGCACCATAAGGAGGCGGCAAGGCGCCAGGCGGGGCTGGAGATCGCCAAGCCGGTCACGATCGGTGACAATGCCTGGATCGGCGGCAGCGCGGTCGTCCTTGGCGGCGTCAGCATCGGCGAGGGCGCCATCGTCGGCGCCGGGGCGGTGGTGACGCGCGACGTGGCGGCGCACACGACCGTGGTCGGCAACCCGGCGCGGGTGGTCAGGCGGGGCTGACACTACGCGGCGGGAACCTGATCGTCGCTTCAAAACCGTCCCGTCGGCCGGATGCCGGTGAGGTCAGGACAAGCGTCGCATCGATCTGCTGCAGGATTTTGGTGACGATCGCCAGTCCCAGGCCTGATCCTTCGGCACGCGTCCCACCGCGTTCGAACCGTTTGACCAGACCGCCGGGAGCTGACGCCACCGGACCTTGGTTGATCACGCTGAGCCGGGCATCGTCAGTGATGCGAACGACAACCTCGCCGCCCTCGGCGCCATGCCGCAAGGCGTTCTCGATGAGGTTGCGCAGGATAATGGCCAATGCATCCGTATCGATCGCGGCCAACGCCTTGCCTTGGTCGGACGCTTCAAGACGAAGCCGACCCCTGTTCTGGCCGTGCTGCTCGAAGTCGGCGACCACCAATGCGGCGACCGCAGCGAGATCGGCTGGCTTGCCGGCGATCGCTACTCCGGCGTCGGCGCGCGCCAGCTGCATCAGCTTTTCGGACAGGCCGGCGAGGTCGGACAGAGCCGCCTTGATCTGGCGCGGGCGTTTTCTTGCCGCCTCGTCGGATGTTTCCGCGATCAGGCGCTCCGTTTGTGCCAACGCCCCAGCGATTGGTGTGCGCAATTCATGCGCGGCGTTCGCCGTGAACTCCTTTTCAGCATCGAGCGCCATATGCAGGCGCCGCATCAGGCTGTTGACCGACTTGGCGATGGCGGCAAGTTCGGAGGGCAGGTCCTCGGTGCGGATCGGAGCAAGGTTGTCGCCGTGGCGGGCGCTGATTTCGCCGCGCAGTGTCGCGATCGGCCTCAGGAAACGCGTCAGGGTCAGCCACGCGACAAGTGCGCTCAACGGGATGAGAATGACCATCGGTATGAGGAAGCCGGTGGCGGCTTCGAGCGTTTCCTCATTGCGCCGTGAATCGAGCTCGGCGACCTGGATGAGTATTGTGCCGCTGACCGCGGGCTCGGTGTAGATGCGCCATCCGGCTGCCTCCGAGAAGCCCTGCGCGAGCTCAGCCGTGAGCGGCTCCGCGGGAGCGTCATGGGAATGCATGAGAACGCGGCCGCCGGCGTCCCGCACCTGGAAGATGAGGCGGCCGCCTTCGTCGTCCGAAACAGCCTCCCCCAGCCTGCGCGGCGATTGCGATGCCTCACGCCCGAACATATCGTCGATGACCAGCGGCAGCAGTCTGCGGGCTGCCTCCTGCATCGAATTGTCCATGGCTTCATTGATTTCGCGGTGCAGCGTGATGCTTCCGGTGCCAGCGGCGACCAGGCCAACAGCGACCGTGACGAGGATCAGCGACGACACGAGGCGACCGGCAAGGCTGCTGAAGACCTTCATGGGAGTGCAAGGCGGTAGCCCAACCCCCTCACGGTTGTAAGGACCTGGCGCCCGATCTTCTTGCGCAAGCGGCTGACATAGACTTCGACAGTGTTGCTTTCGATCTCCGCGCCGAAGGCATAGAGCGCCTCCTCGATCTGGTTCTTGCCGACTGTCATGCCGGGCCGGCGCAGGAACTGCTCCAGCACCGCCCATTCGCGCGATGTCAGCATGGCCTCCGTGCCGTCGATGGTAACGCGGCGCGCGGCCTGGTCGATTTCGACGGCTCCGAGCCGGATCAAAGGGTTGGGGTTTCCGGCATAGCGGCGCGCGACCGCGGCAAGGCGTGCAGACAACTCGCTGAGATCGAAGGGCTTGACCAGATAGTCGTCCGCCCCGGAATTCAGCCCCGCTATGCGGTCTGAGAGCTGGTCGCGCGCGGTCAGGATGATGACCGGCGTATCGGTGCCTTCACGACGCAGCGTTTTAAGGAATTCGAGACCCTTGCCGTCGGGCAGATGCAGGTCAAGCAGGAGGAGCACATAGGAAACTACACGGAGGTGATCGCAGGCACCGCCAAGCGTCGTGCTCCAGTCCACGGCGTGGCCGTCGGCAGCGATATGATCGCGCACCGCTTCGCCCAGCACCGGATCATCTTCGATCAACAGAACGCGCACTTCGCCTCCGTGTCGCTGCACACGCGCCTTCATGCGGCACGAGGCTGACAGGAAGCTGAATGAAAGCCAACTGAGGCTTTTACCCGATGCGATGCGTGTTCAGGCTGCTGTCAGGTTTCGCGGCCAAGGTCCTCGACATCGGAATCGGCCGATGGAGAAAATAAGATGAAGACCTTGATCCTGACCGCGCTGGTTATGGCTTTTGCCAGACCGGCCTTCGCCGCCGACAAATGCGATGTGCCGACCGGCCAGTGGCAGCCGCGCGAAGCCTTGCAGAAGAAGCTCGAAAGCGAAGGCTGGAAGGTTCGCAGCATCAAGACGGAACACGGCTGCTATGAAGCCAAGGCGCTTGACGCCAATGGCAAGAAGCTGGAAGCCGTCTTCAATCCCAAGACGCTGGAGTCGGTCGGTGCCGATTCCGATGACGGTTGACGGCCATGAACGCCACTGTTTCGACACGAGAAACCTCGGTCGAGTCGACACGAGAGGCCTCGGTCGAGGTCTGGAGCCCCTACGTCCGCCTCTTTCACTGGTCGCTAATCCTTTGCGTCGCGGTGGCGTGGCTTTCTTCAGGCGAAATCATGAAGGTGCATGAACTGGCCGGCTACAGTGCCGGGGTTCTGATTGCCTCGCGTTTGATCGCCGGTCTGGCGGGGTCGGGATACACGCGCTTCCGTCAGTTTGTGCGTGGACCGCGCGTGGTGAGTTCTTATCTCGCCGACGTGGCGCATGGCGATGAAAAACGCTATCTCGGCCACAACCCCGCCGGCGGTGCAATGGTGCTGGCGCTTCTGGCTTGCGTGGCAGGAATTGCGCTCACCGGCTGGATGCAGACCACCGATGCCTGGTGGGGCGTGGCCTGGGTCGAGGATACGCACAAGATCCTGGGCAATGGTGTCCTGGTGCTGATTGGACTTCATGTCGGCGGCGTGCTGTTCGCCAGTCTGCGTCATCATGAAAATCTGGTTCGCGCCATGATCACCGGCCGTAAACGCGCGGCCTCGCCGCAAGACGTTGGCTGACCGCGGAGAGCGGAAATGCAAGGGCACCGCAGCGACGCGACGCCCTTGCCGTTCGATCACGATGACAGGGCCAGCGCCACCCGTCCGTCCTGATCGACCCGTCTGGAAAACTCGCGCCGATATTGCGCGGGTGATGTCCTTAGCCGCGCGGCAAAATGTTGGCGCAAGGAAGTTGCGCTGCCGAAGCCGGCCTCGAAGGCGACCATGTCCACCGGCTTGTCCGTCGTCTCCAGCAGCCTCTGCGCCAGCGCGACGCGCTGGTCGGCCAGCCAGTCGCCGAAGCTGGTACCTGTCGTCTGCTGGAAACGGCGGGTAAAGGTGCGGCGGGTGAGACCGGCCGCGTCAGCGACGCTGTCGAGACTGTGCGGTTCGCCTGATGTCGCGCGCACCATGTCGAGAGCCTGGGTAAAGCGGTCGGCGGCTGGGCTCGGCGCTACCGGGCGTTCGATGAACTGCGCCTGTCCGCCCTGTCGGTGCGGCGAAAGCACGATGTGCCGGGCGAGCCGCAGTGCCGCCTCGGCGCCATAGCGTGCGCGTACGATGTGCAGGCAGCAGTCAAGCCCGGCGGCGACGCCGGCGGAGGTGACGATGTCGCCGTCATCGACGTAAAGCACGTCCGCATCGACCGAAATGTCGGGATGGAGAGCCTGCAACTGATCCGTATAGGCCCAATGCGTGGTCGCCTTCCGTCCCGAAAGCAGGCCGGCGGCGGCGAGGGCAAAGGTGCCGAGGCAGAGGCCCACGATCAGCGCGCCGCGCCGGTGGGCGCGGCCGAGCGCTTCCTCGAGCGGTTTTGCCACAGGCGCTCCGAGATCCTTCCAGCTCGGGATGATGACGATATCGGCGTCTTCGAGCGCGGCAAGCCCGTGCGGGACCAGGATGCTCAATCCGGCGTCGGTCTGGATCAACCCTTCCTCCACCCCGCAGACGCGGAAGTCGAAGCGCGGCAGGCCGAGCCTGGTGCGGTCGGCGCCGAACACCAGGCACGGCACGGAGAGATGGAACGGACTGATGCCGTCGAAGGCGAGGACGGCGATGATGGGAGCGGTCATGGGGCGTTTCCAGTGTGAAGGAGGATTGTCCCAATTCTTTCGTATGATGTCAATCGGGCCACTGTTGGCGCCTCGGTCAGCAGGCTATCTTCGGTCCATCGCATTCAAGCCTGAAAGGAAATATCATGTCTGCCCCAGCCAACACCGCGCCGCGCCGCGCGCTGCTCGTCGTTGACGTCCAGAATGACTATGACGGCGGCAACCTGGCGATCCAGTATCCGCCGTTCCGCGACAGCGTCGTCAACGTGACGCGTGCCATGGATGCCGCATCGGCAGCAGGCATCAAGGTCGTGGTCGTCAAGCAGATGGCGCCCGAGACGTCGCCGATCTTCGCCCGGGGCAGCCATGGCGGCGAACTGCATCCCGAGATCGCCAGGCGCGGCCGCGACCATTATGTCGAGAAGAACTTGCCAAGCGCCTTCACCGGTACCGACCTCGAGGACTGGTTGCGCGCCAACGCCATCGATACGATCGCGGTCGTCGGCTACATGACGCATAATTGCGACCTGTCGACCATCATCCATGCCGTGCATATGGGCTTCGCGGTCGAGTTCCTGTCCGACGCGACCGGTTCGGTGCCTTACGCCAACAGCGCCGGTTACGCCTCGGCCGAGGAGATCCATCGCGTGGTGAGCATCATCCTTCAGTCGCGCTTCGCCGCGGTGCTCAAGACTGCCGAATGGATCGACTGCCTGGAGACCGGCGCGCTGCCGGAACGCGACACGATCCATGCGTCCAACCAGCGGGCGCTGTCGCGCAGCGCCGCGTAGGACGATCCGCAAACGAGAAGGGCGCCGCGGCGATGCGGCGCCCTTCTTGTTCTTGTCGAGATGAAGATCAGAACAGGCCTTCGATCTGGCCGGCCTCGTTGAGGAAGATCTTTTCCGACGACGGCTTGCTCGGCAGGCCAGGCATGGTCATGACCTCGCCGCAGATGATGACGACGAAGCCGGCGCCGGCGGACAGCCTGACCTCGCGCACCGGCACGGTGTGGCCGGTCGGCGCGCCGCGCAGGTTCGGGTCGGTCGAGAACGAGTACTGTGTCTTGGCCATGCAGACCGGAAGGTTGCCGTAACCGGCATCCTCCCAGGCCTTCAACTGGTCGCGCACCGATTTGTCGGCGATGGCTTCCGAGCCGCGATAGATGCGCTGAACGATGGTGTTTATTTTCTCGAACAGCGGCATGGAGTCGGGATAGAGTGGCGCGAACTGCGAGGCGCCGGATTCGGCGAGCGCCACCACCTTGTTGGCAAGCTCCTCGATGCCGGCGGAGCCGTTGGCCCAGTGCTTGCACAGGATCGCTTCCTCGCCCATCGAGGCGACATAGTCCTTGAGCGCCTGGATCTCGGCGTCGGTGTCGGAATAGAAGTGGTTGATGGCAACGACCGCCGGGACGCCGAACTGCCTGATGTTCTCGATGTGGCGTCCAAGGTTCGGGCAGCCCTTCCTGACGGCTTCGACATTCTCCTTGCCAAGGTCTTCCTTCTTGACGCCGCCATTCATCTTCATGGCGCGTACGGTGGCGACGATGACGGTGGCGGCCGGCTTCAGCCCGGCCTTGCGGCACTTGATGTCGAAGAACTTTTCGGCACCCAGATCAGCACCAAAACCGGCTTCGGTGACGACGTAGTCGGCAAGCTTGAGCGCCGTTGTGGTGGCGACGACCGAATTGCAGCCATGCGCGATGTTGGCGAACGGGCCGCCATGCACGAAGGCCGGGTTGTTCTCCAGCGTCTGCACCAGATTGGGCTGCATGGCGTCCTTGAGCAGGACGGCCATGGCGCCATCGGCCTTGAGGTCGCGGGCATAGACCGCCGACTTGTCGCGGCGATAGGCGACGATGATGTCGCCGAGGCGCTTTTCCAGGTCCTTCAGGTCGGTGGCGAGGCAGAGGATGGCCATTACTTCCGAGGCGACGGTGATGTCGAAGCCGGCTTCGCGCGGAAAGCCGTTGGCGACGCCGCCGAGCGAGCAGATGATCTCGCGCAGCGCCCGGTCGTTCATGTCCATGACGCGGCGCCACACCACACGGCGGGTGTCGATGCCGAGTTCATTGCCCCAGTAGATGTGGTTGTCGATCAGGGCCGACAAAAGGTTGTGCGCCGTGGTGATGGCGTGGAAGTCGCCGGTGAAGTGGAGGTTCATGTCCTCCATCGGCACGACCTGCGCGTAACCGCCGCCGGCGGCACCGCCCTTGACGCCGAAATTCGGGCCGAGCGAGGCTTCGCGGATGCAGACGATCGCCTTCTTGCCGACGCGGTTGAGGCCATCACCGAGGCCGACGGTGGTGGTGGTCTTGCCCTCGCCGGCCGGGGTCGGGTTGATGGCGGTGACGAGGATCAGCTTGCCGTCCTTGTTGCCCTTCACCGACTTGATGAACTCGGCCGAAATCTTGGCCTTGTCGTGGCCGTAGGGCAGCAGATGTTCGGTCGGGATGCCGATCTTCTGGCCGATCTCCTGGATCTGCTTTTTCCTGGCGCCACGCGCGATCTCGATGTCGGACTTCACTTCGGCCATGACGGCGTTCCTCTGGATTGGACGGTGGAGGGGACGGGATTGATCTTACTCGCAAGAAGGCTGGAGCCGGACGCGCGGGGCATCTAACCCTGTCGCTGCGGCGGCGTCAACTTTCATGCAACTATGTTTCCTATAGAGAAAATTCCTCTGCGGCGGGCCGACCTATTCCCGGTTCTTTATGGCTCCGCTTGCCGCGCCGTATAGAAGCCAGAGCAGGGGCGCTTCCGCCGTCTCAAAACAGCCGCACAATGCACGGAATGCGACAGACGCGACGACGCAAATCCGCCATCGCGAGTGTTGCCGTGGGACAGCGCTACTGCGTCAGCACGTTGCTGATTTCAACCATGTTCGAGCGCACCCGAAGCACGTAGAAGCCCATCGTCGTCAGATGGGTGGGCAGCAGCCAGCCGTCCTCGCGGCCATTGGCGATGATGAAGGGCTGGATGCGCAGGGCCGACACGAACTGCGCGTCCATCGTATCCCACAGGCTCTGCAGGTGCTTTTCCTTGATGACGTCCTCGAAGTCGGCCTGGGCGCCCTTCATCAGGCCGTAATAGGCATAGAGCTGGCCATAGGCGAACCAGTAGCGGTCGTCGGCGCGGGTGTCGAACCAGCCATTGTTGTGGTTCTCGGCACGCTCCTTGAGGATGGCGGAGGTCGAGCCGATGTCACTGGCGATGCGATCGATATACTGCTTCAGATTGTCGGCGCGGGCATCGAAAGTGGCCTGGCAGGTGGCGAGCCGGGCATTGAACGAACGCAGCTTGCGCACGGCGTCGCGATAGTAGCTCGGCGTCGGTGTCTTCGGTCCAAACGGGCTCACGCCGAAATACCAGGTATACTCGTCGAACTGCAGATTGCCACGCGCGTCCTGCAGGTCGGCATCGATCTGCGAGGTGGTGCGCACGCGGCCGAGATTGTCGGCAAGTTCGGTCGCCGTGCGTCGCACCGCCTGGTTGATGCCGCGCTGGAAAGAGGCCTTGTTGTCCATCCACGGGGTGTTGTCCCAGTCAATGCCGAACAGGCCGAGCTTGTAGAGGATCATCGACGAGATCCAGGCATTCTGGTTGACGTTGAAGTCAGTCAGGTCCGCCGCCACCTGGGCGATGCCGGAGTTGCCGCAAGTCTTGGCCGTGTCGGTGCCGGCGCCGGCGGCCACCTGTTCACCGGCGGAAACGTTGCGCTTCTCGAACGTATAGGTGTCCGGGTAGTTCGGGTTGAACCTGTTCCACCACTGGGTGGCGTAGAAGAAGTTGGCGTAAAGGCCGATCAGCACCAGCAAGGCTAGGCCGACGACGGCCTTCAGGATCCAGCCGCGCTGCGTGTACCAGCGGCCGGCCCACAAGAAGGGCCACAGGATCACGCCGATCAGAAGGCCGATGCCGCGGCCGATCCACTGGAACAGCTTGACGAAGAAGTTCACGATCGGGTCGAGCATGGCTGTATCACCCCCTCAGCACGATGCCAAAAAGTTGCAGGCTTTTTGGATAACATCATGCACCAAAACAACAAGTTAGAACGGAATGACGGTTATATCGTTCTAGTCGGTCAGGCCGTAGAGGCGTGTGCGAAACGCCACCTTTTCCTTCAAATATGTGGTTTTCAGAACGTCCACAACATGCGATCGCCAAGCGTCGCTGAAGCCGTCATAGTCCTTGTAGAAGCCGTCCTTGTTGAAGATGTAGCGCGATACGAAGTCAGACGGCACGAAATCCGAGATCAGCCGGTTGGTCAGCCAGGCGTCGGGATGATCAGGCTTGGCGCGGACCACCAGGAAGCGCTGTTGCGGGAAGACGTCCTCGATCTTGAGGTGGCCGAGCTGGGCGATCTCGCGCTTGGCGGCGTTGAGGAAGGGAAAATTGCCGTCCCTGGTGATCAGGTCGGCATGGCTCTGGATCCAGGTCTGCAGCCAGACCTTGTCGACATCGGTCAAATTGCGGTTCGGCTCGGCGTCGCGGATCAGCGCGCGCACCACCATTTCGGCGCGGTGCTCGAGATAGCCCGAGGTTTCGATCCAGGAGGCGCGCGGCAGTTCGATGCGGCCGGTGGCGGCCAGGAATTTGAACACCTTGTCGGCGTCCTTGATGGAGAGATAGCTCACCTGCCAGGGCCGCGAGCGGCGGAAACCTGGAGCCGCCGGATCGCTGATCACCGTCGTCATGTCGGGATCGACGAACACGTAGAGGCCGCCGAAATGGCTGGTCCAGTAGGCGTTGTGGCGGAAGATCACCTGGTCGGGCACCAGCGCGTTCTCCCTGATGTCGCCGCAGACCTTGGCGAGTTCCACCATGCGGGTCAGCATGGCATTGTCGCGCCAGGCGTCGGGCTCCTGCTTCAGCCGGTCGACGAGCTTGCCGAGCTCGGCCGCCTTGCCCAGCACGTCCTCGGCCGACAGCACCTTGAACTCGACCTGGCTGATCGACAGCAGGTCCTCGATGTCGTTGACCTTGGGAACGGAATCCTCCATCTCGCCGTAGATCACGTCCTTGATGGTCAGCGCGTCTATGGCGCGCTGGTTCCTGGACATGAATTCGAACATCAGCTGCGAGGTGTTCGAGAAGGCCGTGTGCACCACCGGCAGGTCGATCTGCGACGGCGTCAGGATGATGAAGCGGCGGTTGACCTCATTGGGATCCAGATAATCGTAGTCGCCACACTCCTCGGCCACTTCGGGCGAAAAGCCGGTGCGGTCGATCTGGAAGCTCTTCAGCTTTGTCGGCTTGAGACCGAAAGCCGCCAGCGCCTTGTTGTAGCGCTGGATGAGATGCGGCTCGTCGACCGTGAGCAGCCGGCCGTAGATGAGTTCGTTGTCGCGCAGGAGATCGGGTTTTTTGCTCATCTTGCCTTCTCCCCGTTCACGGGGAGAAGGTGCCCGAAGAGCGGATGAGGGGCGGCGCAAACGCTCATCATCTCGTCTCCAAGATTGAAGGCAGAAACTTCGCGTCGATGCCAATCATCTTCTTGTTCAGCCGACCATCCACGGCCGCAACGATGGTTTCCAATACGCTCTTTCGGCCGCTCAAAACATCAGCGTGCCAAATCCTCAATACCGACCAACCATTAGCGTTCATCGTTTCGTCCCTGTAGCGATCCCGGGATCCACCTGCATACTGGCTGCCATCGACCTCCACGACCAGATTAGCCTCACGACAGGCAAAGTCGGCGAAATAGGGCCCGATGGGCAGTTGGCGAATGAATTTGTGGCCATTCAATCGTCGCCCACGCAGTTCATGCCAGAGCTTTTCCTCGGCATCGTTCTCGATTTTCCGAAGCTCGCGGGCTCTTGCCACCTTGGGCTCGTTTCCACCACGCATGGCGCTGCCCCTCATCCGCCCTTCGGGCACCTTCTCCCCGTGAACGGGGAGAAGGAAGAAGAGCTCGCCTCACGCATTCCACAGACCCTTCTTCTTCATCTCCTCCATCTCGCGCGCTGCGCGTTCGCGCAGCCTTGCGTCGCGCAGCAGCTTCTCCACCGCGGCATCGTCGGACTTGTCGGAATAGCGGAACTCGGAATCGGCGTAGCGGTTGATCTCCTGCATGACCATGGCAAGCGAGAACGGCCCGCGCAATTCCTCGATCATCGCTTTCTTGTCGTCGTAGCTCTTGTGCATGAAGGCTTCCGGCTTTTCGAACCAGTCGTCGGGAAGCTCGATGTCCATGGCACGCATCTTGATGGCGTCGGTGACGTTCTTGATGGCGCGGCCGGTGAAGCGCGGCTCGGCGTCCTTGATCAGGTGCAGGTAGGTGCCGATGTCGGCCATGGTCCTGGGCGCGCCATTTTCCTTCATGTAGCGCTCGTAGACCCGCACCAGTCCGTCCTCCCGCGGCTTTTCATGCTCTTCATAGGCTTCGGTCACGGCGCGCTGGATCTCCTGCGCGGCGTAGAGTTCGTGCTTGCCCAGGGGGATTTCGTGGTTCTTGCCGGCGAGCAGCACGAAAATGTCGATATAGTCGTCTCGGGTCTGCGGCCCGTCGACCAGCCAGCGGGCGCCGGCGCGCTGGCGCAGCGCATCGTCGACATTTTCGGGATAGTTGGAAAACATGCCGAACGAGCAATTGCCACGCACCACGGTGGCAGCACCGGCGAAGGCGTCCATCAGCACGCCGGTGATCTCCTGCTGGCCGGCCGATGCGCGGTCGTCGGAACGGCGGGCGGCCACCTGGTCGATGTCGTCGATGGTGCCGAAGCCGATGACGCGCGGGTTCAACACATTGTTGATGAACTGGCGGCAGTTCTGGCCAGACTTGCCTTGGTAGGACGAAATCTGGTCGACGCCGAAATTTTCATAGGCAAAGGGATAGCCGGCGACCTGGCAATAGCCGTTGACAAGGCCGGCGATCATCTGGATCAGCGTCGTCTTGCCGGTGCCGGGCGCGCCGTCGCCGATGAAGGTGAACAGGAAGCCGCCGAGCTCGACGAACGGGTTCAGTTCACGCTCGAAATCATAGGCCATCAGCATCTTGGCGAGCTTGACGGACTGGTATTTGGCGATGTGGTTGCCGACGACCTCTTCCGGTTTCTTGAAGGTCATCACCAGCGGCTTGGAGCGCTTGCCCGGCGCCACGTCGAAGCCGTCGAGGGTGAAGTCGTCGGCGTCGATGCGGATATGGGCGTTCTCGAACGGGCCGATGCCGTCGAAGCGGCTTTTGCGCGCCAAAAGCCCGTCGATGGCGACGCGGGCGAAGGCGCGCGTCCTGGTCGTCAGGTCGCCGTCGTCCGTCGAGCCCGCTATCGCCTTGTCGAGGCCGGCCAGGATCGATTTCACGGCATCCTGGGGCGTGTCGAACAGGAAGTCCGGCTCGGGGATATCGTTCGGCGCCTCGCCGTCGCCGTCGATGAGCTGGAACAGATACGAGGCGAGGCTGAAGGCCGAAATATAGGCCGAAGCCGACAGCAGTTTCTTGAAGGTGGACGCCTCGTCGCCTTCGAGCGGCGCGCGGGTGTTCCTGGCCTGCAGGCTTTCGAGATCGGAGCCTTCGGCGAAGACGTCCGATACCGCCAGCGCGATCGCCGTGCCGCGGCGGGCGCGAAAGAGCAGCGTGTGCTGCGGGATGGTCAGCAACTGGTCGTCGGGATGAACGGCGCCGACCGTCTTCGACAGCTCGACCTCGCGGGTGCGGCGCACCTGACCGACCGAGACGGTGGAGACGAAGCGGCGGTTGGTGCCGGCCAATGCCGTACCGGATTCGCGCGATGGATCCTCCAGCACGACGATGCGGGTGATGAAGCTCTGCGCGGTGGCCCGGTGTTTTTCGATAGCCGCTTCCGGGATGGTGGTCAGGCCGGTGTCCATGAAGGGTGCTCCGCGGTGTGACGGTCAGACGTCTGAGATGACCTGCCCATTCGACAGGATGTGAACCTTGTAGCCGCCAAAGATCTTCTGTGCTTCGCCGGCCGCGTAAAGCGCCTGGTAGGCTTCGTGCGGGATCAGCGCGTGGTTTTCGTAGCTCGACACGCCCTGGCGGGCGGCTTCCAGGTCGTCGGTGTTGATGAAGAATTCCTGCGTCGTCTTCTCGCTGGAGAACAGGCCCTTGCGGCCGGGCTTCTCGCCCTTGGAATAGACTTCCTGGATGGTCCAGGTCAAAAGCCAGGCATTTTCGGGCTTGCGCACTTTGGCCAGCACTTCCGTCACCGTCGAGTTGTTGTCGGTGATGCCTGCCGAGTAGAAGGGGCCAAGCACCACCCGCCTCAGCTGTTTGGGGTGCAATGGCTCGAAATCCTTGTCGAGATTGACCGCGATGGTCGCCGGCGACAGCGTATAGGCCGAATTCTTCTCGGTGAAATCGTCGAAGCGGTGGGCAAGCTCGGGGTTGAGCAGGCCGTCGACGGGCAGCGGAATGTCGACCTTGTCGTTGAGCTTGCCGCTCCGGTCGACAAGCTGGCGGACCATGCTTTCCGAGGAATCCTCCACCGTCACCATGTAGACCAGAGGCAGGTTGGCGCTGCCGTCGAAGCTTGCCCAGTGGACGAGGTAATAAGGCCGCGCCGTCTTCGGATTGACCGACACCTTGGCCGTCTGCGCCAGCGTGAACGGACCGAAGGTCTGCTCGCTCTTGACGTCTTCGAGATAGAGCCGCTCGGCCATCGATTTCTGCAGCGCCTCGGGAAACTCCTTGTGGCGCAGGATGAAGTCGGCCATCTCCTCGCGCAGCTCGCCGGCCTGGGGGATGTTGGCGAGCCGCGCGTCGGCCTGCAGGCGGTCGTTTTCCAGTTCAAGCAGGTTCTGGAACACCGGGTAGCCGCTCTCGGCGCGCGAAATGCGGAACGTGTCCATGAAGCCCAGCCGGTTGCGCCAGCAGGAAAAGGACTTGTCGAGCCGAGCGATGTACTCGGCAACGATCTTGGCGACGATGCCGTGTCGGTAAAGCGGCGAGCGGTCGTCGCGCATGAACACTTCAAGGCCGCTGAGCGCGGCCGTGATTGCCGAGAAATACCGCGCCGCGGCGTCGTTTTCGGGGGGCATGCTGTCAGTCCTGGGATTGTCGCACCGGTGCGCGCGGCAATTATGACTGCACGTAGTTGGCCGAATTGTGCTTCTTCAGCACTTCGTCGAAGCGGCGGGCAAAGGCATCGTCGGCCAGCTTCTTGCGGCGCTGGATGTCGGCGCTGGCGACCATGTTCTTCTCGTGCATCTCCAAGAGATCGCCGATGTGCTTCTGCGAGGCGGCGCCGATGCCGGCCATGGTTTCCTCGGCCGTGTTGTCGACCTGGCTGCCCAGCGTGTTGATCTTGTGGGCGACGTCCTGCTGGGCGGCCGTCTTCAGCGAGTCCTCGAGCGCCTTGTAGAGCACGATGCGCTGTTCGGTATCGATGGTCAGCTTGTTGATCAGCGTCGACTGCGCGGCGATCTGGTTGTTGAGCGAATCGACGAAGGTCTGGAACATCGAGGTATAGCGCTCCAGCGTCTGGCTTTCGGCCAGCAGCTCCTGCTCCTTCGCCTGCTTTTCATTGTATTCGGTGGCGAGCTTGGAACGCTCGCCCTCGAGCTGCGTGCGGTCTTTCTGGCTGGTCGAGGCGGCGATCCTGTTTTCGATGTCGAGCAGCATCGGATTGAGCTCCTCGATGCGCTTCTGCACGGTTTCGAGGTTGGTCATGGTGGTCTTGCGGCGCTCGATCACCTGCGACAGGCTGGCCTCGGAGGTCTTGTAGCGCTGGTCGAGAATTTCCTTCTGCGCCTTCAATATGCCGACGATGGTATCGGACTTGGCCAGCAGCTCCTGCAGGTTGCCGGCCAGCGACATGTTGCGGACGCGATCGGTGCGCATGCGCTGCTTGCGCTGCGCCGAAAAAACGCCGACGAAGTTTTCCCAGCCGGTATAGTTCTTCATGCTCTCGAACTCGGCGCCGAAAACATTGGTGGCGTCCTCCAACCCGATGATCAGGTCGGCGATGTTGCCTTCCATCACCTTCTGCTGCTTCAGTACATCCTCGATGCGGGCGTTCTCGATGTCGAAGTTGGCGTCGCCGATCTTCTTGTCGGTGGTTGCAAGCGTGTCGAGCACGGTGCCGGATTGCTCGATCTTGGTGCGCATGTCCTGGACGACCTGCTTGGTCTTGGCAATTTCGGCATCGAAATCCTGCAATGTCGCCATAGGGGCCTCCCGCTTCGGCTTCCGCTCGCTGGTTGCGAACAGCGGCGAATATATGTGGGGTATCAGGGGATTGAAAGACGTGAAGACAGTGGGTGGCGCGAAAACAAATATCCGGCCGAACCCTTGAAAGCCAATGGAGCCGTGGTCATGGCGTGATCAACTGGCAGGCCAAGCCTTGTTCAGCTGGTTTTGAACTTTCATGCCGGCAAAGCAATCCATCCACGCGGAAGCGAATGGCTCCTAAACTCGACAACAACTGGCCATTTGCAGCCCCACACGGCGGCACAAGCCGGCCCGTCCGACGACGAACGGCGTCTGCTCAGGGTTTGGGGTCGGCCTTCAGATAGGCGACGACGTTGGCGATGTCGTCGTCAT
Source organism: Mesorhizobium sp. B2-4-13 (assembly GCF_006658535.1). NCBI lineage: Bacteria > Pseudomonadati > Pseudomonadota > Alphaproteobacteria > Hyphomicrobiales > Phyllobacteriaceae > Mesorhizobium > Mesorhizobium sp. B2-4-13. The sequence continues at coordinate 251,167 of NZ_VFVB01000002.1, read as the reverse complement.
TGCTGAGGCCGCCAAAGGCCATCCTGTTGCCGGGCACCTTCAGCTTGGGCGATCTGAGGTATTCGGCAAGATTTGCCTCGTCCCAGAGGAGGCCGGCAGCACCCGCGCTCTTCATGGCGTCCGAATAATGCCCGAGGAAGCTTTCGGCGGTTCCCGCCTTGCGGCCGACGACGCCCATCAGATGCGGGCCGACCTTGTCGCGGTCGGACGCCGCCTCATGGCAGGCCATGCATCGGTTGAAAACATGTTTGCCCAGCACAGGATCGCCCCCGGCCCGGGCGGTAACGGAGGTGGCAAGCAAAAGAAGGCTGGCGGACAAGGCGGCTCGAAGCATGGCTGACCCCGGGAGGCTCTGGCTGAGGGTGGGAAAATAGGGCGCTGGCCTTAACAAAGGCACCATAGAACGGCGCGGCCGACAAGAGGTGGCAGCCAGCTACCCACGCCGACGCCCCAGCGAGCCCCATTCAGCGGCTGATAAAGCCGATGAAGTCGTCAGGTGCGGCGCGGCCCATTTCCTCTTCCCAATGCCGGCGGCAGAGCGAGACATAGACGTCCTTGCCGATCGCCACCTGTTCGCCCTGCCTGGCCACCTTGCCGTCGGGACCGAGGCGCACGACCATCGTCGCCTTGCGGCCGCAGCGGCAGATGGTGCGCACTTCGCGCAGATCGTCGGCGATCGCCAGCAGCGCGCGCGAGCCGGGAAACAGCTTTCCCTGGAAATCGGTGCGCAGGCCATAGCACATGACCGGGATGTTGAGCCGGTCGGCGATGCGGGCAAGCTGCCAGACCTGCTCCTCCTCCAGGAACTGCGCCTCGTCGACAAAGATGCAATGCACCGCCGTGTGCTGGTGATGCTCGGCGACGCGGGCGAACAGGTCGTCGCCGTCGCGGAACATCTCGGCTTCCGTTTCCAGCCCGATGCGCGACGAGATCAGGCCGGTGTCACCCTTGCGGTAGTGGCCGGCGACGAACAGCATCGTCGTCATGCCGCGCTCGCGGTAATTGTACGACGCCTGCAACAGCATGGTCGTCTTGCCGGCATTCATCGTCGCGTAGTGGAAGTAAAGCTTGGCCATGCCGCTCTTTTAAGCCGACTTGCCAGGCCTCGGGGAGGGGCCGGCGCCGCATTCCCCTGAAAAAGCCGCCATTGCCGAGGCAGATTGCGCTTGGGCTCGGCGCGGAAAGCGTCAGCTGTGTCGCTGATGGGCCAGCCAGCGCCGTTGATCGTGATTGTCTTAGCGCTTGAAACCACTCCAGAATGGTGTTTGGCTGACGAAACAAGGCGGGCACAAAAACCGTAACTTCGCTTCGCCAAAGAATCGAAATGGGAGAATACAGATGTCGCGCATGAATTCCTTCGTCGCCGGCCTAGGCCTGGCGGCTTTCCTGTCCACGAGCGCCGCCTTCGCCGGCGATCCGGCAAGCTGCAAGGCGGTTCGCCTCTCCGATGTCGGCTGGACCGACATCCAGGCCACCACCGGGCTGGCCTCGGTGCTGCTCACCGCGCTCGGCTACGAGCCGCAGGTGATCCAGCTCTCGGTTCCGGTGACCTATGCGTCGCTGAAGAACAAGGACCTCGACGTCTTCCTCGGCAACTGGATGCCGTCGATGACCAATGACATCAAGGATTATACGGCCGACGGTTCGGTCGAGACCGTCAGCCAGAACCTGGCCGGCGCCGGTTACGGCATCGTCGTGCCGACCTATGTCGCGGATGCCGGCGTCAAGTCGCTGACCGACCTCGGCAAGTTCAAGGACAAGTTCAACGGCAAGATCTACGGCATCGAGGCCGGCAATGACGGCAATCGCATCATCCTCGACATGATCAAGAACCCGAAGGACAATCTCGACGGGTTCGAGCTGGTCGAATCCTCGGAGGCCGGCATGCTGACGCAGGCCGAGCAGTCGATGAAGAGCAATGAGTGGATCGCCTTCCTCGGCTGGACGCCGCATCCGGTGATGGGCGCCATGAAGATCACCTATCTCGACGGCATGGGCGACAGCGGTTTCGGCGCGGCCACCGTCTCGACCAATGTGCGCAAGGGCTACATGACCGAGTGCCCGAATGTCGGCAAGTTCATCGCCAACCTGAAGTTCAATCTGGATATGGAAGGCCAGATGATGGACGCCATCCTGAAGGGCAGCGATGCCAACAAGGTGGCAACCGACTGGTTGAAGAAAAACCCGGATGCGGTCAAGCCGTGGATCGCCGGCGTGACCACCTTCGACGGCGGCGACGCTGCGGCGGCGGTCAAGACCGCGCTCGGAAGCTGAGCCGACTTTGATTTCGGCGTGACCGAAACAGAGGGCAGTCTTTGTGGAAAAGGCTGCCCTTTTTCGTATCCTGTGACAAGATGACGTCGCGACAGTACGGGGCCGAAGGCAGAGCTCTGGCAAACGAGGGGTGAGATGGATCCGATTTCCAAGTTCATGGTCGATCACAAGATCCCGATCGGCGCCTGGGGAAAGGCGTTCTTCGGTTTCCTTACCGACAATTTCGACACCGTCTTCAGGGCGTTCTCGAATGGCCTCAATTTTCTGCTCGACGGGCTGGTCAACATCCTGCTGATGGTGCCGCCGGTGCTGCTCGCTTTGGTGATTGCCGTCATCGCCTGGCTGCTGCAGCGTTCGCGCCCGCTCGCCATTGGCGTTTTCATCGGGCTGATCTTCATCATCAACCAGAACCTTTGGAAACAGACGGTGCAGACGCTGGTGCTGGTTGTCGCGGCGGCGGCGGCGGCGATGGCGATCGGCGTGCCGCTCGGCATCTGGGCCGCGCACAAGCCGAAGGTCTATCGCATCATGCTGCCGGTGCTCGACCTGATGCAGACGCTGCCGACCTTCGTCTACCTGATCCCGGTGCTGACGCTGTTCGGTCTTGGCAATGCGCCCGGCCTGATCGTCACCATCATCTTCGTCATCCCGACCGCGGTCCGGCTCACCCATCTCGGCGTCGTCTCGGTACCGAAGTCGATCATCGAGGCCGGCGAGGCCTTCGGCGCCACCAAGAGCCAGCTGTTGTGGAAGGTCGAGCTGCCCTCGGCGCTGCCGACCATCATGGCGGGTCTGACGCAGTCGATCATGCTGTCGCTGTCGATGGTGGTGTTCGCGGCCCTGATCGGCGCCGGCGGGCTCGGCACGGAAATCAACCGGGCGCTCGGTTCGCGCCGCATCGATCTGGGCCTTGAGGCCGGTCTCGCTATCGTCGTGCTCGCCATCGTGCTCGACCGGATGACCCGCATTGGCGTTGGAGGCAAGAAATGACCGTCGCCGTCGATTTCAGGAATGTCGATATCGTCTTCGGCGCCGACCAGGCCGGCTCGCTGGCGATGATCGACAAGGGCGCCACCCGGGCCGAAATCCTCGAGAAGACCGGCAATGTGCTCGGCTGCGCCGGCGCCAGCCTGACCGTGCATGAAGGCGAAATCTCGGTGCTGATGGGCCTGTCCGGTTCGGGCAAGTCGACGCTGCTTCGCGCGGTCAACCGGCTCAACGTGGTGTCGCGCGGCCAAGTGTTGGTCAAGGACGGTGACCGCACGGTCGATGTCGTCACCTGCGACGAGCCGACCCTGCGGCGGCTGCGCCAGAAGCAGGTGGCGATGGTGTTCCAGCAGTTCGGCCTGCTGCCATGGCGCACGGTGGAAGAAAATGTCGGGCTCGGCCTCGAACTCGCCGGCGTGCCGGACGCCGAGCGCAAGGAGCGGGTGCATCGCCAGCTCAAGCTGGTCAATCTCGACCAATGGTCGAACAAATACGCCCATGAGCTGTCGGGCGGCATGCAGCAGCGCGTCGGCCTGGCGCGTGCCTTCGCCACCGAGGCGCCTATCCTGTTGATGGACGAGCCGTTCTCGGCCCTCGACCCGCTGATCCGCACCAAGCTGCAGGACGAACTTCTGCAGCTGCAGGCGGAATTGAAGAAGACCATCATCTTCGTCAGCCACGATCTCGAGGAGGCACTGAAGATCGGCAGCCACATCACTATCATGGAGGGCGGCCGTATCGTCCAGACCGGCGCGCCGGAAGACATCGTGCTGCGCCCCGCCAACGATTATGTCCGCGACTTCATCGCCAATGTGAACCCGCTCTCGGTGCTGACCGCCTGGAACGTGATGCGCGACCGCCGCGATCTCGAACAGGGCAAGGACGGCTGGGTGTGGCTCGACCGGCGCAAGACGACGCGCTTCAAGATCGACGAACACGGGCTGGTGGCGGCGGCCGAGCGCGACGGCAAGCCGGCCGTATGGGTGTCCTGCGCCGATGTCGAGGGCCAGCCGGAGGAGTTGGCGCAAGTGTTCTGGGCCAATCCCGGCACCTCGCTGAAGACCGTGATGCTGGCCATGCACCGGTCGCAGACCGCACCCGTGGCGCTGTTCGACGACCAGTCGCGCTTCGTCGGCGCGATCGGCATCCGCGACGTGCTGAGCGCGGTGCTGCGGCGCTGATGCATGTCGCCCAAAAGTGACCTCGGTTTTGGGAAGACGACATGCACAAAAACGAAGACTGAAGCGCGGCGCCTGATCCGCTTCGGCGCGACGCGCTTCAGGCGGCTATGTCCTAAGCCGCCATCGGCAGGCGCAACTCGGTCAGCAGGCCGCCGTCTGGATGGTTGGATAGGCGCACTTCGCCGCCCGCCGCGCGCGCGATGTTGCGGGCAATGGTCAGCCCCAGCCCGAGACCGCCGGTCTGGCGGTTGCGGGACTGTTCGAGACGCACGAAGGAGCCGAAGACGGCGTCGATCTGGGCCTGGGGAATGCCCGGTCCCTCGTCACGGATGGCGAGCGTGATCGTGCCGTCCAAGCGGCTGAGGCTGAGATGCGCTTGCTTGCCGTAGGTGACGGCGTTCTGCACCAGATTGGTGACGCAGCGCTTGAGAGCCACCGGCCGCGCCATGCAGATCAGGCCTCGCGAACGGACGTCGTCATTGTCGAAGGACACGGTCTCGTAGCTGTCGGCGACCGATTCGACGAGCGACCAGAAATCGATCCGTTCGGCCTTCTCTTCCGTGACCTCGAATTTGGCGAAGTCTATCACGGAACTCGCGATGCTTTCGATGTCGGCGAGATCGTGGGCGAGCGCCTGGCGCGCCGGTGATCTGCGCAACAGCTCCAGGCGCAGCCGCATCCTGGTCATCGGCGTGCGCAGGTCGTGCGCGAGGGCCGCCGCCAGGTGCTCACGATCCTCGACATATTCGCGCAGCCTCGCCTGCATGGCGTTGATCGCCTTGGCGGCGGCGCGTACCTCGCGGCTGCCGCTCTCGGCGATCGGCGGGCTCTTGAGGTCGTTGCCGATCCGGTTTACGGCGGTTTCCATCATCCGATAGGGCGCGGTCAGCCGGCGCAGCGACCAGATCGACATGATCACCACCAGCCCCGCGATCAGCGAATAGAGCGGCAGGCTATCGACGCTCAGGATCGGGCCGACGGGCGTGATCGGTTCGGTGAAATTCAGCCATTGGCCGTCGGCGAAGCGCAGCGAAGCCGTCAGCTTGTCGCTCTGGGCGAAATCGGCGGCCAGCACCAGAAGATCCCGCTCCACCTGGCCGATCTCGGGTCCCGGTGCCGCGCCGCCGGCATCGTCGGCTTCGCGCGTCGCCGGATCGCGCCGCACGCGCGCGTCGGTGATACCGAACTTGGACAATCGGCCGACGAGAATGTCTTCCAGTTCGGCCAGTTCGTCGTCGCCGGCGATCGAGGAGGTGACGGCGGGCGTGTCCGAGACGGTGAGCGCGTAGGTGGAGTTGAACAGCCCGGTCGCCGTCGCCTTGCGCTCCTCCGGCGTGGCGTCGTGCATCAGCTGCACGAGCGAGAAGGCGCGGTCGTTGAGGCGGTAGAGGTCGACCACGTCGTTGGCGGCGGCGCGGTCGCGCGATACGATATAAAGCGTCGCGACCTGACTGATCAGCAGGCCGGCAATGACGATCAGCAGCACCCAGACAGGCAAGGTCTGCGGCAGGAAACGTCTCATTCGGATGTCGTCTCGGGCAGGAACTGGTAGCCGCCGCTGCGCACGGTGAGGATCAGTTTGGGCGTCTTGGGATCATCTTCCATCTTGCGCCGCAGCCTGGAGACAAGGATGTCGATGCTGCGGTCGAAGGAATAGTCGCTGTCGCCGCCGGACAGTTCGATGAGCTGATCGCGGGTCAGCACGCGCTGGGCGCTCTTGACGAAGGTCTGCAGGAGGTTGAACTCAGCCATGGTCAGTTCGACCCTGACATCGTCGGGCGCGGTCAGCCGCCGCCGCGAGCAGTCCATCGTCCAGCCGGCGAAGTGGTAAATCTGCTTGGTGGTGGCGCGCTTGGGCTCGGCGGCGCCATTGCGCCGCAGCACGGCGCGGATGCGGGCCAGCAATTCGCGCGGGTCGAAGGGTTTGGGCACATAGTCGTCGGCGCCCATCTCGAGCCCGACGACCCGGTCGGTCGTCTCGGTGACGGCGGTCAGCATGATGATCGGCGTCGTATACTGGGCGCGGATGTCGCGGCACAGTTCCAGCCCGCTCCTGCCGGGCAGCATCACGTCAAGCACGATCAGATCCACCTGCGTGCGGCGCAGGATGGTTTCCATCTCGGTGCCGTCGGCGGCAACCGAGGTGTGCAGACCCCGCTTCTGGAAGAACTCCTGAAGCAGGTCGCGAATGCCCTTGTCGTCGTCGACGATCAGTATGTGTGTCTCGGATTTCACAGCTGCCCTGTCTGGTTTGCGAGCCACGCCATTTTTGGCTCGTGAGCCACACGATAGAATTCGGGCCGTATGTTGGCCAGTGCCTTGCTTTTCAAGGAAAAATGAATTCCGCCGTCTCCACATGAAGCAACGGCCAGCTTGGCGTGGCCTGGCCAGACACAATTCAGAAACAAAATTCTACAATCGGGAAAAACTCCTGAAAAGGTAGGCCGGCATAACGGTGCCGTGGCGGTCAGGTCATCGGCTGCGACGCTAGTCTCCGGGTTCACGGATAAACCGATGCCAAGATTGTCGATCAGTTTGTTGGGAGTTTTGCTGGGCCTTGGCCTGCTCACTGCCGCTGTCGACCAATCAGACGCAAAGGCGCCGCTGACCCGGAGCGAACGGTGCGCCAATCTCAGCCACCAATTTGATGAAGCCCTCGAAACCCATGCCACGGCAACGCAGGTCACCGCGGCAAAGGCACTTCAGAGAAAGGGCAACCGGTACTGCGCCGCCAAGAAACAGGCGCAGGGCATCCGGATGCTCGCCAATGCTTTGAAGCTGCTTGGAGTGACACCGAACGACCCGGTCCAGTGACACTCAAAACGACCCGCACAAAAAAGGAAAACGAAGCCATGAAAAAATCCCTCCTGTCCGCCCTTGGTCTCGCCGTCGCTCTCGCCTTCTCGATGCCCGTTCTCGGCAACGCTGCCGCGACCACGACCGCTGCCCCGGCCGCTGCCACCACGACCACCGCTCCGGCTGCCGCCGCGACGACCACTGCTCCGGCCAAGGCTGCTCCGAAGAAGGTCGCCAAGAAGACCGTTTGCAAGGTGACCAAGAAGCACAAGTGCCCGGTCAAGAAGGCCCCCGCGATGGCGGCTCCCGCGAAGGCGGCTCCTGCGAAGGCTGCTCCCAAGAAGCCCTGATCAGCTTCGAGGTTAGTTCTAGCAAGGCCGCCCCAGCCGCAAACCGGCTGGGGCGGCCTTCTGCCAAGGGCATGGTCGATGAGCTGAACGCCGGCGGCTTCCAGCCACGCATCTCGATCGTGCTTAACCCGTTTGCAATGCCGGCCCTGTAGGACAATCCGCATGAAGAAGCGGCTTTCGTCCATTTTTCGCTCCATGGTGATCGGCGGCCTGGTTGCCACCGGCGTCGCCAGGGTGCTGATTCTGCTCACCGCCAGCCCCGTGCCGGACCCTGCAAGCGGGCGCACCGAGCCTTCGCTGTTCGCACCGGCGATTTCCAGCAACTGGGATTACATCACGCCGGTGCAGGCATGGCTTTTGATCGTGCTCGCCGGCGTGACGCTGATCTGTGTTGCCGGATGGCCGATCGCGGCATGGCTGGAACGCCGGGCGGATGCCGACCCAACGCGCCGCGTCTTCGGCCGTCAGGGCCGTTGAACCGCGACCGACAATTCCCCACATGACCCCGGAGGACCGGGCCCGCCCGCCGACGGTCCGTAAATGGACGATCACTGCCGCCCGTGGCAAAATGCGGACTTAAGCTGATCGCGAAAACAGTCGGTTCGAATGCCTGAAATCACCACAAAACCGCGCACCAAGGTCAAGCCGCAGACAGAGCGGCCGAAGCTCTACAAGGTCATCCTCGTCAACGACGATTTCACGCCGCGCGAATTCGTGGTCACGGTGCTGAAGGGCGAGTTCAAGCTCTCGGAGGACCAGGCGCACCGGGTCATGATCACCGCGCACCAGCGTGGCGTCTGCGTGGTCGCGGTCTTCACCAGGGATGTCGCCGAGACCAAGGCGACGCGGGCGACCGACGCCGGCAAGGCCAAGGGCTACCCACTGCTGTTCACGACGGAACCGGAGGAGTGAGGAGGGGCTCGTCATAGCCTTGGTTTCGACGATTGGCGAAACCACTCGCGACAGCGTCGCTCTCCGCGTCACTACACGGGGAGAAAGTAGGAGCGCACCGCTCTATCGTCCCTCGCGGTACCACATCGAACCCATCGCCAGGAGCAACAGGCCCAGGCCAAGGAAGCCGCCGAACAGCGGCACGCGCGACACGGCCTTGAGCACACTGTCGTCGGTGGTGCGCAGGCCGATCCAGTCGCTGCCCGACGCCTCGCCGGCCGAGCGCACCGGCACGATGGAAGGCAGCGTCACGTCGCTGCCCGCGGCAGACGCCAACCGGCGCACGCTGCCGCCGGTGGCTTCCGCCGGCGCCTTCAGCCGCTCCTGCGTGGAGACGACGTCGGCGAATTCCGGAGCGTTGACCGGTCCGACATGGGCAAGCGCGGTGAGATCGCCATTGGCGACCTGGAAGAGTCCGATCTCGCTGGTCTGGATGCTGCCGAGGAAGACGCCGGGCTCGGACTTGTCGAGCTTGACGGCGAGCGTCTTGCCGGAGGGGGTGATGATCTGCGCCGGGCCGGGATCGTCGGCCATGGTCTGGCGGCGGATCTCCAGCACCATGCCGCGTCCCTCGGCGGTCAGCCGCTCTTCCTCGAGCTCGGGCTCCTTCATCAGCCAGTGGGCGATGCGCCGGTAGAGCTGGACATGCGGGCCGCCGCCCTCGAAGCCGCGCGCCCACAGCCAGCCCTGGTCGGACAGAAGCATGCCGACGCGGCCTTCGCCCCTGCGGTCGAGCAGGAGCAGCGGCCGGTTGTCGGCGCCCTTCATTACCACTTCACCCTGCGGGTTCTGCACGCCGATGGTGCGGAACCAGCGGCTCCAGTGCGGCGGCTCGGTGGCCGAACCGTCGAGGCCGCGCGTCACCGGATGACGCTGACCGAGTTCGGTGAGGCGGGGATAAAAGGCCTTGTCGACAACCTCGCCGGTCGGCATGGCCGGCAGCGCCGACATCAGCGGCGTGCGTGCGATCGAAGCCTCGCCGGCATATTCGGGACCGGCGGCGATCAGCAGCGCGCCGCCCTTTTCGACATATTCGGAGATGTAATCGTAATAGAGGATCGGCAGCACGTCGCGGTGCTGGTAGCGGTCGAAAATGATGAGGTCGAAATCCTTGATCTTTTCGACAAACAGCTCGCGGGTCGGGAAGGCAATCAGCGACAATTCGTTGATCGGCGTGCCGTCCTGCTTCTCCGGCGGCCGCAGGATGGTGAAATGAACGAGATCGACCGAGGCGTCGGATTTCAACAGATTGCGCCAGGTGCGCTCGCCCGCATGCGGTTCGCCCGAAACGAGCAGAACGCGCAGGTTCTCGCGGATGCCGTCGACCAGCGCGATGGCGCGGTTGTTGGTGTCGGTCAGTTCGCCCGGCTCACGGTCGATGGCAAGTTCGATGATGTTGCGGCCAGCACCCGGGATGGTCACCTGCAGCGGCATGGCCTGGCCGACCGTGGCATGCTCGACCGAAACCTGCTCGCCATTGACCGAGACCCGCACATCGACCGGTCCGGTCTCGTTTTCGGTCGAGATGACGCGATAGCTCATGTCGAGCGGCTTGCCGACGAGGCCGAAACGCGGCGCGTTCTCGAAACGTATACGACGGTCCTTCTCATGGTCGTTGCCGGTGATCAGGGCATGCAGCGGGGCGTTGAACCCGGGCGTGCCCGACGGCGTGTCATGCACCTCGCCGTCGGTGACCATGATGGCGCCGCCGATGCGCGAGGGCGGCACGTCGCGGAAGGCGCCTTCCAGCGCTCCGAACAGCCGCGTTTCCGTGCGCTCCTCGGCGGCGTCGGATTTGCCGGCCTCGACGACACGGACGTCGAACTGCTTGAAGCGGCCAAGACGCTGCTGCAACCCGGCCACGGCCTCGTCGGTCTGCCTGGTACGGTCGCCAATGTCCTGGCTCTGGCTGCGGTCGACGACCAGCGCGACGACGCTTTTCAGCGGCTCGCGCTCCTCGTTGAGGAATACGGGGTTGAAGAGGGCGGCGGCGAGCGCCAGCAGGGCGACCAGGCGCAGGACCGCGCCGCGCTGGCGAAACCACAGGCCGACGAGCGCCAGCAGCGCCAACGGTACCAGCACCAGGGCCAGAAGCGGCCAGGATAGAAGCGGTTCGAAGGAGATCGACCAGTTCATGCTTCATCCTCTCCGTTGTGGAGAGAGTTGACCCGCTGTGGGGAGTAAGAACGTCATCCTACTGCCCCAGCCGTTCGAGCAGGATGGGAACATGCACCTGGTCGGATTTGTAGTTGCCGGTCAGCATGTACATCATGATGTTGACGCCGGCGCGCAGCGCGTAGACCCGCTGCATCGGATCGTTCGGCACGGTCGGCAGCAGCGGATCGCCATTCTCGTCAACCGCCCAGGCGCCGGCGAAATCATTGGCGGTGATCATGATCGGCGATACGCCGTCACCGGTGCGCACCGGCCGGTTGTCGGCATTGCTGGCATCGAGCGATGCCTCGACCCAGAGCGGGCTGCCGGCGAAGCGGCCGGGAAACTCGGGCAGGATGAAGAAGGATTTGGTCAGCACATGGTCCGACGGCACCGGCTCCAGCGGCGGCACGTTGAGGTTGCCGAGGATGTCGCGCAGCCGCTCGGTCGCCGGGCTGGTGGAATCGGCGCCGATGCCGTTGGCGAACTGGTCGCGGGTGTCGAACAGCACGGTGCCGCCCTGCTGCATATAGGCGTCGATGCGGGCGATCGCGGTCTGGCTTGGCATCGGTGCCGCCGGATCGATCGGCCAGTAAATCAGGGGATAGAAGGACAGTTCGTCCTTCGAGATATCGACGCCGGCCGGCGCCCCCGGCTCCAAGGCGGTCTTCTCGATCAGGAAACGGGTCAGGCCCTCGAGCCCGGCGCGGCTGATCGAATCGACACCCGGGACGCCTGTCAGCACATAGGCGATGCGGGTTTTCGAAATCGCCTCGATAGCGACCTGATCGCCCGGCTTGGCATCGTCGGCGCGCGCGACATCGGCATGGCCGAACAGTGCGCCAAGCGCGATCAGCACGGCGGCTGTGGTCGCGGCCGCACCGGCACGGCCCGGCCGGCGCGAAAAGAGGCCGCCCATCCACAACACCGCCAGCGTGTCGAGCAGCATCAGCAGCAGAGCCGCCGCGACCAGCGTGCCCTTCAGGTTGCGCGATTCATCGAAGGCGTACTGGACGGTGGTAACAGGCACCGTCACTTGCGGGCGCGCCAGCGGGGCAAAGGTGCTTGAGGCGTCGAGCAGATTGTGGGCGAAGACGCCGGTCTCCGAGCCGTAGAGGCCAGGCGGGTTCTCGAAGGTGACCGGCAGTGGTCCTGCGCCCGGCACCAGCGGCCGTGCATCCGGTGTCGGCGGCACCAGCGAGCCGTCGGCCGCGATCATCCGATAGGGCGCCAGCGACGTGGCGGCGGCTTCGGCATTGGCGATCGCCGCGCCCTGGTTGCGCGACAATTGCACGATGCGGCGCAGCATCTCCACGAAACTGCCCGAGATCGGCAGGTTCGACCACGTCGCCTCGGGCGTCACATGGAACAGCACCAGCGTCCCCTTGCCCTTCTTCAGCCCGGTCACCAGCGGCGTGCCGTCGGCGAGGGCCGCCCAGGTGCGCTCGACGATGTCGGGTGTCGGTTCGGCCAGCACCTGCCTGGTCACCGTGACCTCGGTCGGCGGCGCCAGGTCGGCGAACGGGCCGGCCTTGGGAAATTCGGTGACCGGCTGCGGCGAGGTCCATGACAGCGCGCCGCCGAGCGAACGCTCGCCGGTGCGCAGGCGGACCGGCAGCAAATCGTCGTCATTGCCGGCAGCGGCCAGCCGCGAGCCGGCGAAACGCACGAGCGTGCCGCCATTGTCGACCCAGTCGACCAGTCTTTGCCGGACCTGTGCGGGAATGGTGCCGATATCGGCCATGACGATCATCGCCGGCTTCTGGTCGAGGATCTGCGGGATGGCGTCAGCGAGATCGGCGCTGGAGGGCTCGACCAGATCGGCGAAGGGCTGCAGCGCGCGCCTGATGTAGTAGAGCGGCGACAGAAGCGGCTGCGCCTGGTCGGCCTCGGCTTGCGACAACAGCCCGACGCGGCGGCGTTTGGAGCTTTCGTCGAGCACGCGCACGGCACCCGCATGCCGTTCGCCATCGAGCGCGATCGAGGCGAAATCGTTGCGCAATTCGAACGGCACCGCCATGGTGCCGGTGGCCGTGGCTTCGCCCGGCGCGAAGCTCAGGGTCGCATCGGCGATGCGGCGGCCCTTGTCGTCGAATGCGCCGGCGGTGACCTGCGCCGGGGCGGGGTCGCCGGGCGCGCGGATGGCGGTCAAACCAAAGCCATCAACCTGGTTTTCGGCTGATGTCAGGCCAGTCAGCGACAGCCGGTCGGCCACCGCCCAGACGATACGGGCGGCATTTTTCGACAACAGCGTGTTGAAGGCGGCCTCGTCGCCCTTTGCCGCCAGGCCATCGGCCAGCACGGCGACGCTGGCGCCAGGCAAGGTTTCCAGCATGCCGGCGACGCGGGCATAGACGGCGGGCCGGTCGGTGGGGATCGGCCGCGGCTTGGCGGCGCGCAGCCGGTCGAGCGCGACGGCGGCATCGAAGGGGCCGATCTCCGCATTGGGCTTTTCGGCGGTGAAGGCGATGATAACAGGCACCCCGTTCGAGCCGGCGTCCTTGATCAGCCGCTCGGCGGTGGCGACGCGCTTGTTCCAGTCGGCGGCACTCGCCCAATCATTGTCGATGACCAGGGCAAGCGCGGCACCCTCGGCCGGCAGCTTTTCGCGCGGGTTGAACACCGGTTCGGCCAATGCCGCGACGACGAGGGCGGCCATCAGCAGCCTGAGCAGCGTCAGCCACCAGGGGCTGCGCTGCGGGGTTTCCTCACGCTTGAGCACACGGGCCAGGATCTTCAGCGGCGGGAACACCTCGGTCTGCGGCTTGGGCGGCGTCAGCCTCAGCAGCCACCAGATCACCGGCAGCGCCAGCAGGCCCCACAGCACCATGGGGGCGCCGAAGGAGAGCGGCAGCCAGCTCATGCGACCGCCTTTCCAGGCTGCTCGCCCTTGGCGATCAGCCTGGGCTGATCGCCGGCAATGATACCGGCATGCCCGCCATCGGCGGTCATCGCCATGTGCAGGCGCACCAGCGCGTCGGACGCGAGCCGGTCGGTGTGGTTGACGGTAAAGCTCCAGCCAAGCCGCTTGCACCAGCCGGCCAGCTCCTGGCGGCGAGCGGTGTAGAGCAGGCGGTATTCATCGGCCAGCATCTCGGCGCGGCCGGCGGTCAGCTTGTCGCCGGTCTCGGGATCGGTGAACTCGGTGCGGCCGGCATAGGGGAAGGTTTCCTCGGCCGGGTCGGCAACCTCAATCAGATGGGCGCGCACGCCGTGGCGGGCGAGCACGTCGAGCCAGGCCATGGTTTCCTCGACGGGATCGAGGAAATCGCTGGCGATGACGATGTCGCAGAAGCGCCTGATGTTGGAGAGATCGGGTTTTGCCGGCAGTTCGCCGGCATGCATGAGCTGGGCGGCGATGCGCTCGGCGCCGTTGCGGGCGGTGAATGGATCGGTCAGATCAGGCCAGGCGATGCGTTCGCCGCTGCGTGACAAAAGCTCGGCCATGGCCAATGTCAGCACCAGCGCGCGCGATTGCTTGGAAACGCCGGCTCCCGTCGATTTGTAGAGCATGGATGGCGAGGGGTCGGCCCACAGCCAGACGGTGTGGGCGGCTTCCCATTCACGGTCGCGCACATAGGTGTGGTCGTCGCGGGCCGAGCGGCGCCAGTCGATGCGCGAGGCGTCGCCTTCGACATAGGGCCGGAACTGCCAGAAATTCTCGCCGATGCCGCGCTTGCGGCGGCCATGCCAGCCGGCGATCACGGTGTTGACGATACGGCGCGCCTCGACCAGCAGGTCGGGAACCAGCGAAGCCCGCAACCGGCCTCGGGCGAGCGCATCGCGCGTCGCTGCCGGGGCCTGGACTTCGCCGATACGCGCCATCAAATGCCTTTCACAAGTTTCGCCACCACGTCGCGCACGCTGGTGCCCTCCGCGCGGGCGGCGAAGGTCAGCGCCATGCGATGCTGCAGCACCGGTTCGGCCAGCGCCCTGACATCGTCGACCGAAGGCGCCAGGCGTCCGTCGTAGAGCGCGCGGGCCCTGGTGCACAGCATCAGCGCCTGGCTGGCGCGCGGGCCCGGGCCCCAGGCGACATGCTTGTCCGTGTCGGCATTGCCCTGGCCCGGACGCGCCGAGCGCACCAGGGTAAGGATCGCCTCGACGACGCTTTCGGGTACCGGCATGCGGCGGATCAGTGTCTGGATCTCCTTCAGCCGCGCCGGCTGCAGCACGTTCTGGGCTTTCGCGTCCTCGACGCCGGTGGTTTCCAGCAGGATGCGGCGCTCGGCCTCGATTTCGGGGTACAAGATGTCGACCTGCATCAGGAAGCGGTCGAGCTGGGCTTCGGGCAGCGGATAGGTGCCTTCCTGCTCCAGCGGGTTCTGCGTCGCCAGCACATGGAAGGGGGAAGGCAGGTCATAGCGCGCGCCGGCAATGGTGACATGATATTCCTGCATCGCCTGCAGCAGCGCCGACTGCGTGCGCGGCGAGGCGCGGTTGATCTCGTCGGCCATCAGCAGCTGGGCGAAGATCGGCCCGGAAATGAAGCGGAAGGAGCGCTTGCCGGTCTCGTCCTGCTCCATGACCTCGGAGCCGAGGATGTCGGACGGCATCAGGTCGGGCGTGAACTGGATGCGGCGCGAATCGAGCCCGAGCACGACGCCCAACGTCTCCACCAGCTTGGTCTTGGCGAGGCCCGGCACACCGACCAGAAGCGCATGGCCGCCGGCCAGCAGCGCCACCAGCGTACGCTCGACGACGTTCTCCTGGCCGAAGATCACCCGGCCAACCCCGTCACGGATCCTGGAGATGTCGGCAAGTGCCTTCTCGGCCTCGGCGACCATGTCCGTTTCGCTGATCGGGCTTTCCTTGACCATCACGCTCATGCCGCATCGATCCCTTTGGTTGGAAATGCCATGGTTTGGAAATGCTGGCCCGCACCATACCATAGACTGCCGCGATTCGGCCTCGCGGAGCGCCTATGGTTGAACTTAAATCACAGACTTAGGCTGACAAGCGGAACAACAGTGACTATTTCGTGACGATGAGCGAACACCACGAACATCGCCAACAAAGCCTTACGCAGGCCACCGAGGCTCGGGGCCTCGAGGCGCTGATCTCGCGCGCGGCCCGCGCAGGCAAGGGCGCGGCGCCGGTCGAGCGCTGGAATCCCGACTTTTGTGGCGATCTCGACATGGAAATCAAGGCCGACGGCACCTGGTTCTACCTGGGCACGCCGATCGGCCGCATGCCGCTGGTGCAGCTTTTCTCCTCCGTGCTGCGCAAGGACGCCGACGGCAGGACCTATCTGGTGACGCCGGTGGAAAAAGTCGGCATCCGCGTCGCCGATGCGCCTTTCGTCGCCGTCGAGATGGATGTTTCGGGCGAAGGCGAGGATCAGGTCATCACCTTCCGCACCAATGTCGGCGACGTGATCGAGGCCGGACCGGAGCGGCCGCTGCGCTTCGTCGACGAGAACGGGACCGGCGGTTTGAAGCCGTATCTGCTGGTGCGCGGCAGGCTGGAGGCGCTTGTGGCGCGGCCGGTCATGTACGAACTGGTCGGGCATGGCGAGGAGATCGAAATCGACGGCAGGACGATGTTTTCAGTGCGCTCCAAGAACGCCGTGTTTCCGATCATGCCGGCCGATCAGTTGAAGCGGTTGAGCGCATGATGGACCAGGTATCGCCGGCGCCGTTTTCGTCGGCGGATTTTCGCGCGCGCTTTGCCGCGCAGCCGGAGGCGCATGCCGGCGGCGACTATGGCGATCACCGCTTCAATCCCGGCCATCCACGCCTCAACCCTGGCAAGCCGCTGCGCAACGCCGCGGTGCTGATCCCGGTGGTCGACCATGACGGCGAGGCGACGGTTCTGCTGACCAAACGGGCCGAAAAACTCCGCAATCATTCCGGGCAAGTGGCTTTCCCGGGCGGCACGATCGATGCGACCGACGCAAGCCCGGAAGCGGCGGCGCTGCGCGAGACCTTCGAGGAGATCGGCCTTGGCCAGGATCGCATCGAGATCATCGGCCGGATGCCCGATTACGTCGCCGGCAGCGGCTACCGCATCGCGCCGGTGCTAGGCATCGTGCGGCCACATTTCCAGCTGACCCTGAACGCGGATGAGGTCGACGCCGCCTTCGAAGTGCCGCTGCGCTTCCTGATGAATGCGGCCAACCACAAGCGCGACAGCCGCATCTGGAACGATCTCGAATGGTTCTTCTACGACATGCCCTATGGCGACCGGCGCATCTGGGGTGTCACCGCCGGGATCATCCGCACACTGTATGAAAGGCTCTATGCGTGAGTGTTTCGATCGCGGGCAGGGCGGACTGGCTCTTCGACAAGCATCTGCAGCGCCTGCTTGGCGCGCTCACCGAAGGCGGTGAAGAGGCGCGCATCGCCGGCGGCGCCGTTCGCAACGTGCTGATGGGCCAGCCTGTCACCGACATCGACATAGCGACCTCTTGCCTGCCGCGGGAAACCATTCGCCGCGCCGAGGCGGAAGGTTTCAAAGCGGTGCCGACCGGTATCGAGCATGGCACCATCACGGTGGTCGCCGATGGTAAACCTTATGAAATCACCACCTTGCGCGCCGATGTCGAGACCGATGGCCGTCGCGCCAAGGTGTCGTTCGGGCGCGACTGGAAGCTCGACGCCGAGCGGCGCGACTTCACCATCAACGCGCTCTATGCGGAGGCCGACGGCAGCGTTGTCGACCTTGTCGGCGGCATCGCCGACATCGAGGCGCGCCGGCTGCGCTTCATCGGCGACCCGGAGGCACGCATCCGTGAGGATTATCTGCGCATCCTGCGCTTCTTCCGCTTCTTCGCCTGGTATGGCGAAGGCCGGCCCGACGCCGAGGGGCTGAAGGCCTGCGCCCGGTTGAAGGAAGGCCTCGCCCAACTCTCGGCGGAGCGCATCTGGTCCGAACTGAAAAAGCTCTTGTCCGCACCCGATCCCTCGCGGGCGCTGCTCTGGATGCGGCAGGCCGGTGTCTTGACCGCCGCGCTGTCGGAAAGCGAGAAATGGGGCATCGATGCGATCCACGGATTGACCAGGGCCGAGAAGGACCTGGGCTGGGCGGTGGATCCGATGCTGCGGCTGGAGGCGATGGTGCCGCCGGATGCGGCGCGCATGAAGACGCTTGCGGAGCGGCTGAAATTCTCGACCGCTGAAGCGGATCGCCTGCGCCATTGGTCGATGGCAATCGCGGTCGAACCGAAGACGACCGAGGGCGAATTGGCGAAGAGGCTCTATCGCGGCGACCGCCAAGGATTTGTCGACCGCCTGCGGCTTTCGCTTGCCGCGGCACGGGTGCGGGCCGTCGAAGACAACGAAGCGCTGCTCGAAGCCGGCGGCTTTTCGCGCCTGCTTTCCTTTGCACTCAAATGGAAAAAGCCCGAATTTCCCTTGCGAGGCGCCGATCTGACCGCGCTCGGCGCAACACCAGGGCCGAAGCTCGGCGAAATCCTCAAGAACCTGGAAGCGGAGTGGATCGATGCGAGTTTCACGCCCGATCGCGACGCACTGATCAAGCGCGCCGCGGAGGCACTTGAAGGCTGACGAGGATCAGGCCGCGTCGCGGACCTTCTCAATTCGGGAGCGGATAGCCTCGATCATCGTCTCGCGGATGGTCGTTTCGCCATGCGTCTCACGCATATGCTCGACGGCACGGCGCATCACTTCGGCCTCCTCGCCGGCACGAGTATGCCACTCACAGCCGGGAACCAGCGACCCGCAGTGAAATTCCTTCATCGGATTTCTCCTTTTCCTCCGTGGAGCCTGCGAGGCTCCGGTACTTTTTTGGCTCATGATCCGACTTTTCCGATCATGGGCGGGGGTGAGAACCATAACACAGATGGTGTGATATTGGTTGCGGTCAACGGTGAAAGGGCGGAGCAGCGCTGCTCCGCCCTCTTACGCTAGCCCGGCGGGCAGGCCGTCACTTCACGATCTTGACTGCCTCGGCAACTTTGTCCTTGCCGCTCATGTCCCACGAAATTCTGACCTTCTCGCCGACCTTCAGGCCAGGATCCTTGAAGGTTTGGGGAAGCGTAAAAGACGATCCATTGTCGAGAACCAGGCTCTTGGCCGTCGCATCGAAGCTCTTGACCGTTCCGGTGGTGTGCTTGACGGCGGCGAACGCCACCGAACCGGAAGCAAGAAAGGCAGCCGCGGCAGCGGAAACAATGATCTTTCTCATGCTGATATACTCCTGGGAAAGCGGCCATCCTTTGACGAAGATGATCCGCATCGTCTTCGGGCCGTCCGGTCGCGTCGAGTCGTGGTTCGCCTGTTCCGACGCAATTCCGAAGGGAAAACCGCATTTTCCTGGAATTGCCCTCAGGCAAACCACCGGCGCTTCCCGACCCGAATGCGATAAATAACCCAGCTTTTTCAGATGGATATTAGACGAAAAAGATATTCATTGCGTCACATTCCGCGCCCAGATTCGAACAATGGGACATCAATGCGGCCTCACATCGCGCTCACAATTTTTTATGGCCAGCGCACCTCCGGCGGCAGGCTGGACAGGATCGAGGCGACATTGCCGCCGGTCTTCAGCCCGAAGATGGTGCCGCGATCGTGAAGAAGGTTGAATTCGACATAGCGGCCGCGGCGAACGAGCTGTTCGTCGCGGTCGCCATCGGTCCAGTTCTCGTTGAAGTTGGCGCGCACGAGGTGACCGTAGACCACGAGAAAAGAGCGCCCGACATCCTGGACGAAGTTGAAATTGGCATTCCAGCCGCCCTTCTCCTCTTCCGGATGCAGGTAGTCGAAGAAGATGCCGCCGGTGCCGCGCGGCTCGTTGCGGTGCGGCAGGAAGAAGTACTCGTCGCACCAAGCCTTGAATTTCGGATAGTCGGCGACGGCGGCATTCTTCTCGCAAGCGAATTGCATGGCACGCTGGAAGGCTATCGTGTCGGGATCGTCCTGCGTGCGGCGGCGGTCGAGCACCGGCGTCAGATCGGCGCCGCCGCCGAACCACTGGCGCGAGGTCACCACCATGCGGGTGTTCATATGCACGGCCGGAACGTTGGGGTTCCAGGGATGCGCGATCAGTGAAATGCCCGATGCCCAGAAGCGCGGGTCTTCCTCGGCGCCGGGCATCTGCTTCCTGAATTCGGGCGAGAACTCGCCATAAACCGTCGAGGTGTGGACGCCGACCTTCTCGAAGACGCGGCCGTGCATCATCGACATTGTGCCGCCGCCGCCCTTGCCGTGATCGCGCTCCCAGGGCGTCTTTTCGAAACGGCCCGGTGACCACGAAGCCAGCGGCCCGCCGAGATCCTGCTCGATCTGCTCGAAAGCGCCGCAGATGCGCTCGCGCAGCGCCTCGAACCAAAGCCGGGCCTTCATCTTCTTTTCTTCGATGTCGGCAGGCAGCCCCGCCGGTATTTCAGGTCGTTCCAAGTGCCGTCTCCGGTTGCGGGGCGGTGAGTCGACAAAAGACTCGTCTTTTCCGGGCGCGATCCCTAATCTCTTAAGGGACAGGGTCAAGTCACTTTGGTTTCGCGCATGATCCTTTCCGAAACCCGATTCCGATTTCGGGGTCATGCGCCAGGTGCAAGGAGTTGTTTCGTGCGCACCCCGGCAAGACCGCCGCTGGATGGCCTGAAGAAAAGGCTCGATCAAAGCCGGGCAGAGCGCGCACGCATGCCGCGCGACGGTTTTTTGCGCGAGACCTTCGTCCTGCCGCGCTCGGACGCCCGTCTCAAGGCCAAGGAATGGTTCGAGCGCTTCCCCAAGCAGGCCTACTGGACCGAGATCGAAAGCTGGTTCGAACGCCCGGGCGATCTGATCGAGTTCACGATAAGGCGGCTGCCGGTTGCGGATTAGCGCTCGACCAGCAGGCGCCTCGCGCCCGTTCCCTCCCTTGCCAGCCGATCCCCCTTATTGCGAAGTGGGCATTTGTCGATCGACATGCAGCCGCAGCCTATGCAGTCGGTCAGGCCGTCGCGCAACTTCTTTAGCTGGCTGATTTTCTGGTCGAGGCTATCGCGCCAAGCCGTTGAAAGCAGATTCCAATCCTCGCGCGTCGGCGTGCGGCCTTCAGGTAATGATTCAAGAGCGGCACCGATTTCCGCGAGCGAGATGCCGACCTCCTGGGCAATCCGGATGATGGCCACCCGGCGCAGCACGTCACGGCCGTAGCGCCGCTGGTTGCCTGCCGTGCGATGGCTGCGGATCAGACCGCGGGCCTCGTAGAAATGCAGTGCCGACACGGCCACGCCGTTGCGCGCGGCCACCTGGCCGACCGTCAATTCCGTTACCGGCGCCATTTTCGCACTTTCCGCTTGACCTCAAGTTAAGTTGAGCTTGTAGCCAAGAAAGCCTGACTGTGCAAACCAAAGGAGAAGGCGGATGTGCGCCTGGGCAAAAATCACCGCTGACGGCGCTGCCGGCGATCCCCTATCGGAGTTGCCGGGCGGCTTCGCCCGCCACCATGGCGACGGAAAGGGCGACGTTGATGCTGCGCGCGCCGGGCTGCATCGGGATGGTCAGCCGCGCATCCGCCGCCTGATGGACTGGATCCGGCACCCCCGCGGATTCGCGACCGAACAGGAGGATGTCGCGGTCGGTGAAGCTGAAGTCGGTGTAGGTAGTCGTAGCCTTGGTCGACAGCAGCACCAGGCGATCCGCGCGGGCCTTGCGCCACTCCTCGAAGGCGTCCCAGTCGACATGCCGGGTCAGGGCAGCCATTTCAAGGTAGTCCATGCCGGCGCGCTTGAGCGCTTTGTCGGAGAGCGGAAAGCCGGCCGGCTCGATGATGTCGACGCCGAGGCCGAGGCAAGCGGCGAAGCGCAGGATTGTCCCGGTATTGCCGGCAATGTCAGGCTGGTAGAGCGCGATGCGGAGACCAGGGTTCACTTCCGCGTCCTTCTAATAAGTGGCAGATCGGCCACAGCAGCTTCCTGGTTTTGGAAATTCCTGGACCTGCGGGTGGCCATTTTTTTCGAAGTCGGGTATACGACCAGCATTGTCAACCCGAACCGATGGAGGGGTAATTCATGATGGCCATGTACATCCAGCGCCCCACCTGTGGGCTTATTTGCGCCCTGGCGGTTTCGGTACGACGTTTCTCCTGATCTTTTAGACACTTCCGCACCGATTTCCGCCGAAACCATACCCTGGTCTTCGAAGGAATCCCGCGATGTTTTTCAAGCTGCCGAAGGGGCCGATGGCCCCGTCCCAACGCGTTCCGACTGATCCGCCGCCGATCCCGCGGCACGATGTCGATCATCCTTTTTATCTCTATTTCAACACGGAGGACGGACCGATGTTCGATCCCTACAGAATACCGGGCTCGAGGAGCCTGCAACACCCGAAGGTGGTGGCTTGGGCGCTGTTGATCGGCGACACCTATTCTTCGGCGGTTCATGCCGAAGTACGCCGGCGTCCACATCGCGGCATGCTGCCGGATGTCGATTTCTCGCGCGCGGTACCCGATCCGAGCCGGCCGTCCCTGGTGCGCCGGATCATCCGGCTGATCCGGCCAGGCGCGAAAAACCGGACTGATGGCGCCATGTCGTCAGGATCGACAAAGGTGGCTGTCGGCGAAAAGCCGGCGAACCCCTATATAGCGCGAAGCAGGGCCGACGCTCCGGATGATTCCGGAGCGTCGGCCCTCGATTCCATGCGGTCCGAGGACTTCGTACGCCGCCAAGCCGCGTAAGCGGAAACAGATCTCACAGGCGTGACCTATGTTGTTGTTTAGCTGGTTTGAAAGAAAGCTCGATCCGTTCCCGGCCGCGGAACCGGTCGAGCCGCCCAAGACGCTTGTTGCCTTCTGCCTGCATTATACGCGCGGGGCATGGCCCTATATTCTTGTCGATGCGGTGCTGGTCGCGGCCATCGCCATCGCGGAAGTGTGGATGTTCGGCTTCCTCGGCCGCATCGTCGACTGGCTGTCGGGGCAGAACCGCGAGACCTTCCTGCAGACGGAGGGCTGGAAGCTCGCCGGAATGGCCTTCATCGTACTGTTTGCGCTGCCCGGCACGGTCTGGCTGCATTCCCTGCTCAACCAGCAGACGCTGATGGGCAATTACCCGATGCGCATCCGCTGGCAGGTGCACCGCTACCTGCTCAAGCAATCGATGAGCTTCTACCAGGACGAGTTCGCCGGCCGCATCGCCACCAAGCTCATGCAGACCGCGCTTGCCGTGCGCGAATGCGTCATCAAGGTGATCGACGTCCTGAACTACGTCGTCGTCTATTTCCTCGGCATGCTGTTGATCGTGGGTTCGGCCGACTGGCGGCTGGCCGCGCCGCTCGGCGTCTGGATGGTCGGCTACATGCTGCTGCTGCGCTTTTTCATCCCGCGACTGGGCAAGGTCGGCGAAGAGCAGGCCAATGCGCGCTCGACCATGACCGGCCGCGTCGTCGACAGCTACACCAACATCCAGACGGTCAAGCTGTTTTCCCATTCACGCCGCGAGGCCGCCTTCGCCAGGGAAGGCATGATGGGCTTCCTCGACACGGTCTACCGGTCGATGCGGCTGGTGACACTGCTGTTCGGCTCGCTCTACATACTGAACGCGCTGCTGCTGTTCTCGGTCACCGCCATCTCGCTGTGGCTGTGGATGGGGCAAGTGGTGACGATCGGTGCGGTCGCCGTGGTCATCGGCCTGGTGCTCCGGATGTGGGGCATGTCGCAGTGGATCATGTGGGAAATGTCGAGCCTGTTCGAGAATATCGGCACGGTGCAGGACGGCATTGCCTCGATTTCGTTGCCGCGCCTAGTCGAGGACAGGCCCGATGCCAAGGAGATCATCGTTTCCAAAGGCGATATCCGCTTCGAGGATATCCGCTTCCATTATGGCAAGCAGAAGGGCGTCATCGAAAACCTGTCGCTGGCGGTGAAGCCGGGCGAGAAGGTCGGCATTGTCGGCCGCTCGGGCGCCGGCAAGTCGACGCTGGTCAATCTCCTCCTGCGCTTCTACGACCTGGAAAGCGGCCGGATCCTGATCGACGGCCAGGAGATCGCCGGCGTGAAACAGGATTCGCTGCGCGCCCAGATCGGGATGGTCACGCAGGACACCTCGCTGCTGCATCGTTCGGTGCGCGAGAACATCCTCTACGGCCGGCCCGACGCCACCGACGAGATGCTGCTCGAGGCGGCGCGGCGGGCCGAGGCGATCGATTTCATATCAGGACTTTCGGATCATCATGGACGCAAGGGGTTCGACGCCTATGTGGGCGACCGCGGCGTCAAACTGTCCGGCGGTCAGCGGCAACGCATCGCCATTGCTCGCGTTATGTTGAAGGACGCGCCCATACTTATCCTTGACGAGGCGACGTCGGCGCTCGATTCCGAGGCGGAAGCCGCCATCCAGGAGAACCTCTACAAGCTCATGCAAGGCAAGACCGTCATCGCTATCGCGCACCGGCTGTCAACCATCGCGGCGATGGACAGGCTCGTCGTGATGGACCAGGGTCGCGTCATCGAGGAGGGCTCGCACGAGGAACTGGTCGCCAGAGGCGGGCTCTACGCGCAGCTCTGGCAGCGCCAGTCGGGTGGGTTCCTGCTCGATGACGTCCCAGTCGAAGCCGCCAATGACGCAATAGCAAAGGGGCAAGCCGCAGAATGATGGCCCCCGCATGATGACAGCCGTCTACCGCTGGTTCGAAAACTGGGTCTACCCGTTCAGGGAGCCGGCGAATCTTCGACCACCGGCCAGCGTCACGGGCTTCCTCTGGCACTATGTCGGGCAAGCGAAGTTCGCCTTCTTCGCGATGCTGGTCATCGGCGGCATCGCGCCGCTGGTCGAGGCCGGCCTGTTCTATTTCGTCGGACGGCTGGTCGATATTCTCGACCAATTGCCCGGCGAACGGAGCTGGCACGCGCTGTGGACCGCCGCCGGCCCCGAACTGGTGTTCATGGTCGCGGTGGTGCTGATCATCCGCACCGTGGTCGTCGCCTTGTCGGCGCTGGTCGACGAACAGACGATCACGCCCGGCTTCTACAATCTGGTGCGTTGGCAGGCGCACCGGCACGTCTCGCGCCAGTCCTACGCCTTCTTCCAGAACGATTTTGCCGGCCGCATCGCGACGAAAGTCTGGCAAGCCGGGCAGGCGACGGGCGACCTGATGGAAAGCTTCATCGAGGTCGTCTGGTTCATGGTCGTCTATACGGTGACGACGCTGGCGCTGGTCGCCGGGCTTGACCTCAGGCTGGCGGCACTCGTGGTGGTCTGGATCACCGCCTTCGGCTTTCTGGCGAAGCGCTATTTGCCGGCAATCCGCAAGCACGCCGAAGCGACGGCGGAGGCGGGCTCCATGATCAATGGCCGCATTGTCGATTCCTACTCCAACGTGCAGACGCTGAAACTGTTCGCGGCCGACGGCGACGATCGCTACATCAGGAACGGCTTCGACATCTATCTCGACGCATTGCGGCCCTTCACCCGCCGCTTGACCGGCGTGCGCATGGCGCTGACGACGCTGTCGGGCATCATGATCACGGCGATCGGCTGCTTTGCCGTTTATCTCTGGGTCGAGGGCTCGATCACGGTCGGGGCGGTCGCCTTCACGCTCAGCCTGGTGCTGCGGCTCAACATGCTGCTCGGCCGGTTGATGATGCAGATGAACGGCATCTTGCGGAATCTCGGCGTGCTGGAGAACTCCAAGGCGCTGATCTCGCAGCCGCTCGGCCTGACCGATGCACCGGACGCCGGGGAACTGGTCGTGGCGGGCGGGCGCATCGACGTAAAAAATGTCGAGTTCCACTACGGCAAGGGGTTTGGGGTGCTGAACGGCATCAACCTTATCGTCAAGCCGGGTGAGAAGGTCGGGCTGGTCGGGCCTTCGGGCGCCGGCAAGACGACGCTGGCGAACCTTATCCTGCGCCTCTACGATCTCGAAAGCGGCCAGATCACCATCGATGGCCAGGACGTCTCTGGTGTAACGCAGGATTCGTTGCGCGCCAATATCGGCGTCGTCAGCCAGGATACGGCCCTGTTCCACCGTTCGCTGCGTGACAACATCAAGCTCGGCATGCCCGACGCAACCGATGCGCAGGTCGTCGCGGCGGCGAAAAAAGCCGAGGCCCATGAATTCATCCTGACTTTGCGCGACAACAGGGACCGCCAGGGCTACGAAGCCTTTGTCGGCGAGCGCGGCGTGAAACTGTCGGGCGGTCAGCGTCAGCGCGTGGCGATCGCCCGCGTCTTCCTCAAGGACGCGCCGGTCCTGATCCTCGACGAGGCGACGTCGGCGCTCGATTCCGACATCGAGGCGGCGATCCAGGAGAATCTGACGCGGCTGATGGAGAACAAGACCGTGATCGCGATTGCCCACCGGCTGTCGACGATCGCGGCACTTGACCGCCTGGTGGTGCTCGACGGCGGCCGCATCGTCGAGCAAGGCACACATGACGAACTGGTGGCGCTCGACGGGCTTTATGCCCGGCTGTGGAAGCGCCAGTCCGGCGGGTTCCTCTATCACGAGGAAAGCGTGCTGGAAGAGACGCGGCCGGCGGAGTAGGTGCATGGGTGGATCGCCAGAGTTCAGTCCGGAGATCGGCTACACGCTCAAGCGTTTGCGGCCTACCGTGGCGGCTTTCGACGCGTTGAAGGAAGAGAGCCGGCTGGAAGGCTACTGGATGCTGGTGCGTCTGGGCGATGGCTGGGCAAGCGGCCGCAACAAGTTCCTGAAGCGGGGGGAGGCGCTGTTCGGAACCTGGCATGGCGCCGAACTCGCCGGTGTCTGCGGGCTGAACATCGATCCATATTTCGAGGGCAGGGACCACGGCCGGGTCCGCCACCTGTTCGTCAGCGCGCGTCACCGCCGCGCCGGCCTTGGCCGAACCCTGGTCGAGACCGTGATCGACCGAGCCCGCCAGTATTTCACCGTGTTGAACACCCGCGCGCCGCCAGAAGCCTTCGCTTTCTATGAACGGCTTGGTTTTCAGCCCGTGGAGGGTGAAGAATTCGTCACCCATCGCATGGTGTTCAGGAAAGGGAACTGAAATGTCCTTGCGTCCGCCATCCCATCTTGCCGGCACGTCGGCCGCCGACGCGGCCTTCGACGCGCTTGGCCATGAAATCCTGGCAGAGAAGGCGGCGGCGCTCGGGCGGGCCGGCCAGCGCGTCGAAGAAACCTTGGCGCGGTTGCGCGATAACGGGGACGATGGGTTGCGCCCCCGTCTGCTCAAGGAGGCTGCCGTGGCCGTTCACGCCTATTTCATCCAGCGCGAACTGTGCGGCCTTCGCAAGCATGACGCCGTGATCCGCGAATACAATATCCCCAAGGCGGTTCTAGTGAGGCTGGGCGCCGCGTAAAATCAGTTTTTAGGAATCACTCCAGCCATTCGGTGATGAAGCTGCCGTTTTCGTGAATGTCGGTCGTTTCCAGCGGACCGGGACCGAGATTGGTGAATTTGTGCGGCGTGTTGGGCGGCACGATCAGGATCTGCCCCGCCGAAGCCTCGATTTCCTGGTCACCGACCGTGAAGAGGCCGGTTCCCTGGCGGATGATGAAGATCTCCGCATAGGGATGGGCGTGCAGCCGCGTGCCGCCGCCGACGTCGGGCAGGTGATTGAAGATCAGGCAGGAGTTTGAGCCGTAGGCACCGCACTGCAGTTCGCCCTTCCAGTGGTCGGAACGAACAGCCCATTGCTCGCGATCGATGACGTGCGCCATGCGAAGGAGGATAGATCACACCGGCGCCGTGTGTCGAGGCAAGCCGGAGCCTTGGATTTTGCTGATATTTCCCGGTTGTTTAGCCGCCCTTTGCAGCCATTCGCCGTCCCGCCGGACACGAGGGGATTTTGTCCCCGCGACAATCTGCCCTTGTGCCTTCACCCGTCTGGACAAAAACGGGCTTCACGCATAAACCGAAGTCCAAATGCCGGAGGAATTCGCTAGCCTGTTCGCCATGCGCTGTCGGGTTGGCGTGATTGAGCGGGGAACAAGGCTCGGCCACCGGCGCGGAAGAGGCGAAAGGATCAGGCACCCGTGAGCGCAACCGACATCCACGATCCCAATCGTCGAGATTTTCTCTACGTCGCCACCGGCATGGCCGCCGTGGTCGGCGCCGGTGCCGTGGCCTGGCCGTTCATCGACCAGATGCGCCCCGACGCCTCGACGCTGGCGCTCGCTTCGGTCGAGGTCGATGTCTCCTCGCTGACGCCTGGCAGCTCGCTGATCGTCAAGTGGCGCGGCAAGCCGGTCGTGGTGCGCAACCGCACCGAGAAGGAAATGAAGGACGGCGAGGCCGTCAGCCTCTCCGATCTCAAGGATCCGATTGCCCGCAACGCCAATTTGCCGTCCGATGCGCCGGCGACCGACGCCAACCGCACCACGCCAGGCAAGGAAGCCTGGATGGTGATGGTTCAGGTCTGCACCCATCTGGGCTGCATCCCGCTCGGCCAGGAAGGCGATTTCGGCGGCTGGTTCTGCCCGTGCCACGGTTCGCAATACGACACGGCCGGCCGCATCCGCAAAGGCCCGGCGCCGGAGAACATGGCGATTCCGGTATTCAAATTCGTTTCCGACACCAAACTCCTTATCGGTTGAGGCAGGGGATATTTCGATGAGCGAGGGACACTCGACCTACACGCCGAAGACCGGTATCGAACGCTGGTTCGACGCCCGCATGCCGCTGCCCAGGATGGTCTATGACAGCTTCATCGCCTACCCGGTGCCGCGCAACCTGAACTATATGTGGACCTTCGGCGGCATCCTGGCGATCATGCTGGTGGCGCAGATCCTGACCGGCATCGTGCTGGCCATGCACTATACGGCCGACACCAATCTCGCCTTCGGTTCGGTCGAAAAGATCATGCGCGACGTGAATTCCGGATGGCTGCTGCGCTACATGCACGCCAACGGCGCCTCGTTCTTCT
Source organism: Mesorhizobium sp. B2-4-13 (assembly GCF_006658535.1). Lineage (NCBI taxonomy): Bacteria > Pseudomonadati > Pseudomonadota > Alphaproteobacteria > Hyphomicrobiales > Phyllobacteriaceae > Mesorhizobium > Mesorhizobium sp. B2-4-13. Next base: position 222,680 of record NZ_VFVB01000002.1, on the reverse strand, counting down.
TTATCGCCGTCTATTTGCACATCTTCCGCGGCCTCTATTACGGCTCCTACAAGGCGCCGCGCGAGCTGCTGTGGATCCTCGGCTGCATCATCTACCTCCTGATGATGGCGACCGGTTTCATGGGCTATGTGCTGCCATGGGGGCAGATGAGCTTCTGGGGCGCCACTGTCATCACCGGCTTCTTCAGCGCCATTCCTCTGGTTGGCGACTGGATCCAGCAGCTCCTGCTCGGCGGCTTCGCCGTCGACAATCCGACGCTGAACCGCTTCTTCGCCCTGCATTACCTGCTGCCTTTCATGATTGCCGGCGTCGTCGTGCTGCATGTCTGGGCGCTGCATGTCGTCGGCCAGTCGAACCCGACCGGCATCGAGGTCAAGTCGAAGACAGATACCGTGGCCTTCACGCCCTACGCGACCATCAAGGACGCGTTCGGCATGATCGTGTTCCTGTTCGTCTTCGCCTACTTCGTCTTCTACCTGCCGAACTATCTCGGCCATCCGGACAACTACACGGTCGCCAACCCGCTTAAGACGCCGGCCCATATCGTCCCGGAATGGTACTTCCTGCCGTTCTACGCAATCCTGCGCGCCATCACGTTCAACATCGGGCCGATCAATTCCAAGCTCGGCGGCGTGCTGTGCATGTTCGGCGCCATCGTCATGCTGTTCCTGGTGCCGTGGCTCGACACCTCCAAGGTGCGCTCGGCGGTCTACCGGCCCTGGTACAAGCTGTTTTTCTGGCTGTTCGTGGCCGATGCCATCCTGCTGGGCTGGCTTGGCTCGCAGCCGGCGGAAGGCAGCTATGTGTTCATGGCGCAGATGGCGACGCTGTTCTACTTCGCCTTCTTCCTGATCGCGCTGCCGGTGCTCGGCTTGATCGAGACACCCCGCAGGCTGCCGAACTCGATCACCGAGGCGGTGCTCGAAAAGAACAAGGGTGGCAGCGGGCATCCGGCGGGCGCCACGGCAGCACCTGAGACCAAGGGCTGAGCGGTAGGGAATCTAAGGGGATTTGGCATGAAAAAGATTCTCACCTCGCTTGCGCTGGTCGGCCTCGTGGCCGCCGGCACCGGAGTTGCAGGCACTTGGGCGTTCGCGGCCGAAGAGGCGCACAACGCGGCGGCACCGACGCATTTCCCGATCAACGAGCCGAAGGAAATGGGCTGGAGCTTCACCGGCCCGTTCGGCACCTATGACAAGGCGCAGTTGCAGCGTGGCCTGAAGGTCTACAAGGAAGTCTGCTCGGCCTGCCATTCGATGAACCTGGTGGCGTTCCGCACGCTTTCGGACCTCGGTTACAGCGACGCGCAGATCAAGACGCTGTCAGCCGAATACACCATCCATGACGGCCCCAACGATGCCGGCGACATGTTCGACCGTCCCGGCAAGCCGTCCGACCATTTCCCGGCCCCGTTCGCCAATGAGGAAGCCGCCGCTGCCTCGAATGGCGGTGCGGCGCCGCCGGATATGTCGTTGCTGGCCAAGGCGCGCGGCGTCGAGCGCGGCTTCCCGCAGTTCGTCTTCGATATCTTCACCCAGTATGATGCCGGTGGTCCCGACTACATCCATTCGCTCTTGACCGGCTACGACCAGACGCCGCCCGCCGGCATGGTCATCCCCGAAGGCACGCACTACAACCCGTACTTCATGTCCGGCGTGTCGCTGAAGATGCCCAAGCCGCTCTCCGACGGCCAGGTCACCTATGACGACGGTTCGCCGCAGACCATCGACCAGTATTCCCGCGACGTGGCTGCCTTCCTGACATGGGCTGCCGAGCCGCACATGGAAGACCGCAAGAAGATGGGCTTCCGCGTGCTGGTGTTCCTGCTTCTGTTCGGCGCCCTGGTCTACCTGACCAAGCGCAAGGTGTGGGAAGCCGTCGCGCACTAGGCCTGTTGATCTTCAGGTGAGGCCGGTCTGCAAACCATGGCTTCCTGCGCTTCCGGTGCTCACGTACTTCAAGTACGCTCCGCTCCGGTTCTCGGAAACCATCGTTTTCGATTCCGCCTGACCTGAATCTCAAAGGCCCTGGGCCGTTCAGTGTACAACATGGGGCGCCGCGAGGTGCCCTTTCTGCTTTTTGAGTGGATTGCGCCTCCACGTCTCGGCGGTGTCACATGGCCGTCACCACACATCGCGATCCTGCGGCGCTCTCATCAAAGGATCACGCCCATGAAAAGATACGCATCGCTTGCGGCAGGCCTGCTGCTGCTCGTCGTTGGTTCCGCGGCCCGCGCCGAAGACGCAAAACCATTCATCACCAACAAGGATGTCGACCTGACGATGATCCTGCCGCCGCCGCCGGCCAATGATTCGGCTGAGACCAAGGCCGAGCTTGGCGAAGTGCTGACCATGCAGGTCACGCGCACACCCGAGATGGAAGCCCGCGCCATCGCCGACGCCGAGGAAAACGTCTGGCGTTTCGCCGATGTCATGGGGCCGAATTTCAACAAGGACAAGCTGCCGAAATTCAGCGCCTTCTTCGATCGCGTGGTGGAGACCGAAGGCGCCGTCGTCGATCCGGCCAAGGATGTCTGGAAGCGCCCGCGTCCGCACCAGCTCAGCGATCTCGTCAAGCCGGTGGTCAAGCTGTCGAGCTCCGGTTCCTGGCCGTCCGGCCATGCGACCGTCGGCACGATGATGGGCATCATCCTGTCCGACATGGTTCCGGAAAGGCGTGCTGAGATCATGGCGCGCGCGGCCGAGTTCGCCCACAACCGCATCGTCGGCGGCATCCACTATCCGTCCGACGTCGAGATGGGCAAGATTTCCGGCAGCGTCATTGCCGCCGTCCTGCTCAACCGGGATGACTTCAAGGCCGAGTACGATGTGGCCAGGGCGGAGCTTCGTTCCGATCTCGGCATGTAGGATTTGGCCGATAGCCATCCGTTCGAGCGGGGCGCCTTCGGGCGCCCCTTTTTCGTGGCTGCGCCCAACAGGAGGAAAATCGCCTGGTGGTTGCTCCCAGCCCGTAGTCAATTCCTTTGCCGGATGCGCTTGTCTCGGTCGCCACATCGCGCTAGCCGTTGTCGGTCGCGCCGGGTTACGATCGGCCCCGCGCCGTTCACTTTGTCAGCCGGATCATTCGGAGCCGCTTCATGAAACCTTCTCTCGAAGACACGCTGCTGGCCTCGATCCGTACCATCCCGGACTATCCCAAGCCCGGCATCCTGTTTCGCGACATCACCACGCTGCTCGGCAATGCGCGCGCCTTCCGCCGCGCCATCGACGAGCTGGTGCATCCCTATGCCGGGCAGAAGATCGACAAGATCGCCGGCATCGAAGCGCGCGGCTTCATCCTGGGCGGCGCCGTTGCCCACCAGCTCTCGGCCGGTTTCGTCCCGATCCGCAAGAAGGGCAAGCTGCCTTATGAGACCGTGCGCGTCGCTTATAGCCTGGAATACGGGCTGGATGAGATGGAGATGCACAAGGACGGCGTCGCGCCCGGCGAGAAGGTGATCCTGGTTGACGATCTGATCGCCACCGGCGGCACGGCGGAAGCGGCGGTCAAGCTGCTGCGCCAGATCGGCGCCGACATTCTCGCCGCCTGTTTCGTCATCGACCTGCCGGATTTGGGCGGGCGCGCCAAGCTCGAAGCGCTCGGCGTGCCGGTGCGAACGCTGATCGGGTTCGAGGGGGTTTGAGACCGGTTTGCCGAGGGCAAATTGAAAGGTCCAGTGGACCTTTCAAAGGTCTCGAACGCCGGGAGCGATAGCGAAGGGCAGGGAGGCAACACGATAACCAGCGCGGGTGCCGCCTCATCCGCCCTTCGGCCACGCCGTAAACGGGGCGAAGGAAGAGACTACTCCACCTTCACCAGCACCGCGCTTTCGAACTCCAGCACCTTGCCGCCGGTCGAATCAGTGGCCTCGCAGAGGAGCGCCAGCAACCGCCAGCCGGGGCGGGACGCGATGGGGCGGTGGGACAGCGCCGTGCGCGTGAAGGTGATGGTTTGCCCAGCAAAGACGGGCTTCAGCCACTTCAGGTTCTTGAATCCGGGCGAGGGGCCGAATTCGGGCACCGGGCCGTCCCAGCCTTCGGCGTCCAGGCGGCTCTCCAGGTTCAGCTTCATCCAGGTGGCGGCGGTATGCCAGCCGGAGGCGCAGAGGCCGCCGAGCACGCTCTTCTTCGCGGCCTCTTCGTCGATGTGAAAGATCTGCGGGTCGTATTTGCGGGCGAACGCCTTGATCGCCTCGGGCTCGAATCTGTGCGAGCCCAGCGTCACCGTGGTGCCGATGCGGAAGAATTCGTCGAGCGTCATGCCGCATTCCCCGCGTCGCGCGTCAGGAACATGACGGAGTTCTCGAGCTCGAAGACGCTTTCGCCGCGCTGGTTGACCAGTTCGCTGCGCATGGTCACGAAGCCGAGTTGCGGCTTCGATTTCGACAGGCGCCTGGCCAGAACCACCAGGCTGCCCCGCAGCGTATCGCCGGCGAGCACCGGCTTCTTCCATTTGACCTGATCGACTCCTGGTGCGCCCTGGCAGGTGGAGTCCAGCAGGAAGGCATCGCACAGCATGCGCATGAACATGGCGCAGGTGTGCCAGCCTGAAGCCGAGAGGCCGCCCAGGATACTCGCCTTGCCGGCCCCCTCGTCGAGATGCATCGGCTGGGCATCGAACTCGCTGGCGAACTCGATGATTTCGGCCGCGCTCACCTGTTTGGTGCCGAGATCGAACGAGATCCCCTCGACGAAGTCCTCATAGGCCCATGTCTTGCCGGTCATGGTCTGGCATCCCTGCAGAACGCGCGATCCGTATGGATCGGCAAACCCGGATGCAGGCCGCGGGCGATTTGGTCAAGCCCTTTCTGGTGAGCCAGCCGGCGCGATCGGGCCCGCGGCGGCAGTAGGGGCCAGCCGCGGCGCCTCCGATCGCCTAGCGGGCGTTCGGCAGGATCTGGTGCAGGACGATCGCCCAGACGGCGCCGAAGGCGATGGATGAGCCCAGAATGTACTGCACGATATCGGGCAGCGTCTTGACGAAATCCGGCGGTACCAGCGTGGCGAACAGCGCCATCAGGATGGGCAGGCCGATGACCAGCATGTTGCGTTCGGTCAGCGGCGTCCCGCGCACCACCCGAAAACCGTTCATGGCGATGACGACGCAAAGCACTCCGAAGACGCCGCCGATGACCGGCCCCGGGATTGAGGCGATGACCGCCGAAAGCTTGCCGATCAGCCCGAACAGCACCAGGAAGATGCCGGCCGCCCCGAAGGCGGCACGGCTGGCGATGCCGGTGATGGCGATGATGCCGGCGTTGGACGAATAGCCGGTGACCGGCGTGCTGCACAGCAGCGCGCTGATCAGGCAGCCGAGGCCTTCGCCGGTGGCGCCCCGGTCGAGCTGCTCGTCCGAGAGCGGCTTGTCGATGACGGCACCGACCGCGAACCAGGTGCCGGTGGTTTCGGCCAGGACGACGATGTAGACGATCAGCATGGTCAGCGTCGCCGACCAGGAGAAGGTGACATCGAGATTGAGGAAGGCGATGCGCGGCATGGAAAACCAGGTCGCGGCGGAAACGCCCGTCATGTCGAGCTGGCCCATGAAGGCGGCGGCCACGCTGCCAGCCACAAGCGCGATGATCACGGACAGCAGGCGCAGCCATGCGCCTTTCGCGCCAAGCGCCATGCCGATCAGCATGCAGCCGACAAGCACCGCCGCGGCGACGAAGGCGAGGACGATGTTGCCGCCGACGGTGGCGGTGCCGTGGACAGCGAAGACGCTCTCCTTCAGTGCCACCGGCATCAGCGCGACGCCGACGACGATGATGATGGCGCCGCCGACGATGGACGGCACGAAGCGGTTGACGAGGCGGTGGAAGAGCTTTGTGGGCGATCCCAGAAGCATGACCAGTATGGCGCCCGGAATGAGTGCGCCGATCACGGCCGACAGGCCCGGCAGGCCGCCGCCGGCGCCAAAGGCAATCGCCAGCACCGCGCCGATCGGGACGAAGGACGGTCCCTGGACGACGGGCAGCCGCATCAGCAACTGCGACTGGATCAGGGTTGCGATGCCTGCCGCCACGAAGGCCGACTGGATGAAGGCGCCGGCGTCGCCGACGCTGAAGGCAAGCACCGACGCGATGATGAACGGCACGATATAGACGTCCATCGCCAGCACGTGCTGGAGGCCGAGCAGGGCGGCCTTGCCCAGGGGCAATGGATCGTCCGGCTGGGCGATCAAACTGATTTCTGGCGCAACGCGTTCCATGATGTCCCCTCTGGAAATTCCCGGCCGATCATGGGATCAGTCGGCGGCAAAGGACAGCGGCGGAAATGTTTGCCAACTGTTTTCTTCTAGGCCACGCATTGGCAGCCCCGCCCGCCAGCAGCACCGGAGCGACGATATGACGGCAGATCCTTTCACGCTGCTCGGCACCGCCTTCCATACGCCTGAGCGCGGCAGGCTGGAGGTGCTGGAGGAGCACCTGTTCTGCGTCGACGCACAGGGGCGCATCGCCGAGATCCTGGCGCCCGGCCACCCGGAATACACGGCCACGATAAGCGATGCCCGCCGGGCGGGCAGGCTGGTGGAACTTGGCGAGGGGCAGTTCCTGCTGCCGGGGCTCGTCGACCTGCACATCCATGCGCCGCAATGGCCGCAGATGGGCAAGGCGCTGGACGTGCCGCTCGAAGTCTGGCTGCGGAAATACACTTTTCCGCTCGAGGCCCGCTATGCGGATTTGGACTATGCTCGCGCGGTCTATGCTGATCTGGTCGACAATCTGCTCGCCAACGGCACCACCACCGCGCTCTATTTCGCCACCGTCCATGTCTCGGCGAGCGTGGCGCTCGCCGAGACATGTCTTGAGAAAGGCCAGCGTGCCCTGGTCGGCAAGGTGGTGATGGACGACCCCGAACAGTGTCCGCCCTTCTATCGCGATGCCGATGCGGCAAGCGCTGTTTCGGATACCAGGCGCTTCATCGAGGCCGTCATGTCATTGGATCCGGGCGAGAGGCCGCTTGTCCAGCCGGTGATCACGCCGCGCTTCATTCCAAGCTGCACCGACGCGGCCTTGCAGGGGCTGGGCGAACTCGCGGAAGAGTTCGGTTGCCACGTGCAGACCCATTGCTCCGAAAGCGATTGGGCAAAGCAGTTCGTGGAAGCGCGCTTCGGCCAAACGGATGCGGCAAGCCTCGATGGTTTCGGCCTGCTCACCCGTCATACGATCCTGGCGCATTCGAACTTCATCGATGGGCAGGACATGGACCTGATCAAGGAGAAGGGCGCCGGCGTCGCTCATTGCCCGCTGTCCAACGTCTACTTCGCCAATGCAGTGTTTCCGCTTCGGGAGGCGCTCGACCGGCACATGCATGTCGGGCTCGGCACCGATATTTCAGGCGGCTACAGCCCATCGCTGTTCGACGGTTGCCGGAACGCGCTGTCGGCCTCGAGAACATTGCAGAGCGGCGTGCATGCCGGCCTGCCGGCAAAGGAGCGCGGCGCGCCCGGCGAGCCGATCACGCATCAGGAAGCGTTCTGGCTGGCGACCGCGGGAGGCGCGGAAGCGCTCGACCTGCCGACAGGCAGTTTTCGCGTCGGACACGAATTCGACGCGCTGCTGATCGACACCGAAGCGAGCGCCTCGAACATCCATGTCAACTGCGCCGACGATACGCTCGACGACGTCTTTCAGAAGATCGTGCTCAATGCGGCACGGGCCAATATTGCCACTGTTTGGGTCGGAGGCCGGGCGGTGGTCGGCTGTAGCTAAGCTACGCTCACTTGTAGTGGCCTCGCCTGCGCGAATAAACATGGCCCTGTGCCGACGTCGGCAGCGCCTGCGAGCATGGAATACGACAGCCCGTTTTCGTCTTTCGCAACGGGCGCTATACGAGATCGTCAACCGAGACATTGAGGGCGGCGGCGATGCGCTTGATCGTGTCGAAGCTACCGTCGCGGGTGCCTGTCTCGATCTGCGAGAGATAGCCTGCGCTGATCTCAGTCTTTTCAGCGAGGTCGCGAGCCGAAATCCCGCGATGCTCGCGCCAGACGCGGATCTTATTCTCGCCGTCCAGGATGCGGTTGACGACGGCGGCCGGAATAAGCTCCTCCTCGCCGGCAGCGATCTTTTGCTTGATCTGATCGTAGGTTTGAATGTCGGCCACGTCCTCCGCCGCTTCAACAAGGCTCTCGTAATCAGCGAGTGGCAGAATAGCCATACGGTCGCCATTCGGCGTGGTAATGATGGTGGGCTTGTTCATGTCCTCATCCCTCGTAGATGCTACCGCGCGGTCCGATCTCCAGAATGTCCATTACCGTGCCTTCCTGATCGAAGATAATACGGTAGTCCCCGACCCTAAGCCTGAAGCCTGGCCGGCCTTTCAGCCGTTTGACATTTTTCGCCAAGCTGGCCGGTTCGGCTGCATATTGGCCGATTTTAGCAGTGATCAGCCGAGCCGTGTTGGCGGGCATCCGCGCGCAAGCTAGAAATTTGCGTTAGCAAATAATGGGACATGGCTTTCATCGGTCTCCACCGGGTGCTGATCGGGGTAAGGCGACTTATGGTCTTCAATACCCCCGCGAGAGCTCTGCGGCAGGGATGGTGCTGTCCGACTGACGGTTGGGTCGCTCCGCCGCGACCTCCTCAGGTATTGAACTTGAACAGCATGATGTCGCCGTCCTGGACGACGTACTCCTTGCCTTCGTCGCGTGCCTTGCCGGCTTCCTTGGCCGCCACTTCGCCGCCCAGCGTGACGAAGTCGTTGTAGGCGATGGTCTGGGCGCGGATGAAGCCGCGCTCGAAATCGGTGTGGATGACGCCGGCCGCCTGCGGCGCCTTGGCGCCCTTGTGCACGGTCCAGGCGCGCGTCTCCTTCGGCCCAACGGTGAAATAGGTGATGAGCTGCAACAATTCGTAGCCGGCACGGATCACCTTGTTCAGGCCGGGCTCGTCGAGGCCGAGCGAGGACAGGAATTCCATCTCTTCCTCGTCGGAGAGCTGCGCAACCTCGGCTTCGATCGCGGCCGAAATGACGACAGTGCGGGCGCCCTGCGCTGCGGCCATCTGCTCCACGGCCCTGGTGTGCTCGTTGCCGGTGGCCGCGTCCGCCTCGGCGACGTTGCAGACGTAGAGCACGGGATGTGAGGTCAGAAGGTTCAAGCCCTGCAAAATGTGCAGATCTTCCGCCGAGATGCCGTCGAGCAGGATGCGGGTCGGCTTGCCTGCCTGCAGCAGCTCGAGCGCGGCCTCCATCATCGGCAGCACGGTCGTCGCTTCCTTGTCCTTGCTGCCGGCGCGCTTGCGGAACTGGACGATGCGGCGCTCGAGGCTGTCGAGGTCGGCGAGCATCAGCTCGGTCTCGACCGTCTCGGCGTCGGCGACGGGGTCGATGCGGCCCTCGACATGGGTGATGTCGTCATCCTCGAAGCAGCGCAGCACATGCACGATGGCGTCGACCTCGCGGATGTTGGCGAGGAACTGGTTGCCCAGGCCTTCGCCCTTGGAGGCGCCGCGCACCAGGCCGGCGATGTCGACAAAGGAGATGCGGGTCGGGATGATCTCCTTCGACTTGCCGATCGCCGCGATCTTCTGCAGGCGCGGATCGGGCACCGCCACCTCGCCGGTGTTCGGTTCGATGGTGCAGAACGGGTAGTTGGCGGCCTGCGCGGCGGCCGTTCTCGTCAGCGCGTTGAAGAGCGTCGACTTGCCGACATTGGGCAAGCCAACGATGCCGCATTTGAAACCCATTTTGTCCGGTCCTATCGGGAAAAGCGAAATTTGATGAGGCTATGGGCGATAGGGGTTGGGAACGTCAAGTCCCGTGACGCCGCATGCGCCTACGCTTCAGTCCTTGTTGCCGAACAGTTTCTTCAGCATGGCGGCCATGGGGCCGCCTTCCGGCAGCTTGGCGACCGGCTGCTGAGGGCGGGCCTGGCGGACATGACTTTGCTGTTTCGGGCTTTGCTGTTTCGGGCTCGACTGCTTCCGCGCCGGGTTTTCCGGTTCGGCGCCGGTCTTGCCCTGGACGGCAAGGGCGGCCTTGTTCATGAAACCGGATTCGTCGCCCTTGACGATCATCGCCGCATTGTCGGCAATCGCGTCGAGCAGCGGGTCGAGCCAGTCGCGGTCGGCCTTGGCGAAATCACCGAGCACATGATGCTGGACCATTTCCTTGACGCCGGGATGGCCGACGCCGATGCGCACACGGCGGTACGCATTGCCGACATGGCCGTCGATCGAGCGGATGCCGTTGTGGCCGCCGGCGCCGCCGCCGGTCTTGATGCGCAGCTTGCCTTCGGCAAGGTCGATCTCGTCATAGAAGACGGTGAGGGCGGAAAGGTCGAGCTTGTAGAAGCGCAGCGCTTCGCCGACCGACTGGCCGGACAGGTTCATGAAGGTCTGCGGCTTGATCAGGATGATCTTTTCGCCGCCGAGCGTGCCCTCGGAAATCAGGCCCTGGAACTTCTTCGACCAGGGTGAAAAGGAATGGCGGCGGGCGATAGCGTCCGCCGCCATGAAGCCGACATTGTGCCGGTTTTCAGCGTATTTCGCGCCCGGATTGCCGAGGCCGGCAAAGACAAGCGCTGTCTTTTCTGGCATCGTCGCCTCCGGGCGTGAAAAGAGTTACTTCTCTTCGGCGGCGGGAGCCGCTTCGGGAGCCGCGGCCTCAGCTGTCTCTTCGGTCTCCGGCTTCATCGCCGACGAACCGGCAACGGTCGCGATGGTGAAGTCGCGGTCGGAGATGACGGGCTTGACGCCGGCCGGCAGCTTGACCGACGAGATGTGGATCGAATCGCCAATGTCGGCGCCGGTGAGATCGACGGTGATGAATTCCGGGATCGCATTGGCCGGGCAGTGGAACTCGACTTCGTGACGCACGATGTTGAGCACGCCGCCCCGCTTGATGCCGGGTGACTTGTCTTCATTGATGAAGTGCACGGGAACATCGACGTTGACTTCGGTGTCCTTGCCGATGCGCAGGAAGTCGACATGGACAGGGAAATCCTTGACCGGGTCGAGCTGGAAGTCCTTCGGCAGGACCTGGATCTTCTTGCCGTCGACATCGATCGTGGCGATCGTGGTCAGGAACCCGCCGCCGTGGATCTTGTAGTAGATGTCCTTGTAGGTGAGCGCGATCGCCAGGGGAGGCTGTCTGTCACCATAAATTACTGCAGGCACTTTACCGTTGCGGCGAACTGCACGGGCGGACCCCTTACCGACCTGTTCGCGCGCTTCGGCCTTGAGCTCGTAAGTATCGTGGCTCATGGCTTTTCCTTTCGCGTGTTATGGAGCGCCTACGGTTGGCAATGTACCAGGCCGTAAACGTCGAAAGCCGCCAGACCTCGATGTCCGAATGCCGGAAACCGCAGCGAGCGGATCTTTGTTCGGGATCACAAGGGGAAGGCAGCCTTCCGCCGCGTTGCCTCCAAGGGTGTCTACGCGGGTGGCGGCTCTATAGCGGAAGGCGGGCAGGCGTGCAAGCGGCGGGTGGGAAGGCCGTTGCTACCGGTCGCCGCTCAACGCGTCGCGCAACGCCTGGACCTGCCGGTTCAGCGTGTCGAGTTCGGCCAGCGTCATGCCCGAGCGTTCGACCAGGGTCGCGTTCAGGCAGTTGCACTGGACGAGCAGCTTGCGGCCGGCCGGTGTCAGGTCGACCTGTACCTGGCGCTCGTCGGTCTGGCTGCGCTGGCGGGTAACCAGGCCGGCCTGCTCCATCCGCTTCACCAGCGGCGTGACCGTGCTCGATTCCAGGGCGAGCCTGTGCGCGATCGTGCCGACAGACATGCCGTCGGCCTCGCCCAGCGCGTTGAGCACGAGATATTGCGGATAGGTGATCCCCATCTCGTCCAACATCGGCTTGTAGGTGCGATTGATCGCCATGCTGGTGGCGTAGAGCGTGAAGCAGAGCTGATTGTCCAGCGGGAGAGGCACGGTGAATTCCTTTACCGATTAAGCGCACGCATTATGTACCACGGAAAAAGATATCGCGATACATATTTCCATGGACAAGAACCTCGAGCTGGGTTAGCGATATTGATATCGTGATATTGTTTATCGCGACAGCAATCAAACGGAGATTGAGATGACCTCGCAGACCAAACCAGGCTCAGGCAGCGGCACGATCACCACCAAGGACGGCACGCAGATCTATTACAAGGACTGGGGAACCGGTCAGCCCATCGTGTTCCATCACGGCTGGCCGCTGAGCAGCGACGACTGGGATGCACAGATGCTGTTCTTCCTTGGCCAAGGCTACCGGGTCATCGCCCACGACCGCCGCGGCCACGGCCGTTCGACGCAGACGGATATCGGCAACGAGATGGACACCTATGCCGCCGATGTGGCTGAACTTGTCGCGCATCTCGACCTCAAGGACGCGATCCATGTCGGCCATTCGACGGGTGGCGGCGAGGTGGCGCGCTATGTCGCCCAGTATGGAGCGGGCGGCCGTGTCGCGAAGGCAGCGTTGCTCGGCGCGGTGCCGCCGATCATGCTCAAGACCCCGGCCAATCCCGGCGGCCTGCCGATCGAGGTCTTCGACGGCTTCCGCTCGGGCGTCGCCGCCAACCGCGCGCAGCTATATCTGGATGTTCCCGCTGGCCCGTTCTACGGGTTCAACCGTCCGGGCGCCGTGGTCTCGCAGGGCATTATCGACAACTGGTACCGCCAGGGCATGATGGGCGGCACCAAGGCGCATTACGACTGCATCAAAGCCTTCTCGGAGACCGACTTCACCGAAGACCTCGAGAAGATCGACGTGCCGGTGCTGGTCATGCATGGCGACGACGACCAGATCGTTCCCATCGCAGATTCGGCGCTGCTGAGCATCAAGCTGCTCAAGAAGGGCGAGCTCAAGGTCTACAAGGGCTTTCCGCACGGCATGGCCACCACCCACGCCGATGTCATCAACGCCGACCTGCTGGCTTTCTTCAAGGCCTGAAGCCCTCTGCCTGAACAGAAAAAGGCATCCGCCATATGGCGGGTGCCTTTTGCCTGGAACAGATGATTCAAGCGGCCGCTTGCGCCTTCCGGGCTTCCTTCATGTTGGGCAGGAACACCGTCAGCAGCCCCAGGAACGGCAGGTAGGAGCAGATCTGGAAGACGAAGTCGATGCCCTTCATGTCGGCGACGACGCCAAGCACCGCGGCCGCGATGCCGCCGACGCCGAAGGCGAAGCCGAAGAAGATGCCGGCGATCGTGCCGACGCGGCCCGGCACCAACTCCTGCGCGAAGACGACGATGTTGGAGAAGGCCGACGACAGGATGAGGCCGATCAGCACGGTCAGCACCATCGTCCATTCCATGTTGGCGTAGGGCAGCGCCAGGGTGAAGGGCAGGACACCGACGATCGAGAACCAGATCATCGCCTTTTGTCCATAGCGATCGCCGAAGGGACCGCCGAGCAGGATGCCCAGCGCCGAAGAGCCGAGGAAGAGGAACAGCATGACCTGCGACATCTGCACCGAAACGCCGAACTTATGGATGGAATAGAAGGTGTAGTAGCTGGCCAGGCTGGCGATGTAGGCGTTCTTGGTCAGCACCAGCAAGGTCAGCACCGCCAGGGCCCACATTACCTTGCGGCGCGGGAAGGGCGACACGAAGCTTGCCGCCTTGCGATTGCCTTGCGCGGCGCGCAGGCGGCTGTACCAGCCGCCGACCTGCCACAGGATGACGATGCCGATCAGCGAACCGACGGCGAACCAGGCGATGCTGGTCTGGCCGAAGGGCACGACGATGAAGGCGGCCAGCAAGGGACCCATGGACTGGCCGAAATTGCCGCCGACCTGGAACAGCGACTGCGCCAGGCCAAACCGGCCGCCGGATGCGAAGCGGGCAATGCGCGAGGATTCCGGATGGAAGATCGCCGAACCGATGCCGATCAGCGAGGCCCCGATCAGCAGCAGGTAATAGTGCCCGGCATAGGCCAGCACGACCAGGCCGATCAGCGAGGATGCCATGCCCCAGGGCAGCGAGTAAGGCATCGGCCGCTTGTCGGTGACCGCGCCGATGATCGGCTGCAGCAGGGATGCCGTTACCTGGAAGGTGAAGGTCAACAGCCCGATCTGCCAGAAGTCGAGGCCGTAATTGTCTTTCAGAAGCGGATAGATGGCCGATAACAGCGACTGCATGATGTCGTTGATGGAGTGGCAGAGGCTCACCGCCAGGATAACGGTGAAGGCCGTAGCCTGGGCTGACGCGTGACTGGCGGTCGCAGGCGGCGCGACGCTGGTGGCGGTCGTATCGGTCAAGATAGGCTCCGTAGTCTTTTTGGCGGGTTGTTACCGCAGGCGACGTGGCGGGCGCTTCCCGCAGGCAGCCTTATAGTCCGGTTGCCAGGCGACTTCTTTCGTGGTTTGGTCCAATAGTTTCGCAAGTGGGCCATACCGAATGCCAAAAACCAGGGAAATTTTCGGCGCCGGCCCCACCGACCTCGAGCAATTGCACGGGCTGCGCTGGCAGTGGCTCGAGCAGGCGGTCGGGCCGGCGGTGGTGCTGCCGACCGAATATCCGGATGGCTACCACGTGCCGCACCACCACCACAGCCGCAGCCAGTTGCTGCATGCGCTGGTCGGCGTCGTGCTGGTGACGACGCGGCATGGGCGCTGGATGGTGCCGCCGGACCATGCGATGTGGATTCCGGCCGGCATAGAACATTCCGTCGAGATGCTCGGCGACGTCTCGATGCGCTCGGTCTATGTCATGCCGCAGGCGATCCCGGGCCTGCCGGAGGGCATGCGCGTCGTCGGCGTCACCGACCTGATGCACAGTCTTATCGTGGAATCCGAGAAGCTGCCGCAAGGCGGCGAACTGGAAGGGCGCGGTGGCCTGATCATGAACCTGCTGCTGCATGAGATCCCGCAATTGCCGGAGCGGCCGCTCGGCCTGCCGTTCCCGTCGGATCCCAAACTGGCGGCGCTCTGCCGGCGTTTCGTCGCCGCACCCTCACCGCACGCGACGATCGACGAATGGGCCGATACCGTCGGCATGAGCCGGCGCACCTTCACGCGGGCCTTCCAGCGGCAGACCGGCCTGTCGCTGTCGACATGGCGCCAGCAGGCCTGCCTCTTCGCTGCGCTGCCGAGGCTCGCCGATGGCGAGCCGATCACGCGGGTGGCGCTCGATCTCGGCTATGACAGCGTGCCGGCCTTCATCACCATGTTCAAGCGCATGCTCGGCTCCTCGCCGCGCGGCTATATGCGCGGTGCACGTGACGCCGGCGAAGGCATGCGGCGAGCCCCGGCCCGGTTGGAGGCGCCGACGCCATCGGCCTTGCCGCAGGAGTAACTTGGGCCGCAGGAGTAACTTGGGCCGCAGGAGTAATTTGGGCCGCAGGGGTAACTTGGGCCGCAGGGATAACTGGTTTTCAGTCGAACAGGCTCGAGACCGATTCCTCGGTCGCTGTGCGCGAAATGGCTTCGCCCATCAGGTCGGCGATCGATATGACGCGGATGTTGGGCGCGTCGAGCACGCCTTGCGTCGGCTGGATGGAATCGGTGATCACCAGTTCCTGCAGCTTCGAGCCGCTGATGCGAGCGACCGCGCCGCCCGACAGCACGCCGTGGGTGATATAGGCGGTGACGCTGGTGGCGCCGTTGGCTAGCAGTGCGTCGGCGGCATTGCACAGCGTGCCGCCGGAATCGACGATGTCGTCGATCAAAAGGCAATCCTTGCCGGCGACCGCGCCGATGATGTTCATGACTTCCGATTCGCCGGGACGCTCACGGCGCTTATCGACGATGGCAAGTTGCGCGTCGAAACGCTTGGCAAGCGCACGCGCACGCACCACGCCGCCAATATCGGGCGACACGACGACGACATTGCCGAGTTGCTTGTACTTCGCCTTGACGTCACGGGCCATCACCGGCACCGAGAACAGATTGTCGGTGGGGATGTCGAAAAAGCCCTGGATCTGGCCGGCATGGAGATCCAGCGTCAAAACCCGGTCGACACCTGCACGGGTGATCATGTTGGCGACCAGCTTGGCAGAGATCGGCGTGCGCCCGGAAGCGCGGCGATCCTGCCTGGCATAGCCGAAATAGGGAATAACCGCCGTGATGCGCTTGGCCGACGAGCGCATGAAGGCGTCGATCATGATGAGCAGTTCCATCAGGTGATCGTTGGTCGGAAACGAGGTCGACTGCAGGATGAAGACATCCTCGCCGCGCACGTTTTCCTGGATCTCGACGAAGATTTCCTGGTCGGCGAAGCGCCTGACACTGGCCTTGCCCAGCGGGACGTTGAGATAGCGGGCGACCGCTTCGGCCAGCACCCTGTTGGAATTGCCCGCGAAGAGTTTCATGCACCGTTCCTGGTGGAGGACGGAGAAGCCTGGCGGACTCTCCTGCACCTTTTAACCGGGCTTTTAGCGGCCCGCGCGGCTATTGCAAGCGCCGAGATCGTGAATCCGCCGGCTAAGCCTAAGAAAGCTGTTCGGCATCACCGGCTGGCAACACCTCAGCTCGCCTTGCCGCTGAGAAAGGCCGCAAACTGGTCGATGGTCTGGTCGGCGATCGCCTGCATGGTGGCTGGCGAGACCGACTTCCAGCTGTCGGCGCCCGCGCTGTCGCCGGAACCGGTGGAAGGCGCCTTCATCTGGCCGTTGATACGGTGCAGCCGGTTGCCGGAGGGGTCGTAGACATCCCAGACATAGATGACCGTGGTGTCCTTGCCCTCCGTCATCGCCGAGAAGTAGCCCTTGAGCACATGGGTCGCGGTCTGGTCCTGGCTGCCGGCCAGCGTGATGCCGCGCTGCCTGGCGCGTGTCTGCAGTTCCGCCGTCAGCGGCGTGGCGGCGTCCACCGAAGCGCCGACGATCGGCGCGATCTGCAGCCGGGTCTTCGACAGGATGGCGGCGGCCTGGGCCGAAGTGATGGGCGCGGGCGCGCCCGCCGTCGTGGTGGCCGTCGCGGCCGTGGATGGCGCCGGGGCGGGAACGGAGGCGGCAGCGCTGCCTTGCGCGGCCGGTGCGGAGGCCGCCGGCGGGGTGATGGCGGAAGGTTCGAGGACGTCCTTTGCGTTGGTGCAGGCGGTCAAAGCCAATGCCACAAGCAATGACACGGTCGTCACATGCGATCGTCTCATTTGCCTTCTAACTCCTTGGCGAGGAACGCCTCCCATTATGGATTCACTGCACGATCAAGTCGAGATCATGGCGGGACAGCGGCTTCGGCTGGGATTCGGTGGTCAGGTAGGTGCGGCCAAGCGTCATGGCCGTCTCGGTCTCGGAGTCCATGATGATCATGTGGGCAAACAGCGTCATGTTCGGCGCGATCGGCTCGGGATTGCCCTGGTAGAACATCGGCATGTCCATCCAGGACGGCGTGAAGCGGGCGCCGACCGAATAGCCGCAGGCGTTCAGCCGGTGCTTGGTCAGCCCGTGCGCTTCCATGGTGCGGGCATGGGCGTCGAACACATCGCCGAAGCTGTTGCCCGGCGTCATCGCCTTTTCGACGGCCAGAAGTGCCGCGCGTGCGGCGTCGAACAGCTCCTGATGGCGCTTGGAGACCTTGCCGGTCAGCACCGTGCGCATCATCGGCGCATGGTAGTGATGGAAGACGCCGGCCCATTCGAGCGTCAGCTGGTCGTTCTTGGTGAGCTTGCGGCGTCCGGCCTTGTAGCGGCACAGCAGCGCATCGACGCCGGAGCCGATGATGAACTCGTTGGCCGGATAGTCGCCGCCGCCGGCGAAGATCGCGCCCTGCATGGCGGCCAGGATCAGCGCCTCGTCGCCGCCCTGCTTGATCAGCGGCAGGGCCGCGTCCAGCGCGTCGTCGGAGAGATTGGCTGCCTTTTCGGCCTTGGCGACCTCGGCCGGGCTCTTGAACAGGCGCAGCCGCCCGACGATGCCGGAGGCGTCGGCGATCTGGCCGAAGGTCTGCAACTGCTCGTCCAGGCGGCGGCCATTATAGGCGGTCAGGCCGTGAGTGTCGTATTCGACGCCGATGCGGGCGCCGAGCAGGTCGAGTTCGTTAAGCAGGTTGCGCAGGTCGACCGCGGGATTGGCGCCGTCGCGGTCGGTCCACAGCACGATGTTGTCGATGATCGAAGTTTGGCGCGCCTGGCGCAGATCGGCCGAGCGGGTCAGCAGCACCATCGAGCCGTCGGCCTTGACCACCAGGCACTGGAAGAAACAGAAGCCGAACGTGTCGTAGCCGGTGAGCCAGTACATGCTTTCCTGGGCGAACAGCAGGATGGCGTCGAGCTTTTTCTCGGCCATCTCTATCATCAGCCGGTCGCGCCGCGCGTCGAATTCGGATCGTTCAAAATGCAGCGCCATTATACCTTCTCCAAAACGATTGCCGAAACCTGCCGGCCATAATCGGGCTCCCTGCGGTGCGTGGTGCGCCGGTAGGAGTAAAACAGATCTTCCTCGGCATAGGTGCAGCGGCCAAGGCCATCGGCCGTCACGCCAGCCTTGGCCAGCCGGTCGATCGTGTAGCGGTTGAGGTCGAACATGGCGTGGCCGGGCTGGGCCGAAGGCACGAAATACCGGGCATTTTCGCTGTCGGCCTCGACGAAGCGGGCGACGAATTCGGGCCCGACCTCATAATTTGCAGGGCCGATTGAAGGGCCAAGCACGGCGACGATGTTTTCGCGCCGGGCGCCGAGGCTCTCCATGGCGGCAATGGTGTTTTCGAGCACGCCTGACAAAGCGCCTTTCCAGCCGGCATGCGCCGCGCCGATGATGCGCGCGCCGGCATCCGCGAACAGAACCGGGCCGCAATCGGCGGTCGAGGCCCCGATGGCGATGCCCGGCCGATCGGTGACGATGGCGTCGGCCTTTGGCCGTTCGCGGGCAAAGGGTTCCCTGGCGACGATGACGTCGGGCGAATGGACCTGCCAGGCGGTCAGCAGATGATTTGCGGGCACGCCCATCCAGGCGGCGACACGGGCGCGGTTCTCGGTCACCAGTGCCTGGTCGTCATCCGACCCGGTGCCGATGTTGAGGCCCCGGTAGATGCCCGTGGAGACGCCGCCGATGCGGGTGAAATAGCCGTGGCGGATGCCTTGTGCCTGTGCCTTGTCCAGCAGCGGCGACCGAATGGGATCCGGTTTGGTCTGATTGAGCATGCGGGCGTTGTTGTCCGTGTGGGCGGTTTCGTCAAGGAAAAGCGGCCGGCAGTCCGGCGGCTCTTTTACCGGACGGGAGATTGGGAGGGGTAGCGACGAAAAGTCAATCCGCCGTTGCGAAGGGCCTGACGGAGACGTCGCGTGGAACGACGGCGAGGACCTTGAAGAGTTCGCCCATCGCTTGCGGCCCGGCGAGCCGTTCGACGGCATTCGATATGTTGTCGCGTGCCGCCTGGCCGGCATCGGCGCCCAGCTGGCCGGCGCGCTCCAGAATGCCCATGCCGAGCAGGAAATTGCCCTGCGTCGACAGATGGGCATCGAGACCATGCGCGCGCGCAATCGCTGCAAGAGCGGCGAAATCGACATGGGAGGTAAGGTCTGCTTCGCCAGGATTGGCCAGCACATCTTCGTGATTGTGCCGGCGCAAGGCCTGCAGCGTGTCGCCGACACCGGGCCGCAGATGGCCGTAGTCGAGGAATAGCCCAGCGCCGCCATGAGCGGCGATGCGCTCGGCGATCGCCGCCATCAAGGAGGTGCGGGCGGGCGCGATTTCGACGATCGCGCCTTGCGGCGCGTCGGCCGCATCCCTTGGCAGCAGCGTCGGGTCGACCGAGCCGGCGCCGGCGAAGAAGCAAAGATTGTCGGAATCGTCCAGGCCGACCATGCGCTCGCGCCACTCGGCGCCGGCGCGGACGAACTGGCGGATGGGCACGGCGTCGAACAATTCGTTGCCGACGATCAACAGCGGTTGATGGGACAGGGTCTCGATCGTTTCATGCCAGCCGATCGCGAAGGGTGTCGCTCCAAGCGTCTGCTTCTGGATCTCGGCCAAGCGCGGACTGGTCTCGATCATGGCGAAGGCGGCGCCATTGGCCAAGGCCGGATCGAGCCGCGACAGAGTGCGCAGCATGTCCTTCATCAGCGTGCCACGGCCGGGGCCGATCTCGGCGACGGTGACCGGTATCGGCCGGCCGATCGCCGCCCAAGCCTGGTAAAGCCAGACGGCGACGAGTTCGCCGAACATCTGGCTGATCTCCGGCGCGGTGATGAAGTCGCCGGCCGCGCCGAACGGCTCGCGTGTGGTGTAATAACCATCGCGCGGATCGAACAGGCACAGCGCCATGTATTCGTTGACGGGCATCGGACCGACAGCCTCGATCAGGTCGACGATACGAGCCTTCAGCCGCGTCATGTCGCCTGCGGCTGCGCTTGCGTCATCGGCTTGGCCGTCGCCATCGCCCAGATGCCGGCCAGCACCATCGGCGTCGACAGGATCATGCCCATGGTCAGCCAGTTGGTGCCGAGGAGATAGCCGAGCTGCTGGTCGGGTTCGCGGAAGAATTCCACGAAAATTCGTGACAGGCCGTAGCCGCAGATGAAGGCGCCGCCGACAAAGCGCGGTGTCTTCAGCTTGAGGCGCGAATGGGTAAGGATGCGCAGCACGACAAACAGCACCAGCCCTTCGAGCAAGGCCTCGTAGAGCTGGCTCGGATGGCGGGTGAACGGACCGCCGTTGGGGAATTCGATCGCCCAGGGCACATCGGTGGGCCGCCCCCAGAGCTCGGAATTAATGAAGTTGGCGACGCGCACGAGACCGAGACCGACCGGCACGCCAGCTGCCACGACATCGAACAGCGACCAGGTGCGGATGCCGCGCTTCATGGAAAACAGCGTCATGGCGAGGATGACGCCGAGCAGGCCGCCATGGAAGGACATGCCGCCTTGCCAGACAGCGAAGATGTCGAGCGGATGGGCGATGTAGCGCGCCAGGTCGTAGAACAGGACATAGCCGGTGCGGCCGCCCAGAACCACGCCAATGGCCGCCCAGACGATGAAATCGTCGAGATCCTCAGGCTTCATCGGCAGGACGCCGTCGGGCCAGAGTTTAGGATTGGCGGCGAGCCGCTTGGCATACCACCAGGCAAACAGGATGCCGACGATGTAACCGATGCCGTACCAGTGCACCGCCAGCGGCCCGATCTGGACGAGGATCGGATTGATATTGGGAAAAGGCAGCGAAGCCAGCGGCAGCAGGAAATATTCGTTCAACGGGGAGCTCTCGGTTGCGATCGGCGCGGACCATGCGGCAGGGTTTTGGCAGGGTCAAGGCAAGGTCACGGGGGTCAATGGTCCGGGAACAGATTCGGGTCCAGGAACAGATTCGCTTCCAGTTCCGTCGCCGTGGTGGCGTGCTTACCCCCTGGGCTTGGCGGCCACCACTTCGCGCAAGGCGTCGTTGATCCTGTCCTGCCAGCCGGGACCATCTTCCTGGAAATGATCGAGCACGGCCCGGTCGATCCTGATCGAGACCAGCTCGCGGACATTCGGTGCGGTGGAGGGTTCGCGAGGCGGGGCCGCGGCCGGTTTCTTGACCGGCTTGAAGACTGCTTCGGCGGCTTCCATCGGATTTGTCGGTCTGCGCGGGGGCGTTGCCATTGGTGATCCTGATTGAAACGTGCGTGAAGGGAGACGAGGGCCTTACAATAGGCGAGTTGCCGCTACCAAGTACAGCTTCGGAGCCGTTCGAGAGGCTCCTGCAGGACCCGCGCCCATCATGCGGGCCGTGCGCCATAGCAGCGCGGAGGCCGCATCGGGTCCCAACGTTCTTGCATTCCTGGCGCCACGTCACTAATTCAAATCAAGCAAGCGAGGATTTGCCATGTCGACCGGACCGAACCGCATTCTCGATGAATTCGCCAAGCTGATGACCGATGCGGCCGGTGCCGCTCAAGGTGTGCGGCGTGAGGTGGAGACGGCCTTCAAGGGCCAGGCGGAACGTATCCTCAACTCCATGGATGTCGTGCAGCGCGAGGAGTTCGAGGCCGCGCGCGAGATGGCCGCCAAGGCGAGGGAAGAAAACGGCAGGCTCGCCTCGCGCATCGAGACGCTCGAGGCCAGGATCGCCGAGCTGACCGGTCAGGCCACACCTGCGGCGCCGGCGAAGCCCAAGCCGAAAAAATAATTCGTTAAACTTTTCCACAAAGCACCAGCCTGAAAATCGCTTTGCCGTGAATCGCTTACCGGCATTGCGTGACTCTTTGTGACAGGCACCTTTCCACATGCGAATGACGCAGTGCGAAAAATTGGGCTGTTCACGCGACTCCCGATCAATAGACTGAATTTGTTGCATGATTCGGAGCAGGGTCATGCAACCGGGCGGTGGGGTTCGGTCTGGGGTCTTTGCGTTGATAAGTCCCGGCCGTCCGAGTTCTAGACAAGATTGTTCGTCGTGTGTGCCCCGCGGAGCGTGTGGCGCTCCCCCTGAACACAGGAAGCATTCCATGGAACTTCTCGAACTCGAATTTTCCCGCGAAATCCATCCGGTGGATGTGATCGAGCAGGTGGCCCACAACAATGACTGGTCCTTCGAACGGGCCGGCGATGACGAAATCTCGATCTCGGTTGCCGGCAGCTGGACCGACTATCACGTCTCCTTCTCGTGGATGGAGGATTTCGAGGCGCTGCACCTTGCCTGCGCCTTCGACATCAAGGTGCCGGAAGCCCGCACGCTGGAAGTGATGCGGCTGTTGTCGCTGATCAACGAACAGATGCTATTCGGCCATTTCGACCTGTGGGAGCAGGAAGGCGCGATCATGTTCCGCCAGTCGCTGCTGCTCGCTGGCGGGGTCGAACCCTCGAGCCAACAGGTCGAGGTGCTTTTGTCCTCGGCGCTGGAAGCCTGCGAATGCTATTTCCAGGCTTTCCAGTTCGTCGTCTGGTCGGGAACCTCGGCCAAGGACGCTCTGGCCGGCGTGCTGTTCGAGACCTTCGGCAACGCCTGAGCAGAAGCGTTCGAGATGAGTTCAGACAACGAGCGCAAGCGTGAAATCAGCTTCGCCGATTTCGATCGTGTCGACATCCGTGCCGGCACGATCGTCGAGGCCGAACCGTTTCCAGAGGCGCGCAAGCCGGCCTTCAAGCTGAAGATCGATTTTGGGTCCGAGATCGGAGTGAAGAAGTCCTCGGCGCAGATCACCAAATATTATACGCCCGAGACCTTGATCGGCCGCCAGGTGTTCGCGGTGGTCAATTTCCCGCCGCGCCAGATCGGCCCGTTCATGTCGGAAGTGCTGACGCTCGGCTTTCCCGATGAAGAGGGCGCCGTGGTGTTGGGCGCTATCGAACGCAAGGTGCCGGATGGCGGCAGGCTGTTCTAGGCTTTCCGAGGCCAACCAGAATATCGCCTCGTTCCTTGGCGTCCCCGCCGGCCTGTCGGATCAGGCCGCCAGCTTGCGCGTCGTTCCCAGTGCTTCCCCGACCGCGTCGAGAAACATTTCCGCGCAGGCCTTCCAACTGTAGCGCATGGCGCGCTCGCGGGCCTGGTCGCGGCTGACGTCGAGCGCGGCCAGCGCGGCCTCGCGCAAATCGGTGGAAACAGCACCGCCGACACCATCACCAACGATGTCGATCGGCCCGGTCACCGGGTAGGCGGCGACCGGCGTGCCGCTGGCCAGCGCCTCGATGATGACGTTACCGAAAGTGTCGGTGCGGCTGGGAAAGACGAAGACGTCGGCGGAGGCGTAGATTTCGGCCAGTTCGTCATTGGGGCGATGGCCGAGGAAATGCGCCTTCGGATATTTCGCCTTCAGCTTGGCAAGCTCGGGCCCTTCACCGACGATCACCTTGCTGCCGGGCAGGTCTAGGTCGAGAAAGGCCGACAGGTTCTTTTCGATGGCGACGCGGCCGACACAGAGGAAGACCGGTCCGGGGAAGCCGAGGTTCTTGCGCTTGTCGGGCCGGAAATGCTCGGTGTCGACGCCACGCGTCCAGGGCCTCAGCTTGTTGAAGCCGCGCGCCGTGAGATCGTCGGCGAGCGACTGGGTGGCGACCAGCGTGCCTTGGCCCGAATTGTGGAAATCGCGCAGCCAGCGATAGGCCCAGCTCTCCGGCACCGGCAGGCGGGCGCTGAGATATTCGGGAAAGCGGGTGTGGTAGCTGGTGGTGAACGGCCGGCCGGCATTGCGGCAATGGCGCCGCGCCATGATGCCAAGCGGTCCTTCGGTGACGATGTGGATGTGATCGGCCTTGTAGCCGTCGATCAGGCGCGCGACATGGCCGGGCGTGGTCAGCGCCAGGCGGATGTCGGGGTAGGTCGGCAGGGGCAGGGTGCGAAAGATGTTCGGGGTCAGGAACTCGACCGCGACGTCGAAGGATTTCAGGGTCTCGGTGAGCCGCTCCAGCGTGTGGACGACGCCGTTGACCTGCGGGCGCCAGGCGTCGGTGACCATCACTATGCGCATGGCGGCCCTTTGCTCCGGAGGTCGGCGGTTGCCTTGAAACGATGCCGGAACGGCGACCATGCGGCCGCCCTCGCTTCGCTCCAGCGCACCCTGACGGGTACGGGGTCGAAGTGAGGCGGCAAGGACGAATCAAGTGCGGTCGCGCGCTTCATGCGCGCTCTTGACCATGGTTTCATGACGGGCGGATGAAGCAGACCGTGATCCCGAAAGGTCGAAAGCGGCTTTCAGGCAAGATCATGCCAAATAGAGATCAGGCCGGAACCTTGATCACCGCGCGCAGGCCACCCATCGGGCTGTCGTCGAGCGTGATGTCGCCGCCATGGCTGCGGGCGATGTCGCGGGCGATCGACAGGCCGAGCCCGGTGCCGCTGGCGTCGAGGTTACGGGCTTCGTCGAGCCGCACGAAGGGCTTGAACACGTCTTCGCGCCTGTCGGCCGGAATGCCTGGCCCATTATCGTCGACGGTGACGAGAAGCGAGCCGCGGCCGTGGTCGGCGGTGACCTCAACGGTGCGGGCATAGCGGAAGGCATTGCCGATGACGTTGGACAGCAGCCGCGCGAAGGCGTTCGGCCTGACATGCACGGTCGGATCGCCGGAAAGCGTCGTCGACAGTCTGCATTTGCGCAAGTTCGCTTCTTCGCCAAGCTTCTGGAAATAGGCTTCCAGATCGAAACGTCCCGGGTCCTCCGAGGCCTCGCCCTTGGCAAAGGCGAGATAGCCTTCCAGCATCGACTGCATGTCCTCGATGTCCTGGTCGAGCGCCGCCTTGGTCTCGGCCTTGCCGCCGGCCAACGCCAGCTGCAGCTTGAAGCGAGTAAGGATGGTCCTGAGATCATGGCTGACACCGGTCAGCATGGCCGTGCGCTGCTCGATCTGGCGCTCGATGCGCTCCCGCATCTGGATGAAGGCAAAGCCGGCGCGGCGCACCTCTTCGGCCCCGCGCGGGCGGAAATCGCGCGGCATCGGCCGGCCCTTGCCGAAGCTTTCGGCGGCCGCGGCAAGCGCCAGGATCGGCCGGATCTGGTTGCGCAGGAAGGGGATGGCGATCATCAGGAGCACCAGCGAGGTGCCGACCATCCAGATCAGGAAAATGTGGGTGTTGGAGGCATAGGCCTGGCTGCGGCGCACGAAGACGCGCAGCACCTTGTTCTCGAGCTGGACGCGCACTTCGATGATGTTGGAATTGCCGACAGTGTCGATCCAGAAGGGGCGGTTGATCTGCCGGGTGATTTCGGCGGAGAGAACATCGTCGAGGATAGAGAAGAACGGCTTTGGACCGGGCGGCGGCAGCGGATCGGGCGGCAGAAGATCGACCTTCAGCTGCATGCGATCCTGCGCGATGCGGATGATGTTGGCGTAGTCGGCGTCGTGCGGGTAGGTCTCTATCAGGTCGATGATGGCGGCGATGTCGCGCACGGTGGCCTGCGACAGGCGTTGCGTCACGGTTGCCCAGTGGCGCTCCATGAAATCGAAAGCGACGACCGACTGCAAAAGGATCATCGGCGCGATGACGATGATCAGCGAGCGCGCATAGAGGCGCTTGGGCATGTAAAGCGAAACCAGGCGCCAGAACCGGTTCCAGATGCGCGGCACCGCCTTGAGCGACCGTGTGGCGCGTGCACTCAAGCCGTCATTGTCCGGCTGTTCCAGTTCCGTGGTCGCCATTGGCTCTTTTCATCCGTCGGCGGTATTGGATTGGGATGACGTTTGGCTGAATCGTCATCCTGATCCAACTCTTTGTTGGAGCATGATCTTTTCCGAAAACCGGTTCCCACTTTTCGGGACCATGCACTTGGGCCGCCGCCGGCATTCTATTCCACGCTGAGCCGATACCCAATACCGCGCACGGTCTGCAGCCAGACCGGATTGGACGGATCGCGCTCGATCTTGCGGCGCAGCCGGTTGATCTGGACGTCGATGGTGCGCTCGCCGACTTCCGAATCGTCGCCGACGAGTTCGTGGCGGGGGATGGTTTCGCCGGCGCGCGCGGCGAAGATCGCCAGGATCTCCTGTTCGCGGTCGGTCAGCTTCAGCGCCTCGCCGCCGCGCTTCAGTTCGCGCCTGGCGATCTGGAAGGTGTAGGGGCCGAACACCAGCTGCTCGACCTTGGGCGTCGCCGCCGGGCCGCCACGGCGCAGGATGTTGTTGATGCGCAGGATCAGCTCGCGCGGGTCGAAGGGTTTTGGCAGGTAGTCGTCGGCGCCGGCTTCGAGCCCCGAGATGCGGCTGTCGGTCTCCGACAAGGCCGTCAGCATCAGGATCGGCACGTTCTTCTCGGCGCGCAGCGCCTTGGTGAGATCGACGCCACTTTCTCCCGGCATCATCACGTCGAGCACGAGCAGGTCGAAATCGAGGCCGGCGAGCTTGCGGCGGGCCTCGCCGGCATTGCCGGCGACGGTGACGCGAAAGCCGTTTTCGGTCAGATACTGCTTGAGAAGATTGCGAATGCGGGTGTCGTCGTCGACCACGAGCAGATGTGGTGCGTCGTCATCCGGTGCGGCCGCGGTGTCGACCCTCTCAGTGCTCTCCATGGCTTTTCCCTGACATTTTTGCGGACCCAACGTCGATCTGAGCTCTCAGTTCCGGATTGACCATTGCTTCGAGGAAGCGTTCCACCAAGGTCCGTTCGGTGGCGCCGGAATCTTCCAATGCAGCACGGATGCGGCGTGACTGTGGCCGCGCCAGCGCCAGCGCCAGCGCACGGCCCTTGGCCGTCGGATAGAGTTCGCGCTGGCGACGGTCGCGCGGACCCTGCAACTGCACGACGTGATCGGTGTCGATCAATTGCTTCAGCACACGCGCCAGGCTCTGCTTGGTTATCTTCAGCACCTCGAGCAGTTCGGCGACGGTCAGGCCCGGCCGGCGGTTGACGAAATGCAGCACGCGGTGGTGGGCGCGGCCGAAGCCGTAGTCGGCCAGGATCTGATCGGGATCGGAGGTGAAGTCGCGATAGGCGAAGAAGAAGAGTTCGATGAGAGCGAAGTCGATGCCGTCCTCGCTGGTGATCGCGGTCCTGATCGGTTTTCCGGCAGCTGGGCTTTTGTCCGTCATCATTTCTCCATGGGAAGAGGAGATTATGTCAGTACTATTGACGTAATTTCCCTGCAATGGTAATTTTTGACAAGC
Source organism: Mesorhizobium sp. B2-4-13 (assembly GCF_006658535.1). Taxonomy (NCBI): domain Bacteria; kingdom Pseudomonadati; phylum Pseudomonadota; class Alphaproteobacteria; order Hyphomicrobiales; family Phyllobacteriaceae; genus Mesorhizobium; species Mesorhizobium sp. B2-4-13. The sequence continues at coordinate 195,298 of NZ_VFVB01000002.1, read as the reverse complement.
TTTTGGGCGGATTGCGAACGAAAAGGCGAGGCAAGCCGGTTTTTCCGGAACTTCCTGAGTTTGCCAGGGCGCGATTATCCGCTTACGCTTCCAGAGACCGGCCGGCGTCTCCAACCACATGGCGCTGCCAAAAGAACACGCAACAACACTAGGATATGCGGGTCGCGACCCGCGGGAGGTTACCATGGCATCCGTTCCCTTCGATCAACTGGACGGCTTCATCTGGATGAATGGCGCGTTCGTCCCGTGGGGGGACGCCAAGATTCATGTGCTGACCCACGGCCTGCATTACGCCAGCGCGGTCTTCGAGGGTGAGCGCGCCTATGGCGGCGAGATCTTCAAGCTCAACGAGCATACGGAACGCCTGCATGAATCGGCACGCCTGCTCGGCTTCAAGATTCCCTATTCGGTGGCCGAGCTCAACGACGCGTCGACCACGCTCCTGAAGAAGCAGGGCTTCCAGGACGCCTATGTCAGGCCGATCGCCTGGCGCGGCAGCGAGCAGATGGGTGTTTCGGCGCAAAACAACCGCATCAACGTCGCCATCGCCATTTGGCAATGGCCGAGCTATTTCGACCCGGCGCAGAAGCTGAAGGGCATCCGTCTCGATGTGGCGGAATGGCGCCGGCCCGATCCGCGCACGGCGCCGTCGCGGTCGAAGGCCGCCGGCCTCTACATGATCTGCACCATGTCCAAGCATGCCGCCGAGGCCAAGGGCTATGCCGACGCCATGATGCTCGACTGGCGGGGCCAGGTCGCCGAAGCGACCGGCGCCAACATCTTCTTCGTCAAGGACGGCAAGATCCACACGCCCAAGCCCGATTGCTTCCTCGACGGCATTACCCGCCGCACGGTCATTGGTCTCGCCAGGGATCGCGGCCTGGAGATCATCGAACGCGCCATCCTGCCGGAAGAACTGGAAGGGTTCGAGCAGTGCTTCCTGACCGGAACGGCAGCGGAAGTAACCCCGGTTTCGGAGATCGGCCCTTACCGATTCGAAGTCGGCGAGATCGCCAAGAATCTCATGAACGACTATTCTATCGCCGTTCAACCCAAGCATGCTATCGCCGCAGAATAACGATAGTCACAGCTTTTCGCGCAAGCAGGGGCGGTTTTCGGGCCGCCCCTTTTATTTCAGCGTTTCTGCATTTGACTTTCCTCCAATTCGGCGTCTCATGATGGTGTCGGCCCGGGAGGCTGGCAGCTATGGAGGGACTAATCATATGGACATGAACACGCTTCTTCCGATCATCATTCAGATCATCACAGGCATCATTGGTGGTCAGGCGGTCGGCGCGGCGATCAAGACGGCGGCAATGGGTCAGCTTCCCAAAATCCTGGGCGGAGCCATCGGCGGTGTCGGCGGCGCGGCGATCCTCGGCAGCCTGCTTGGCGGCGGTGCGATCAGTCCTGACGCGGCCGCGGCGGCGACCAGCGGCCTGGGCAGCGCGCTCAACCTGCAGAACATCGTCGGTGGCGCCGGCGGTGGCGCGATCCTGACCGGCATTCTCGGCGCGGTCATGGGCGCCATGAAGAAATAAGCCTGCCGATCTCGGGCTTCGCAGAATGGGCGGCTTCGGCCGCCCATTCCTTTGGAGACGCACTGTTTGGCCTTCCGGCTGTGGACGGTTTTGAGCGATGCCTCTACATGATCGCTGACACAGCGAAAGGACGATCATGGGTCAGCTCAATGCCGGCATCGTGCCGGTCACACCGTTCCAGCAGAACTGCACCATCCTGTTCGACATGGAGGACAAGCATGGCGTCGTCGTGGATCCGGGCGGCGACATCGACAAGGTGCTGGCAACGTTGAAGGACAACGCGATCGCGGCCGAGGCGATCTGGATCACCCACGGTCATATCGATCATGCCGGCGGCGCCATGGAACTGAAGGAAGCACTCGGCGTCGAGATCATCGGCCCGCATGAAGCCGACAAGATGCTGCTCGACAATCTGGAAAACCAGGGCAGGCGCTACGGCATCGGCGGTGTGCGAAACTGCGTGCCTGATCGGTTCCTCGCCGAAGGCGAGACGGTGTCGTTCGGCGGCCATGTGTTCGAGGTGCTGCATTGTCCCGGCCACGCACCGGGCCACGTCGTCTATTATAACCGCGCCGCCAAATTCGCCCATGTCGGCGATGTTTTGTTTCGCGGCTCGGTCGGCCGCACCGACCTGCCCGGCGGCGACCATGCGGCCCTCATCGCCTCGATCAAAAACAAGCTGTTGCCGCTCGGCGACGACATCGGCTTCATCTGCGGCCATGGCCCCGGCGGGCGTTTTGGCGAGGAACGGCGAACCAACCCGTTTTTGACCTGAATGAGATGGGGACCGCTGCCGGAAGCCCAACAAACCGACAACAAAAAAGCGCTGGCCTTGCGGTCAGCGCATTTTTGTTTGGGGCAGGGAAGCCTCAGTTGGCGGTGCAGAAATGCTGTTCGCCGTCGCTGCCGGTGAAGGTGCCGGTACGGGAATTGAAGGTGCGGTAGCGGTCCGAGCAGTACTCGTACCAGCCGCGCGTCCACGGTTCGGCGTAACGGTCGGCATAGACCACCTGCGGTTCCGCGTAGTAGCGGCGGACCGGGGCAGGGCGCACCCGCACGTCACGATCGTAGTAACCGTCATCGTAATAACGGTCGGAATCGGGCGGTGGCCGGTCATTGGCCAATGCGCCACCGATCAATGCGCCGGCGGCAAGGCCGAGAACGCCGGCTGCCACGGCATCGCCATGGCCATGGCCGTGATGGTGCCAACGGCGCCAGTCATCGGCATTGGCCGCCGAGAAGGTCCCCAGCGTGGTGGCGACCACGGCTGCGGACAGCACGGCTGTCTTGAAAATGCGGTTCATCTTGGTCTCCTTCGTACCGGACCGTGCAGTTTCTTGCAGGGGATGCAGTCCGGCTTTACGAATGACTAATATGGGACCGTGGCTGAACGGGGGCTGAACGAAAATTTGGCCGCACGCATTCTTTCACCGCCTCAAAACCGCACCTTTCGGCGCGGACCTGACTGTCGGAGCCGGTCCGAAGCCGGCTCAGCCGACCGACAGGTTGACGGCCTTGGGTCCCTTGCCGCGCTTGTCCGGCTCGGTGTCGAATGTCACTTTCTGCCCATCTTCGAGACCGGGGAGACCCGACGCCTGCACGGCCGAAATATGGACGAAGACATCCTTCGCGCCATCATCCGGTGTGATGAAGCCGAAGCCCTTGGCATGGTTGAAGAATTTGACGGTGCCGGTCTGCGGCATGGGAAGCTCCTTTGATCCCATAAACTCCAGTCTCGGGCCGGCAAATGCCCGAATGCAAATTTGTCCTTTATTTTAGCGCTATCGGCAAGAGAAAGTTTTGCTGGCACTTAAAGCACGTCGCTTTAAGTGCTTGTTTTGATGCGCGTCATTGGCCCGGACCCGGGATGAACTTCCGGATGAGATGAGTCTGCGCTGCGCGGCGGACATGAAAAAGGCGCGGCGAAAACCGCCGCGCCTTTCAAAAATCCGTCTGCCTGCCCAGGTGCTGGTCAAGCTCCTCGTTCGCCCATCCGCCTGGGATGCGCGCGCGCCGATTGCTCAGGCTGCGCGCAGGTTGACCGCCTTCGGGCCCTTGCCCATGCGGTCCGGCTCGACGTCGAAAGTGACCTTCTGGCCATCGACGAGCGTGCGCAGGCCCGAGGCCTCGATCGCTGAAATGTGGACGAACACGTCCTTGGCGCCGCCGTCGGGCGTGATGAAACCGAAGCCTTTGGTCGCATTGAAGAATTTAACGGTGCCGGTCTGGGCCATTGGGGAAACTCCTTCACCCGTTCAGTCTTGGTGGTCCTGCCCGCCACCTGGCGTCGAGGGCAGTTCCTGGTGGTTGCTTTCGGCAGTCATGCATTGGCGCATGGTCAAACCCCCCGCCGAAAAACGGGGCCGTCAGAGATTCACAGTATCGGGGAAAGGTCGTCCAAAACGTTCCGCTCTCCGGGTCGCAAATGCCCGAACACAGAATTTATCGCACGGAAACGTGAAGGTTGCAAGATAGCGCCGCGGGCCGCCGCCATGGGCGCATCCCGACGCAAAAATCGACCGATCAAAGCGTCGACCGGCCGCAAATAGGCTTCGTTGGCGGAAGGGTCATCGGCCCACAGCACCGGTCATGGATGGGCCAGGAGCGACGATTGCCGGGGACGCGGCTGGGGCCCACCGGTTCGGGTGTCGTTCTCTACAGAACCCGCAAACAAGGGTTGCAATTGGCGGTGGAATGACGACGATCACGCCATTGGGTGACTGATCCAAATCTTGTTTTGATCGATATCATCATCAACGAACCGCCACGCAGTCTTGGGCGGTACGGACCGGGACGGGGATCGAGGGAGAGACGATCATGAGGTTTCTTGCGGCGATCTTTTCACGGCAGGTTTTTGCCGTCCTTTTCCTGTCGGCAATTCTTGCCGCCTGCACGGTCGTCGTCGATGACGGACCTGGGCCGCGACCGCGTCCGCCGCGCCCTGAACCGCAATTCTGCACCAAGCAATACGAGCCGGTCTGCGCCCGGCGCGGCGGAGATCGCCAGACCTTCGCCAATGCCTGTCTGGCCGATCGGGCGGGTTACCGCATCGTGCGTGACGGCGCCTGTCACGGCGGTGATGGCGGTGGCGGCGGTGGCGAGCAGACGTTCTGCACCCGCGAATATGCTCCGGTGTGCGCCCGCCGGCATGGAGAGATGCGCACCTTCCCCAACGCCTGCGAGGCGCGGGCCTCGGACTACCGCATCGTCGGCGTGGGGCCGTGCTGAGATTCTGCCGTCTCCCGCATGAGGGGAAGGCCATTATTTGTCCACGCCAACATAAGCTTTGCTCTTGAGCAGGCCGGCCAGATGAGCAGCGTTTGAGGCCGCCATTTCGATGGCTTCGGTAACCTTGGCGGGGGTTTTCGGCAGGTCGAAGTAATTGACGTCATGCATGGCTTCACCGACCCAGTAGACGCCGCCATTGGCGGGAATGGTGAAGCCGACATCGTTCAGCGCCTGGAAGCACTCCGCATGGCAATGATGCGCGCCGTCCTCGTTGCCGACGATCGCCACTAGGGCCACCTTGCCGGCGGCCGGCATGCGGCCCTTGTCGTCGGTCTCCTCGAGAAAGGCGTCCATCCGCTCCATGACGCGCTTGGCGACGCTCGATGGTTGGCCCAACCAGATCGGCAAGCCGAGAATGAAGATATCGGCGGCCAGGATCTTTTCGCGCAGGCCAGGCCAGTCGTCGCCCCTGCCCATGTCGGAGAGCACGCCAGGCTTGATGTCATGATCAAGCGTGCGCACGACCTCGCCTTCCACGCCATGCGGTTTGAGCGCCGCGAGCAGATCGGCGATGATCTTGTCGGTGGACGATTTTTCCTTGTCGCCGGATGCTTTCAGCGAACAGTTGAGGGCAAAGACGGTGAGGGACATCGCAAAACTCCTGCATCTGGTGTGCAGGCTCAACGCCGCGAGGCGTTTGCGGTTGCGCGGTGTGTCGGCTGGCCTCCGCTCAGCTGGCCGGATTGTCGGCCAGTTCGAGATTGTCTTCCGTGGTGACCCGTTCGTGGGTCTCCTGGTCGCTGCGGATGCGGTATTGCGGGGAACCGTCCTTGACCGGCAGCCTGCTCTTGATCTCGAACAGTTCCGCGGCCTTGTTGACCAAGCCGGTCCGGCTTTTCATCCGCACGGTCTGGCCGATGGCGAAGAGATGCGAGGGGGTGTCGGTGCGCGGTCGCGCATTCTGTTGAAAACGGATCATGCTGCATTCTCCCGGTCGCGCACCAGCGCGGTTTCGAGGTCCAGGTGGTCGATGGCGACGAGCTGGCTGGTGAGCGGGTTGTTCACCGCCTTTGCCGGCAGATGGATGAAGGTGGCGACGCGGCGCCAGGCAAGCCGCGACATGCCCTCGATCAACTCCTCGTCGTGATCGATGTCGTAGTCGCCGGCCGGCAGTTGTCCTTCCAGGCCACCGAGCATGAATGGCGCGGTGAAATGGGCGATGGAACGGGTGGTGCGGTCGGGCATTGTCCTGGCCTTTTGGGATGAGATTGGCGGGTCGAGAACCTCTGACGCCGCGAGATGCCAATTCTGGCCCAAACCGTATGTGATATATAGTCCAAATCGGCGCTCTATTCAAGAATAATAACGGAATTCCTTGCTTCGATTTGAAAAATAGACGGACATAAATTTTGGAATAAATCTGCTATGTCTGCGGATATCTTCGAAAATTTCTTCGGGATGTGCCGAGTTTTTCCTCGGCGCTTATGTTTTTATTTTTTCAAAAAGGGATAAAGCCATGGATTCAATCAGAACTTCGAAAGGGAAGAGCATGGCGATCAATCCGATCGTCAGGTCAATCGCCACGTACCCCATTGGCGCTGCCGGAAAGCCGATGGCCGTCCAGTCGGCGCGGCTGACCATCAGAAGGGACGAGGCGGCAAGGCGAACGATCTCCGATACCGATGGAACTGTGAGGCGGGCCAGGCAGGTTGCAGAGACCAATCGCCTGATTTGATCGCTTTCGCCGCGACGTGAGGCGCAGAATCAAGCAAAGCCTTGAACCTGTAACGCCGATGGCCTAGATCGCGGCAGGCGCACGAACACGGTAGGTGTCCCATCAACAGAGATCAGAGAAGAGCGGCGGGTGCGGGGACCAAGCCTGGCGCGGCCAAGTCTGGCGGGGGAGGACAGCCGCCGCTGGGCCTCGACCAGTATGTGCAGCAGGCATTGCAACTGCACCAGGCCGGGCGCCGGCAGGAGGCCGAGGCGATCTACCGCCAGGTGCTGACGCGTCAGCCCAAACACGCGGCCGCGGCGCATTTCCTGGGGTTGCTGCTGCACCAGACGGGGCGCAGCGAAGAAGGCATGGATTTCCTCGAACAGTCGGTTCAGCTGCAGCCGACCAATCCCGACTTCCTCAACAATCTCGGCACGGTGATGCGCGATCTGGGCCGTGTCGCGGCGGCGATCGATTTCTTCCGCGGCGCGGTGGACCTGCGGCCGGAGCAGCTCGCGGCGCGCGACAATCTCGGCTCGTCGCTTAAGCAGATCGGCCGGTTCGACGAGGCCGAGGACATCTATCGCGGCACGGTGCAGCGCAATCCATTCCACGTGCGCGCCCGTATCGGGCTTGCCGAAACCCTGCAGGAAGCCGGACGCCTCGACGAGGCGCTGGCTGTCTTCCAGGAGGCACTGACCATCCGGCCTAGGGATGCCGACCTGCTGCACGGACTGGGCGTCGGGCTGATGGAAAAGGGCAAGCTCGACGAGGCGACCGGCCTGTTCCGGCAGGCGGTGGCGATCCAGCCCGGCATGGCCCGCGCGTGGCTGATGCTGACGCAGGTCAAGCGCCAGAAGGAGCGCGATGCCGAAATGGCTGGCATGGAGGCGCAGCACGCCAAGGCGCCTCAGGACAGCCTGGCACGCATGCAGCTGTCGTTTGGCCTCGGCAAGGCCAATGACGATCTCAAGGATTATGGCAGGGCCTTCGACTATTTCGCCGAGGGCAATGCCATCCGCCGCAAGGGCATCGACTACGACCCGGTGAAGACGCGCGCCGAATTCGAGGCAATGAAGACGGTGTTCGATGCCGGTTTCTTCGAAAAGCACAGACCGAGCCCGATTGCCGACGACGCGCCGATCTTCGTCGTCGGCATGCCGCGTTCGGGTACGACGCTGGTCGAACAGATCATCGCCAGTCACCCCCAGGTCTATGGCGCGGGTGAGCTCAGCATCCTGAAGACGGCGGTCGGCAAGCAGTTCCCGTCGAACATGCCAGGCGGCTTCCCCTGGGGCGTGGCCGACACGGACGATAGGGATTTCGCCGAGGCGGGGCAGGCCTATCTGGACATGCTGCATGCCCGATATCCGCATATGCGCCACGTCACCGACAAGATGCCGGGCAACTTCCTGCTTGTCGGCTTCATCCACATGATGCTGCCGAAGGCCAGGATCATCCATTGCGCCCGCGATGCGGCGGCGACATGCCTGTCGATCTACAAGGTGCATTTCCGCGGCGACAGCCACCGCTATGGCTATGACCTCGGTGAGCTCGCCGATTTCCACAATCTCTACACCGACATCATGGCGCATTGGCACAAGGTGCTGCCCGGCGTCGTGCACGATGTGCGCTACGAGGATTTCGTCGCCGACCAGGATGGGCAGAGCCGGGCGCTGATCGACTATCTCGGCCTGCCATGGGACGATGCCGTGCTGTCGTTCCACGAGACCGACAGGCCGGTGCGCACGGCGTCGGCCGCGCAGGTGCGCCAGCCCATGTACCAGGGCTCGGTCGATCTGTGGAAGCGCTATGGCGACAGGCTGAAACCACTGCTGGATAAGCTCGGATAGGCCGATAGCGCGGTAAGGCCGGCCTGCGAACGGCGGTCGAGCTGTCTCAAAGTTCCATGAAGGGCTGGAAGCCGCCGAAGATCATGCGCTTGCCGTCGAACGGCATCGTGGCCATATCGCGCTGCAGACGAGGGTCGGCCATCACCTTGGCCATCACCGCATCGCGATCCTGCCTGGATTTGTATACGGCCCAGGAGAAAACGACGATTTCATCATCCTTGGCCTGAACGGCACGCGGAACGAGGTGATTTCGCCATAGGGCACGTCGTCGCCGATGCATTCGACATAGGCGAGCGCGCCATGTTCCATCCATATGGGGCCTGCGAGGTTGGCGAGCTTTTTATAGTCATCGAGATTTGCCTTCGGCACGGCAAGCACGAAGCCATCAACATAGGACATGGTGGTCTCCTCTTTGCTGAATTCGAACGCCGGGTCGGCGGGGATACACCCGGCGCGATTGGGCGCATCCCCTCGGCGAGGGGCGCGCTCGCTAAAGCCTATTCCGTCGGTGCGTTCATTGCCCAGGCGACGCCGAAGGGGTCCTTCACCTGGCCCCAGCGGTCGCCCCAGAACATCACCTGCAGCGGCGTGACGGCCTCGCAGCCGGCGTCGACGGCGCGCTTCCACCAAGCGTCGATATCATCCTTGCCGAGATGGAGCTGCAGCGTATAGCCCTGCGCCACCTGGTGCGGATGGCCGTGTTCCGGATAGGCGTCGCCCAGCATCAGTGTCGAGCCGTTGATATAGAGATGGATATGCATGGTGCGGCCTTTTTCGTCCGCCGGGTAGGCAAAGACTTCCTCGGCCCCGAAAGCCTTCTTGTAGAACTCGGCCGCCTTGATGGCACCGTCGACCTGAAGATAGGGGGTCAATCCGCCAAGCACTTTTGGCCGGGGTGGGGTCTGGTCGGTCATTGCATGTTCCTCTTCACGTTTGTTTGGCCTTGCGGACCACAGGACGGATGAGATGACGGCAATCCTACAGGACGCCGAAAATTTTTGGCCGGGCGACAACCGATGGGTTGGGAAGGCGTGCAACGAACTTGCGTCGGCGGCTTCCAATCAGAGCGCAATTCTCTCGGCTCCCAAGCTAAAAGAGTTGGATTGCGCGCCGCCTACTCAGCCCGGAGACGACAATGATCCTCTATTATCAGACCCACTCACCTTTCGCGCGCAAGGCGCTGGTCTTCGCGCATGAGGCAGGCGTCGCCGATCAGCTCCAGGTCATTCATCACGAAACCAGCCCGACCTTGCACAACGCCAGTGTCCACGCCGAAAACCCGCTAGGCCAAGTGCCGGTGCTGCTGCGTCCGGGTGCGCCGGCGATCTTCGATTCCGACGTCATCTGCGCCTATCTCGATACGCTGCATGATGACCGGAAGTTGCTGCCGCAGGTCGGCGAGGCACGCTGGCAGGCGTTGCGGCTGCAATCGGCCGCCCAAGGCCTTGCGCAGACGGGCATCGCCTTGCGCTGGGAGACGGAAAGGAGACCCGAACAGCTGCGCTATGATGCTCTTGCCGAAGGATATCGGCAGAAGATCGAGGCGACCTACGACTGGGCCGAGGGCGCCCTTGACGACGAGGCGCCGCTCCATGTTGGACATATTGCGCTAGCCACCACGCTGTCCTGGATGGCGTTCCGTCATCTTCCGTCGTTTGGTTCGCGGGCGCGGCTGACGCGCTGGTTCGAGGCTTTCGAAAGGCGTGCGTCGATGCGTGCGACGCCGCTTTCGGGCGATACACATGATTGATTCGCGCTCGCCTGAGAGGCGGCGAGCGTCAACGGTTGTTCCGCGTGTCGAGGATTTCCGGAAAGCCGATATCCTTGCGCAGCGCGGCGGGCAGCGACAGCAGGATGCGTTCGCTGCGGTGACGGGCGCGCGCCGCGGCATACCGGGTTGCGATGCGGCCGATGGATGACAGGACGGACATGACGAATTCTCCCTGGTTTGGCGCCGGCATCATCGTGTCGGCATCCCAAGGACGGGGCCGCAACGGGCGATCCGACAGATTGCCCGGAAAATTTTTTGTCAGCATTTACATCTCGTTCAGGCGTCGCCGAGGAGAGCCTATGCGACCTTGAGCGTGGGAATAGCCGAAACATCGACCTCACGCTCGGCGTGCCAGGCATCGAAAGCCGCCTGCATCCGAAGCCAGATCGCGGCGCCGTCGCCGAACAGCTTCCCAAGGCGAGCGGCCACCGCCGGCGAAACCGGCTTCCTTTCGCGGATAATGTCATAGAGCTGCTGCCGGGATATCCCGAGCAGATTTGCAATTTCCACCTTGGTCTTTCCAGTTGCCGGGATAATGTCCTCAAGCAGCGCTCCCGGGTGGGAGGGGCAACGCTCGATCGGACGCGTCGGCTCGTGCACGGTCATACGTCGAACTTCTCCAATCTGGCCGCCTCAGTGATATTGCTCGAAATCGACGCGGGCGGCGTCGTTACCGTCGAATTCAAATTTAATGCACCACGGACCATTGACGTGGACCGTGTAGCGGATGGGATCGAGGCCTTTCAGCGAATGGAAGTCGAAGCCGGGAAGGTTCATCTCCTCCGGCTTTTCCGATGCTTCCAGGCGGTCAAGCCGAACAAGGATGCGCTTGTGCATCTTGGCATCGATCTTGCCGGTTTTTCCGGTTTGAAAAAGGTCGGACAGCGCCTTGTTCTTGAACGATTTGATCATGACATATGTAAACAGATCGCTTACACAAATCAAGAACCTGTAAGCAAATAATTTACAGGCATGCCGATCTCCCGCCGCTCAGCCGGTTCCCTCAGCCACCTCGCGGAAGAAGCTCTCCGGATCCTCGACTTCGGTCAGCTTCCGCTTCTCGATCAGCCAGAAGCGGTTGCCGATGGCGCGGATGAAGGAGCGGTCGTGCGAGGCGAGCAGACAGCTTGCCTGGTGCTTCAGCAACTCCTCCTCCAGCGCTTCCTGGCCGTCTATGTCGAGATGGTTGGTGGGCTCGTCGAGCAGATAGAAATTGGGATTGGCGAGCCTGAGCGCCAGCATCATCAGCCGTGCCTTCTGGCCGCCCGACAGAACACCGATCTTTTTCTCCTGCATCTCGATGACCACGCCGGCGCCGGCAAGCAGCGAGCGGGCGCGCTGTTCGCCGACATCGTAACGGCGCGAGACCATCGCCAGCGGCGTGTCGTCGCCGCTGATGCCCGACAGCGCCTGGTCGCTGTAGCCGAGCACGGTGGACGGCGTCACCTTCACATTCCGCACCGTGTCCGGCTCGAGGATGGCGTTGCGGATCATGGTGACGAAGCGCGACTTGCCGACGCCGTTGCGGCCGAGCAGCACGATCCGGTCGCCCTGGCAGATGTGGCGCTTGCCGGTCCTGAACAGCAGCGTGCCGTCGGGCGTTTCGACCGCCGCGTCGTCAAGCGTGATCAGCACCTTGGCGTGGGTATCGCGATTGGCGAGTTTAATCGCGCCCGCCGATTTCTCGCGATGCGCCGGATTGGCGGCCTCTTCCAATTTTTCCGCGCGCTGGTTGAGTTGCTTGGTCTTGACCGTCAGCAGGTCGCTGCCGGAATTGATGCCGATATTGTTGAGCTTGGCCGCCTGCCGGCGCAATTGCTGCGCCACCTTCATGTCGCGCTGGAACTTTCGTTCGGTCGACGCGTCAACCTCGTCCAGCGCCTCCCTGGCGCGGGAATAGGGGAGGGAGAACACCGGCGACTGTTCCGGGCGCAGGAACAGCGTCCGGTTGGTGGTGGCGTCTAGGAAGGCGCGGTCATGGCTGGCGATGATGACGGGCACCTCGCGCGGCAGCGCGTTGAGCCAGGTTTCCAATTGGCTGATGCGCGCAAGGTCGAGATGGTTGGTCGGCTCGTCGAGCAAAAGCATGTCGGGATCGGTGACCCAGACGCGGGCGATCAGCGCCAGCCGCTGCCAGCCGCCGCTCAGTGCCTGCATTTCTCGCCCGCGCATCGGCTCGGGCACGTCAAGCGAATCGAGAACGACGTCGACACGCCACATCTCGCTGTCGGCCTGTTCGGGCGGTAGCGCGTCAGCCACAACCTCGTAGAAAGTGCGGCCAAGCAGGGCAGAGGCAATAGACTGCTCGACATGGCCGACACGCAGACCGCGCGTGCGGGTGATGTCGCCTGTCGTCGGCTCCAGTTCGCCGGTCAGGCATTTGAGCAAGGTCGACTTGCCGCGGCCGTTGGCGGCGACGATGCCGAGCCGGTCGCCGTTGCCGATGCTGAGGTCGAGATTGGAAAAGAGCGGCGCACTCATGGTGACGCCGAGGGATTTGAGGCTGATCAGGGCCATTTTGATTTCTCTGGTCTTGCCGGAATGCCGGCTCATGCACTTTGACGGTGCGCGTGCCGGCCATCAGGCCAGGCGTTGCGTACCACGAAGGGCAGACCAAAAAATCGAAGCGGGAGAAAACCCGGACCGTCCCTGGTCAGCCCTGCAAGCTGGCTCGCAGGGCGCAAATCGGGCCACGCTGACGATGGTGACGATAGAACGTAAACACGTGAGCCCTCCTTTCGAGACGTTCGAGTGTGACGACTGGCTACACCAAAGGCGAGGCTGATGGCAAGGCCGCCGCTTTCAAGCGGCGCGGGAAGGGGTCCAGCACCAGTATGCAGCCGCCGATGATTGCCACCGCGCCGAAGCCCTGGATCAGGGTCAGCGACTCGCCGAGCACAATCGTTCCAGCCAGCACCGCGATCGTGGTCACGGCGAATTCGACGCTGATGGTCCTGGTGGCTCCGATGCTGGCCACCAGCCGGAAATACACGACATAGGTCAATGCGCTCATCACGCAGGCCAGTATGGCCAGGTAGAGGAAGTCGACAGGGCGCGGCATGGCCGGCACCGGCACGGCGAGCAGCAGCGGCAGCGTCATCAGGCCGCCGAACAGGAAGGCGGCGCTGGTGAGTTCCAGCGAGCCGGCCGAGCGCAAATGGCGATTGGCGTAGTTGCTGCCGAATGCCGCCGAGAAGGAACTGAACAGCGAGGCGGCACAGCCGATCGCAAAGGATGCGGTGACCGGAACGGCGGGGAAACCGACCAGGACGATGATGCCGGCAGCGCCGAGCAGCAGTCCGGCCAGGCCGCGAACAGCGATGCGCTCAAGCCCCCAGAGCTGGCCGATGATCATCGAGAACAGCGGGATGGCGGCAACCAGGATGGCCGCCATCGCCGTGCCGATGCGCGGCGTGGCATAGGACAGGCCGATCAGCTGCGCCGCCACCGTCGTCGCGCCGACCATGGCGAAATGCCGCCAGCCGGCGCTGAAATCCAGCCGTCGCCGCGTCGCGGCGGCAAGCAGAAAGAGCGTGATGCCGGCGATCAGCGCCCGCAAGGTGACCGCGCCGACCCAGCCAAAGGCATGCACCACCTTGAGCAGCACCAGGAACGACAGTCCCCAGGTGACAGCCAGGAAGACGTAGGCGGCGATGTCTCTGGGTTTCATGGGGGAGTTGGCTGATGGTTTTCGGAGCGGAAGAGCAGAATTGAAAGGCCCGTATAGGTTCGTCCCACCACTGGCAAGGTGGCAGGAAAAGCTGATCTATATTGGAGGGACAGCGGGGGCGCGAAGAATTGCTACCGTCCGGGCCTGCCTGTCTTGCCCGGCCGGCGCTTTTCGCGGCGGGCGTCGCCTTGGTCTTCGTAGGAGCCGATGCCGGAGCGTTGACGGACGATAGGCTTGTCGGCATCGCCGCGATCCTTCGCGCCCCTCTCTGTCCTGCCGGACATCTCCTCCACGGGGGAGATTGGCTGTGGCTTCGCCGGGACTTTTCCCTCTACCGGTTTTTCGGTGCGACGCACCGTCATCTCGTCGAGCGAGTTCTTTTTGAACAGCGGCTTGGTCGCATCGCCGGGGATGCCGAAGTCGGAGCCATGCGCTTCTTCCGCCGACTGCTTCTTGAACAGCGACCGCGACACCGCGCCTGACGGCGTCGGCATGTCGGTACCAGGTCCCATATCGTCCAGTGACGGCTTGGCGAACAGTGGCTTCTTCACCGGCACGGCGCCGTCGGCGCCCATCTCGTCGAGATCGGGCTTGCGGAAGAGGTTGGGCCTGGCGGCCTTGGCTGCCTCTTCGGCGGCGCGTGCCTGATCGAGCTTGCGGAACCGTTCCTGTTCCTCCAATGTCCGATGCTTGGCCACGCCCTTGTTGTGCTTGCCCTTTTCGCGGCCAGAGGCCGGACTTTGGCCTTCCACCTCGCGCGCCAGCGGATCGTCGGAGATCGACAATTCCATCTCGTGCAGCCGCTTGATCTCGTCGCGGATGCGGGCCGCCTTTTCGAAGTCGAGATTGGCGGCGGCGTCGCGCATCTGCTTGTCCAGCGCGTCGAGATGGGCCTTGAAATTGTTGCCCATCATGGCGCCGGCGCTGTCGGTGAACTGCGAGATGTCGGCGCGAACATGGTCCTTCTCGTAGACCGAGTCCAGAATATCGGAGATGCGCGACTTGACCGATTCCGGCGTGATGCCGTTGGCGGCGTTCCACTCCATCTGCTTCTCGCGGCGCCGGTTGGTCTCGGCCATCGCCCGCTCCATCGAACCGGTGACCTGGTCCGCGTAGAGGATGACCTTGCCGTCGACATTGCGGGCGGCACGGCCGATGGTCTGGATCAGCGAGGTTTCCGAACGCAGGAAACCTTCCTTGTCAGCGTCGAGAATGGCGACGAAGCCGCATTCGGGAATATCGAGGCCTTCGCGCAAAAGGTTGATGCCGACCAGCACGTCGAAGGCGCCGAGGCGCAGGTCGCGCAGGATCTCGATGCGCTCCAGCGTGTCGATGTCGGAGTGCATGTAACGCACGCGCACGCCCTGCTCGTGCAGGTATTCGGTCAGGTCCTCCGCCATGCGCTTGGTCAGCACCGTCACCAGTGTGCGATATCCCGCCTTGGTGGTGTCGCGGATCTCACCGACGACGTCGTCGACCTGGCTCTTGGCCGGGCGCACCTCGACCGGCGGATCGATCAGGCCGGTCGGGCGGATAACCTGTTCGGCGAAGACGCCGCCGGCCTGTTCCATCTCCCAGCCGCCCGGTGTCGCCGAAACGGCAACCGAGAGCGGCCGCATTGCGTCCCATTCCTCGAAGCGCAGCGGTCGGTTGTCCATGCAGGAGGGCAGGCGGAAGCCATATTCGGCCAGCGTCGCCTTGCGCCTGAAGTCGCCGCGATACATGCCCCCGATCTGCGGCACGGTGACGTGGCTCTCGTCGATGAAGACCAGCGCGTTGTCGGGAATGTATTCGAACAAGGTGGGCGGCGGATCGCCGGGCTGGCGGCCGGTAAGGTAGCGCGAATAGTTCTCGATGCCGGCGCAGGAGCCGGTGGCTTCCAGCATTTCGAGGTCGAAGCGGCAGCGCTGCTCCAGCCGCTGCGCCTCGAGCAGACGGCCGGCGCGCTCGAGTTCCACCAGCCGGTGCTTGAGCTCTTCCTTGATCGACTTGATCGCCTGATTGAGCGTCGGGCGCGGCGTCACATAGTGCGAGTTGGCGTAGATCTTGACGCTCTTCAACTCGCCGGTCTTCTGGCCGGTCAGCGGATCGAACTCGGTGATCGCCTCGATCTCGTCGCCGAACATCGAGATGCGCCAGGCGCGGTCCTCAAGGTGGGCCGGGAAGATCTCGATCGTGTCGCCGCGCACGCGGAACGAGCCGCGCACGAAATTGATGTCCTGGCGCTTGTACTGCTGGGCAACGAGGTCGGCGAGCAGAGCGCGCTGGTCGAGCCGGTCGCCGATCTGCATCTGGAAGGTCATCGCCGTGTAGGTCTCGACCGAACCGATACCGTAGATGCAGGATACGGAGGCGACGATGATGACGTCGTCGCGCTCGAGCAGCGAACGCGTCGCCGAATGGCGCATGCGGTCGATCTGCTCGTTGATCGAGGATTCCTTCTCGATGAAGGTGTCGGTGCGCGGAACGTAGGCTTCCGGCTGGTAATAATCGTAATAGGAGACGAAATACTCCACCGCGTTGTCGGGGAAGAATTTCTTGAACTCGGAATAGAGCTGCGCGGCCAGCGTCTTGTTGGGCGCCAGGATCAGAGCGGGGCGCTGCGTCTCCTCGATCACCTTGGCCATGGTGAAGGTTTTTCCGGAGCCGGTGACGCCGAGCAGCACCTGGGTGCGGTCGTTGTTGTCGACGCCCTCGACCAGATCCTTGATGGCGGTCGGCTGGTCGCCGGCGGGCTCGAAATCCGACACCATCTTGATGGCGATGCCGCCTTCGGATTTTTCCGGCCGGGCAGGGCGGTGCGGCGTCCACAGCACGCCGTCCTTGTGCAGCGGATTGCCGGATTCGATTAGCGCCGAGAGCGCGGCCACCGTGGCGGTGACGCCACTGGACGACATCGTCTCGGCTTCTTCCAGCGAGATGTCGAGCCCGGCGACCGGATTGAGGCCGGCCGCCGTGCGTTCGCGGGCCGACGCGGCGCCGCCCATCGAGGTGCCGCGCGCGGTGCGGCCCGGCGCGGCGGAGCGCTCGGGTATTTTCTTCGGCGACTTGGCGCCGCCGCCTTTGCCCGCGGCGCGTCCTTCCCGTTCAGCCTCCTGCTCGATCTGCTCGGCCCAATCGGCGATCGAGCCGGTCAGCGGCGTGCCCGACAATTCGGCCTGCGGCATCTCGGCGAAGCCGCCTTTGTGCAGCGGTTCCGAGGCGTCGAGGAAATCGGTCAGCGGGCTGCGCCGCTTCGGCGCGGCGCGGTCCTCATTCGCCGTCGGCGGCGTTCTTTTATCGGGGGATTTGGCCATGTCCCGAATATGGGATTTCTCGGCCAAAATGGAAAGAGCGCGATGAGGACGGGCCGGCGGTCGCGTCAGGCTCCTGACAGAAGGCTGTCAGGAGGTGGCGGACGGTTTCGCCTTATCTCAAGCGCCGCTTCCGTTCGACGCGACCCGGGTCGCCGATCCGTTCAGGCGATCCACCACGACGAGGCGGGTGACCTTGCCCTTCTTGAAGGCGGCGAGGAAGCGGGAATAGTCCCTGAAGACGACGCAGCCATTGGATTCGGCGCGACCGCCCCGCAGCATGTAGGTATGCGCGAGCAGGCCGTTGCGGTTGTATTTGTTGCCGCCGCTCGTCGGGGTCAGGCGGATCGCCTCGACGCCGTGGAAGCGGGATTCGCGCAGCGACAGATTGTAGGTGTTGGGCGGCGTCGGGCCACGGTCCTTGACGTGGACATAGCGCGGCTGGTCGACCATTGCGCCGAGGCCGGAATGCGCCTCGAGCCGCTGGCCGTCGGGCATGTAGACGGTCTTGGCACTGATGTCGTAGACGGCGACGCCATGGCCGGCGCCGCTTCCGGCGCTCGGGCCGTTGAACAGGTTCCTGAACGCCTGGCCGAGGCCGCCCGAAGGCGTGTCCGGCTTGGCATAGGCCAGCACGTCGCCACCATCACGGGTCCGGCCTTGCCGGGCCGGCTGCCTGGCTTGCTGGACGGGCTTCGGCTGGGGCGCCGGCTTCTGCTCCAAGGTCCTGGGCTGTGCGGCCGGCTTGTCCTCTTCCACGATCCGGGGTTGCCGCGGCGCGTCATATTGCGGGCGGCGGGTCGGCAGCGGCACGTCGTCGGTGAGCGCATCCGGCAGCGAAGCGGCGTCGCCCGGCTGTTCCTGCTGGGTCTCGACAGGCGCCACCGCGACATCGGCGGAGGATTCGGTCATCGGCAGCGGCGAGGCGAAAGCTTCGTCCTCGACCGGCATCGACTCGACCAGGGCAAGCGCCAGCTGCGCGTTGTCGGGCGTTTCCGACTGGGCAAAGCCCATCGGCGCCGGCGCGGTCTGCACGACGGAACCCGTTTCGGCGCGGGCGAAGCGTTCCGCCGCCGGAGCCGGCATGTCGTTGGACAGGCTGGCCATGACCTGGACGGACGGCACGAGGGACGCCTCGGTGATCCGTGGAGTGGCGCTGGAAATCACTGGATGGGTGCTGGCCGCGGTCGCCGGCTTTCCCGCGCCGGCGAAGGCAGCGGCGAGCTTTGTCGGCGACAGCGACGCTTCCATCAGTTCGAAGCGCTGCTGCGATTTCGACTTCGCCGACGTTGGCTTGGCCTGCGCCACCAGGCGCCCGGATTTCTCCGCCTTGGAGGTTATCGCGGCCAGCTTGAAGCAACTGGCACCGCACTGTACGGCATGGTCGTGCAGCGCCTGCGCGCCGCCATGCGCATTGGCTGTCATGAAGGGCGCCGAAGAGCTGAGGAAATGCTGCTTCAGCGGATCGGCGAGAGCGAGCGTGCCCGGCATGGACAGCGTCTGCGGCAGGCCGACCGACGTGACCGAAAGCGAGGCACCGACAGAGCTAAGGCCGGCCATGGTGCCGATCAGCCATAGGCCGACGGCGGCGCTGACGCCCGGCACCGCAATCCAGCGGACAACCCGTTCAGGGGTGAAGGATGAGGCACGTGGCGCTTCGAAGGCGGTCTCGCCGCTGCAACGCCTGTCCCCGACAATTTTACGACTCAACAACGCCATGCAACCAATCTTGCTCCAATCGGCTCCCACGTCCGCGGCTGTGATAGCCGCGACGACCATTCTGTGAGTGATCCCAGGTGGTCCCCGACGCGTTTGCCGCGCCTGTCGTTAGTTGCCGATTGCTTCAAAATATGGACAAAGTTGGTTAACCAATCCCTCTCAAAACCAATCGAGAGACGTGGACTTTGTGCCGAAAAAGGCTCGTCCACGACCATGCACGCGGTATTGCAGCCCTTCCAAGGCTTTTTTGCTGCCTGTTTTTGCCGGGCGAGTCAAGCGAAACAGCCTTCGCTAATCCTCGCAAAAGGCGATTCGGCGCTTCCGGGACAGTGAGGCACGCCAAATGCCTGTCGGCCGGGCGCCCGCAAACATCACGGGTGCCAACAGATTTTGTTGCCGTGCTGCCACAAGTCTTCGGCCCAAAAGGGTCGGCTCTCGGGGCTCATAGCAGCGGTCGTGGTGGGCTCCTACGGCTCCAACGCCGCTGTCCAAGGGTTCCCTACTTTCGGATACGTCGGAGTTCGGCCGACGCGCAGCGTCCGCGCCGCTCAGTTGAACCACAGTGCGAACGTCAAAAACCCGCCACCTCCAAACTCGCGCTGGATCTGGTCGAAATCCTCGCTGGTCAGGATCTTGCCGCTCTCCAGATAAGGCGCGATGCCGGGACCGGTGATCGAGAGTACGAGGTCGAAGGGTTTAGGCTCGTCGAAGAAGCGCTTCATGTTGATCCCTTTGCCGGTGATGCGGAAGTGCGGCAGCAGCGCGCGGCCTTCGAGCAGGTCCTCGGCCATCGTCAGGGTCGCGAGCCAGGCCTGCACCTGCTCCTCGCCGACTTCGAGGCCGGTGAGCGGGTTCTCGCCCTTTTGCTGCGGGCCGGGCAGCCATTCGCGGTCATTGTCGGTCTCGGCGCGGATCGCCTTCCAGTCCTCGCGCGACAGCCGGATCATTTCGAGCAGCTCCTGGCGCGCCGCCTTGCGGCGTTCCGGTTCGACAACCGGCCAGTTGACGAGATGCACCATCGAGATGAAGTCGGCGATGCGCCATTCCGAGGAGAAGATGCTCGAGCCCATCTCGCTTGGCGGCGGCACGAGGATGTCCTGCAACGGCAGCTTGGCGCGCGGAAACAGCATGTGGAACGAGCCGTCGAACGTGCCCTTGAAATCATGCGCCAGCCAGAAATCGGCCTGCGCCATCAGGAATTCGGCATAGCCTTGCAGCCAATAGCCGTCGGCGCGGTCGAAGCGGAAGGTGAGCGCGGGGGCTGTATCGCCCTGGGAGATGCCGCCGCGCGACAGCGCCGCCATGATCGCCGCCATGCTTTCATCCGGTGCGATGGTGCCGTCCTCGTTGAGGTCGATGCCGACATGGGTGAGGTCGATGACCATGCCGATATCGGCATCGGCCGGCACCGAACCAAGCGTGGTGGCGGACTTTGCCAGCCGGTCACGGAAGGCCACCAGTATGGCGCGGAACTCTTCGTAGGTCAGCGGCTCGGGATTGGGGTTCGCCGGTACCGGCAGCTGCATCAGCGGCAGCATGAAGGATTGCGGGCTCTCAAACCCATGGCGATGCAGGCCGCTGGCCAGCAGTTCCAGCGCGGTGAAGAACTCGCCGGCGCCGGCGGCATAGGCTGACGCTGGATCTTTCGGCGCGGCCGCTTCCAGTGTCGACAGCGCGCCGTCGCGCGCGGCCACGGTCCTTGCCTCGAACAAAGCTGTTGCCGCTTCGGGCATGGCCGCCGATGCGGACGACAGCGGCACGAGCACAATGAAAGCCGATGCCAGCAGGCTTGCTATTCGTGTCATCTTTTCCCTCCCATTTGTCGGGCGACCATACACAGATTTACGACGCCGCGCCTGTCGATGCCGGCACGCTGTCCACATCGTTGCATGAATGTCGCCGGGCACGCTTCAACCGGTCCGTCGGACGGTCTACAGAAGGCCAACGATGAGGCGTGCCGTGTCGAACTATCCGCTCTCCTACAAACTGTCCTGGCTGCCGCGTTTCCTAAAACCGTCGCTCGGCGGTGGCGCCACTGGATTTGCGCCGGCATCGGGGACGCTGATGGACCCGCTACCGAGACAGACGGTGCGGCTGGCCGTCATCGGCGACATCTCGGCGGTATCCAACCGGAGCGCGCCGGACTGCGATCCGGCGATCAAGGCGCTGCTGGGCACGGCCGACCTGGTGATCGGCAATTGCGAAAGCCCTGTCGTCGACAGGCCGAGCGCCGTGCTGGGGACAAAGCTCGGTACGCATCATGCGATGAGCGAACGCTTTCTGGCCGAGGCACTCGCGGCGGTTGGCATCAGGCGCGAAAAACTGGTCCTGTCGCTGGCCAACAATCATGTGTTCGACCAGGGCGTCGCCGGTTTCGACGCGACGGTCGCGGCGTTGAAGCGGCTCGGTGTCGGCATCATCGGCCTCGCCGCCAAGGGTCCGGTCGAACGCTTCGCTGCCGGGCCGCTCGCTCTCGGCTTCGCCGCTTTCACGCTCTGGCGCAACGCCGATGAGAGACTGTTTGCCGACCGCGTCTCGATGGAAGGCGATCCGGCGCGCTGGCCGCGCGAGGCGAGTGCTGGGGTCGATCTCCTCTGTGCCGTGCCGCACTGGGATTGGGAATTCCGGCATTTTCCGCGCGCCGCAACACGGGCACTGGCGCGGCGGCTGGCCGGGCAGGGCGTCGGTCTGATCGCCGGCCATCACGCCCATGTCGTGCAGCCGGTGGAGCGGATCGGCGGGACGGTGATTGCCTATGGGCTCGGCGATTTCCTCGGCACGGCTTTTGCCCGGCAGCCATGGCCGGGGCGGATTGGCGGGATTTTCATCGTGGACGTCAGCGCCGATGCGGAGACGCGCGGCGCTGTCGCGTCCTACTGGTTTCATCCCTTTGTGCGCTTGCGTGCGGGAGACCACGAACGGCTGCTGCCGGTCGAGGCATTGGACGAGCCCATGCGGCAAAAAATCGAGGGCCGGCTGGACGCGATCTTTCCTGCTTCCCTTGTGGACGCGTCGCCCTGACCGCGTGACAGGTCCACGACAGGGCAGGGGTAAGCGCTGGCGACTTTCCCGCGAAAATGGCTATCATGCGGCAACACTGGCGGCGGGGATTGGCGATGGAGACGGCGGATTTCATGCCGGGCGCGGCTGCTATCGCAGCCATCAAGAAAGACATCGAGGTCTACGAAGCGAAAAGGGCCTCGGTGGCACGCGCGGCCAAGTGGCGCGCACCGTTGTTCGTTGGCCTGGTGGTCGTCTTCGTGGCGCTCATTGCGTGGCTGTTCAACAAGGTCGCCGATCCCAACGAGCAATGGTTCTCGACGCCGCACGTATTTCTCTACGTGGTCGGCTTCGTGGTGGCGATCGTGCTCTATTTCCGGGCGATCAGGCCGGCGGCGAGGCTGCAGCAATCATTTCGCCAGACGCTGATGCCGATCATCTTCGGCTTCATTGGGGATATGCGCTACCAGCATGACGTGACGCCGCATTCCTTTGACCGATTGCCGCGCGAGACCGTCGGCGGTTTCACCATGAGCCGCTTCGACGATATCATCTCCGGACGATATGACGGATTTGCGTTCGAACTGTACGAAGCCGACCTATGGGACGGGGGCGCCACCAAGAACAAGGCGACCACATTCAAGGGCGTCGTCGTCGCCTTCGAAACCATCGAGCCGTTTCCAGGAATACTGGTCGCGGCGCGACGTGCCAGTGGTGTGATCGGCTTTTTCCGCGGCATGTTCGCGCCCAGGATGCAGGAACTGCCTTCCGGCGTGCCGGAGCTCGACGCCGCATACGAGTTCCGCACCAACAATGTCGAGGCGGCGCGGCCGCTGGTGACCGGCCGGCTGGCGCAAGCGCTGAAATGGCTCGGCGAAACCTGGCCGGACGAGCCCGCGCGTGTCGCGCTCAACGGCAGTGACGGTTTTCTGCTCCTGCCACAACCGAAGAACTTTTTTGAGCTACCTGATATTTCGGTACCGCTCGACTACGCCAGCCATGTCGCACCGATGATTTCGGACCTGGGTGCCATGCTGGCGACCGCGGCACTGGTGCGCAAGATCGGCGCAAGCTAGTCCGGTTGGGCAAACGATCAACAATCGTAACCGGATTTGTCGCGCAGGTTGTCCGCTTCTTCCTTCGACATCCTCTTGAACATCACACACACGGTGAAGCTACCTACCTGCCGCCCGTCGCGCCTGTATCCCCAGTCCGAAATATCGTCCCTGGTGAATTCTATCTCCTGGCCGAGGACGACATTGCGCACAGCTGCCGGTTCGTTTGCCAATATGCCGACGAACCCCGTTTCGGTACGCTGGAACGGGATGACCCAGAAGTGCTCGCTGATATCCCCATCGCGCACCTCGACCTTCAATTTGAACCTGTCCGTCCCCGAGGGCGGCGTTCCGGCCAAGGCCAGGAACTCATCCAGGCTGGCAAGAGCCTTTGCAGTTGCCGTCGCCATCTCGGGGTCTTCCGTAGCAAAGATAAGCGCTTTGTCATCGTTCGGATTCGCGGCTTGCGCGCCGGCCGATCCCGGAGCACACGCCAACATCATCAAGGACATCATGGACCGGACTGCAAGCTTCATGGAAAGGCCCCCTCATGGTAACGGCGCACCATCCGGCATCCGTTCCAGATTTGCAACCGGAGCGCGAGTTTCGTCCATTTCAATTGGCGATCTGAACTGAACCATGACACAAAATGTGTATCGATAACCGCTCGGCGGTCTGTTTCGTGATGCTCCTCGAGACGGATTGCGGCGGCCGCGCCGTGATCGCAACCGCTCGCCACAATCCGTCTAAACGACTCTTTTCGCGAACAGAAATGCGCTCGCCGGGGGAACCGAAGCGGCCTGAAATGATGTCGGCCGCAGACAATATGTCGGAATTAAGCCTATGATATCCTTTGCGAAAATTCACCCAACGTGATTTGCCGACGATGGCTGTTTCGTTCCAGTCTCGGGCCGTCCGGTGCTGCCCTCTCCCAAGCGGTACCGGAAAACCGAAACAGCACGGAGTGCTATCCATGAAGAAGACCCTCGCAACCACCGCCGCTTTGCTCGCCTTCCTCGGCACGGCCTATGCCGCGACCGTTCAGGGCACCATCCAGGCCGTCGATCCGACAACCAAGTCGGTCACCCTCGACGACGGCAAGATCTACCAGCTGTCGCCCGATGCGTCGGTCGGGAAACTGAAGGTCGGCGCCAAGGTGGCGGTGACCGTCGACGACAAGACCGGCATGGTGACGTCGATCAAGAAGGCCTCATAGAGACTGCCGACCGGACTTTGAGACCCTGCTCCAATCTGGCCGGTTCCTTGGGGAACCGGCCATTTTCATTAGCTTGGACCGTCACCGCCAGGCGACGACGGCGGCGGAACGCCGTTGCGGCAGAGGCGCTATGGTTTTTGCCAAAAGGCCGCGCTATTCCTTGGCCGCCGGGGGATCCGCATGGCCGAGGAACAAAAGGGATTTCGCCTGTCGCGGCGGTTACTGCTGGGGGCGGCCGTCTTTGGCGGCGCCGTGCTGTGGGGCGGCACCACCGTGGCGCGGCTGGCGCGAGGCCCGTCAGGGCCGAAGAACACCGGACGCATCGCCGATGTAGACGGTATCGCGCTGCCGCTGAAGCCGATCGCGAGCCCGCCCGCCTTCGATCCGTCGCTGCCCTGGCTGGCCAAAGGCGGCGACATCAACGATGCCAGCGGTCTGTCGAGGACGCCGGTCTATGGCGTCGTCGAGATCAGCGAGGAAGAGCATATCGCCAAGGCGCTCGCCTTCGCGCGCGCCAACGGGCTGAAAGTGTCGCTGGCGGCCATCCGCCATTCGATGGGCGGGCATGCTTTCGACGACAATGCGCTGGTCCTGGATATGAGAAAGTTCAGCAAGGTTACGGTGGACGCCGCGGCCAAGACCATGACCTTGCAGCCGGGCGCGTGCTGGCACGATATCCAGACCATGCTGCATCCGCGCTTCGCGGTGAAGGCGATGCAGTCGACCGATATTTTTTCGGTCGGCGGCTCGCTGTCGGTGAACGCGCATGGCATGGACCATCAGGCGGGCTCGGTGGCCGGCTCCATCCGCTCGATGCGGGTGATGCTGGCGGACGGGTCGGTGACCACCTGCTCGCCAACCGAAAACATCGAGCTGTTCCGACATGTCGTCGGCGGCTACGGTCTGTTCGGCGTGGTGCTGGAGGCGACGCTCGATATCGTCGACAATGCCGTCTACCGCACCTCGCGCGAGATCATCAGATCCGACGATTTCCCGAAATTCTTCGCCGAGGTGCTGGAGCCGAACAAGGACATCGGCCTGTTCTACGGGCATCTGTCGACCGCGCCGGGCAATTTCCTAGAGGACATGATCGTCTACCGCTACGATAAGGTGGCGGAGCAGCCGCCGGCCGACCAGCCGGCGCTCGGCGAACCCGATGGCGTCGGCCTGAAGCGGGTGATCATGAACATGGCCAAATGGGGCAGCGCGTTCCAGGAACTGAAATGGTTCACTGAAAAGACGCTGGAGCCGAAATTCGAAAGCTGCACGGTGCCGCGTAGCTCGGCGCTTGCCCAGGGCGAGGCCTGTCTCGTCACCCGCAACAACCCGATGCACGATTCGGTGCCGTATCTGTTCAACGACCTCATGAACGAGACCGACATACTGCACGAATATTTTATTCCTCGCGCGAGCTATAATCCATTCGTCGCGGAAGCGCGCGAGATCCTGCGCAACCAGGATCTGCCGGTGCTCAACGCCTCGGTGCGCATCGTCCACAAGGAGGACGTGGCGCTGACCTACGCGCCGGAGGCGGCCTATTCGCTGGTGCTCTATATCAACCAGCCGGCCGATGCCGATGGCAATGCCAGGATGCGGGCGCTGACGCGGGCGCTGATCGACGTGACGATCAAGCATGGCGGGCGCTTCTTCCTGCCCTACCAGCTGCACTATACGGCCAAGGAATTGCTGGCGTCCTATCCCGAATTGCCGGCCTTCCTGACGGCAAAGCGGCACTATGACCCGGCGGAACTGTTTTCCTCGACCTTCTACCGTGCCATCAAGGCGCTGAGCGGGACGGTGTAGACGGCACGCGGGCCGTCCTACAGGCCCGTCGGCATCAGCCCAGCCAGCCAGTTCACGGAGCGCTTTGCCGCGTCGGCGGTTGCCGAGGCGGCGCGGCCGAGATCGGTCTTGACCACGGCGTAGCCGTTCTTCGTGCGATAGAGCACGCCGGTTCCGCCGTCGACCACCTGTTCATAGGCGACGGGTCGGGCAGCGGCCGCGTCCAGGGCCGTCGTGGGCGAACCGACCGGGACGCTCGGCCGATGGCTGAGCTCTGGCGGCAGCGGGCTTTCCGTCCCGACGACCCGGCTGGCGGGCTTCAGTTCCGGGCCCGACGCGATCGCGGCCAGGTGCGAGGAGGACGCCGAGCCCTTCGCGCGGCAGATGCCGGACACCAGCGGATAATTGAAATTGCGCTCGTGCAGGATCTGGCTCTTCATCGCCGCTTCGCAATCGGCGATGGTCGACCACTTGGCCGGCGTCTCGCCGATATATTCGCACAGCTTAGCGTCGCAGTCGCAGCCGACGATGGTCATGGCGACAAGGGCGGTCTTGATCACGGTCTCGTCCCTTCGAGATGCCCCCCGGCAGCCCAGTCAGGCATGTCGCGCCTTCAGGCCGACATGCGATCTTCCATTGCGCGCGAACAAGGCGGGATTTTGCCGCGATTGTGGAATGAGCATGACGGCTCGCCGATCCTGGCCAGGCGTGGCTGAAAAACCTCAGTAGTCGTAGACGTGTTCGAGCCTGGCGCCGGCCTTGATCAGCGACGGCAGCACCAGATGCAGCTTGCGCACGGCCACGACCATGCCGGTGCGGCGCGTCGAGGGCTCCGCCGGCAGCGGATAGCTGAAAAGGATGCGCATGCCTTCGGGAATGGCGATCGAATCGGTCGACAGCACCGTGACCATGATCTCGTCATTGCCGCCGATCTCGACAAAGGAGACACCCTTGTCGATCAGCCGCGGGATCATGTCGGTGAACACCTGGTAGCGCCTGGTGACGAAGACGGTGCCGTCCGCGCCGTAATCGCGTTCCAGCAAGGTGTCGGGCTCGTTGCGGGTGGCTTCGCCGACCGGCCCCCTGGCCCAGACATGGACATCGAGGAAGGCCGGGTCGGAGGTCGCGGCAAGCGCCTTGGTGATCAGGTCGGCATAGCCTTGCTTGATGGTGTCGGCGAGACCGAAGGCAAGCTTGCGTTCGCTGGTGCGGATGGAACTGTCACCAGGCGCCGGCTGCACCGCGAACAGCCCGGCGCGCTTCTCGGCATAAGGGAACTGGTACCACGGCACCTGATCGAGGAAAGAAGCATACTCCGCAGCCACCTTGGCCTGGTAGATGTCGGCCGCCGTGCGCTTGGCTGACGTCGCCTCGGTGATGCGACCGACCGTGTTCTCATAGGCCCATTGCAGGATATGCTCGATCGAATGGCTGGTGCCGATGATGACCAGCATCTGGTGGTTGGCGTAGTTGAACCTGTAGGGAGAACTGGCGCGGATCACCGTGGCATAGTCTTGCCAGAAGCGGCCGACATAGGACCAATAGGGAAAGCCGCTCGGCTGGTCCTTGGCGACGAAACCGGCATATTCGCGCGCGGCGTAGACGATCGCCCATTCCGGGTAGGTGAGGAAGGTCGACTCCTCCGGCCGCTGGTAGCCGAGGATTTCGGCGCGCACCTTGTCGGCCAGTGCCTTGGGCGGCGCGCCGTCGGCAATGCCTGGCAGCGGCGTCCTGTCGAGCGCCGGCGTCGTCAGGAAGCCATAGGCCAGCCCGGCGATCGGGATCAGGATGACGATGACGATCAGCCAGAGGATCGCCTTGACGATGCGCTTTATCAAGCGGAACAGGAACATGGCCCGTCAGGCCGTGGCGAAGTGGTCGTAGATGCGCTTCGACAGCCAGAAGCCGATATAGACGGCGATGCCGCCAATGACGATGTGCGGCAGGTTGGCGAAGAAGCGGGCAGGGAATTCGATGTCGTTGAGGGAGCGGAAGCCGTTGATGAAGATACCGGCATCGAGGCAGCCTGAGCCGGTGATCAGCCCGAGCACGCCGTCGAACAGGTAGACCGAGCCGAACAGCTTAAAATAGAACACCGCCTGGCGATGCGAGATGAAGGCGGCGGCCAACGCCCAGACGCCGGAGAAGGCGTGCAGCAGGTCGTCGTACCATTGCAATGAGAACAGGCCGAACAGATTGCCGTCTGCATCGTTGAAGGCCGGAATGTAGCCGATGGCCACGACGCCGAAGAACAAGAACGCGTAGGCGACTGCAAGCTTCTGGATCAGCGTCATGAAGTATCCCCCTTCTACGAGCCCATTTGTAAACGCTACTCTGCCAGCCGCCTGACGCGGTTTTCTGCGCTTCCGCGTTCTACTGCACCGCAGTAGAACTGTGCTCACGGACCCAAAGGTCCGCTGTGCTTCGGTTCTCGAAAACCACGCCATCCGACTCGGCAGAGCGCGTTTTCAAACGGGCTCTGACGACGTCGAACGTTAGCTGATTTTGCCGCCGGTTGCAGCCCCAACCGGAAACACCGTAAAAATTGCGTGGGAGAGCCAAAAGACAGTCGGCGCCGGGATTTCTCCCAGCGCCTCCCTGTCAGATCAGGACACGGTCGCGGCAGCAACTTCCGTAAAGTCGTCGCGCCATGCCGGCCTTGATTTTGACGGTCCTGCCAGAAGCCACCCGAGAGCAGCATCCGTTCCAGACCACGCCGGTCTTGGCCCTCGCGGGCCTTTGCCCTGCGTGCCATCGAAGGTTTTTGCCGTCCTTCATGGCAGCATCGGTCCGCCGTCGGCGTTGGCACGCTTTCCGCGGCCCCGTAGGTCTCGGCTTCCGTCCCTTGAACAAGCAAGCCTGCTCTCGTTCCGGGCCGTACGGGCCTCAGGAAATCCGCCTTTCACTTCGCCTTTCGGCTTGATGATCGGTAGCCGCCTGAGATGGGTTCAACTTACGCCGGGTAAGGGGTTTGGGGAATGGCCGCGCCCCTGTGGATAGCGGGATTATCGGGGACCAAGGCCAGAAGCCAGGGAAGTTCAAGCGCGAAGGCCTTAGACAGCCTGCCCCGCGCTTTTTGGCGTCCATGGCCGAACGCGCCCTTGCTCCGCCGGCCGGTACGAGTTTGAATGCCGGCAAAGGATCGGGCATCCAGGTCCGGCGTCGGGGAGGGCGAAACTTGAAGGTCGGGGTGGTGCTCAATCCGATTGCCGGCGGCGGCCGGCTGAAACGGCATTGGCCTGACGTCGCCGCCGCGCTGAAAAAGCACTTCGGCGATTTCGAACTGCGCGAGACGCAGGCCGAAGGCGACGCCGAGCGGCTGGCGCTCGATCTCGCGGCAAACGGCTTCGACCTGGTGATCGCGGCCGGCGGCGACGGCACGGCGAGCGAGGTGGCCGACGGCTTGCTGCAGGCCCGCGAGGAGGGCGGCAGGACGACCGAGCTTGGCCTGCTGCCGTGCGGCACCGGCATCGACTTCGCGCGCGGGCTCGGCCTGCCGAAGGAGATCGGCGCGACGCTGGAACGGATTGCCGGGGCGAAGGCCAGGGCGGTCGATGCCGGCCGCATCTGCTATATCGACGACCATGGCGCGCTGGCCAGCCGCCACTTCATCAACATCGCCAGCCTTGGCCTGTCGGGCGCCACTGATCGCGCCGTCAATGCCGACAAGCGCAAGGGCAGGATGTCGGCCAAGGCGCTGTTCCTGTGGCGCACCGTGGTCGAGTTCATCCGCTACCGCTTCCAGGACGTGCGGATCACAGTCGACGACGGCACGCCGGTCGAGGCGCGCATGGCGCTGGTGGCGGTGGCCAATGGCAAATTCTTCGGCGGCGGCATGATGATCGCGCCCGATGCCGAACTGACCGATGGACGGTTCGACATCGTCATCCTGCGCGCGGCGGGCAAGCTGAAGCTGATCTGGGACATCCGCCTGCTCTATGGTGGGCGGCACCGCAACCATCCAGCGATCACCATCCTGCGCGGCAGGAAAGTGGTTGTCGAACCGCTCGGCGACGTCGAGAAGAATGGCGCGCTGGTCGACATAGACGGCGAGTCACCGGGGCGCATACCCGCCACCTTCGAGATCCTGCCTGGTGCGTTGCTGGTGAGATATTGAATCAAGGCACAGCCCGGCGGTGGAGCGTCTCAACGTCGTCATCCCAGGGCGAAGCAGGAGCGAAGCTCCGTCGCGGAGACACTGGGATCCATGCCGTGATATTGGCCGAAGAGTGCGGCGGAGCCGAAATCAGCACCGTTGCAGCGCCTTGATGTTACGGGATGGATCCTCGGGTTAAGCCCGAGGATGACGAAAGGAAGGGGTGTCTCCCGCCAATCGCCGAGCCATGCAGTCCGATCGAAACTCTCGCCCGAGAAACCGGTCGAGATGTTGCAGCTCTGATTCAAATTGTTGCCGCTATGATTCTAGATGCTCGCCCAACATCTTGATTTTATTTGCTAGTTCATATTTCCAGCTTGGCCGGAAAGCCCGGCGCGCGCAGGTCGGTGCCGACGGTATCTTCAAGCAATTTGACGATCTGGGTCGACCAGGCATCGCCGCCATAAGCCGCCTTGCCTTGCTCCAAGATCGCGTTGACGCGCAACGCCAGATCGAGCGGCACGCCGGATTGTTCGGCCATGGTCAGCGCAAAGCCAAGGTCCTTCAGCGCAAGGTCCATGGTGAAGCCGATATCGTAGGAGCCGTTCAGCACCAACTGGCTTTCGGTCTCGTGGACGAAGCTGTTGCCTGAAGACGCGACGATGGCGTGGTAGGATTGCGCGAGGTCGAGCCCGCCTTGCTTGGCCAGCATCAGCGCCTCGCCGGCGGCGACCAGATGGATGAAGGCCAGCATGTTGGTGATAACCTTGATCACCGCCGCCGAGCCGATCGGGCCCATCAGGAACGACTTGGCGCACATCGCTTCGATGGCCGGGCGGTGACGCTCGTAGAGGGGGGCGTCGCCGCCGACCAGCGCGGTGATCTTGCCGGCCGCCGCCAGATGCACACCGCCGGTGACCGGGCATTCCAGCGTCTCGATCCCCTTGGCCGAGGCGAGGGCGGCCAGCCGCAAAATCTCGTCGCGGCCGTTGGTCGACATCTCGATCCAGGTGCCGCCCCTGGGCAGCCCTTCCAGCAATCCGCCCGGGCCGCCCAGCACCGCCTCGCTGACTTTTGGCGAAGGCAGGCACGTGATGGCATTGCCGGCCCGCGCCGCGGCTTCGGCCGGGCTATTGGCGGCCGTCGCGCCGAGCGCGACAAGGCGCTCGACGGCGGCGGGGTCGCGGTCGACGACGGTGACGTCAAAGCCGTTGCGGATCAGGCTGGCGGCAAGATTGCCGCCGAGATGGCCAAGGCCGATGAAGGCGTAGCTTTCGCTCACGGCATCAGCGGCGTCTGCATCATCTGCAGATGCAGGTCCTTGCCGGTGTAGGGATGGGCGTCGCAGACCGCCTCGTTCAGCTCGACGCCGAGGCCCGGCTCCTTCGACGGGATGACATTGCCGTCCTGCCATTCGATCTTCTTCTTCAACAGCGTGGCGTGGAAACCGTCCCACTGCTTCAGCGATTCCAGGATCAGGAAGTTGGGCAGCGTCACCGCGAGCTGGATGTTGGCGGCACCGACGATCGGCCCGCAATAGCAGTGCGGCGCGACCTGGATGTGATAGGCCTCGGCCATGGCCGCGATCTTCTTGGTTTCCAGAATGCCGCCGGAGCGGCCGAGGTCCGGCTGCAGGATGGTGGCGGCGCGGTTCTCGATGACACGGGCGAATTCGGATTTGGTCGTCAGCCGCTCGCCGGTGGCGATCGGGATCGAAGTCGCGCGGGCGACCTGCGCCATCACTTCGGGCATGTCGGGCGGCACCGGCTCCTCGAACCACAGCGGATCATAAGGCTCGATGGCGCGCGCCATGCGCAGCGCGCCCGATGCCGTGAACTGGCCGTGCGTGCCGAACAGGATATCGGCGCGGGTGCCGACCGCCTCGCGGATCGCCTTGATCATGCGGGTCGAGACATCGATGTCGACGAGGCGCGGCTGATGGCCGTCGAAGGCGGTGTAGGGGCCGGCCGGGTCGAGCTTGACGGCATTGAACCCCTGCTCGACATATTCGAGCGCGCAGGCCGCCGCCATCTCCGGGTCGTTATAGACATTCCTGCCATCCGGCGCGTCCTCGGAATGGACGCTGCCGGTGTGCGGATAGAGATAGGTGTAGGAGCGCAGCGTCTCGTGCACCTGGCCGCCAAGGAGCTTGTAGACCGGCTTGTTGGCTTCCTTGCCGACGATGTCCCAACAAGCCATTTCGAGTGCGGAAAAACAGCCCATGCCGGTCACGTCGGGGCGCTGGGTGAAGCCGGAGGAATAGGCGCGGCGGAAGAAGTTCTCGATGTCGTGCGGATCGTGGCCGATCAGATAGCGCTCGGCCATGTCCTCGACGAGCTTGGCCGTGACATGGGCGGAGAAGGTGGCGTTGTAGGCCTCGCCATAGCCGACCACGCCGCCATCGGTGGTGAGCTTGACGAAGATGAAATACTTGCCGCCGATGCCGGGTGGCGGGTTGCCGACAACCCAGGTCTTGACGTCGGTGATCTTCATGTGTGGTCCTCCAGAACCAGTTCGGCGCCCTTCCACCCGGTCATGACAGAGGCGGCGTTGGTGTTGCCGGTGATGTTGTCGGGAAAGATCGAGGCGTCGATGATGCGCAAGCTTTCGAGCCCGTGCACCTTGAGGCGCGGATCGACGACGGAGCGCGAGGGATCGGGTCCCATGCGGCAGGTCGAGACCGGGTGATAGACGGTGCCGGAGCGTTTCCTGAAATCGGTGATCAGGTCGGCGTCGGACCGGATCGACGGACCGGGCAGCACCTCTTCGGCGATGATCTCGGCCATGGCGGGCATCGAGGCGATCTTGCGCACGAATTTCACCGCCGACAGCATTTCGTCGACATCGGCATTGGTGGAATAGGCGTTGGCGACGATCTTGGGATAATCGAGCGGATTGCTGGAGCGGATCATGATCTCGCCGCGGCTCGATGGCCGGCAGTTGGACAGGCCGATGGAGAAGCCCGGCCACGGATCCGGCGTCAGGATCGGCCGCTCGCCGTTCTTCGGGATGAGGGTCGAGAAGGCCTGGAAATAGAGCTGCATGTTGGGGCGCGAGAAGGCCGGATCGGTGCGGAAGAAGCCGCCGCCATGGTTCATCGACAGCGACAGCGGCCCGGAGCGGGTCAGGATGTACTGCATGCCGACCAAAAGCTTGCCCCACCAGGGACGCAGGATCTGGTTCAGCGTCGGCAGCTTGCCCTTGAAGGTGTAGTTGATGCCGACATGGTCCTGCAGATTGGCGCCGACATTCTCGTTGGCATGCACGACCGGGATGCCCAAGCCTTCAAGCAGCGCCGCCGGACCCACCCCGGAGAGCTGCATGAGCTGCGGCGAGTTGATCGAACCCGCGGACAGGATGATTTCGCGGCCGGCGCGGGCCGTCCTGGTCTGACCGTTCTGCAAATACTCGACGCCGACGGCGCGCTTGCCTTCGAACAAGACGCGGCTTGCCAGCGCGTTGGTCTCCACGCGCACATTGGCGCGCTTCATCGCCGGGCGCAGGAAGGCACGGGCGGCCGACATGCGCCGGCCGTTCTTGGTCGAGATCTGGTAGATGCCGACGCCTTCCTGGGCAGCACCATTGAAATCGGGGTTGAGCGGCAGACCGGCCTGCTGGCCTGCGGTGAGATAGCGCTTCGTCAGCGGGTGGACGGCATCGGTGGTGTCGCTGATGTGCAGGGGACCGCCGCTGCCGCGCCATGCGTCGGCGCCGGCTTCATTGTCCTCGAGCGCCTTGAAGGCCGGCAACAGATCGTCATAGCCCCAGCCGGGATTGCCGGCGGCGCGCCAGTCATCGAAGTCTTCGCGGGCGCCTCTGATCCAGACCATGGCGTTGATCGAGCTCGACCCGCCAAGCAGCTTGCCGCGCGGCCAGTGGTCGACATTGCCGCCGAGGCCGGGATCCGGCTCGGTCTTGTAGTTCCAGTTCACCGTGGGATCGAAGAAGGTCTTGCCGTAGCCGAGCGGCATCTGCACGTAGAAGCGCCGGTCGCTGCCGCCGGCTTCCAGCACCAGCACCGAGAAGCGGCCCGAAGCCGACAGTTTGTCGGCCAGAACCGAGCCGGCCGAGCCGGAGCCGACGATGATGAAGTCATAGGTCTGCATGATGAAAATGGCGGCTCCGGAAATCTGGCGCAGCCTAGACGCCATGGGTTCGCCGCGTCGCCGCGCCTTCCGGCATCGGTTGTGAAAAAAGCGACTGGTATACCGGCCGGCTTTCGGGGAATGCCGACAATCGCGCTTGATATGCATGGGGTCGACGGACTATGCGGATAGCATCATTTCGGCATGATTTTTTCCGATAAGTCTGCAACTTTTCGGAATCATGCCCCTGGCCACTCCGCGCAAAGGCAGGAGAACCCATGCGTGTCCTGTCGGATGCTTTCATTCCCGAACTGCCGGGCTATTACAAAGGCAAGGTCCGCGAGAATTACGACCTGGCCGACGGCAGGCGTATCATCATCGCCACCGACCGTCTCAGCGCCTTCGACATCATTCTGACCTCGATCCCGTTCAAGGGAGAGATCCTCACCCGGACGGCGCGGTACTGGTTCGAGGAAACCGCCGACATCTGCCCGAACCATGTGCTGGAATATCCCGACCCCAACGTCGTCGTCGGCACAAGGCTCGACATACTGCCGGTCGAGATCGTCGTGCGCGGCTATCTGGCGGGGACCACCAGCACCTCGATCCTGACCCGCTACCGACGCGGCGAACGGGACATGTATGGAATGCGCCTGCCAGACGGCCTGCGCGACAATGAGAGGCTGGCCGAACCGGTCATCACGCCGACCAGCAAGGCGGCCGACGGCGGCCATGACGAGCCGCTGTCCAGGGCCGAGATCCTGGAGCAGGGCCTGCTCACGCAGGAGCAGTGGGACACGGTTTCGGATTATGCCTTGAAGCTGTTCGCCCGCGGCCAGGCGCGCGCAGCCGAACGCGGCCTGATCCTGGCCGACACGAAATACGAATTCGGGACAGACAAGGACGGGACGATCATTCTCGCCGACGAAATCCACACGCCCGACAGCAGCCGGTACTGGATCGCGGCGAGCTACCAACAGGCGCTGGCTGATGGCACGCGGCCGGAGAGCTTCGACAAGGATTTCATCCGCTCATGGGTGACGGCGCGCTGCGATCCCTACAAGGACCCGATCCCGAGGATTCCGGACGAGATCGTCGAACAGGCCTCTGGGGTGTATGCCCAGGCTTACGAGGCGATCACCGGCAAGGCATTCGTTCCCGACATTTCCGGGGATACGGTTCTCGACCGCATCCGCGCTAACCTTGCACGTTATTTCTGAGAGGTGCGATCTCCAGGAACCGCGTTCCTCGGCGATTGGAGGAAACCCTCCCTGACACCCGAAGCCGCTGAAAATCAGGCACAACCGGGCGAATGCCAGGCTAGCCTATGGCCTTGGGGCGAGGAAACAGCAGCCGCCGCGCGTTGACCTATTCCCGTAGCGGCGATACGGGATCGATGACCATCACTGCTTGAGGATTCTGCCCATGGTGCAGTACGCGGACGGACGGCCGATCGGAGACCTGACGCTGCGCACCCTGGCCATGCCTTCGGACGCCAATGCCGCAGGCGACATTTTCGGCGGCTGGGTGATGGCGCAGATGGATCTTGCCTGCGGCATCCGCGCCGCCGAGCGCGCCAGGGGCCGCGTGGTGACGGCGGCGGTCAAGGAAATGTCCTTCGCCAAGCCGATGAAGATCGGCGACACGCTGTGCATCTACACCCATGTCGAACGCGTCGGCCGCACCTCGATGACGCTCAAGGTCGAGGCCTGGGCGCAGCGCTACCTTTCCGACCTGATGGAAAAGGTGACGCACGCCGATTTCGTCATGGTGGCGCTCGACGGCGAGGGCAAGCCGAAGGTGGTTCCCGCCGAGAGCTGATTCGCGCCAAGCCCGGGCATTTGTAACATCGCCCGAGCGAAGCGATGCGTTCAGCGACATGCTGCCGTTGCCTTCCAAGCGCAATGCTGCGGGGCACCGGAGGAAGACAATGCGTCAACACCTGTTGAACGGCTGGCTTGCGGCGGCTCTCGTGGCCTTGGTCTGCCTGCTCGGCATAACCGCTTACGCCGAAGTCAAACAGGACCTTGGGCGCACTGCCTGCCTGCATGACAGCACGGATGCGAAGCAGCGAACAGCGACGTGCACACTCTGCAGCCAGACGCCTTGCTTGGCGCGAAGAGCCTGACTGGCTGCCGTTGGAATGCGGTTATCGTCGAGAGGGAGGCCGGGCGCGTCGGGCCGGCATCGAGCGCCATGGACTATTTCCAAGTCGCTTTCAGGGAACCGTGACTTCGCCTGCAGCAGCTAGAGCCGCTCAGTGCAGGTTCCGAATCCCTTGCCGCGCATGGGCTTCAGGCATGCATGTCGTCGAATCTGGCGCGTGCCGACTGGACACGCTGGGTGTTCTTGCGGGCCCATTCGCCGAGCGCGCCGACCGGCACCAGCAACTCGTGACCGAGCTCCGTCAGCTCGTAATCGACGCGCGGCGGAATGGTCGGAAATACCTTGCGCGTGACGAAGCCGTCGCGCTCCAGGCCGCGCAAGGTGGTGGTCAGCATCTTCTGGGAGATGCCGCCGACGGCGGCGCGCAATTCGTTGAAACGCAGCGGTCCGCCGCCCAGCTTGCCGACCACGAGCACGGTCCATTTGTCGCCGACGCGCTGCAGGATTTCCGACACGGCGCGGCAGTCCTCGGTGCTATGCGGGTGCCTCAGTAACAAAAACGTGCCTCCTTGCGCATCAAATTGTCAGTATCACATATAGCGCCGGTATCCAAACGATACCAAAAATTCCCGCAAGGAGAGCCCCTTATGTCCAAGCCCAAAATCGCCATTGTCATCGGTTCGACGCGCGCCGCCCGCTTCGCCGACGTGCCGACGCAGTGGATCGCCAAGATCGCCAAGGCACATGCCGACATCGATGTCGAAATTGTCGATCTGCGCGACTTTCCGCTGCCCTTCTTCGATGAGGTCGCGTCCTCCGCCTGGGCGCCGTCGCAGAACGAAGTCGCACAGCGCTGGCAGAAGAAGGTCGCCGGATTCGACGGCTTTATCTTCACCGCCGCCGAATACAATCACGGCCCGACGGCCGTGCTGAAGAATGCGATCGACTACGCCGCCAACGAGTGGAACAAGAAGCCGGCCGGCTTTGTCGGCTATGGCAGCGTCGGTGGCGCCCGCGCCGTCGAACAGCTTCGTCTCCACGCCGTCGAATTGCAGATGGCGCCGGTCAAGTCCGCGGTCCATATCGCCTGGGGCGATTTCCTGGCCGTGCGCCAGGGCGAGAAGAAGCTCGAAGATCTCGAGCACCTGAACCAGGCCGCCACCGCGCTGGTCAACGACGTCGCCTGGTGGGCCAAGGTGCTGAAGGCCGCCCGCGCCGCCGATGCCGTCGCCGGAGAAGCCCAGGCGGCCTGATCCGCCGGATCGGATTGTCCTCCCAAGGGATATGGGGCGGCGCTTGCGTCGCCCTTTTTTCGCGTTCCTGCAAGGAGTTGCGGCTGCGCGAAAGATCTGCATGCAACGCCGCGCCGCCCCTCAGCGCCTCGCAAGCAGGTGAGGGTGCCGCAGACACTGCGCTCTTGCGAAGGCGCCCGTCCCGGGAGCCACGTGCTCGTCCTTTGCCCGAAGAGGGCGGCTCGACCGGCAAGGTCGTGCTGATGCCTCAGTTCCCGAAGGTGCTCGTCGGCAGACTGCCACCTCAAAGGGCGGTCGTCGGTCCAGGTCGGGTCGGCTCCGAATATCGAACGGCTCAAATACCCGCGATCGCGAAAAGCCAGGCCAGGATGTCGAACAACAGAAGGACCAGCGCAATCTGCAATGCCACCCGAAGCCGCTGGATAATGCGCCAGTTGCTGACCATGTCCGCCTTGATGCGAAGGGCGAGCGCGCGCTGCATGGCCGACATGTTTGCCGGCCTGTCGCCGTCGACATATTGATGGAGCAGCTCTTCTGGGTCGAAGCGGAACGTGTATTTGTGGTAGGGCCAAAGCAAGAAGACGATCAGCCCGCCGATGGCGAACAGCAGAACCACCGCGATCCAGTCCCAAAGCCCAAGCCCGTCGGAAAGCGCCCTTCCGCCAAGCAGCGAGTTGGCGAACGCAGTGGCGAAGATGAGGCTGCCGGCGCGGGCGTTCATGTTCTCGACGAGGTTCTGCTGGTGATTGAGGCCTCTCACCGCCTCCTGATAAATGAAGGCAAGGCGGGGATCGCCGTCGGCAAGGTCGCTCGCGACTGCTGTGTTGTTGTCTGCTCTACTGGCAGATTCGTTCATAAGGGTGCTCTATAGCGCGCCAGTGCTGCGTCATCCTAACTCAAATCTCTTGCCGCCAAAACGTTGGCCGTACAGGACAGCTCCTCGACTCTTCCACCGGCCTCCATTTATGGGCCGACTGTTTTTGACGGCACTCTGGCGGAGATCTTTGATCTCGAGGATCAGATCGCCTCAAACATAGTCGGCGCAATCACGCCGAAGGTCGAGGAGGCTGAAATCGAAGGTGCCAAGCGCAAACCGAGATCTTTGCGCTCGCAGCCGAACTACGCGAGCGCGATGCGTGTCGCGATGGCAAGTCATGCCTTGGCGGGACAGCTTTCTGAAGCGGAGAAGATGCGCGCCTGCGCGAACTCGATCCCACATTGCGGCTTTCGGACCTCGCGGAGGTGCTGCCCCGTTTCAACGGGTGGAAGACCGCGAGAACTATATCGAGGGCCTTCGGAAGGCGGACTTGCCAGAATAGCGCAAAAGCCGGTCCGTCATGCCATGGCCGAAACTCGATGCTCAGATATCCGCTTTCGCGGTCACGCGCCGCTAGACAAGCCGGCAATGGTTGGCGGGCTCGCTGCGAGCTTTCCCAGCCATTCCACAAGTCGCCATGGTTGGACCGCCATATCGGCGGGGCTGCCATCTGGCCCCGCCGGTCCGCCCTGATATATCCGACTGCGATCCACCACATGAGGGCCTCGTGAAGTCGTCCAGCCTGGCAGGCGCCGTTTCTCCCATGATCCCGGTGCTTGTCTGCGCGCTTGGCATCTTCCTGCTGTCGGGGATGGACGCGGCGATGAAGGTCCTGGTCCTTGCCGTCGGCGTCTACAACACGGTGCTGTGGCGCAGCATGCTCGCGACCGTGGTTGCCGGCGCCGGCTGGTCGGCGGGACCGCGCACGCTGCCCAAGCCTTCCGTGCTCAGGCTGCATGCGCTGCGTGCCGCGGTCGTCGGCTTTGTCCTGCTGTCCTTCTTCTGGGGGCTTGCGAGGCTGCCGCTGGCGGAGGCGATCGGGCTCAGTTTCGTGGCGCCGCTGTTCGCCCTGCTGCTGGCGGCGTTGCTGCTCGGCGAACGCATACAGCGTCAGGCGATCTGGGCTTCGCTGGCCGGCATTGCGGGCGTCGCAATCATCGTCGGCGGACAGTTCGGGCAGACAAGCCATGCCAGGGATGCCTTGCTCGGCACGGCGGCGGTGCTGGTGTCGACGGTGTTCTATGCCTACAATCTGATCCTTGCGCGGCAGCAGGCGCTGGTGGCCAAGCCGATCGAGATCATGCTGTTCCAGAACCTTTGCGTGGCGGTCTTCCTTGGTCTCGCGTCACCCTGGCTGGCCATTGCCCTGCCGCGCGAGCTCTGGCTTCCGCTCGCCGGCGTGACGGCGCTGTCGCTCGCCGGCCAATTCCTGATGAGCTGGGCCTATGCGCGGGCGGAAGCGCAGTATCTGATCCCGACGGAATACTCCGCCTTCATCTGGGCGATCGCACTTGGCTTCCTTTTCTTCGACGAGGCGGTGACCTGGACCACGCTGGCGGGAGCGGGTCTCATCGTCACCAGTTGCCTGATCGCGGCACGCTCAAATCCCAGGCTTGCCGAGCCGATCGAAGCCGCTCTCTGATGGCCTAAGCTTCCCGCCCACCATGCGCCGAGGAGGGAGGCTGATGGGCTCGGAGGGGTAGCCGTCATCTAAGTAGATCATTCATCTAAGTAGATCCTTTGCAATTTCTAGTTTATACACCATTTTACTAAATATCTTTGCTTAAGCGCCGCTCTTTTCCCGGACAATAAGTATATGTCTTCCGAAAGATCGATGTTATGGTGGATTGTGTAATGATTCCCCGGAACGAAATCGTTCCTTTCAGCATTGATCCGACGTGGCCATCCGGAAGTCCGTAAGCGAACGGTTCGAGGCGGCCATGCCTCACGAGGAGGATGTATCCGATGAGCTTCTTCGTCAACGCCGTGGGTGTTCCTCTTCCCTATAGCGGTACGTCCAACCACTGGTTCTCGGCGCCTGGGGCCGGGCCCGACTTGTATGGCAGCGCGGGAAATGACTCGTTTTACGGAGCGGGCAATCTCAACGTCACCATGCATGGCGGCACGGGCGATGACATCTATTACCTCTATGGGGCGGGCAACAAGGTGGCCGAGGGCGCCGGGGCAGGCATCGACACGATCAGCACGTGGATGAGCTACAAGCTCCCCGCCAATGTCGAGAACCTCATCGTCACAAACCCCAACAACTACGCTTTCGGAAACGGCTTGGACAACATCATCACCGCCAAGGCTGGGCACCAGACGCTGGACGGCGGCGCGGGAAACGATGTTCTGATCGATGGCGGCGGTGGCTACGACACGTTCGTCATCTCGAAAGGCAACGGCAGCGACCTGATCGCGAATTTTGCCGCCACTGACACGGTTCGCCTCAACGGCTATGGTTTCACGTCGTTCGATGCCGTTCACTCGAACCTGATCCAGGCGGGATCGAACGTGCTGCTGAACCTCGGATCCGGCGAGATCCTCGAGTTCAAGGACACGACCATCGACAAGCTGCAGCCCAACCAGTTCGAATTGCCGATCGACATGTCCGGCATGAAGCTGTCCTTCAGCGACGATTTCAACGCGCTCAATCTTCACAACGCTCAGGGCGGCACGTGGGATACCAACTTCTCATGGGGAGCGCCGAACGGCAGCACATTGACCAGCAATGGCGAGCTGCAATGGTACATCGACGCCAATTACGGGCCGACGAGTTCCGTCCACCCGTTCAGCGTGAATAACGGCGTGCTCACCATCACCGCCGCGCAGGCGCCGGCCGACATCAAGCCGCTGATCAACAACTACGAATACACGTCAGGTATCCTCAATACGCACAGCACCTTCTCACAAACCTACGGCTATTTCGAAATGCGCGCCGACCTGCCCGAGAACGCCGGCGCCTGGCCCGCCTTCTGGCTGCTGCCGGCAGACGGCTCGTGGCCGCCGGAACTGGATGTGGTCGAGACGCGCGGGCAGGACCCGAACTCGTTGATCATGACGGCGCATTCGAATGAAACGGGAACCCACACCAAGGTGACGTCGACGGTAAACACCATGGATACCGCCGGCTTCCACACCTATGGGCTGCTGTGGACGCCGGACAAGCTCGTCTGGACTTATGACGGTGTCCAGGTCGCGGAAGCGGCGACGCCATCCGATATGCACAAGCCCATGTACATGCTGGCCGATCTCGCGGTCGGCGGTCTTGCCGGCGCGCCTCCCGATCATCTGGCGACGCCTGCCGAGATGAAGATCGACTATATCCGCGCCTATACGCTGGACAACGCGCCGGCGAGCGCTTTGCACACCACCACCAGCACCGCCACGCATAGCATCGCCAGCAGCACGCTGCACGGCGGTTCCGAATTCGGGGGCCACGCGTAAGGGCCGGGATCATGCAGCGGCGGGAAATGCGGAAATGACTGGACCGTCCGGCCTACGTCCGGTCTTCCTGCGCGCTATCGCCGATGTCGGCGTCTTCTCGCTGCTGATCAACATCCTGCTGTTGGTGATTCCGCTCTACCTGCTGCAGGTGTATGACCGCGTGCTGCCGTCCTCCAGCGTCGAGACGCTTGTCTATCTGTCAGCTATCGCGGTGCTCGCGCTCGCCTTCCTCGGGCTGCTGGACGCGATCCGCGCCGTCTACACGCAGCGCGTCGCGGCGACCGTCGACCGCAAGCTGGGTGCCAGCACCTTCGCCGTTTCGCTCGGCGCGAGATATGCCGGCGGCCTGTCGCCGCTGCGCGATCTCGCTTCGGTCTGCGCCTTCATCAGGTCACGCGGCGTGGCGGTGCTGTTCGACCTGCCTTTCGCCCCTGTCTTCCTCGCCTTGCTCTATCTCATCCATCCGGTGCTGTTCTGGGTAACGGTCGCCGGCGCGGTGCTTCTGCTATTCCTCGTCGTGGCCAACCAGCTTGCGATCGGCAGGAACGATGCCTTGTCCGCGGAGCGTTCGGCGTTGGCCAGCCAGGCGGAACAGGCCTTTGCCCGCAATGCCGAGACGCTGCGCGCCATGGGCATGGTGCGGAATGCCTCGCTGGTCTGGGGACGGCACGTGGCGGCGGCGCTCACTTTCCATGACCGTTCCTCGAGCGCCAACGCCATCTTCAGCGGCGCCTCGCGGGCGCTGCGCATGATGCTGCAACTGGCGATCCTCGGCGCCGGCGCATGGCTGGTGCTGCAGGGGCAGATGACGGCTGGCATGATCTTCGCCTCCTCGCTGGTGTCGTCGCGCGCGCTGCAGCCGCTCGACCAGCTGATCGGCGCCTGGCGGCAGATCGCCGACGCGCGGCGGGCGTGGACGCGGCTGGAAAAAGCGCTCGCAATGCGTCCGACGGAGCCGCGAAAACTGATCCTGCCCGATCCGGCCGGCGCGATTTCCGTGCAGGACGTCTTCTTCATGGCGCCGAACGCCCAACCCGGCACGGAACCCATCCTCAAGCGGCTCAACTTTGCGATCGGCGCGGGCGAAGCGCTGGCCATCGTCGGCCCGAGCGGGGCTGGCAAATCGACACTGGCGCGGTTGCTCGTGGGGGCCGCCCAACCGACCGGCGGCTCAATCAGGATCGACGGCGCCGACCTCAGGACCTGGGACGAGAGCCAGCTTGGAAAGCATGTCGGCTACCTTGCGCAGGAGGTTGAGCTCTTTCCTGGATCGATCGCGCAAAACGTCGCCCGCTTCGACCCGCAAGCGGACGACGCCGCAATCGTCGAGGCGGCAAGGCGCGCCCAGGTGCACGAGCTGATCCTGGCGCAGCGCGACGGCTACCAGACCATGATCGGCCCGTCGGACAGGGCGCTGTCGGGGGGCGAGCGCCAGCGAATCGGCCTGGCGCGCGCCTTCTACGGCAATCCGCGGCTCCTGGTACTCGACGAGCCCAGCTCCCATCTCGACGGCAGCGGCGAGGCCGCGCTCGAGGCGGTGCTTTCGGCCGCGCGAGCGGCGGGCGTCACGGTCATCGTGGTCACCCATCGCCCTTCGATCGCCGCCGCTTGCGCCCGCGTGATGCTTTTGCGCGGCGGCATGGTCGAAGCCTTCGGCCCTGGCGACGAGGTGCTGCGGCGTTCGGTCATCGGCAAGGCCCCCCAGCAGAGCACGGTGGTGACCGGGTCATTCGTCCCGACAATCCGCGCGGGTGGCAGTTTCGGATCGTGAGATGACGACACAGAGCCTCGCCTGGGACAGCCAGCCGCGCACCGACATAAGACGCGTGGCCCTGACCGGCTACGTCGCCATAGCGGTGCTGGCGGGCGGCTTCGGCTATTGGGCCGTCAGCGCTCCCTTGTCGGGAG
Organism: Mesorhizobium sp. B2-4-13; assembly: GCF_006658535.1. Lineage (NCBI taxonomy): Bacteria > Pseudomonadati > Pseudomonadota > Alphaproteobacteria > Hyphomicrobiales > Phyllobacteriaceae > Mesorhizobium > Mesorhizobium sp. B2-4-13. The sequence goes on along the minus strand of NZ_VFVB01000002.1, from coordinate 151,741 downwards.
CGGTGATCACGCAAGGCACGATCTCGGCGACCGGCGGAAACATCCGCATCCAGCATCGCGAGGGCGGGATCATCAGGGAATTACCGGTCCATGAAGGCGATCGCGTGCAACAGGGCCAGAACCTGGTCGTGCTGGACCCAACGGCCGCGCAGGCCGAGCTCAACCGACTGGTGAGGCAGTCGATCGCGCTCAGGGCAAGTGCGGCGCGGCTGGAGGCGGAACGCGACGGGTTGGACAGGATGGCGCCCATCACCGAAGCGGCGCCGGCACCTTTCCAGCACGATTTCGAGATCCTGGTTCGCGAACAGCAAAAGGAATTCGACGCCAGGCTGGCCCGGTTCCGGTCGGAAAAATCGATCCTGGCACAACGCGTCGCCATGCATCGGCAGTCGGTGGTGGGGTTGCAGGCCCAGCAACAGGCCATTCAGCAGCAAGCCGACGTCGTGAAGAACGAACTCGGCATCAAGACCGGCCTGCTGGACAAGGGCCTCACCAACCGCACCGAGTACTCCCAGCTATTGCGCAGCGAGGCCGATCTCGTCGGGCAGGCCGGGGCGCTGGAGGCCAATCTGGCGACGGCCAACACCCAGATCGTCGAGGCCCAGGAGCAGATCGAGCGCCAGACCACGCAACGCGTCGAGGAGGCGCTGACGAAGCTGGACGACGTTCGCTCCAATCTGGCCGATGTCGAGGAGCAGACCAGGGCGGCGGAGGCGGTGCTGCGGCGCACGACGATCAAGGCGCCGGCGGCAGGCATCGTGGTGTCGTCGGCCTATAATTCCAAGGGAAGCGTGATCGCCCCCGGCGAAAAGATCATGGAGATCCTGCCCACGGCATCGGGCCTCGTCGTCGATGCAAGGCTGCGGCCGAAAGACCTCGATCAGGTCCGTGTCGGCCAGCCGGCGAAGCTGCGGCTGTCGGCCTTGAATGCACGGCTCACTCCCGAGGTCTCAGCCACGGTGGCGCAAATCTCAGCGGACCGGCTCGTCGACGAGGCAACGCATGAGCCCTATTTCCGAGCCAAGCTGAGGATCGCGGCCGACCTGCCGCCCGGCGTAAAGCCCGAGCAGCTTTATCCCGGAACGCCAGTCGAGGCGTTCATCAACACCGGTGACCGGACTTTCCTGGAGTATCTGGCACGGCCGATGCTCGATTCCTTCGCCCGCGCCTTCACCGAGCGGTAGAGCTCGCGGTCCGCGCAGTATATTGGCCGCCGTCGAGGGCCGCCGGACCGAAACCAGGCATATGCCGTCAGCGCACCATCTCGCGGTGACCGCTGGGCAGGCGGGTGGCGATCAGCTTGTCGATGCGGCGGCCGTCGAGGTCGACGACCTCAAAACGCCAGCCCTGCGCGTCGACACATTCGCCAGTCGCCGGCAGATGGTGCATGTGCGACAGCACATAGCCGGCGACGGTCTCGTAGTCGCGGTTCTCCGGCAGGTCGATGCCGAGCACCTCGGCCATCTCGTCGGCCTGCATGTAGCCGGCGAGAAGCCATGAGCCGTCGTCGCGCTGGACGGCGTTTTCTTCCTCGCCGGCCTCGAGATCCGAGCGGAAGACGCCGGTGATGGCTTCTAGGATGTCGGCGGGGGTGACGATGCCTTCGAAGTGGCCGTATTCGTCATGCACCAGCGCCATCGGCACGTCGCTCTCCTTCAGCTTCTGCAACACATCAAGCGCATCGGCCTGATCGTGCACGATCGGTGCCGCGCGCACATATTTGCGCGGGTCGAGCGCGCGGCCGCCGAGCAGTGCGGCCAGCACGTCGCGCGTCTGGATGACGCCGATCATGGCGTCCACCCCGCCGTCGCCGGCGGGCAGGCGCGAATGCTGGGTGTCCATCAGAAGCTTGCGGATCGTGGCATCGTCGGACTGCAGGTTGATCCAGTCGACATCGGTGCGCGGTGACATGACGGCGCGCACGGCGCGGTCGCCAAGCCGCATGACGCCGGCGATCATGCGCCGCTCGTCGGATTCGATAGTGCCGTGATGCTCGGCCTCGGCGACCAGCATCTTGATCTCCTCGTCGGTGACCTTTTCCTCGCTTTCGCCGCGCTGGCCGAGCAGCCAGAGCACGGCACGGCCCGAAATATCGAGCAGGAAGACCAGAGGGGCCGAGATGGTGGCCAGGATGGTCATTGCCGGCGCCGCCCGTGCCGCGACCCGCTCGGGATCGCGCAACGCGATCTGCTTGGGCACGAGTTCGCCGATAATCAGCGAGGCATAGGTGATGATGGCCACGACGATGCCGACGCCGAGCGGATCGGCTATGTTCTCGCGGATGCCTGCCGTAGCCAGATATTGCGCCAGCCTCTGGCCGAGCGTGGCGCCGGAAAAGGCACCCGAGAGCACGCCGACCAGCGTGATGCCGATCTGCACGGAGGACAGGAATTTGCCGGGATTGGAGCCAAGCGCCAAAGCGCGGCCGGCACCCTTGACGTTGCGGTCGATCATCGCCTTCAGGCGAGCCGGCCGCGATGAGACGATGGCGAGTTCGGACATCGACAGAAGGCCGTTCACGCAGATGAGGACGACCACGGTGGCGATTTCAACGTATAGCATGAGGGCTCAATAGCATTGCCGCACGGCTTTCGAAAATAGTCGGCGGCCATTTTAGAAAGATGACAGCGGATGCGGGTGGATCAGACAGCATCCCAGGGCGGCGCGCCTTCGAGAAGGGGCCGTTCGGCAAGATCGTCATCGCGACGACCTGACCTGCCGTCACGGCAACTGCTTCAGCACGCCGACGACCGCCTTGCCGTCGGTGAAATAAGGGTCGCCGCCGCCATTGCGGCCGCTCCGGGTGGGGCCGATGCCCGCCAGGCCGCTGGTCGAGGCCAACAGGCCGGCGGCATTGAGATCGCCGACCATAAAGTCGCGCTCGGCATCGAGGTCGGGACCGATGTGATGGGTGATGGCGCCCGTGTCATGGCTCAGACCGACGCCGCGATCGAAGCTGGCGGCACCCAGCCAGAGCGGCCTGCCATCGTCGCCAACCGTATCCGTTCGCCAAAAACGGACGTGATGGCGCCGGTCGGCACTGTCGCCGACCGGCTTTTCGAAAGCGAGTTCCTGGGCGCGGCCTTCGAACAGCAGACGGCTTATCGGTGCGTCGGGATAGGGGCGGGAAAACAGTACACTTTCGCCGATGTCGATGGCGGTTCTCAAGGTGACGGCGTCGGCGGTGTCCCAGCCGGCGACGGCGAAAGCGTGCACCAGCTCCTTCTCCGTGCCGATCAGGCCGACATTGATGGGGTCGCCGGGAATGCCTTGCGGCGTGTGGGTGACCATCTCGAAATGCCGATCGCGAAAGCCGCGATCACGGAATGTCCAGAATTCCGGCGCCGCGACATAGGCGAGCGCCAGATAGCCGCCCAGCACGGCCACTACCCAGATCGCAATGCGTCGCTGGAGGCTTCGTTGGCTCATAAAGGCAGCTCGATCCGAGCGGTATGTGTTGCCTGACGGTTCCCTGGAAATCAATGGCCAGAGATGAGCGGACGGTTTATCGTCAGCCATCATTTTTTCGTGGGGGCGGGAATGAAGCGGAAGCCGACGGGCCCGAGAACGATGGCGTTGACCGCGGATCTTGTCGCCCGGGTCGAGCGCGTCGAACTGGATCCCGGGCCTGAGCCTGGAACGGCCGAGCACACCAACGCGGAGTTCGATGAGTTGGTCGCTCGACTGCTTGCGGAATATCGGCCCGAAATGCTGTGGGTCTTCGCCTATGGTTCGTTGATCTGGAATCCCGAATTCGTTCCTGTCGAGCAGCGCCCGGCGACGGCGCCTGGATGGCACCGTTCGTTCTGCCTGAAGCTTACGCGTTGGCGGGGCACGCGCGAATTGCCTGCCCTGATGCTGGCGCTGGACCGCGGCGGCAGCTGCAACGGGATCGTCTACCGGCTTCCCGATGAAGATCATTTCGGGCAGCTCGGCCAGCTGATGCGCCGGGAAATCGATGCCAACCCACCAACCAACGTGCCCTGCTGGATCAAGGTCAAGACCAAGCAGGGTCCGCTGCGCGCTCTGGCTTTCGTCGCCACGCCGGGTGGCAAGGCCTATGCCGGAGGGTTGCCGTTGGAGCAGGTTGCGGACACGCTGGCGCGAGCCGCCGGACACTGGGGGTCGTCGGCGCAGTATCTGTTCCGGACCGTCAGCAAGCTGGAAGAAAGCGGTATTCGGGACAAGAATCTCTGGCGCATCCAGGATCTCGTGGCTCGGCAAATTATCGCGTCCACCGGTGACGCATGATCTTTTCCTACCGGCAGGCGCGGTAACCGTTCCTGCGGTTCTTGATGTCGAAATGGAAATGGTTGCGGTGGTCGTAATTGTAGCCGGGGCCGAGCACGGTGGTGAAATACTGGCAACCGTCGGCGCGCACATTGTTGAGGAAGCCGCGGGTGCGGAAGGCGAACAGGCCGGGTTTGCGCACGTCGATGTCGTCGCCATTGTTGAGTTCGATGCTCATGACATCGAGCGCGTTGCCCTTGCCGTGCTCCGACAGCACGCCTTCGCCGGCAATGTTGCGGCAGGAGTAGCTTGAGCCCTGGTGGATGGTCCTGACGCCGGAGAAATAGCGCCAGCGGGCGGAGGGAACGAGTTCGTTCTTGGTCCAGGCGGCGAAGGTGGCGGCCATGTCGCAGGTCAGGGTCGCGGCGGGTTTCATCTCGATGCTGCCGATAGCCGTGACCTTGACCGGATAGTCGATGCCGCACTGGCCCTCATGGATCGGTGCCAGATCGGTGTAGGCGACATCGAGGCGCTTCAGCTGCTGGCGGCAATCGGTTTCGCTGGCTGGAATCTGCTCCACCGGCGACATCGGCTCGTCCATGCGCGGATAGGCGGCGGTCAGATAGGGATTTGAGGGTACGAGCTTCTGCATGCCAGCATATTGCGGCACGGCTGCAGTCTGGGAGCCGACGTCGACAGCCGGCTGCAGTGACAGCACGCTGCCAGTGTTGCAGGCGGAAACGGCGACGAGGGCAAGGCCAGCGGCCACCATCGCTGTACATTTTGCCATCACTGCGCATTTTGATTGGCGCGCGACCGTCTCGGCGGCGCGAAATAGCTCGGCCATGGGCGGAATTCCTATCCCTGATCGGTGGGATTTTAACGATCAAGGGTAAAGGAAAGCTCAGCGTCGGCGCTCACGCCTGCGGCCGAATTGCGGCTAACTCTGTGTAGCACAACGCAAGCGCCGAGTTGCTGAGGTTTGACCCAAGATTATCCGACGCAGATGTCTATCAGGTTGCCATTGTACATGCGCCAGCACAAATCCTTTCCCTTGAAGTGGCGATGCTGGATCTGCTGGTACAGGGGCATGGGCTTCGCCGGCTTTGCAGATTTCTCATGCCTGGGTTGAATTTTCTCATGCCTGTGCTGATCTACGCGTTTTTTGAAATGCGCCGAGGCTGAAGTTATGCCTGGTGCAAATAGCACAGCCATAGACAGGAAAATGAACGCCGCATATTTCATGCTATTTCCCTTCGAGGCCTGTTCACGTGGCAAATGGAATGACCGGCTCCGAGGAGCCTGCATAGCGAATATAGTTAGATCAACTTGCAGCTCTTGAACAGGCATGGAACGGCCAAGAGTTCGATAATTCAAGGCATCGAACTCGAGCCACATTGCGGCTAGCGATCGGCGATTTTATTGGCAGAACGTTCCGCCATGCCGGCGCGGCTCGAGATCGAGATGGAAATGCAAGGAATGGTCCGGGTCGGCGCCTGGGCCGAGCACGGTCTTGAAAGGTCCGCAGGCGGCCTTGCGTACGGCGTCGAGGAATTTGCCGTCTTTTTCCGGCGGCGCCGGCCCGACCTCGATCGTCCTGCCATCGGACAGCGTAAAGCTGGCAATGTCGAGCGCGTTGCCGAAAGCATGTTCCGACAGTTTGCGCGTGCCATTGCGCGGCCGGCAGACGAAGGCCGACGCCTGGCCGATCGATTTCAGGTCAGCGCCGAATTCGGCTTTAGCCGCCGGCTGGATGACGTCGGCGGCAAAACGCGCCGCCGCCTCGGCCATCGGGCAGTTGAGCTCGGTGCCCGGAGCAATCGCGACCGATTTGCCAAGCGACTTCAGCACGATGGGGTAGGGGATCGAGCAGCCGATTTCGGGGTTGCTTTCGGCCTTGTGCTCCTCGAATTCGACCCCGAGTGTCTTCAGGCGCTCGCGGCAGGCGACTTCCTCAGCCGGCATCTTGTCGGCGGGAAGATCGGCCGAGCGTGGATCGGGCAGCATCTTCTCCTCGTCACCTGCTTCCGCCGGCTTTGGCGTTGGCTGCGGGGCGACGGCCGGCGCTTGAGGTTCGGGCGTCGTGGTGGCGGGCTTTGGCGTCGGCGTCGGCGCCACGGCAGGCGGCTCCGGCTCGCTTTCGGTTTCGGCTGGTGGTTCCGGTGGTTTCGGGCTTTTCTGATGGGACTCTTCGTCGCTGGGTAGATCGGGGTCCTTGGGCGGGTTGGGCGCCGCGCCGCTCTTTGGATTTTCAGCGTTCTGATCTTGCGACTTTGGGGTGTCCACTTTCTGAGTGTCCACCGGGCGTGGCTCGGGCACCGGAACATCGGCGGACGGCCGAGCATCCTGCGTTGCCGGCGGTGCCGGATTGGGCGCGAGATGCTGCCTGGCTCGCGCTCTCGACTGCCGCTTGCCGCGCGGTTTCAGCGGCTGATCGGCCCGCTGTGTCAGCGGCTGCTCCACGCGCGGGCTCAGCGGCCTATGGTGTTTGTGACGATGTCTGGCGTCGGCCGGCATGACCAGCAGAGCCGTGACGGCCAAGGCCAATGCAATCCTGTACCCTCGAGAAAAGCTCAGCTTTGCCATCATCCACAAAACGGCGCCGGTCGGCTGAAGTTGCCTGGACAGGCGCTTAGACCCGATCACAATCGGTTACCTCCGCGTTACGCGCCGATCGCTTCCAGCCCCTCTTCCAGCCAGTCGGCGAGCAACGGCATGCCGAGCAGGTATTTTGCCGTGCGCTTGTTGGCGCGCTCGCGTGCCGCGGTTACGGCGTCGGCCCATTCCGAGGCGTCGTAGTCGCCGCGGCCGACCCAGGCCAGCGCGATCAGCTCGGCGGCCTCATCGATATTGAGGTCGTTGATCAGCTCGCGCAGCTCTTCCTCGGTGAGGTTTTCCGAGCTTTCCTCGGCAAGGCCGTCATGGTGGTGGTTGTCATGCGTGTCGCCGTCGAACTCGACCTCGTGTTCGGCGCCGTCGGCATAGTCCTCGTTAACGCCCGCGCTCAGCGCCTTGGCCTTGAGAATGAACAGCCGTACGGTATCGGGGCCGATCGTGAGATCCCAGTCCTTTTCGAGCCGTCGCTGCACGGGCCCTCTCCGTCAGTCGTTTGCCGGATGATACCGGATTTGCGGCATCCGTCACCTCATGTTCTCCAGGCGATCTTTTCCGGGATGAAACGCGGACCGCTCGGCGTTAATGTTGCATTGTCACACCCTCAGGAGGTTTCCATGCATAAAAGAGTGCTGATCCAGGCGGCGAGCGCGCTTATCGCTCTGCAGTTCCTTGCCGTTCCGGCGTTTGCCGCCGGCAGCAGTGGTGGTGGTAGCGACCAGACTGTCACCCAGTGCAAGAAAGGTGAGGTCTGGGACAAGAAGAAGCAGAAATGCGTACCGCCGAAGGAAGGCATGCTGGACGACGACAGCATCTACGATGCGGGCCATGCGCTGGCGATGGCCGGCCGCTATGACGAGGCGATCTCGGTTCTCGTTCTTGCCGCCAACAAGCAGGATCCGCGCATCCTCAACTATCTCGGCTATTCGCACCGCCATTCCGGCCGCGTCACCGTCGGCCTTGGCTATTACGAGGAAGCGCTGCGCATCGATCCCGATTACACGCTGGTGCGCGAATATCTCGGCGAGGCGCATCTGCAGATCGGCGATCTGGCCGGCGCCCAGCAGCAGCTGATGGAAATCGAAAAGCGCACCGGCAAGGGTTCGCGCGAATACGGCATGCTGTCCGAGCAGATCGAGCATTTCATGAGGAGCTGATCGGGCCCTCCTGATGTCTCAAAGCGGCTGCGAGCGATCGCGGCCGTTTTTGTTCGGCTCCGTCCCACGGCCGCCCCTGCTACAAAAGAAGGGATGATTTTTACAAAACCGATTTTTGGGCGTGAAAAGCCCGCAAAGATTGCTATATTCAAGGAAATTGCGGTGAAACGGTTCCGTTAGCCCGAGGCTGCCGGACCGTTTTCTTTTTGTACCCCAACGACAAGGCTTCCCCCGAAATGCGGGGGCGGCAGCAGGAAAGGTCAGGCACTATGAACAAGGTCCCGATGACAGGCGAGGGGTTCGCGTCATTGAAGGAAGAACTGCGTTGGCGCCAGCAGGAAGAGCGGCCTCGCATTATCGAGGCGATCTCCGAGGCGCGCTCGCATGGCGACCTGTCCGAAAATGCCGAATACCATGCCGCCAAAGAGGCGCAGAGCCTCAATGAAGGCCGCGTCAACGAGCTCGAGGATTATATCGCGCGCGCCGAGGTGATCGACGTGACCAAGCTTAGCGGCGAAAAGGTCAAGTTCGGCGCCACCGTGGTGCTGGTCGACGAGGACACCGAGGAGAAGAAGACCTACCAGATCGTCGGCGACCAGGAAGCCGACGTGAAATCCGGCCGCATCTCGATCTCCTCGCCCATCGCGCGCGCGCTCATCGGCAAGGAAGTCGGCGACGCCATCGAGGTGAATGCGCCGGGCGGCGCCAGGGGTTACGAGATCGTCCAGGTGCAGTTCATCTGAGGGCGTCGGCTGGGCGCAGCTCCGCGCTGACAGGTGCTATTCGCGCGAGGTTGGCGCCGCCCCTGCCGGCAGGCAGATGAGGGGCAGCGCCAACCCTGCCAATCGTTCGATCGAAAATTCAGTCTTTCCCAGTAGTTGTCCGCCTAAGCTCTAAAAGTCGTTCAGCCTCCGCCATCACGTCCGAGGGCGTCACGCGTCTGCCACCAGGCGCCAGCAACGTCGACGCATACGGCCCGCGCGGTCCGGTCAAACCCGGCTCCGTCGCCAGGAACACGGCGACCGTCGGCAGGCCGACGGCGCTGGCGAGATGGGTCAGCCCGGTATCGGCGCCGATGACCAGGGTCGAGCGGCCGAGGATGGCGGCGATGGCGTCCAGCGGCGACTTTGGCATCACGACCGTGGCTGGCACGGCCTTGGCGATCGCTTCGGCCACCGCCTTCTCCCGTTCGTTCGACCAGGTTGTGACCGGAATCATGCCGCGCTCGACCAGCAGGCGGGCGGTTCCGATCCAGTCCTCGACCGGCCATTTCTTGTCCTCGCGGCTGGTGCCGTGCAGCAGGAACGCGGTCCTGCCGTCGACGCCGGCGATCATGCCCGCTGGCGCCACGATGCCGGAGTCGAGCGTCAAAAGGTCCGGCCGATAGCCGAGCGCCAGCCCGAACAGCCGCCGTGTCCGCTCGATGGCGTGCAGGTCGCGCGGCACCGCATAGGTGATATCATAGAACAGCGTCGCCGAGGGCTCGCGCACGCTCGACCGGTCGAAGCCGGCGATCGGCGCGCGCGCCTGGCGTGCCACCAGGGCCGACTTCAGCAGGCCTTGCGCATCGATGACGAGGTCGTAGCGGCATTTGCGCAAGGTTCGGCGCAAGGCCGCCGCCTCGCGCCAGGTGTTCGTGTCGAAGAGGTTCTTTCGCCAGCGCCTTATCGCCACAGTGTGGATGGTGCCGATAGCCGGATGCAGCGCGAGGATGCCGGCAAACGCCTCCTCCACGCACCAGTCGAAAGCGATATCGGGCCGTGCGCGGCAGGCATCCTGAAGTGCCGGAAAAGTGTGGATGACATCGCCCATCGACGAAGTCTTGACGATCAGTACCTTCATGCCGCGGCCGGTATTTCCAGCAGGCGGTCCGCTGCCGCGGCGACCTGCGCGATCTCCAATGTCTTCAGGCAGTTGAGATGACCGAGCGGACAGATTTTCCGGTGGCAGGGCGAGCAGGACAGGCCGAGCCAGACCAGTTCGCGACGCTCCGCCAGCGGCGGCGTGTTTTCAGGCGAGGTCGAGCCATAGACGGCAACGATGGATGTACCGACGGCGGCCGCGACATGCATCAGCCCGCTGTCGTTGGAGACCGCGAGCCTTGCCGCCGCGATCAGGTCGATGGCGTCCTCCAGCCGCGTCTGGCCGGCGAGGTCGACGACGCCGGGGGCAAGGGCTGCGATCTCCGCCGTCACGTCGCGGTCGTTCTTCGAACCAAACAGCGCGACCTCCAGGCCCTTGGCCAAGAATTCGCGGGCAAGGCCGGCATAGCTCTCGCTTGGCCAGCGCTTGGCCGGGCCGAACTCGGCCCCGGGCATGAGGGCCACGAATTTCCGCGGCGCCAGGCCGAAACGATCGAGCAGGGCGGCCTGGTTTTTCGCGTCCACGGTCAGCCGGGGCGCGCGGAAGTTGCCGCCCTGGGCGAGGCCGAAATAGGCCTGTGCGGTGCGTCGTTTCACGGCATCGGGCAACGGCACGATGTCGGTCAAGAGGCCGTAGCGCATTTCACGCAGATGGCCGAAACGGCGCGGAATGCGGGCAAAGAACGGGATCAGCGCCGACTTCCAGCTGCCCGGCAGGACATAGGCCATGTCGTAGCGGCCGCGCAGCAGACGGCCGAAACGGCGGCGATGGCTGAATTCGAGTGCGCCAGGCTTCAGCGGAAAGTCGATCTGCTGTCGGATTTCGGGCATGCGCTTGACCAGAGGTGCCGCCCAGGCGGGCGCCAGCACATCGATCGCGGCATCGGGATGGAGTTCCTTCAGCGCCGAGAACAGGCACTGCGCCATCACCATATCGCCCACCCAGCGTGGGCCGATCACGAGGATCGTTGGGCTTTCAGCCATTCGACATAGTCTCTGACGCCGGTTTCTACAGTGCGGAATTGCCCGTTATAGCCGGCCGCGCGCAAGCGGGACATATCAGCCTGGGTAAAACTCTGATAGCTGCCCTTGAGGTGGTCGGGGAAGGGGATGAACTCAATCTCGCCCTTGCCCAGCGTGTCGATGACCGTTTCGGCGATTGCACGGAACGGCTGCGCGCGGCCGGTGCCGCAGTTGAAGATGCCGCTGGCGCCGCGCTTCCACAGCCATAAATTGACGTCGGCGACATCGCCGACATGGATGAAGTCGCGGCTCTGTTCGCCCGGCCCGAAGCCATCGTAAGCGCCGAACAGCTTTGGATTCTCGCCGCGCTCGACCTGGTTGAACAGATGGAAGGCGACCGAGGCCATAGCCCCCTTATGCGCCTCGCGCGGGCCATAGACATTGAAGTAGCGCAAGCCGGCGACCTGGGAATGATCGCTGTCGAAGACCGTGCGCCTGACATAATCGTCGAAGAGTTTCTTGGAATAGGCATAGACGTTGAGCGGCCGCTCCAGCGCCGGCTCCTCGCGAAATTCGGCGCCACCGCCATAGACCGAAGCGGAGGAGGCGTAGAGGAAGGGCACGCGCAGCGCCTGGCAGGCATGCAGCAGCCGTTTCGAATAAGCGTAATTCACCTCCATCATGAACTTGCCGTTCCACTCGGTGGTGGTCGAGCAGGCCCCCTGATGGAAGACGACCTCGACGCGGCCAAGCGAGCCGGCCTCCATGCCGGCCAGGAAATCGTCCTTGTCGAGATAGTCGGCTATCGTCAAATCGGCCAGGTTGGCGATCTTGTGGCCGTCGGTGAGGTCGTCGACGACCAGGATGTCGTCATGGCCTTCCGCATTGAGCGCGGCGACGATGTTGGAGCCGATCATGCCGGCGCCGCCCGTGACGATGATCATGAAGGCCTCTGGTTGCGTGCGATTCCGGTCCTTATAAGGGAGGCTGGCCGGGCTGTCGACAAAGCAGGCGGTCGCTCGGGGCTCGCCCGCTCAGGCTTGTCTGTTTTGTCCATCTTGTCTATTATGGGCAACGGAGGTTCCAATGAAACACTATCCATCCACTGATCTGAAACAGAATCTCGGCGATGTGCTCGCGGCTGCCAGCCAGCAGCCGGTCTCCATCACTCGGCACAACAAACCGAGATACGTCCTGATGAGCATCGAGGCCTACGAAGCGCGCTTCGGCAACGATAGCCGCCGCGTCTACGCGGCCGAGGATGCACCGCTGCAACATGTCGAGATGCTGGAGGAGTACGCCGCAGAATTGGACCGTGATTAAACCCGTGGCCGCGGACGTCTGGCGATATCCATATCTGTGGCATCGCCACATGCAGACGGCGAGACCGAAGGCCGCAAGGCGAGGCCTGTCGCCTTCGTCGCCGTTCTTCCCGGAAAAGCCGGAGGCACGAACCTTTTTCATCCTTGCAATCACTTCCACCCAGCCGGGCCGTGATCGCGTCGCGGTTGGCGTTCCGGAAATTGAACGCGCCGCGCCGGCCTTGACCCTATCCCGCTTTGGGTCATAGTCGACGAGTACAAGCACGATATTCTGGAATCGTCGGCTTATTTCGAACCGGGTGCGCGTATCGGCGCATTCAGTCCGTCATTCCACAAAAAAGTCATGTCGGCTTTCATGGCAACTGTTCGCGCAGGCCAATCCAAAGCCATCCCACGGGCTGACTGAAAGGCCTGCAATCGGACAGGGCAGGATCATGAGGGACAAGAAATGCCGCCGACCGAACTGCTGATCGCGTTTTTCGCCACCACGGCGATCTTCGCCTACATTCCGGGTCCCGCCATGCTTTATGCCGCCGCGCAGACGATGGCCCGGGGGCGCTGGTCGGGGCTGACGGCGGCACTCGGCATTCATCTCGGCGGCTATGTCCATGTCTTTGCCGCCGCGGCCGGCCTGTCGGTGCTGTTCCACGCCGTGCCGCCGCTCTACATGGCCGTTAAGCTGGTCGGCGCGTTGTACCTGATCTGGTTGGGTATCTCGCTGTTTCGTAAGCGCGTGGAGGGCGACGTGGCGCTGCCGGCAATCACCCGCAAATCGGCCCGCCGGGCGTTTTTCGAGAGCATCACGGTCGAGGTGCTCAATCCCAAGACCGCGATCTTCTTCATGGCGTTCCTGCCGCAGTTCATCGATGCCTCGGCGGGGTTGCCGGTCTGGGTACAATTCGTGGTGCTGGGCACCATCGTCAACCTGATGTTCTCGTCGGCCGATGTCGTGTGCGTGTTCCTGGCCGGTCTCGTGATCGGCCGGCTGCGGCGTTCGAGCCGTGCGCAGCGGCTGATGCAGAGGGCCGGCGGCGCGGTGCTGGTCGGGCTGGGCGTCCACGTCGCCTTGCAGAAGGCCTGACCTGTCCGGGTTTGCCTCCGCCCCGGCGTTGCGCTGGTGCCCAATTGCGGTATATCGGCAGGCATGACCGGCCGGCCTCGCAAATCTGGTGTTTCGACTTATCTGAGATCGGCGTTTCCCGCGCGTGGCAGATGACATGATCAAGCACAATCCGCCTTCACCCGAGCCCCTGCACCGCGCCATTGCGCGCTTCGGCGACGTCGCCGTGCTGGTGGTCGGCGATATCATCCTCGACCGCTTCGTCAACGGCGTCATCGAGCGGATCTCGCCGGAGGCGCCGATCCCGGTGCTGCATGGGCGTAGCGAAAGCTCGGCTATGGGGGGCGCCGGCAACGTCGTGGCCAACATCGTCTCGCTTGGCGCGCGCGCCATTCCGGTCTCGGTGATCGGTACTGATCCCGCCGGTGACAGTCTGGTGCGGATGCTGGGCGAGCTTGGCGCCGAGACAGTGGGCGTTTCACAGCAGCGCGGCCGCATGACCTCGTCGAAGAGCCGCTTCAGCGCGCTCAACCAGCAGGTGCTGCGTTTCGACGAGGAAGAGATCAAGCCGCTCGGCGAAGCGGAACGGGCGGAGCTGATCCGCCGCTTCCGGAACGCATTGCAACAGGCCGACATCGTCATCCTGTCCGACTACGGCAAGGGCATATTGCTGGACGGCGTCGCCGCCGAATTGATCGCCATCTGCCGCGAGGCGGGCAAGCCGGTGCTGGTCGACCCGAAGGGCCGCGACTACGCGCGCTACGCCGGTGCGACCGCCGTCACCCCCAACCGCAAGGAGCTTGGCGAGGCCGTCGGCCATGCGGTGTTCGCCGATGACGAGATCGTTGCGGCGGCACGGGAACTGATTGCGGCGCATGGCTTCGACTTCGTCGTCGCCACGCGCAGCGAGAAGGGCATGAGCGTGGTCGGTCCCGACGAGGCGAGCCACATCGCCACCCAGGCACGTGAGGTGTTCGATGTCTCGGGCGCCGGCGATACGGTGATCGCGAGCTTCGCGCTGGCGCTTGCCGCCGGTGCCGATCCTGTCGCCGCTGCCTCCATCGCCAACGCCGCCGGCGGCGTCGTGGTCGGAAAACGCGGCACCGCGCGGCTGAGCGTCGAGGAACTCACCGGCGCACTGTTCCGCTCGCACGGACCGACCGCGCACAAGGACGCTATCCTGGACGCCACTTCTGCCGCGCGCATGGTGGCGGGATGGAAGGCGGAGGGCCTGAGCGTCGGCTTCACCAATGGCTGCTTCGACATCCTGCATGCCGGCCATGTCAGCCTGCTGCACGCGGCGCGCAGCCAGTGCGACCGGCTGGTGCTCGGCCTCAACAGCGATGCCTCGGTGCGGCGGCTGAAAGGGCCGGGCCGCCCGGTCAACGACCAGCATGACCGCGCCTGCGTGCTTGCCGCGCTCGCTTCGGTCGATGCCGTCATTGTCTTCGATGAGGATACGCCGCTGGCTCTGGTCGAGGCGCTTCTGCCCGACATACTGGTCAAGGGCGCGGACTACACGGTCGACACCGTGGTCGGCGCCGATGTGGTGCAAAAGGCGGGCGGGCGCGTCGTTCTGGTCGATCTCGTCGCCGGCAAGAGCACCACTGGCACCATCGGCAAACTGCGCGCCGGCAGCGCCACCAACTGAGGGAATTCATGTCCGAATTGAACGACTATCTGGTCCGCTCGGCGGCCGCCATCACTGCCACGGTCGAGCGAGATCTGACCGGCGAGATGGACCGTGCGGTGAATGCTGTCGTGGCGGCGCTTTCCCAGGGAAAGGCCCTGCTGGTCTGCGGCAATGGCGGCTCGGCCAGCGACGCCATCCATATCGCCACCGAACTGGTCGGCCGCTTCCTGAAGGAACGCAAGGCCTACAATGTGATCGCGCTGCCGGCCAACGCCGGGATGCTGACCGCCTGGGGCAATGATTACGGCTTCGACACGGTGTTTTCGCGCCAGGTCGAAGCGCATGGCGCCGCGGGCGGCGTGCTTTTGGCGATCTCGACCAGCGGCAATTCGCCGAGCATTCTCGCCGCGGCCGAACAGGCGCGCATGATGGACATGACGGTGATCAGCCTGACCGGCGATACCGGCGGCAAGCTCAAGCCGCTCACCGACATCCTGCTCAACGTCCCCTCGACCTCGACGCCGATCATCCAGCAGGGCCATCTGTGCCTCTATCACTATCTGTGCGAGGTGGTCGAAGCGCGCCTGTCGAATGGCTGACGATACAGCGCCGTTTCCGCTGGCCGAGCCGGGCTTGTGGGTGGAGCAGGTCGGCGGGCGGGTTTTTCCCGCACGCTCGCCGGCGCTGTTCCTGGACCGTGACGGCACCATCAATGTCGACACCGACTATCCCAGCGACCCGGACGAGATAGAACTCAGGCCGCAGATGCTGCCGGCGATCGCCGCCGCCAACCGGATCGGCATTCCGGTGGTCGTGGTCACCAATCAGTCCGGCATCGCGCGCGGCTATTTCGACTGGGGCGTCTTTGCCGCGGTAAACGACCGCGTGCTCCATTTGCTGGACAGGCAGGGCGCGTTCGTCGACATGGTGCTGGCCTGCGCCTATCACGAGGCGGGCGTCGGGCCGCTCGCCATAACGGACCATCCGATGCGCAAGCCCAATCCGGGCATGCTGATCGAGGCGGGCAGGCGCCTTGATCTTGACCTCCAGCGCTCCCTGATGGTCGGCGACAAGCTGGCCGACATGCAGGCGGCCCAACGCGCAGGGCTGGCACAGGGCTGGCTGGTCGACGGTGAGGCGGCGCTTCAGCCTGGCTTCGCCATCAGGCGCTTGCATGACGACCACGATCTCGGCGGCCTGCTCGCCGCCATCGACGCGCTCGGATCGTAGGGCCTAAGCCTGGTCGTTTTGCTGCGAGGCTTCGTAGAGCTTGGCTTCGGTGGCGAAGGAATAAATCATCACCGACATCGAGTAGACGAAGCCGTGCCGGCCACACAGGAAGTAGCGCTTGGCCAGGTAGAATTTGAGGAAGTTGCCGAACGGCGACAGCACCAGCCGCACCAGGCCGGGCTTCTTGCCTCTCTCGACCAGCGTCACCGCCTTGAGGCTGGAATAGGTGTTGGCCCGGGCAAGATCCTCCTCGACCGATATTTCACGGCGATGCAGCAAGAGACCCTCTTCGATCGTGTCGGTCTCGCCCGGCACGTGAACGGATTCATGCACCCGCGCCGTTAGATCCATGCTGGCGCCTTCCCTGCGGAAAAGCCTGAGCAGCCTGTTGTGCAGCACCCAGCGATGGGCATAACCGTAGCCCTTCAGCCAGTCGCGGCGGCGCATGTACCATCCGCTGGCCTTGCCGCCGGCCGCCTGGGTGATGGCCACGATCGACCGCCGCAACCGGTCGTCGACGCGCTCGTCCGGGTCGATCGAAAGGCACCAGGGCTGGTTGGCGTGGTCGAGCGCGAATTGCCGCTGGCGGGAGAAGCCCTGCCAGTCATTGTGCAGCAGCGTTATCGGATAGCCCCTGGCGATATAGCTTTCAACGCATTCGACGGTGCCGTCCGTCGAGCCGGAATCGACGATGATGATCTCGGCACAGAAATCGATGCTTTCCAGGCACGGGCCGATCATATCAGCCTCGTTCACGCAGATGATCAGCGCCGAGACCGGGCTTGCAAAACGGGTCATGGTCCCCTTCCCATGGCGGATTCTTCCCGGAATATACGCTGCTGGCGCCATCTGTTCTCAAGCAATTCCGGGCGGAAAACCGTTACACATGCTGGAATGCTCGGGAAACCAATGAAGCGTCAGTCGAGCGGCGAATCCGGCAGAGCCGTCCAGCCTTGTACATCAGCGTCTTTCGAATACCAACGCGGCACCGGTGTGGCGAATGCCGGGAATTTGCCCATCGCGCAGGCGTTCGCCTGGCTCAGGAGCGCTCGAACGACACCAGGCCCTCATCCTTGACGCGGCGGATGGTGAGCGCGGTGCGCACCGTGTCGACGTTCGGCGTCGAGGTCAGTTCCTCGATGACGAAGGTCTGGAAGGCGCCGAGGTCGCTCGCCACGCAATGCAGCAGAAAGTCGGATTCGCCCGACACCATCCAGGCATCGCGCACGACCGGCCAGCCGCGCGTACGCTCGGCGAAGATGCGCAGTTCGGCATCGGCCTGGTGATGCAGCCCGACCAGGCAGAAGGCAACGACATCGAGGCCCAGCGCCGGGGCGTTGAGCAGCGCGCGGTAGCCGCGGATGATGCCGGCTTCTTCCAGCCGCTTGACCCGGCGCAGGCAGGGCGGTGCCGAAATGCCGACGCGGTTCGAGAGCTCGACATTGGTCATGCGCCCGTCCGACTGAAGCTCGCGCAGGATCTTCCAGTCGATGGCGTCAAGATCGGCCTTGAGGGGCATCAGGGTTCTCGATGATCAGTGTGGCGCAAGAATCTTTCGCTATTTTGTAATTAAACGACTTTTGCGTCGAAGCCAGCCCTCGTCGACGCGATTGTGGACAGGTACCGAAAGCGACCATCGCGCGAATATCCATAGGGGCCGAAGCTTTCCGGGGACGACGGTCCGTTCGTCTTGCTGGCGTGGTTGGCAGCCCTTACATTAAGCGCGATATTCCACGTCTTTTTCCAAGGCACACTCGCTGTCCGCCCCCGCAGAGGCTCCAAATGACCACCAAGCACGCGCCCGTTCTCATCATCGGTTCCGGTCCGGCCGGCTATACGGCGGCGGTCTATGCCGCGCGCGCCATGCTGAAGCCTATGCTGGTCGCCGGTCTGCAGCAGGGCGGCCAATTGATGATCACCACGGATGTCGAGAACTACCCCGGCTTCGCCGATCCGATCCAGGGACCGTGGCTGATGGAGCAGATGCTCAAGCAGGCCGAGCATGTCGGCACCGACATCATCAACGACATCATCACCGAGGTTGACCTCAACGTGCGGCCGTTCCGCGCCAAGGGCGATTCCGGCACGACCTACACGGCCGATGCGCTGATCATCGCCACCGGCGCGCAAGCCAAGTGGCTGGGCATTCCGACCGAGCAGGACTTCATGGGCTTCGGCGTTTCCGCCTGCGCCACCTGCGACGGCTTCTTCTATCGCGGCAAGGATGTCGCGGTGGTCGGCGGCGGCAATTCGGCGGTGGAGGAGGCGCTCTATCTGTCCAACCTCGCCAAGAGCGTCACCGTCATCCACAGGCGCTCGGATTTCCGTGCCGAACGCATCCTGCGCGAACGGTTGTTGAAAAAGGACAATGTCCGCGTCATCTGGGACACGATCGTCGATGAGATCACCGGCCGCCCCGGCAAGGCACCGCTGCCGCCTTCGGTCGAAGGGCTGAAGCTCAGGCATGCCGTGACCGGAGCCGAGAGCCACCTCAAGATCGACGGTGTCTTCGTGGCCATCGGCCATGCGCCCGCGGTCGAGCTGTTCGCGGGCAAGCTGAAGCAGAAGCCGAACGGCTATCTGTGGACAGCGCCGGATTCGACGCGCACCGACGTGCCCGGCGTGTTCGCCGCCGGCGACGTGACCGACGATATCTATCGGCAGGCCGTGACAGCGGCGGGGCTGGGCTGCATGGCCGCGCTCGAAGCGGAAAAGTATCTGGCCGGCATCGAGGTACATCGCGAAGCAGCGGAATAAGGGCCGCCGCAGACTGTAAAAAAACGGCTTAGAAACGCCGTGTAAAAGCCTGATTTTTCATTCAGACGCCAACCGGAACGAGGGGAAATCATGGCGTTGGACTGGGACAAGCTACGCGTGTTTCACGCTGCGGCGGAAGCGGGGTCGTTCACCCATGCGGCCGAGACGCTGCATCTGTCGCAATCGGCGATCTCGAGGCAGGTCAGCGCGCTCGAACATGATGTCGGCGTGCCGCTGTTCAACCGCCATGCGCGCGGCCTGGTGCTGACCGAACAGGGCGAGATGCTGTTCCGCACGGCGCATGACGTGCTGATGAAGCTCGAGACCATCAAGTCGCGGCTGACCGAGACCAAGGACCGGCCGTCCGGCGTGCTCAGGGTAACGACGACCGTTGGCCTCGGCGCCGGCTGGCTGACCGAGCGGGTGCAGGAGTTCATCGAACTCTATCCCGAAATCAGCCTACAGCTGATCCTCGCCAACGAGGAACTCGACCTCACCATGCGCCAGGCGGATTGCGCCATCCGGCTGCGCCAGCCGCAACAGCCGGACCTGATCCAGCGCCGCCTGTTCACCGTGCATTTCCACCTTTACGCAGCCCCATCCTATGTCGCCAAGCACGGCAAGCCGGGCTCGGTCGCGGAGCTGAGAACCCATCGCATCGTCACCTTCGGCCTGCCCGTGCCGTCGCATCTGTCGGAGTTGAACTGGCTGGAGACGGTCGGCGATTTCGAGAGCGGCCAGCGCGTGCCGTCGCTGCAGATCAACGACATCCTGTCGATCAAGCGCGCCGTGCAGGGCGGCGCCGGCATCGCCATGCTGCCGGATTATGTGATCAGCAAGGATTCCGGCCTGGTGCAGCTGCTGCCGGAGACCGAGGTGCCGTCCTTCGACACCTATTTCGCCTACCCCGACGCGATGAAAAACCAGGCCAAGCTGCACGTGTTTCGCGACTTCATCATCGCCAAGGCCAGAAGCTGGTCGTTCTAGCCTATCCTCTCCAAGGCGTAATCCGCGGCAGCCAACCCGGTACGTTGCGGCGGTAGGCCTCGTATTCGGCGCCATAGCGGCCGGCGAGCGTCGGCTCCTCGTAGAGCTTGGCGAAGGTGACCATGGCAGCCGCCGCGATTGCCGCGTAGGCAGCGATCGACCAGCTCGAGAACAGCAACGCCTGGCCCAGAATGATCGACAGCACGGCAACATACATGGGGTTGCGGACATGGCGGTAGACGCCGCCGACCACCAGCCTTTCGGTCGGTGCGACGGGGGCGGGCGTGCCCAGCCCCTCCAGCGCGAAGCGGGCGAAGGCATGCAGCAGCACCGCGGCCGCGGCAATGACGAGCATGCCGCCGGTGAGCGCAAACAAGGGCAGGGGCGACCATGGCCGGCCCCAGCGATCGCTAAGCAGCCAGGGAACCAGCCCGGCGACAACGCCGGGAGCCGCGACCAGGAAAATGCCGCTGCCGGCGATCGCCGAAAACCTGCGCAATGGTCGATCCTCGCTTGACTGCCTTGGAATTGAACCGCCGCTGCCTCATTCCACATCATCAGTGTTTTTTGACATTCGGGAGCAAAATCGGTCGGGATCGGCGTTTTCGAGACGACAATGACCCGAAATCGCGCCTCATTTTCACGATTCTGCTGGTCCTATTGGCTTCTGGAATGGGTTGGACCACAGCCTGTGCCTTTTTGCATGTGTGTGTTGCAAAATAGATGCTTGTTTCTTGGGCATGAAGAGCACATATATAGATCATCTCCTGGACGCGTTCTCCTCCCATTAGCGTCCTCGAGTGTTCCCCTCTGGAGGTTAGCCTTAACAGGCACTTCCAATCAAACTCAGCCGGATCTTCGTTGATCCGGCTTTTTTGTTGCCTGCATGCCACTGGGATGGCTGAAAAATTCACCGGAATTGCCGCGTAACAGTGTCATGTAACCTCTGGTAACATGACAAGGACACCCTCCATCTGCTAAGTGGATGATAGGACGCGGTGTGGTTCGGACGGGAGATGGGGGCATCACTCGTACGGCCCGGGCTCAGGCGGCTACCGCGTCCGAACCTTTTGCGCCGAAGCGCGACGACCTCGACATGCGGCGGACCTGCCGTTTTTCCTCCCGAGAAAACGGTCCGCAAACAAAACGACGTCCGGCCCCCCGGGCGTCGTTTTTGGTTTTCGCCCCCTCGATCGTTCGAGGGGGCTCCACATGATTCGGAATCTGGCACCGGGCGAAATCAGGCAGCCTTGCCGTTGGCGTTCATCGCTTCGTCGGCGAGACGACCAGTCAGCTCGGCCATGTGATCGAAAACGGCGCGGTAGCTGGCAACGCCCGAGGTGGCCGAGCGCAGCTCGATAATCAGATCGCCGATCTCGGCTTGCGGCATGGTCGCCTCGACGACGTCCCATCCCGGCCAGTCGGGCCGCGCGTCATAGCCGAGGATCTGGCCGCGCCGCTGCGGGATCAGCGCGATGATCTTCGATGTCGCGTCCGACGGCGTGACGATCTCTACCTTCATCACCGGTTCCAGAAGCACCGGCGAGCAGGCGGCCATGCCTTCCTTCATGGCGAGCTTGGCCGCCATCTGGAAGGCCATGTCGGAGGAATCGACCGCATGGTACGAGCCGTCCGACAGGTTGACCGCGACATCGACCACGGGGAAGCCGAGCGGGCCGGATTTCAGGTAGTCACGTATGCCTGTCTCGACCGACTGGATGTAGGTCTTGGGCACGACGCCGCCGGTGATGGTGTCGGTGAACTGGAAGCCGGAGCCGCGCGGCAGCGGCTTGATCTCGATGACGACATCGCCGAACTGGCCATGGCCGCCCGACTGTTTCTTGTGGCGGCCGCGCTGCTGCACCGGCTTTCGGATCGTCTCGCGATAGGGCACCGCCGGCGCATGGCCTTCCACCGGTATCTGGTTCTTGCCCTCCAGCCGCTCGCGCACGACGCGCAGATGCATCTCGCCATGCCCTGACAGCACGGTCTCGGCCGAATCCTGGTTGTGGCGGAGGCTGAGCGAGGGATCCTCCTCTGCCAAGCGCTGGATGGCGGCCGACATCTTGACCTCGTCCTTGCGCTCCCTGGGGCGCAGCGCGAAGGCGAAGACCGGCTGCGGCGGCTCGACATCGAAGAGCTGTTTGGCACCGCCCTTGGCCGAGGTGAGCGTCTGGCCGGTCTTGACCGCGTCTAGTTTGCCGAGCGCCACGGTGTCGCCGGTCCTGGCGGCGGTCAGCTTGACCTGATCCTTGCCCAGCATCCGGTAGATTCCGGAAACCTTGGCGGTGTCGCCGCCGGGCAGCCACAGTTCCGAGCCGTCGGCGACCTGGCCGGACAGGATGCGAGACACCGACAGCTTGCCGCCATGCGGCGTGTGGATGGTCTTCATCACCTGGACCACCGTCGCATTGCCGTCCGGGGCGCCGAGCCGCTTGCGGGTCGCCTCGATGTCGGGCGCATCGTGGCGGATCGTCTTCAAGAGGCGCAGCACGCCATTGCCTTTCTCGGCGGTGCCGATCAGCACCGGCGTCACCGCGCCTTCGCGCAGATCGGCGGCGAGATCGTCGAAGATCGCGTCCTTCGGCGGCTCTATCTCTTCCAGCAGCTGCTCCATCAACTCATCGTCGTGATCGGCCAGCGTCTCCAGCATCGAGAAGCGCGCCTCCAGTTCGCGCGCCTTGTCGTCGCCCGGTATCTCGGCCACCTCGCTTTCGGCATATTCGCGGTAGATGTAGGCGCGCTCCAGCGCCAGATCGATCGAGCCGATCACGACGCCGTCCTTGCGCAGCGGGATCTGGCGCAGAAGCAGCGGCGCCGCGCTTGTCGGCTGCAGCATCTTCAGCGTATCGCGCACGCCCGCGATCGCCTTGTCGACCTTGTTGAGGAACAGGATGCGCGGCACGCCGAGATCGTCGAGCTTGCGCATGATGAGCTGCAAGGCGGGGATTTTCTTTTCGTCGGCCTCGGCCACGACCACCGCGACGTCGCAGGCGGCCAGCACCGGTTCGGCCTCGAAGGAGAACTCGATCGATCCGGGGCAGTCGATGAAGGTGAACTGCTCGCCCATGAACTCGGTGGTGGCGATCGACGCCTCGACGCTCATGGCGTGGGCGCGGGCCTCGGGCGAATGATCTGAAACGGTATTGCCCGAGGAAACCGGGTTCTGGCGGGGAATGGCGCCGGTACGGGCCAATATGGCTTCGAGAAGTGTCGTCTTACCGCTTGCGAAGGGACCGACTATGGCAATGCATTTCGGTCCCGTGCGTCGTCCTCCGGCGCGAGTACCCATGACTGACCTCCACTCAGGCGTTTCCTGGGGACCGACTGGCATTCATGGTTCAGGCCAAGGTCAATCGGTCCTGAGCGGCGGCCGGCCTGTTCGACCGTCGCGGGCGGTCTGTTTCGACCTGCCCGCGATTATCGTCCCACTTGTTTGCCGGCAGGGCAAGAAAAATAGGAAGCAGGCACGGCCGGCCGTGTCAGGCGCTGAGCGCGAGCGGTTCGGCAGAGCGCCCGTCAAGCAGCGCGAGCTTGCCGCGAGGCACCGGCCTGCCGAAGAAATAACCTTGGAAGCGATTGCACCCGGCCGCCTTGGCGAGAGCGAATTCTTCTGCCGTCTCCACGCCTTCCGCCACGATGGTGACCTCCTGGATGCGCGCGATCTGCGCCAGCGCCGAGACGAATATCTGTGCTACCTGATCGTGAGCGAGGGCGCGGATGTAGGAGCGATCGATCTTGATGATATCGACGGGCAAGGTCTTCAGATAGTTGAAGCCGCAATGGCCGGTGCCGAAATCGTCGAGGGCGATGTGAAAGCCGAGGCCACGCAATGCCTCGAGGCGCCGCAGGATCTCGGGCGTGGCGGCGGTCGCCACCGTCTCGGTGATCTCGATGATGAACTGTGATGCCGACCGGCCAGTGTCCTTCAGCACGCGGTCGCACATGGTCACGATCTCGTCACGCTTGAGTTGCTCGCCGGAGACATTGATGGAAATGCGGCGGCCGGCGAACTGGCCGATGTCCGCACAAGCCCGCTTGAACACCCATTCGCCGAGCATGTCGATCAACGTCGATCGCTCGGCGATTGCAATGAACTCGGCCGGCGCGATCAGCCCGCGAACCGGGTGGCGCCAGCGGATCAGCCCCTCGAACGCCTCGGTGGAACCGTCCGGGCTGACGATCGGCTGATAATGCAGTTCGAGTTCGCCCAGATAGACCGCGGCGCGCAATTCCCGTTCGACCAGCCGCCGGTAGCGCTTGTCGGACAGCATCTCCTCGTCGAAGACGGTGACGCGGCCACGGCCCGCCGCCTTGCTCTCATAGAGCGCCAGATCGGCAACCAGCATCAATTCCGTCGTGTTCGAGGCATGGGCCGGCGCCAGGGCGACGCCGATCGAAATGGAGAGCGGAATGGTCTTGCCTTCATGCGATTTGCCGGCGCGCATGGCATCCAGCAATCGTCTGACATCCTTGTTGATGGCCGTCAGGTCGCCATGCGGAATGATGACACCGAATTCGTCGCCGCCGAGGCGCCCCACCATGGCGCCTGCAAAGATGCGCTCCGCGGTCTTGACCAGATGCGCCAAGGTGAGGTCGCCGAACTGGTGTCCGAACGTGTCGTTCAACTGCTTGAAATGGTCGAGGTCGATCAAGAGCAAGGCTGCCTCGCGCCTGTCGCGCCTGGTACCCAGGCCTTCGCGCAGCGCTTCGAGGAAATAACGTCTCGTCATGGCGCCCGTCATCGCATCCCTGGTGAGGAAATGATGTTTCTCGGCCTCCGCTGCGGCGGCCGACTGGAGACGATGGACGACGCTGCTGCGCATGTACATCAATGCCAGCAAGGCCAGGCTGGTGGCCAGGATCGAGATGGCGAAGGCACCGCCGGCGGACAGGTTTTGCGAGACGTCGAAAGCGCCAAGCACCGCCGCGCCGGTGCTGATCACGAGCAGCGACTGGATACCGCGATAGATCCGGCCGCTATGGTCCTTGATCGTCGCCAGTATGCTCATCCGCCAGCCCCCGCAATGCAGGCCAACGGCTAGTGCGCAGCCGTTAAGAAGACATTGAATTCGCCGGCATTTCGCTTGGCGGTCCCGTGCCGGCAAGTGTCATGGTTAAGAAATCAGGCCTTCGTCCAAGCGAGGTGACAAGGGCGGTTGCATCAGAGCCGATCCAGACCGAGAATGCGGCTCACTTCGCGGGCCGGCATCTCACCGACAACCACCAGTTCCAGGGAACAGACGATGAAGATCATTGCTTGCGGCAGCGTGCCGACCGTTATAGCGCCGGAAAAATATTTCACCGGCCGGGTTCTGCAGACGCCAATCATCGAGAAGGAGCCGCCAGCGCGGCTCAGGGCCACGCTGGTCAGTTTCGAGCCCGGCGCGCGCACCCACTGGCACACGCATCCGCTTGGCCAGACGCTTTATGTCACCGCAGGCGCCGGCCTGGTCCAGACATGGGACGGGCCGATCCAGGAAATCAGGGCCGGTGACGTCATCTCCTTCGCGCCTGGCGAGAAGCATTGGCATGGCGCGGCGCCGAAATCGGCAATGACGCACATCGCCATGCAGGAGGCACTCGACGGCGTCCATGCCGACTGGCTGGAAGAGGTGACCGCGGCGCAATATGGCGGCTGATTGCTGTATCCACAAAACCCGGCGGTAACGCCTGACAGCGGTGACGCCGGGTTTGTTTCGGATCGACCAGATCAGGTCAGCGATGCCGTGAAGCGCTGGATGCGCGTGCAGGCTTCCTCGAGCAGCGTCTCCGAGGTGGCGTAGGAGATGCGGAAGTTGGGACCAAGGCCGAAGGCCGAGCCGAACACCACCGCGACGCCCTCGGCCTCGAGCAGTTCCGAGCAGAAGGCCTCGTCGGTGTCGATCACCTTGCCGGCCCTGGTTTTCTTCCCGATCAGCTGGGCGCAGGACGGATAGACATAGAAGGCGCCTTCCGGCGACGGGCAGGTGATGCCGCGCGCCTGGTTGAGCATCGAGACGACGAGGTCCCGCCTGCCTTGAAAGATCGCCTTGTTCTTGGCGATGAAATCCTGCGGGCCATTCAACGCCTCGACCGAAGCCCATTGCGCGATGGTGCAGGCGCCGGAGGTCTGCTGGCCCTGGATCATGTCCATCGCCTTGATCAGCTGGACGGGACCGGCGGCGTAGCCGATGCGCCAGCCAGTCATGGCATAGGCTTTCGAGACGCCGTTCATGGTCAGCGTGCGCTCGTAGAGCTTGGGCTCGACCTCGGCGATGGTCTTGAAGACGAAGTCGCCATAGGTCAGGTGTTCGTACATGTCGTCGGTGAGCGTCCAGACCTGCGGGTGCTTCAGCAGCACGTCGGCGAGCGCCCGCAGTTCGGCCTCGCTATAGGCCGCGCCCGACGGGTTCGACGGCGAGTTCATCAGCAGCCATTTGGTCTTCGGCGTGATTGCCTTTTCCAGCACCGCCGGCGTCAGCTTGAAGCCATTGTCGATCGAGGTGTCGGCAAATACCGACGTGCCGCCGCAGATCGCCACCATTTCGGGATAGCTGACCCAGTAGGGGCGGGGGATGATGACCTCGTCGCCGGGGTTCAGCGTCGCCATGAAGGCGTTGAACAGGATCTGCTTGCCGCCGGTGCCGACGATGGTCTGCTCGGGCTTGTAGTCGAGATTGTTCTCGCGCTTGAATTTTTTCGCGATCGCCTCGCGCAGCGGCACGATGCCCGAAACCGGCGGGTATTTGGTCTCGCCACGGCGAATGGCCTCGATCGCCGCATTCTTGATGTTGTCGGGCGTGTCGAAATCGGGCTCGCCGGCGCCAAGGCCAATGATGTCCCGGCCGGCATTTTTCAGCTCGCGCGCTTTCTGCGTCACCGCGATGGTGGCGGAAGGCTTAACGCGGGAAAGGGTGTCGGCAAGAAAGGCCATGACCTTTTGTCTCTCCAAAGGATCGGCGCGGCCAGGAGCGGCCGCGGCGCTTCTCATGTCGCAACATTCCCGTCAGCGCAAGCCTTGTCGGCTGGGCCAGGTGGGGCAGCGCGGTCAATGAGGCGTGATCGGCAAAAGAAAGTTCATTAACGGGCGGTAGAGGCTTGCATGGCAGGATCGCGGTTCAATTCCGCCAGGTCGCGGAGCGAGGAACCTTTGTCGCGCAGCATCGGACTTGCCCATATCACCCGTCATGATGACGGCACCTCGAGTGGTGTCTGGGGCATTTATACGCTGCAAAGCGCTTTTCAGCCGATCTTTGCCTTCAACGAGGGCAAGCTTTCGGTTGCCGCCTTCGAAGGGCTGATCCGTCCGTTTCGCGACGGCGAGCCGCAATCGCCGATGAGCTTTTTTTCGACCTGTCCGGCGGCCGACCGTCTGCATGTCGAGGCGCTGACCAGGACGCTGCATCTGCTCAATGCCGGCGCCTGCCTGCCGCAAGAGGCGTCGATCTTCATCAATTTCGACCCGTCGGTGTTCACCGAGCGCGCTGTCGCCGACAATGCCTTGCGTGACATGCGGCTGGTGCTGCAGGAAGCCGGCATCGATCCGGGCCGCGTCGTTTGCGAGGTGACGGAGCAGAGATCGGCATCGCAGGAAACCCTGCACGGCTTCGTCGCCGCGCTCAGGGCCAACGGCTTCCGGATTGCCGTCGACGACTATGGCGCCGACGATTCCGACATCACCCGCGTCAAGGAATTGCGCCCCGACATCGTCAAGTTCGATGCGCACTGGATCACGCAACTGATGGAATCGGGCGCCGGTTTCGCGCTGCTGACATCCATGGTGAGGAGCTTCGAGGACCAGGGCATCCGCACGGTGTTCGAAGGCATCGAGGAAGGCTGGCAACTGGAGCTGGCGGAACGATCGGGCGCTTCGATGGTCCAGGGCTATGTGCTGGCCCGCCCAGAACTGGCGCCGACGAGTTTCCGCGCTTTCGGCCAGGGCAGTCCCGAGCCGGTTCCTCCCCTGAGCCATGCGTCCGCTCCCGCCACCGTCGCGCCGCGCGCCGGGAGGCCCGCAAAAGCCTTCGGGCGCAAGGTGGCGCCATGAGCGTCGAGCGGCGGCGCACCGTCGGCGATGCGATCTTCGTCGACGAGATCGGCATCGAATGTGGCATCCATGGCGACTTCCGCCTGCGCAGCGCCTACCAGCCGATCTACGCCCCGCGCGGCGGCAGCTTGCATCCCGTGGCCGTCGAGGGCCTGATCGAACCGCACCGCGCCGGCCGGCCAGTGTCGCCGCGGGTGTTCTTCGACAGCGTCGCGGCTCCGGAGCGGCTGTACGTCGAAACAATGTGCCGGGTGCTGCATCTGAGGAATTTCCACAATATCGGGGTCGACGGGCTCGACCTGTTCTTCAATTACAATCCCCTGGTCAACGACCATGCTGGACGGGCGCTGGCCGAGATCCGGCTGATGAGCCGGCACCTCGACGAACTTGGCCTGGCTCCGGCAATGCTGGTGTGTGAAATCACCGAGCAGGCGGCGGACGATGCGCTGCTGGCCAGGCTGGTGCGTGAAATGCGGCGCGACGGCATCCGCATCGCCATTGACGATTTCGGCACCGGCCACTCGACCGTGGAGCGGGTGAGCCTGCTTCAGCCCGACATCGTCAAGATCGATGGCGGCTGGTTCGCGGAATTCTGCCGCCACGCCGCCGCGGAACGCTTCTTCCGCCCGCTGGTGTCCAGCCTCCACGATCGCGGTGCCAAGGTGCTGGTCGAGGGCATCGAGCAGCCCACCCATCTGCGTGTCGCGCTCGAAGGCGGGGTCGATTTGCTGCAGGGCTTTCTGCTTGGGCGTCCGGCGCTGGCCGGCACCATCTTCAACGAAGAGCCGCTTGCCGTCGATGCGCTGCTGGGCTTCGACAACAAGGTTGTGCCGTTGCATAAGCGGCGCTGATGGTCGCGCCAAAACAAATCATTGGTTGAGGATGGCGCCGCTGCGATAATCCGCTCGCAGAAGCAGCGCTCCGGGGAACCATGATGATACTTTACAGCATGATCGATAGCGGCAATTGCTACAAGCCGCGTTTGCTGATGGCCAAGCTCGGCCTGGCCTTCACCACCGTCGAGGTGAGTTCGCATACCGGCGATACGCGCAAGGCCGATTTCGTCGCCAAGAACCCGAACGCCATGGTGCCACTGCTGGAACTGGACGACGGCCGGCGGCTGGCAGAATCCAACGCCATCCTGCTCTATCTCGCCGAAGGCACGCGCTTGCTGCCCGCGGACAAATATGAGCGCGGGCTCGCTTATCAGTGGCTGTTCTTCGAACAATACAGCCACGAGCCCTATATCGCCGTGCGCAAGGCGCTGCTGACCTTTCCGGAACGCGCAGCGGATGCCACGCCGGAGCGGCTGGCTGTGACGCTGGAGCGCGGCAACAAGGCGCTTGGCGTCATGAACACATATCTCGAAAACAACGCCTTCTTCGCCGGCCGCACATTCAGCATCGCCGACATCGCGCTCTATGCCTATACCCACACGGCGGAGCAGGGCGGGTTCCAGCTCGACGCCTATCCGGCGGTGGTCGCCTGGCTCGGCCGCGTGGAGGCGGACCCGGGGCATGTGCCGATCGAGTGGGTGGGGTAGGCGACGCAGGTGATTGGCGAAAGCGGTGCCGCAGCGTCCTTCTCCCCGGCTCCATACGGGGAGAGATGGCGGCAGCCAGATGAGGGGCGGCGGCCAGCCTTTCGGGGTAAGTTCAAAAAGGGGCAATTCCGAAACGTTGGCGCTGCCCCTCATCGCCCTGCCGGGCACTTCTCCCCGTATAGAGACGGGGCGAAGGACAGCAGCTTCGCCGCCTTCGCCAAACCCAGACAAATAAAAAGGCGGGATAAATCCCGCCTTCCCATTTCGGTAGCCTGATTGGGAGCGTCCGGTCCGGGCTGGCAGCTATCTGCTGTTCCAGCTTGTCGGGTCTTTCCGCTCCGGCGCGCTTCTCGCGCGACCGTCAGTACATCCGTGACTTGCCGGGCGCCCCGAACTCTCGTCCGGCGCGCGCCATTTTCAAAATCAGGCTGCCTTGCTCAGAGAACCAGCGGACGACTTGCCAGTGCGGCGGTCCTGCTCGATCTCGAAGTTGATCTTCTGGCCTTCGACCAGGGTCGACAGTCCAGCGCGCTCGACAGCCGAGATGTGGACGAAAACGTCCGCGCCGCCGCTGTCAGGCTGGATGAAGCCGAAACCCTTGGTGGCGTTGAACCACTTGACCGTTCCAGTTGCCATAAAAATAGTCCTTCACATTTGCTTTGGTATGACCGGACCGAAGTCCAGCCGGTGTGCATCGAGATTTTGGAGATAGACGTCAGCAAACGCGAAGATCGCGAGGCCCGGATCGATCGGCCGAAATATCAATGGGGCTGATATAGGCTGCTTTCGCACAAAAAACAAGACTGCGTGAAAACGTCGTGATCCGGGGCCGCCCAACGACCGCCCCAATCTGGTGAAACCGTGGCGCAAGATCGTGCCGTCCCGGGCGGCGGATCGAGGGGAGAGCGACCATGAAAACCATCCTGCTTGCCGCCTGCCTCACGCTGCTGGCCGCCCAGGCGCAGGCCATCTCGCGCTACGACCCCACACGTCTGAGCTGCGGCAAGGTCCAGTCGACGATCGCGCGCCAAGGTGCGGTTATTCTTCGCTATCAGTCGAAGCGGGTGCCGGGCCTGCCGCTCTATGACCGCTATGTGCAGAGCCAGCAGTTCTGCACCATGGGCGAGGTGCGGACACGCGCCTATGTGCCGAGCGCCGACACCAAGTCCTGCCCGGTGTACAACTGCAAGCGGCGGGACAATGAGCATTTCAGGCATCGATTCATCCGGCGCCATTAGCACCCGGGAGCGGCTTACTGCTCTCAGAAGCCGAAGGACACCTGCGCCGGCGGCGGCGGGCCGACATGCACGCCTTCCATGGCCAGCATCTTTTCCTTGGTGGTCGAGCCGCCGGGCGCCGAGAAGCCGCCGATCTTGCCGCCGGCGGCAAGGATGCGGTGGCACGGGATGACCAGCGGCACCGGATTGGCGCCAAGGGCCGCCCCTGTTTCGCGCGGCAGGTCGGCATGGCCGGCGCGCTTGGCGAGTTCGCCATAGGTGGTGGTTTCGCCATAGCCGAGTTTTCGTGCCGCGTCGTAGATGGCGAGGCGGAAATCGTCGACGCCGTCGAGGTCGACGGGAAAGCCGGTGAAATCGACGTCCTCGCCAGCGGCGTAAGCCTTGATCGAGGCGATCAGTTCGACCACCCATGATGGCTGGGCCGTGGAGGCGGAAATCCCGGCATGGCGCATCAGCCGCCGCTCCACCGCTTCGCGGCTGCGTTCGGGCAGGCAAAGCCGGATCAGGCCCTTTTCGCTCCAGGCGATGCCCATGAAACCGATCACTGTTTCTAACACTGCGTGGCCGGCCGTGATCGAAGATGTCGTTTCCATGCTGCACTCCTTTCCGCAAAGCGGCGAAATCCGGGATTCCTGCCGGTACATATCAGGAACAATATGGCATCGCTGCCTGCATCCCGCCACCCGAAAACCACCAGATGGCCCCGATTGCTACCCAGGAATCGCTGGTGTAAGGAAAATCTTAACACCCGACAAACCGGACACCGAACGCGGCTTGCCAGCAAAACAAACCCTTATCGCCATCGGCATGATCGTGGCGGCTGCCGGCATCAGCGGCTGCACCTCGACCTCGCAGATGAAGGCCGCGCCGTCGCTGACCGAAACCGCGACCGTTGCCGGTAGCGATGCCGGCTTCACCATCCCGTTGCCGGAAACGGTTTCGGTGCTGCCGCAATCCTCCGGAATCAGCCCCGTCCAGACCGCCGAGTCGACTCCAAGCGCGGGTACACCGGCCCTCGATGCCGCCGCGCAGCCGGCCGCGGCGACCGCGGCCTTTGCCGGGGCGACCCCAACCGCGCCTGCCGTGCCCGCCGTGATGGCCGCCAATGCCTGGCAGGCGCCGGCCCCGGCGAAAGCCGGCCGACCGATCCAGTCGGCGGAGACCTATACGACCGCCGGGCTCATCGTGCCGACGGTTGCCAAGGGCGGCCAGAAACTGCCTGGCGTGCAGCAGGTGGCCTATGTCGTGCCGCAGAACCCTGCCGCCCTGGTGCAGTTCCCGTCGGCGCCGGTCGAGCCGGAGCAGCATGCGACCGGCATGCGCGGCGACGTCGACCGGCTGATCGTCAAATACGCCGCCTTCTACCAGGTGCCGGTGGATCTGGTGCGCCATGTCGTCAACCGCGAAAGCACCTACAATCCCAAGGCCTACAACAATGGCCATTGGGGGCTGATGCAGATCAAGCACGCGACGGCGCGCGGCATGGGCTATGATGGGCCGGCCAAGGGCCTGTTCGACGCCGAGACCAACCTCAAATACGCGGTCAAATATCTGCGCGGCGCCTGGCTGGTGTCCAACGGCAACGCCAAGAAGGCCGACTGGCTCTACCAGACCGGCTATTATTTCGACGCCAAGCGCAAGGGCCTGCTCGAGGCGACCGGCCTCGGCGTCGACCGCAAGCGCGGGCGCCTTCAGCCCGACGCCTGAGCGCGATGCCCGAACCGCGCCCGCCGGCTCCGAACGACATCCGGCTGCGCAAGATCCTCGACGAGACACTTGTTCCACCGCATTGGCCGGACGGCTTCGTCATGCGCTCGTTCGAGCGCGGCGACGCGCTGCCCCTGCATGCGTTGCTGGGCGAAGTGTTCGACGACGGCACGGACGGCCCCTTCGACGAATGGTGGCCACGCATATCCGAAGATCCCCAATTCGACCCGGCGCTGTGTTTCCTCATTATCGACGCCAAGGGCAGGCTGGCGGCGGCTGCACTGTGCTGGAGCTCGGCGTTCGTCAAGGATCTGGCCGTTCATCCCGAGGCGCGCGGCAAGGGTGTCGGCGAAGCGCTGATGTGGCACGCCTTCGCCATTTTTCGCGACCGGGGCGCGGCCCATGTCGACCTCAAGACCAATACGCTCGAGAACCCCGCCGCCGTGCGGCTTTACGAGCGGCTGGGCATGAGGCCCGTCGCCTGGGAAGGCTGACTGGCGGCGATCGCTGTTCGGGAACCCAAGGCGCTGCTCCGCATTCAATGAACGGTGGGGTCCTGACCGGCTGCCGGTGCCGTGCGCCGCCGGCTGCCAAGGGAGATCCACCGCGATGAAGCTTTTCCACGCATGGCTGGCGTTGAGCGTCGTTGTCGTGCTCGCGGCGGGTCCGGCGCGCGCGGTCGAGCTGTCGATCGTGTCGGGCGACACCGGCAACGGCCTCAAGGTGCTGCGCGAGATCCTCGACCGCTATGAGAAGGAGAGCGGCGACACGGTCACCATCGTCGCCATGCCGTCGTCGGGGACCGACCAGTTCGGCCAGTACAGGCTGTGGCTCGCCGCCGGCAACAGCGACGTCGACGTCTACCAAACCGATGTCATCTGGGCGCCGCAGCTCGCCAGCCAGTTCGTCGACCTGACCCAAGCGACCAGGGATGTCGTGGCCAGGCATTTCCCGTCGATCATCCAGTCGCAGACCGTCGACGGCAGGCTGGTGGCGCTGCCGATCTTCACCGATGCGCCGGCGCTCTACTACCGCAAGGACCTGCTCGACAAATACGGCGCCAAGGTGCCGGCCACCTGGAAGGAGCTGGGCGACACCGCCAGGCTGGTGATGGACAGGGAACGGGCGTCGGGCAACAGGGATATCTGGGGTTTCGTCTTCCAGGGCAATGCCTATGAGGGGCTGACCTGCGACGCGTTCGAATGGGTGGTGTCGAATGGCGGCGGCCATATCGTCGAGCCGGACGGCGCCATTTCCATCAACAACCCCCAGGCGGCGGCCGCGCTCGATATGGCGAAGGCCTGGATCGGCACCATCGCGCCGCCGGGCGTGCTCGCCTACCAGGAAGAGGAGGCGCGCGGCGTGTGGCAGACCGGCAATGCGGTCTTCATGCGCAACTGGCCCTATGCCTATGCGCTGGGCAACAGCCAGGGGTCGCCGATCAAGGGCAAGTTCGATGTCGCACCGCTGCCGGCGGGCACGGGCGAGGGCGCCCGGCCGGCGGCGACGCTCGGCGGCTGGAACCTCGCGGTCTCGAAATATTCCAAGCACCCGGATGCGGCGATCAAGCTGGTCAAGTTCATCGCCTCGCCGGCAATGCAGAAATACCGCACGCTCAAGACCGCCAACCTGCCGACCATCCAGGCGCTCTATGACGATGCCGACATCGCCCGGCAACAGCCGATCATTCCACACTGGAAGGAGGTCTTCCTCAATGCCGGGCCACGGCCCTCGGCGGTGACCAGGAACAAGTACAACGAGGCGTCGAGCCAGTTCTGGAACGCCGTCCACAAGACCTTGTCCGGCGAGGGCAGCGCCGCCGACAATCTGGCCGACCTCGAAGCGACGCTGACCCGGCTGAAAGGCAAGGGCTGGTGAGCGCGCACCCGGCCGATGCGCGCTCTGGTTCGAGCCTGACGCGCCAGCGTGTGCGCTCGGCATGGCTGTTTCTGGCGCCGATGCTTGTGGTGCTCGCCGCCGCTGCCGGCTGGCCGCTGGCGCGCACGGTCTATTTCAGCTTCACCGATGCCTCGCTGTCAGACCTCGACGCCCGCCAATGGGTCGGCTTGGCCAATTACGTCTCGGTCCTGCGCATGCCGAGCGGGCGGGTCATCTACGACGGGCTGCTTCTCGACCCGGTCTGGTGGGGCGCCGTGTGGAACACCGTGCGGTTCGCGGTGGTTTCGGTGACCTGCGAGACGATCCTCGGCATGGTCGTCGCCCTGGTGCTCAACGCCGAATTCCCCGGCCGCGGCGTCGTCAGGGCGGCGATCCTCATCCCCTGGGCGATCCCGACCATCGTCTCGGCGAAGATGTGGCAGTGGATGCTGAACGACCAGTTCGGCATCATCAATGTCGTGCTCGTCAACCTCGGGCTGATCGACCACAAGATCGCCTGGACCGCCAGCGCGGATACGGCGATGGCGGCGGTGCTGATCGTCGACATCTGGAAGACGACGCCCTTCATGGCGCTGCTGATCCTGGCGGCCTTGCAGAT
Organism: Mesorhizobium sp. B2-4-13; assembly: GCF_006658535.1. Taxonomy (NCBI): domain Bacteria; kingdom Pseudomonadati; phylum Pseudomonadota; class Alphaproteobacteria; order Hyphomicrobiales; family Phyllobacteriaceae; genus Mesorhizobium; species Mesorhizobium sp. B2-4-13. The sequence goes on along the minus strand of NZ_VFVB01000002.1, from coordinate 116,913 downwards.
GCTGCCGCGCGAGATCATCGAGGTCGCCAGGCTCGACGGCGCCAATCCCTGGCAGATCTTCTGGCGGGTGACCTTGCCGCTGATCCGCCCGGCGGTGATGGTGGCGGTGATCTTCCGGGCGCTCGATGCGCTGCGCATCTTCGACCTGATCTATGTGCTGACGCCCAACAATGCGCACACCAAGTCGATGTCGGTGTTCGCCCGCGAGAACCTGTTCGAGTTCGACAAGTTCGCCTATGGCTCGGCCGCCTCGACCTTGCTCTTCCTCATTCTCGCTCTGCTCACCATGCTCACCATCCGCATCGGCCGGCTAAGCCTGGACGGAGGCCGCTGAGATGTGGCTGCTGAAGCGCATAGGTTTTTATCTGCTGGTCGGAGCAATCGTGCTGATCGCGGTGTTCCCGTTCTATTACGCCATCGTCACCAGCCTCAAATCGGGGACCGAGCTGTTCCAGGCCGACCTGTGGCCGAAGGCGCCCAGCCTCGGCAATTACCGCAACGTGCTGGCCGAAGGCGCCTTCCTGCGCAACCTGCTGAACTCGCTCGTGGTTTCGGGTGCGGTGGTGGCGCTGTCGCTGTTCCTCGGCGTCACCGCGGCCTACGCGCTGGCGCGTATCCGTTTTCGCGGCCGCTCGGCATTGCTGTTCGCCATCCTGTCGGTCTCGATGTTCCCGCAGGTGGCGGTGCTGGCCGGGCTGTTCGAGCTGGTGCGGCTGTTCGGCCTCTACAATTCCCTCCTCGCGCTGATCTTCTCCTACATGATCTTCACGCTGCCGTTCACCGTCTGGGTGCTCACCGCTTTCGTGCGCGACCTGCCGGTCGAGGTCGAGGAGGCGGCGATCCTCGATGGTGCGACGCCGTGGATCATCATCACGCGCATCTTCCTGCCGCTGATGTGGCCGGCGCTGGCGACCACCGGGCTGCTGGCTTTCATCGGCGCGTGGAACGAGTTCCTGTTTGCGCTGACCTTCACCTCCAACGACGCGCGGCGGACCGTGCCGGTGGCGATCGCGCTGCTTTCGGGCAATTCGCAGTTCGAAATCCCGTGGGGCAACATCATGGCCGCCTCGGTGATCGTCACGGTGCCGCTGGTGGTGCTGGTGCTGGTCTTCCAGCGCAAGATCGTCTCCGGCCTCACCGCCGGCGGGGTCAAGGGGTGAGGAGTGGTCGGCGAAGCCGATCAATCGACAACGATTTGTCGATTGAAGCGACGAACGCCCGAAGCCATAGCGGAGGGCAGGGCATCCTCAGATATCGGGCGCGTTGCCGATTTTCTGCTTGATCTCCAGCGCCCAGGCGCGGCCCTCGTCGCCACCCCATAAGAGCCAGGCGATGGCGCCGGCCGAAGGGTTTTCCTCATTGCCGTAATTCTTGCCGCGCTTGTCGACCTCGTGGCGGGCGAAGTAGCTGACCATGCGGCGGATGGTGGAAGGCGCCAGCTTCTCGCGGTTCTTCAGCTCCGTCGCCCGCGCGACGCCGATCTCGGTGCCGCCACGGCCGAACTGCTTGCGCAGCCGCAGGCCCTTGGCGGCATTGTCGGCCACCACTTGCGGGCAGCGCAGGTCGATCTCGTCGGCTTCGTGCATTCTTCTCTCCACTCGCAGCTGTAGCCGATAACGGGGATGTGGCAAGGCCGGGCCTGTCCCGATGCGAAATGTCGGGACCGGTTCCGGCCAAACGTCCTTGGGTCGCAGAGCAATCGCGCCGGGACGCCGGCGCGCGGAACCAAGGAGCCGATCATGATCACCTTTCCCAACGAATCCGCCAGATACCGCACCGCGCGCGAAAAGCTGCTGAAGAAGGAAATCGAGCTGCGCCGCGCCATGGAAGCCGTGGCCGAGGCGCGCCGCGCACTGCCGCCGGGCGGGCTGGTGCCGCAGGATTATGTATTCGACGGGCTCGATGCCGCCGGCAAGCCCGCCAGGATAAACCTGTCCGAGCTGTTCGCGTCCGGCAAGAACACGCTGATCCTCTACAACATGATGTTCCCGCGCCATCCGCGGGAGACGCGCGACGTCGCGACAAGCGGCGGTACGGCGAAGCTCGCCCGGCCCGACCAGCCATGCCCGTCCTGCACCGCCCTGCTCGACCAGTTCGACGGCGCGGTCGGCCATCTCGAAGCGGCCGGCTTTAACTTCGCAGTGGTGGCCACGACGGCGCTGGAAAACCTCGTCACGCTCGGCCGCGATCGCGGCTGGCGCAACATGCGGCTGGTGTCGTCGGCCAACAACACCTTCAAGCGCGACTACAATGCCGAGGATGCGGACGGCGCGCAGGTCCCGCTGCTGTCGGTGTTCCACCGCGACGGTGACGGCGTCAGGCATTTCTGGTCGTCGGAACTCGGCTTCGCGCCGACCGAGCCCGGCCAGGATCCGCGCGCCATCGGCACCTGCGAAATCCTGTGGAACCTGATGGATTTCACGCCGGAGGGCCGTCCGAATTTCGGCGAGCAGCTGCAATATGGCGAGGCGTGCTGCCACTGAGGACGCTCGGTCCGCACGCTTCAGTTCGGAGTGGCTCTGCAGCACATGGTCGCCGTCGGCCTGTTCGATGAGGTAGGCGGGCTCGTCGGGCGATGCCTTGCGTTTGACCCGTGTCCTTGATCCGCGCATCACGTGGCTGCTGGAACTCTCACTCAAGTCGGCCGGAACATCGGAAGATCCGCTGCATTGATAGGAGACGGTTTGCGACCCGCTTCACGGATTAGACGTGCGCCCCGCGATCAAAGACGTATGGGACTTGGTGCGAGAAAGCGTGGTTGGCTTTGTCAACGACAATGCCCTTAGCCATGGCGCGGCAATGGCGTTTTATGCCGCCACGTCGCTGGCCCCGGTTCTGATAATCGTCGTCGCGATAGCCGGCATCGCTTTTGGTCATGACGCGGCACAGTTGGCCTTGTCTGCTCAGATATCGGGGCTGATGGGCCGGGAAAGCGCGGCGCTGCTTCAGACGGCGCTCGAAGGGGCATCCAGCAAATCATCGGGGACCCTGGCGGCCCTCATCGGCGTGGCCACTCTGCTCGTCACCGCCTCCGCGGTGTTCGGCGAAATGCAGCAGGCCCTGAATGCAATATGGAAGGTTGAAGCGAGAGGGGATTCGCTGTCGCGTCTCTTGCGCGCGCGTGCGGCAAGTCTGGGCCTGGTCGCCGCCCTCGGCTTCATGTTGCTGGTATCCTTGGCGGCGAGCGCGGCGATCTCGGCTCTGGGCAGCGTGATCAGCGCTTATCTGCCGTTCGGCCAATTTGTTCTGAGCGCCATCAACACCCTGATTTCCTTTTCCCTGATCTCCGTGATGTTTGCCGCGATCTACAAAGTGCTGCCGGACCGTGCCTTGCAATGGCGGGATGTCGGGATCGGTGCCGTGGTGACCGCCGCTCTGTTCACGTTGGGAAAGTCGCTTATCGGTTGGTATATCGGCACGAGTGCGATCGCGTCGTCCTATGGTGCGGCCGGAGGGCTGCTCGTCATACTGCTCTGGGTCTATTATTCATCGGAAATCTTTCTGCTCGGTGCGGAGTTGACGCGAGCCTATTCCGTTCGACGGGGGAGCAGGTCCGACCTGGACGGGTTGGTTCAAAATGCTCCGGCTGCGGAAAGCCTTGTTCCAATGCACCGAAGCCCCGGCTCTTCGGGCTTCGTCCCCTTGTTGGCGGTGGCCTGCGTGAGCGCGACGATGACGGCCTTTCTGCTGGGGCCTCGCCGCCCTTAGGGAGAGATCCTGCCGCGGTCGCAAGGCTGCTTTCCCTTCTACGGCGCGACGAGAAGGATGCGGCTGGCAACCTCGCCGCATCTGCGGCGTTGGACTCCTCGAGGGAACCATTCCGATCGGAGACGCCAGATGAAAATGCTCCTGACCATGGTCGCCGTCGCGCTGACCGCCGTCGCGCCCGCCGCCCTTGCCCAGACGAACGGCACCAATTCGAACGCGGTCGCGCCCATGTTGCCCGACAGCAAGGTCGACACCCCGACCTTTGTCGGCACAGTGCCCAGTGCCAATGAATTCGAGATCCAGTCGAGCCAGCTCGCCGAACAGAAATCCGCCTCGGCCGACGTCAAGGCCTTCGCCGGCCAGATGATCAAGGACCACACCAAGGCCGGCGAGGACTTCAAGCAGGCGCTGAGCAAGGGGCAGACCACCGCCTCGATCAAGCCCGCCGGACCCGCGCTGCAACCCAAGGACCAGCAGATGCTGGACCAGCTCAAAGCCGCCAGCGGCAAGGCGTTCGATGAGAAATACATCATGATGCAGACCGAGGCCCACAAGCAGGCGGTGGCCCTGTTCAGCACCTATGCGAAATCGGGCGACGACCCCGCGCTGAAGGAATTCGCCAAGAAGACGCTGCCGGTGCTGAAGATGCATGAAAAGCATGTGAAGGAGCTCGGCGCGGCGCACTAGGGGCTGGGCTGGATCAAGCTGGCGCCCTACGGCGCCCCCCCTCTGTCCTGCCGGACATCTCCCCCACGAGGGGGGAGATTGGCTGTCATCGCTGCCTTCGCCAATTTTCAACATTGCCAGGAAGAGAGCCGGCGCCAAAGCTGCCAATCTCCCCCCAAGAGGGGGAGATGTCCGGCAGGACAGAGGGGGGCGCCGTAGGGCGCTACGTCGGATACGCCCAGGCAAAACGCGCAACTTGGCCCTGTGCCTCCACCGGCCATGCGCTACACTGCCCGCCATCACCCTCGGGAGCACCGTATGCCCAAGATCGACCTCGCATCCGTGCCCGTGCGCAAGGGCTCGGGCTACCCCGCACCCTTCGACGCCCCTTGCGCCGACCGTACGCGCCGGCGCCTCGGCGATGCCGGCGGGCTTACCGATTTCGGGGTCAACCTGATGACATTGCCACCCGGCGGCTGGTCGAGCCAGCGTCACTGGCACAGCCACGAGGACGAGCTCGTCTATGTGCTGGAAGGCGAACTGGTGCTGGTCGAGGATGGCGGCGAGACGCTGCTCAAGGCCGGCGACAGTGCTGCCTTCGCCAAGAACAGCGGCAACGGCCATCACATGATCAACCGCTCGCCGGTTACCGCGCGCTACCTGGAAGTCGGCTCGCGCAATCCAGACGATGTCATCACCTGCTCCGACATCGACATGATGAGCCCGAGTTCGGACGGGCGCTTCCTGCACAAGGACGGCACGCCTTATCCGGGGCAGGGGTGAGGGCTGGACCATGCGGCGGCGCTGGCGTTCCGCCCGTGCCGGGATAAGCTGCCAATAACCGCGGGAGTCGGCGCCAGCCCCCTCATCCGGCCGCTTCGCGTCCACCTTCTCCCCGCTGGGGAGAAGAGCTTGGCGCTGGCGCTCGTAATCTCCTCTCCCCTCTGGGGAGAGGTCAGCCGAGCGAAGCGGAGGCTGGGTGAGGGGTTTGGCGCCAGCCCTGCCCAACCCAGGGAGCACCACCATGAAAAAAGAAGTCATCGAAGTGCCCGTCATGTCGGACAAGGTGCGGGCGCTCGGCCTGCCCTGCTCGACGGCGGTGCGGGCCAACGGCTTCGTGTTCATCTCGGCAACGCCGCCGGTGGACATGGTGACCGGCGAGATGGTGCGCGGCGACATCGAGGTCCAGACCGAGGCCTCGCTGAAGGCGCTGAAACATTGCCTTGAAGCGGCCGGCACCTCGCTGGAAAACGTCGTGATGGTGCGCATCTACGCCGTCAATTCCGGCTTCTACAACGCGATAAACAGGGTGTATGCCCGGTATTTCAGCGTGAACCCACCGGCGCGCAGTTTCGTGCCGGTGGCGTCGTGGCCGATGGAGTTTGATATCGAGATAGAGTGCGTGGCGGTGGGGTGAGATTGCTATTGCTTCTCGAGTTACGCTGATCAACGCTGAACGGTGGGAGATCAATGTAGACAATGTGCGTGCCCTTGACCGGGACGTCAACAAGGCCGTCCTAAAATTAAACGGTGATAGATAGAAGCTAGTTGAAGAAGGCAGTCATACTAGAAAGGCGATCCACTAAATCAGGCGGCACGTCACTTTGACCCATTTCATCAACAATCTGATTTATAGTTAGTGAGACACCGTAATCGCGCTGAAGTCCAGCAGATAAAACAGCAATAAACTCCTTGCCCGGTATGATCGAGAAACGCTTATCGATGTCCGCCCAATAAGCTTCGAATCGCTCACTTGCCCGTTCCAAGTGTGTTGAATCCGTTGTACGTCGATCGACCTCTCGGTGATGAGCGAGGTAATGCGCTAGATGCTGCGCTTGACAAGCTGTACGATAGGTATCCGAAAGTTTGACAATGCGCTCACTAACCTCATCGGAAGTGATGTCGTTTCCTCTCGATCTTACACGCTTCTTGATTGCTTCGCTTAATGGATCATAAACTAGGGCGTAGTTTTCGATCTCCTTCCGGCCTAACACATCAATCCATAGTGAGCTGTTTTCTAAATTCGTTTTGAATAATTGTATTTCTTCGTCGCACCGATAATCTCTGTCGAATAAGGCTGCAATCTTCACATTAATATCAAATATGTTATGGAGCGCCCAGTCGACTTCTTTCACGCGCGTCCATTGAGAGAACCCCCCTGCTTGTAGGTATACCGTCTTTGGGTTTTGAAACATTTCTCCCAGCTTAGCCTTAATCGCAAATTTTCGGATTAAGTTTCTTTCTTTGCCCTCAAAAAATATGATTCTTTCAGCTCTCGCCAGTCTGGCAAATTCGGCATTCTCAGACGAGCCCAGGTACGAATAGACCTTCTTGTATCCTTCCTCTGTAGTGATTCTAATAGCTGTTCTATTGTTGTAAACAATTGATACTATATCTCCCGGCTCCGATTCATTCATGATCTCCGTTGAATGCGTCGCAATAAAAATCTGGCCGAATTTCTCCTTGGCCATTCTCAATACTCGCTTCTGAAGTTCTGGATGTAAATATATATCGGGTTCGTCAAGAACTAGTATTGAATCACCATTGCCTCGCAAAAATTGAGCCATCATCTGCATCCATACCTGAAAGCCAAATCCAGACCAATACAGCTCTCTTGGTATCCTTTTCTCTCGGTACATCATTGTGACATATGCAGGATCTCCACGCACTATCTCGGGGTATTCCAGTTCGATGTCCTCCCATCCCTCTTTGCAAAGCTGGACAAACTTGTCGAATTCTCCGCGAGGCTTTTGGTAGAGAATATTTCGGAAATTGCGGCTGGCCAACCTTGTGTTCTCATTTCTAGTCGCGGTTTCTGGTCGGACAAGTGGCTCCCGATCTTCCAGTGCCGACAACGTGGGAACTATCACTAGGTCAATGGGGAAAAGTCGCTTAAAATCCACTGTAGTGCGCGGGATAGCTCGGTCGGCTTCGACGAACGCTGTGACAAGCTGGTCAGGATGAAGCTCTACATGTAGCGTCGAATCGTTCGTCAATTTCACTGAAATTCTGGCGGGCTCATCTCCGTAATCTCGGACAACGTTATCGATCGGTATGCCAATCAAACTTTGAGACATTTCATAGGTGGCGCATACTCCGAAACTTCCATGATCTTTCAGCACAGACTTGGTCCTGCTAGCGTATCTATGAACATCGCGAAAAATGCGGAGAGCGTCCAATGTGGAAGATTTGCCAGCGTTATTCGGACCAACGAGGATATTCGTGTCACGGCAGCTTATTGAGAAACGGCTAAATTTTTTAAAATTCTCGAAATTTATTGCTTGAATTGTCGCCATTGCCGCTTCCCACCATTACCCTGCTACGATGTTGGCTTAATGGCTTAAATTAGCCAAGCAATATCTATTTTGTTGCCTGTGGTAAGAGCGACTTGAATCTAGCGTTAGAACTACGCTCTCACGATGATCAGGATTGCAAGAGTTTCTGGTCATGCGACTGGAATGACCCACAACTTGAGGTCGGGCCGACTCTGCGAGTGTCTAAGCAAAATACTCCTGCAGCGGCCTGACCTCCAGGCTCCCTGCCTTCAGCGCCGCGATTGCCTCCGCCACCGCTGCGGCACCCGACAGCGTCGTGTAATACGGCACCTTCTGCATCAGCGTTGCCCGGCGCAGCGATTTGGAGTCCGACACCGCCTTCTGGCCATCCGTCGTGTTGAAGACGATCTGGACCTGGCGGTTGCGGATGGCGTCTTCGATGTGGGGGCGGCCTTCCAGGACCTTGTTGATCTTCTGGGCGTCGACGCCGTTTTCGGCGAGGAAGCGCTGCGTGCCCGAGGTGGCCAGCACCTTGAAGCCGAGGCCGGCGAGGCGCTTGACCGCCGGCAGGATGCCTTTCTTGTCCTCGTCGCGGACCGAGACGAACAGCGTGCCGGAGCGGGGCAGGTCGACGCCGGCGCCGAGCTGGCTCTTGGCGAAGGCCAGCGCGAAGTCGCGGTCGAGGCCCATGACCTCGCCGGTCGAGCGCATTTCGGGCCCAAGCAGAATGTCGACGCCGGGGAAGCGGGCGAAGGGGAAGACGGCTTCCTTGACCGCGATGTGGCCGGGGTTCCTGGGGTCGGGCATGGCGCCGTAATGGGCGAAGGCGTCTTCCAGCGTCTCGCCGGCCATGATGCGGGCGGCGATTTTGGCGATCGGACGGCCGATGGTCTTGGCGACGAAAGGCACGGTGCGCGACGCGCGCGGGTTGACCTCCAGCACATAGACCGTGCCGTCCTTGATCGCGTATTGCACGTTCATCAACCCGCCGACATTGAGCGCGCGGGCGAGCGCCGCCGTCTGCCGCTCCAGCTCGTCGACGAGGTCCGAGGGCAGCGAGTGAACGGGCAGCGAACAGGCACTGTCGCCCGAATGGATGCCGGCTTCCTCGATGTGTTCGAGAATGCCTGACACGAAGGTCGCCTTGCCGTCGCAGAGGCAGTCGACATCGACCTCGATGGCGCCGGAGAGATAGGTGTCGAACAAAAGCGGGTTCTTGCCCAGCAGCGTGTTGATCTGGCCGGTCTTGTCGTTGGGGTATTTCTGCTTGATGTCCTCCGGCACCAGGCCGGGCACGGTGTCGAGCAAATAGGACTGCAGCATGCCCTCGTCATGGATGATCTGCATGGCGCGGCCGCCCAGCACATAGGAGGGGCGCACCACCAGCGGGAAGCCGAGCTCGCCGGCGACGAGGCGGGCCTGCTCGACCGAATAGGCGATGCCGTTCTTCGGCTGGCTGAGGTTCAGCTTGTGCAGGAGTTTCTGGAAGCGATCGCGGTCTTCGGCGAGATCGATCATGTCGGGCGAGGTGCCGAGGATCGGAATGCCTGCCTTCTCCAGCGCGTCGGCCAGCTTCAGCGGCGTCTGGCCGCCGAACTGGACGATGACGCCGACCAGCTCGCCCGAGGCCTGCTCGGCGCGCAGGATCTCCAGCACGTCCTCCGCCGTCAGCGGCTCGAAATAGAGCCGGTCCGAGGTGTCGTAGTCGGTCGAGACCGTCTCGGGGTTGCAGTTGATCATGATCGCTTCATAGCCGGCATCGCGCAGCGCGAACGCCGCGTGGCAGCAGCAATAGTCGAACTCGATGCCCTGGCCGATGCGGTTCGGCCCGCCGCCAAGGATGACGACCTTCTTGCGCGCCGAGACCTGCGCCTCGTTGGCGAGCGCGCCGGCGAAGGGCACTTCGTAGGTCGAGTACATGTAGGCGGTGGGCGAGGCGAATTCGGCCGCGCAGGTGTCGATGCGCTTATAAACCGGATGAACGTCGAGCTTTTCGCGAGTCTTCTGAACGACTTCGGCGTCGGTCTTCGTCAGCGAGGCGAGGCGGGCGTCGGAGAAGCCCATCGCCTTCAGCATGCGCAGATTGACGGCGTCGCCCGGAATGCCGTGCTCGCGGATGCGGGCTTCCATGGCGACGATGCCGGCGATCTGTTCGAGAAACCAGGGGTCGATCTTGCACATGGCGTGCACGTCTTCGAGCGAGGTGCCCATGCGGATCGCCTGCGCCACCATGCGCAGCCGGTCGGGCGTCGGCGTGCCCAAGGCGGCGCGGATGGCGTTGCGGTCATCGGCACTGTTGGTCGCGCCGAGGCCGGGGATCTCGATCTCGTCCAGGCCGGTGAGGCCGGTTTCGAGACCGCGCAGCGCCTTCTGCAAAGACTCCTGGAAGGTGCGGCCGATGGCCATGACTTCGCCGACCGACTTCATGGCCGTGGTCAGCACCGGCTCGGCGCCGGGGAATTTTTCAAAGGCAAAGCGCGGGATCTTGGTCACGACATAGTCGATGCTCGGCTCGAACGAGGCGGGCGTGGCGCCGCCGGTGATGTCGTTCTCCAGCTCGTCCAGCGTGTAGCCGACGGCAAGCTTGGCGGCGATCTTGGCGATCGGGAAGCCGGTCGCCTTGGAGGCGAGCGCGGACGAGCGCGAGACGCGCGGGTTCATCTCGATGACGACGAGACGGCCATCGGCCGGGTTGACGGCGAACTGCACGTTGGAGCCGCCGGTCTCGACGCCGATCTCGCGCAGCACCGCGATCGAGGCGTTGCGCATCATCTGGTATTCCTTGTCGGTCAAGGTCAGCGCCGGGGCGACGGTGATGCTGTCGCCCGTATGCACGCCCATCGGGTCGATGTTCTCGATCGAGCAGACGATGATGCAATTGTCCGCTCTGTCGCGGACGACCTCCATCTCATACTCCTTCCAGCCCAGCACGCTTTCCTCGATCAGCACTTCGGTGGTCGGCGAGGCGTCGAGGCCGGACTGGACGATGTCGTAAAATTCGGCCCTGTTGTAGGCGATGCCGCCGCCGGTGCCGCCCATGGTGAAGGACGGGCGGATGATGGCCGGCAGTCCGACATGGTCGAGCGCCTGGGCGGCGATCGCCATGCCATGGCTGATATAGCGCTGCTTGCGGTCGCCTTCGCCGAGGTTCCAGCGGGTTTCCAGCGCATCGAGTTCGGCGTCGAGATTTTCCGGCTTCTCGGCCTTCAGCGCGGCGCGCTCGGCCTCATGCGTCTTGCGGTCGGCGTTCTTGACGTCGGTGGCGTTGGCCAGCATCGACTTCGGTGTTTCCAACCCGATCGTCTTCATCGCCTCGCGAAACAGCGCGCGGTCCTCGGCCTTGTCAATAGCATGCGCGTCGGCGCCGATCATCTCGACTTGATAGCGCTCCAGCACGCCCATGCGGCGCAGCGACAAAGCGGTGTTGAGCGCGGTCTGGCCGCCCATGGTCGGCAGCAGCGCGTCGGGCCGCTCCTTGGCGATGATCTTGGCGACGACTTCTGGGGTGATCGGCTCGATATAGGTGGCATCGGCCAGTTCCGGGTCGGTCATGATGGTGGCCGGGTTGGAATTGACCAGGATGACGCGAAAACCCTCTTCCTTCAGCGCCTTGCAGGCCTGGGTGCCGGAATAGTCGAATTCGCAGGCCTGGCCGATGACGATGGGGCCGGCCCCGATGATCAGGATCGACTTGATGTCGGTGCGTCTGGGCATGTCTATGAATTCCGTTCGGCAGCGGGCTTGCACAAAAAACCGGGACGGGAAGACCCGGCCGGTTGTGCTCGCGATTCTGGTATCAGGCTAGGAGGGCCTTATAGGGAAGAGTTTTGCCCGATGTAACCCCGAAAATGCGGGATTGGGCGGGGCTGCACAGGCTGGGCGCGCGCGTTTGGTTTGAATGGGTATCTTGCAGTGCGTTGGCGCTGCCCCTCACCTGCCTGCCGGCATCATCTCCCCGTATGGCGACGGGGAGAGGGGTGCTGCCGTCGCCGGTGTCGCCAATCACCGCTGTTGCAAGAAGAGCGCAAGGTTGCGGCCAGCATCTTTCTCCCCGTCATTATACGGAGAGAAATGCCCGGCAGGGCAATGAGGGCGGCGCAAACCCCAGCAATCAGGCAGCCACGGCAAAAGTCGCCGAACTCTAATCCCCCAGCACCAGCGTGTCCGTGATCTCGAACCGCTCCGACACGCCGATGCGGATCATGTTGAGTTTGCCTTCCCGGGTGAAGCGGAAGTCGCTGCCGGCGTCCGAGCTTGCCGGCAGGCCGGCAGCGAAGGAGATGACGCGGCTGCCGCCATCGGGCCAGGTCACGGTCACGTCGGCCTTGTCCGTGCCCTTGTGCGTCACGCTCGCCGCGCAAGGCGCCATGGGCTGTCCAACGTAGCGGGCGCAGGGAATTCGCAGGGCGCCATCGACGGCCGCCGTGGCCCCGGTTGGCTCTTCGGCCGCGGGTCCGTTTTCAGCCGCAGCCAGCGCCAGGCCATAGGCATCCTGCATGGCGATCTCCGCTGCGGATTTCGGCATGGCTTCGGGGCTGGCCGGTTGGTTCGCGTCACCCAGCCGAGCGGTCAGGTCGGGTGCATCGGGCGTCGCGGCGGCTTCGGTGGCCATGGCGGGCGTATCCGCGGCCTCGTCGGGCACGGTCGCCGGATTGACGGGAATGAGGTAGCGCGCGGGAGCCCAGCCGGTGGCTTTGGGATTGTCAGACTCGACCTTGCACCAGGGATGGCCGTCAATGTCGTTGCAGCCGAGGTTCCGTACGCTCGCACCGGCGGCCAGGCGGGCCTCGGTCTTGCCGATCGCCGACGGCTTGGCGCGCACATTGAGCAGGTCGTCGGGGGCGAGCCCGGTGACGACGGAGATGAAAGGACCTTCTTCCGCATGGGCCGGGACAACAGCCAGCCACGCCACCATCAGCAGCGGAACCGCAACCAGCGCATGCAAACCTGTTCGGAGCGTAACTGTGCGCCTCATCATCTGGCCGTGCGCCGATACTCGAAGTTTCATGCTGCGGCCATCTTGCCGCATGTCCGGCCGGTTTTATAAGGGACGATGCGCCGCCATGTAAGCCGGAAATTCAGTCTAATCATGGCGGCACACCGGCCCGCCGCCTCGTGGTGTACTCGACGGCGATCGCCTCGAGGCGATCCGGCTGGCCGGCGCCGCCCAAGGTGACGATGCCGTCGCGGGCTAAGCGCATTTTCGAGGGGGCTCCACAGGCTGGCGAAGGACTGGTCGAAAGGGCGACCCTGACAGGGACATGATTTCCTCCCGCTTCGCGAGGGAAAGGAAATGTGTCAGGCCGACACTTCGATGTCGTGGCCGCCGACGGCCGGCAGGGCGGCGTCGTCCGCGGCAGCCGCGATGACGCTGTCGAGCAGGCCGGGGAAGCGGGCGTCGAGATCGGCGCGGCGCAGCGTGATCATGCGGTTGGTGCCGACCACTTCGGCGCGGGTGACACCGGCCTCACGCAGTTTGGCGAGGTGGTAGCTCAGATTGGTCTTGGAGCCGAGATCGAGGAAGCGGCTGCAGTTCAGCGGCACGCCTTCCTTGCTGGCGAGATAGCGTACGATCGCAAGCCGCGTCGGGTCGCCGAGCACGCCGAGCACAATGGGCAGGCTGATCTGGTCCGTGTTAGGGTGTGGCAAGGTCATGGCTGGAACCTAAGCACAGTTCGGGCCGATTTCAACGCATCGATCCTGCCCGGTCCATACACACTGTTTCTCCACTTCATGGCCGTCCTGACACAGGGCTGTCAGCATGGTTATGCCATTTTTGCCTGGCTTCATTGACATGATGCCCTTTTATGTCCAATTGTTCAATAACTTTTGAACTAAGGACGCTTTCCCATGGACAAGAGAATTTTCTGGCTCGCGCTCGGATCGTTTGCGATCTCGACCGAAGGCTTCGTCATCTCCAGCCTCCTGCCCGATATCGCCAGGGATGCCGGCATCTCGGTGCCGCTCGCCGGCTCGCTGATCACCGCTTTCGCGCTCGCCTATGCCGTGGGCACACCGATCCTGGCGACGCTGACCGGCGAATGGGACCGGCGCCGCGTGATCCTGTGGACGCTGGTGTTCTTCGTCGTCGGCAATGTCGTCGCCGCCTTGAGCTCATCCTTCGAAGTGCTGCTCGTCGCACGCATCATCATGGCGCTGTCGTCGGGCCTGTTCGCGGCGACCGCGCAAGGCACGGCGGTGGCGCTGGTGGACGATCATCACCGCGCCCGTGCCATCGCCGTTGTCGTCGGCGGCACCACGGTGGCGGTCGCAGTCGGGGCGCCGCTTGGCGCGCTCGTCGCGGCCATCGCCGGCTGGCGCGGCACCTTCTATGCCATTGCCGGCCTTGGCGCGCTGTCCGGCGCCATCCTGTGGTACCGCCTGCCGCGCGGCATCATCGGCACCAGGCTGCCGCTGAAGCGCCGGCTGGCGGCCGCCATGCGTCCCGGCGTGATGCCGATCCTGGTGACGACATTGCTGGCGCTGGTCGGTGCCTTCACCGTCTTTGCCTATGTCGCGCCGCTTGCCATCGAAGGCGGCGGGCTGAGCGAGATCGCGCTGCCCGGCATGCTGCTCGCCTTCGGCCTCGGCGCCGTCATCGGCAACATTGCCGGCGGCCAGGCGGCCGACCGTTTCGGCGCCACGCGCACCGTCGGCTGGTCGCTGGCGTTGAGTGCGGCCATGCTGGTCATGCTGTCGGTCATCCCGACCTTCCTGCCGCAGCACATTGCCGGACCGGCACTGATGGCGATGATGGTGCCGTGGGGCATCGTCGGCTGGGCGTTCCCGCCGGCGCAGGCCAGCCGCATCATCAAGCTGGCGCCGGACGCCGCCCCAATCGTGCTGTCGCTCAACGGCTCGGCGCTCTATCTCGGCGTGGCGGTGGGCGCGGTGGTCGGTGGTGGCGTGCTGCGCTACGGCGCGCCCGCCGATCTCGGCCTGGTCGCGGCGGTGTTTCCGATCGTCGGGCTCGGCATCGTGCTGGCGGGGCGGGTGTTTGCCCGGGCCGTCACCATGCCGGCGGAATAAGGCCGGCTCCGAGGCTTGCATCCTTGTTTTTTCGCGGCCGCTTCTTCAGCTGGAAGGAGTGGCCGCGGGCAATTCCAACTTCAACGCAGCCACTTCATCGAGTGTGGCCCGCAGTTTCGCGGCCTGCTCCGCGCCGATCATGGCCTCGAACTGCCGCTGGGCGACGCTCCATAGCTTGATCGCCTCGTCGAGCTTGGCCTGTCCTGATGACGTCAGCCGTACGCGCTTGACGCGGCGATCGTCCTTGTCGGGGAAGGTTTCGACATAGCCGTCGCGGACCAGGGGCTTCAGCGTGTGGCCGAGCGCCGACAGATCCATGATCAGCGCCTCGGCAATGGCTCCCATCGCCGGCTCGCTGCCGACACTGATCTGGAACAGCAAGCCGAACTGCGTGCCCTTCAGGCCGGAAGGCGCCAGCGCGTCGTCGTAGAACCGGCCGAGCCTGCGTGCGGTGCGCCGCAAGGTGGCATTGTTGCAACGGCTAAATCCGTCAGCTTCACTCATGATCGCTCCTTGTGGAGCATCTCCGGCGAAACGCATCGCCTCCAATGCTCTCTCTTGTCACGCAATTCTGGGCGCAGAACCGCTGGGCACCTGCTGGAATTGTCTGGCAGGTGCGCCAGCCTGCCGCAGAAATAGTTTTCGCCGCCGCCGTTGACAAGATGGTGGCATATACCTACTTCACGAAAAGTGGCATATACCACTAATTCGAATAACAGCCTGGCCGGCGGATATTTATCCACCGGGGCCGAAGACAGCGAACACAAGGAACGTGACAATGAGCAAGAATGACAACAAGGGCACGGCGGTCGTCACCGGCGCTTCGTCGGGGATCGGCGCCGTCTATGCGGACCGTCTGGCGGGGCAGGGCTACGACCTGGTGCTGGTGGCGCGCCGTGCCGACCGGCTGCAGGCGCTGGCCGAGAAGTTGCGCCATGACCACGGCCGCAACGTGAGCGTGATCAGCGCCGATCTGTCCGACGACGGCGATGTGCGCCGTGTCGAGCAGTCGATATCAGCCGACGAAACCGTGACGCTGCTGGTCAACAATGCCGGCCTTGGCGGTCAGGCAGTGGTGGCAACCGCCGATGCCGACGCGGCCGAGCGCATGATCAAGGTCAATGTCGTGGCTCTGACCCGGCTGACGCGTGCCGTGCTGCCTGGGTTCCTGGCGCGCAACCGGGGCGGGATCGTCAACATCGCCTCGGTCCTGGCCTTCGACACCTCGTTCGGCGGCATCTACAGCGGCACCAAGGCCTATGTCGTCAACTTCACCGAAGCCCTGCATCGCGAGGTCGCGGGCACCGGAGTGACGGTGCAGGCGGTGCTGCCGGGCGCGACCCGGACCGATTTCTGGGAGCTTTCCGGCGGTGATATCGACCAGCTGCCGAAGGAGATCATCATGACCGCCGACGATATGGTCGACGCTGCCCTTGTCGGCCTGGCCAGGGGCGAGGCCGTCACCGTGCCGGCGCTTGCCGACACCGGGAAGCTGGACACATTCCTCGGCGCCCGCCAGGCCTTCTATGGCAGCCTGCATGCCGACAAGCCGGCCCCGCGCTACGCGGCTTAGGCTGACGTGGCGGCCGGCCGTCAGGCCGTCCGCCACATCGGGATGATCGAGGCGGCGAGCACCAGCGCCAGCACGATGTTGAGCGCGCGCCATTGCCACTCGGTTTTGAGCAGCCTGGCCAGCACCATGCCGGCGATGCACCAGACGGACAGCGAGATGGCAGCGGTGAGGCCAAAGGTCGAGCCGAGCAGCAGTGCGAGTTGTCCGGGTCCGTCGGCGAGGGCGGCGAACGAAGCCGCCGCGCCCAGGCCCATCGCCCAGCCCTTGGGATTCATCCACTGGATGCCGGCGCCGCCCAGGAAACTGTTGGGTTTGGCCATGGCGACATCGAGATTGGGCGGGCCGGCGCGGCCGATCTTGATTGCCAGCCAGACGAGGTAGAGCGAGCCGGCGATCTTCATGGCAAGCTGCAGCGACGGCATGGCAAGCAGCAGCCCGGCGAGCCCGGCGGCCGCCGCCCCCGTCACGGTCGCGAGACCGGCGGCGCTGCCGATCATCAAGGGAACCGAGCGGCGAAAGCCGAACTGCGCGCCCGAAGCGGTCGACAGTGTCGTGGCGATACCCGGCGTGGCGGTAGCCACGAAGGCAAACAGGATGAGCGGCAGGATCGGCTGGAGCATGGAGCGTCCTTTGTGGGAGGCTTCATGGTAGACTGAGCGTGACATCAGTAAATGCAATGTTTGCGATGATGATCATTAGCATTTATAATGCTGATGATGATCCGCAATCTCGATACCAGTCTCATGCGCACCTTCGTCACCGTCGCCGACAAGGCCAGCATGACGGCGGCGGCCAACGCGCTGCACCTGACTCAGGGCGCGGTCAGCCAGCAGGTCAAGCGGCTGGAAGACACGCTCGGCTGCGGGCTGTTCGAGCGCGACCGGCGCGGTCTGCGGCTGACCCATTCCGGCGAGCGGCTGTTCGACAAGGCAAGGCGCCTGCTCAGCCTCAATGACGAGATATGGACCGAGATGGTGGGGAGCGCTGTCGCCGGACAGGTGCGGCTCGGCGTTCCCTACGACCTTGTCGGCACCTTGCTGGCTCCCGTCCTGAAGGCCTATGCCGAGGCCTATCCGCAGGTCGAGATATCGCTGGTCTGCGCCTCCTCGCCGGAACTGGCGGCGGCACTGGCGGCCGGAACCATCGACCTCGCGGTAATCGAGGAGCGGGTCGGCCCGACCTCTGGCGAATGCCTGGCCATCGATCGGTTGGTCTGGGTCGGCGCAAGGGGTGGGGTGGCTCGCGCCAAGCGGCCATTGCCCGTCTCGATCGTTGCCGACACCTGCGCCTTCCGGCCGGTGGTGCTGGCGGCACTTAACGAGCATGGGCTGGAATGGCGCAGCGTGTTCGAGAACGGCAACATCGACGCGA
Source organism: Mesorhizobium sp. B2-4-13 (assembly GCF_006658535.1). Lineage (NCBI taxonomy): Bacteria > Pseudomonadati > Pseudomonadota > Alphaproteobacteria > Hyphomicrobiales > Phyllobacteriaceae > Mesorhizobium > Mesorhizobium sp. B2-4-13. Next base: position 99,291 of record NZ_VFVB01000002.1, on the reverse strand, counting down.
CGACCGCGACGGTGCGTTCCGACCTCGCCGTCACCACATGGCTCGCTGCCACCGTGCCAGCCGATCTCGACATATTGCCGTTCGACACCGGCCTGCCGCCGCTGCCGAATTTTGCCATCAACCTGCACCTGCCGAGGCATGGCGTGAGCACGGCGGCGCAGGAATTCGCACGGCATATACGTGATGGGCTGGCGCGGCGATCGCAGGCTGCTTGATGCCCGAATTTACTTCCAGTTCTTGCGCCGCTCGAGTTCGGCCTGGGATGGCTCGCCCGTGACAAAGGAGCCGACCTTGATTTCGCCCGCGCGCTCATAGGTCGCGATGATGACGCCGGTGGTCGAAGTCTGCGATTTGACAAGCTTGAAAGCGGCCGGCATCGCGGCCTCGCCGAACAGCCGCTTGCCCTTGCCCAGCAACAGCGGGAAGATCATCAGCCGGATCTCGTCGATCAGCCCGTTGGCGAGCAGGGTCTGAATGAGATCGCCAGACCCCTGGATGAGCAGGTCAGGTCCATCTTCCTGCTTGAGGCGACGCAAGGCCGTGATGATATCGGGCCCAAGCGCGTGCGTGTTCTGCCAGGTCAAAGTATCCGGCCGATGGGTCGCCACATACTTGGTCGCAGGGTTGAACGCATCCGCGATCGGATCTTTCTGGTAGGGCCAGTACGCGGCGAAGATGTCGTAGGTTCTGCGGCCGAGCAGCAGGGCGAAGGGTTTGGAGAACAATTCCTCCATTGCCGCGCCTCCCACCTCGTCAAAGTAGTGGAACGTCCAGCCGCCGAATTCGAAGCCGCCGACCGGATCCTCTTCCGGCCCGCCCGGCGCCTGCATGACGCCATCGAGGCTGACGAAGGTCGCGGCGATGATCTTTCTCATTGTGCTCTCCCTTGCTTGCGGCCACGCCATCGCGGCCGGACTTCAACCCAAGGACGGAGCAACCGCGCCCATCCCGACAAAGGCCGCGAGATTTGGTCCGCCCTCGATAGGTCAGCCGCGGACGCTCACGGCTTTCGACGAGAACCAGACATGCTCGAAGATCGCCGTGGCGGTGCGGTCCGGCTGCCTGTCCTCGACCAGCCAGATCGAGCGGCTGCGCGTGGCCTGCTCGCGTGTTGGGATCTTCGCCGCAAGATCCGCGAGCGAGGCGCCGAAGCATGGGATGAACCAGGCACGCATGAACGGATCGCAGGCAAAGCCCTTTTCGGTGCGGGTCACCAGCATCGCCAGCGGGACGCGCTCGGCGGGACGCCAGGGGAAGATCATGCGGCCGCCGGGGCGCAACGCTTTCAGCCATCCGGCGGGAGGGGCGACGACACCGGCATTGACATAGATGATGTCGGACGGCGGCAGCGGCGACGTCACGGCATCGCCATGGACAATGGTCGCATTGCCGTAGGTTTCGAGATTCTTGCGCGCCAACCCGGCCAGGTTTTCGTCGATCTCGAAGGCGGTGACGGTGCCGCATGGCGAAACCAGTCTGGCCAGCAAAGCCGTGTAGTAACCGCTGCCAGCGCCGATATGCGTGATGGCCTCACCAGGCTTTGGTGCGAGTTTTCCGATCCACATGGCGTGCAGAAAGGGCTCGCCATTGTTGATGCCCTTGTCGGTATCGAGCGCCACCAGAACGTTCTGGCAGATGTGGGCCGGATCGGCGCTTGGCGTGGTGACCGTGCCGTTGCCGGTGATGACCGTCCATGGGCCGGGGCCGAGGAAGGCCTCGCGCGGTACGCTGGCGAACACCTCTTCCAGGCGCGGGTCCGATGAGGCGGCGTTGACCGCCATCAGCCGCGCGTAGAATGTCCGGATGTCTTCGAGGTCGCTCATGGCATCGGGAAGATAGCGCGATCCGGCGGTTTGTCCCGTGATTAAACGGAACTTCAGCCAACCCCGAACATGGTGTCGTAGAGCAGCTTGAAATTGAGCACCAGGATGATTGCCGCGACCACCCAGGCCAGTGCGGCGACGCCGCGCGGGATGGCGAGATTGCCCATCTTCTTCTTGTCGGACACGAACTGCACCAGCGGGACGACCGCGAAAGGCAGCTGCATGGACAACACCACCTGGCTGAAGACCAGCAACTGGCCAGTGCCCTTCTCGCCATAGAGCGCGGTGACGACCACCACCGGTATGATGGCGAGGCCGCGGGTCAGCAGGCGCCGCGCCCAGTTGGGGATGCGCAGGCGCAGAAAACCTTCCATGATGATCTGGCCGGCGAGCGTCGCCGTCACCGTCGAATTCAGGCCCGACGCCAGCAGTGCCACGGCAAACAGGATCGAGGCGATGCCGAGGCCAAGCAGCGGCGACAGCAGCTTGAAAGCCTGGTCGATCTCGGCGACATCCTGGTGGCCGGTTTCGTGGAAGGCGACGGCCGCGACGATCAGGATGGCGGCGTTGACGAACAGCGCCAGCATCAGGGCGATGGTGGAGTCCGTCGTCGCCCATTTGATGGCATCGCGTTTTCCGGCCTCCGTGCGCTCATAGGCGCGGGTCTGCACGATCGAGGAATGCAGGTAGAGATTGTGCGGCATGACCGTTGCGCCGATGATGCCGATGGCGATGTAGAGCATCGCCGGATTGGTGACGATTTCGGAGGACGGCACGAACATCGAATGCAGGATCGTGCCGGCCGGCGGAGCGGCAACGAAGATCTGGATGGCAAAGCAGCTGAAGATGATGATCAGCAGCGCGACGACGAAGGCTTCGAGATAGCGGAACCCCTTGTTCATCAGGAGCAGAACCAGGAAAGCGTCGAGCGCGGTGAGCATGGCGCCGCCGATCAGCGGGATGCCGAACAAAAGCTGCAGCGCGATCGCGGTGCCGATCACCTCGGCGAGGTCGCAGGCGATGATGGCGAGTTCGCAGGCGATCCACAGCACGAGATTGACGGGGCGCGGATAGTAGGCGCGGCAGGCCTGGGCGAGGTCGCGGCCGGTGGCGATGCCAAGGCGCGCGGCCAGCGCCTGCAGCAGGATCGCCATCAGGTTGGACAGCATGATGATGAACAAAAGCGTGTAGCCGAACTGCGCGCCGCCGGCGAGGTCGGTCGCCCAGTTGCCCGGGTCCATGTAGCCGACCGAGACCATGTAGCCGGGACCCATGAAGGCGAACAAGCGGCGGAACCAGACGCCTGATGTCGGCACCGCGATGGAGGAGTTGACCTCGCGCAGGCTGGGCTGATCGTCTTCATCCCGTCTGGCGAACCGCCATGCGGACCGGGAGGTTGTGACGTCTGCTTCTGACATGAAAAGGCTTTCCGCGACTTCCGGAGGATGCCCTCAAGGTATGCCATGGCTCAACATTATGCAATAAGCTATATTTCATTGTCGGTGCTTTTTAGCGTGTCGCGCGATACGTGCGAGGGCGGCACCTCGGATACGCCGGTTGCGCCTCTCTTGGAATGCAAATAAACGGCCTGAAGAATCAGAGCCCGTGCTATAAAGCAGGGACGGCAAACTCCCGAGGAGGAGCGCGCATTGGCGCTGAAGAACAGACCGGTCCCGCGTGAGCCGTTGCTCGATGCCGATGTCCATTCGGAAGGGTTCCGGCAGACGCGCGAAGCGCGCCGCAGCGCGCTTGTCGAGGATTATGTCGAGCTGATCGCCGACCTGATCGAGGACGGCAACGAGGCGCGCCAGGTCGACATCGCCGCGCGTCTTGGCGTCGCCCAGCCGACGGTGGCCAAGATGTTGACGCGGCTCTGCGCCGACGGGCTGGTGTCGCGAAAACCCTATCGCGGCGTGTTCCTGACCGAAGCCGGCCGCAAGGTCGCAGAGGAAAGCCGCATCCGCCACCAGACGGTCGAGGCCTTTCTGCGCTCGCTCGGCGTCAGCGCCGAGACGGCGCGCATCGATGCCGAGGGCATCGAACACCATGTCAGCGCCGAGACGCTGGAAGCGTTCCGCAAGGCGATGACGGCGCGCTGAAGCGCTTCATTGCCGCGTTTTCGACCATGTTAGCCGCTGGAACCGCCGGCGCTTATACGCGTTCCCCTCTCATTGCGCGCCTATCGCGCGCCAGGGAGGAAGCAATGGGCATCGAGCAGGCACCGACCGCAAAAGGCAAGCAGGCAGCCACAGGATTGGAACAGGCGGCCGCCAGGGACGAGCGCAAGACCGAGGCCGAAACGGGACATCCGCTGAAGAAAGGCGCCGATCGTTTCGAGGAACGCTCGAAAAGCTCCGACGGCAAGAGCGCCGGCGCCAAGCAGAAAGAGTAAGCGGCAGCAGTTCTGGACCGATGCGGATGACCATCGAGTGGCGCCCGCCTGAACGCTTTGTCTTTCAGGGACATTCGATCGCCTGGGGCGTCATGGGAGAAGGACCGCCCGCCGTCGTTCTCCACGGCACGCCATTCTCCTCGGTCGAGTGGCGCCGCATCGCGCCGTGGCTGGCAAAGCAGCGACGCATCCACTATTTCGACATGCTTGGCTATGGCTGGTCGGACAAGCCGGACGGCGATGTGTCGCGCGGCATGCAGAACGAATTGTTCGCGGCGCTCTATGCCCACTGGAAGCTGGAACGGCCCGACGTGGTCGCGCATGATTTCGGCGGATCGACCGCTCTGCGCGGTCATCTGCTCAACGGTTTGGAGTTCCGCTCGCTGGTGCTGATCGATCCAGTGGCGATCAGCCCGCAAGGTTCGCCGCTGGTCCAGGCAGCCAGGCGGAACGAGAAGGTTTTTGCCGGGCTGCCCGCATATGTCCACGAAGCGATCTTGCGGGCCTACATCGATGGCGCGACGGACAATTCGTTGCGCACAGACGAGATGCAGGCCTATCTGCGTCCATGGCTTGGCGACGAGGGCCAGAAGGCGTTCTGGAGGCAAGTCGCGCAGATGGACGACAGGTACACGGAGGAGGTGGAGTGGCGTTATGGCGAGATTCGCTGTCCGGTCACCATCCTGTGGGGCGAAAATGACGATTGGATCCCGGTAAAGGACGGCAGGGAGCTGGCGCGGCGCATTCCCGGCGCGACGTTTCAGACAGTCCCCGGCGCCAAGCATCTCGTCCAGGAAGACGCGCCGGAGGCGGTCGCCGCCACCGTCCTCCAGTTCTGGCGGAGCCTGGAAGGCGGCTAGGGCGCTGGCAGTGTCTCAGTATGAAATTTGGTGGCGGACCCGCCCGTCTCGACCGGGGCCTCCAGCACATGACTGGCGCTCTTCCCCTGAGCTACGGGCCGCCAACCTGTTTATATCAAGCTACCCGCCTTTTGTAAGGGCCGCGATTGTCGACGTCGCGGGTGACGCCGAGCGCGGGGCCGAGCAAACGGCTGATCGACAGGCCGCCGCGCTCCAGCGCCTGCAACGTGGCCGGATCGGTGACGGCGACGCTGGCATCGAGCGTCACCGCGCCGGCATTCGCAGCCCGAGGCACGGCAACGCCACCAGCAGCGACAGGAAACCCCTGATCGTCCTCAAGCCTGGAACCCCCTCCCAATGCGGCGATGCGACAGGCCTTGCGCGCTCGCGGCCGGTGCGGTGAAGCGGCGCTGCCTGGCCACAAAAATGCTGTGACTTGGAGCAACCATTGCGATACTTGTTTGTTGGATTGAGCCGGCCCTGCCGGGGCAATGGGGAAGTTTGCAGCACGAGGAGTTACCATGCTCTGGAGAGGCCGTCGTCAGAGTGACAATATCGAGGACGACCGCAGCGATGGAGGCGGCGGCGGGATCGGTGGTGGCGGCGGCCAGTTCCGCATTCCGATCGGTGGCCGCGCCGGTGGCGGCGGTAGCATATTCCTCGTCATCCTGGTGGTGCTGGCAGGATGGTATTTCGGCTTTGATCCCTCAACGATCCTGGGCGGTGGCGACGGCGGCCTGCTGCCGGGCGGCGGTGGCCAGATATCGGACAACAGCGGCGGCCAGGACAGCGCCGCAACGCCAGCCAATGACGAGATGAAGCAGTTCGTGGCGACCGTGCTCGCCGAGACGGAAGACACCTGGACCGGCATCTTCAAGTCGCAAGGCCTGACCTACGAGGACCCGAAGCTGGTGCTGTTTTCCGGCCAGGTCCGCTCCGCCTGCGGCTTTGCCTCGGCGGCGGCGGGACCGTTCTATTGTCCGGGCGACCACAAGGTCTATCTCGACATGACCTTCTTCCAGCAGCTCGACCAGCAGTTCGGCGCTTCCGGCGAGTTCGCCCGCGCCTATGTCATCGCGCATGAGGTCGGCCACCACGTGCAGAACCTCACCGGCATCATGGGGAAGTTCAACCAGATGCGGCAAGGCATGAGCGAAGCCGATGCCAACCAGCTGTCGGTGCGCATCGAGTTGCAGGCCGACTGCTTCGCCGGCGTGTGGGCGCATTACACCGGGCAGAAGGGCATATTGGAGCAAGGCGACTTCGAAAGCGCGCTGAACGCGGCCAAGCAGATTGGCGACGATACGCTGCAGAAGAAGATGCAGGGCTATGTCGTGCCGGAAAGCTTCAACCACGGCACCTCGCAGCAGCGGCAGACCTGGCTGACACGCGGATACAAGAGCGGCAAGCTTTCGGACTGCAACACGATGAGCGGCCCGCTCTAAGCAGCCGTTTTCGGACATGGACCTGGCGGCCAACGCGCCGTCAGGGAGTGTCAGGATCAAAGCTTCCTGCCTGTTCCCGCACTGTTCCTTTCCGCGGGCTCGCCTATAAGGTGCGTCCGCCCGCGCCCCCTAGGCGGCCAGAGGAGCTTGACCCATCATGATCGACCCCAAAACCGCCAAGCGGGGCCTTGCGCTGGTTTTCACCACGCTGCTGCTCGATATCATCGGCTTCGGCATGATCATGCCGGTGCTGCCGGCCTTTCTCAGGGAATTGACCGGCGTCGGCATCAGCGAAGCGGCGATCGAGGGCGGCTGGCTGTTCTTCGTCTATGCGGCCATGCAGTTCTTCTTCGCGCCCATCATGGGCGGCCTGAGCGACCGATTCGGGCGGCGGCCGATCCTGCTCGCCTCGGTGTTGACCTTCTCCATCGACAATTTGATCTGTGCCATCGCCTGGTCCTATCCGATGCTTTTCATCGGCCGCGTCCTGGCCGGCATTTCGGGCGCCAGCTATTCGACGACGTCGGCCTTCATCGCCGATATTTCGAACGACGAGAACCGGGCGAAGAATTTCGGCCTGCTCGGCATCGCCTTCGGCGTCGGCTTCGTCATCGGGCCGGTGCTGGGCGGATTGCTCGGTACGTTCGGGCCGCGCGTGCCGTTCTTTTTCGCCGCCGGGCTCGCCTTCGTGAACTTCCTCATCGCAATGTTCTTCCTGCCCGAAACGCTCGATGAAAAGCACCGCCGCCGCTTCGAGTGGAAACGCGCCAACCCGGTCGGCACGCTTCTGCAGATGCGCCAATATCAGGGCATCGGCTGGATTGGGCTGGTCTTCTTCCTGATGACGCTCGGCCACATGATGTATCCGGCGGTGTGGTCGTTCGTCTCCAACTACCGCTACGGCTGGAGCGAGCAGCAGATCGGCTTCTCGCTCGGCGCTTTCGGCCTGTGCGGCGCCATCATCATGGGCACGGTGCTGCCGCGCGTCATCCCCAGGCTCGGCGAGTGGAGGACGGCGGTCATCGGCCTGACGTTCACCGCGGCCAGCGCCTTCGGCTATGCCTTCGCCTCGCAAGGCTGGATGGTCTACGCGGTGATCATCGTCGGCTGCCTGGAAGCGCTGGCCGATCCGCCGCTGAGAAGCCTCGCCGCAGCCAAGGTTCCCCCTTCGGCACAAGGCGAATTGCAAGGCGCGATGACCTCAATCTTCTCGATCACCTCGATCGTCACGCCGCTGCTCTATACCGCGATCTTTTCCTGGTTCACCGGCCCCAGCGCGCCCGTCACCTTCGGCGGCGCGCCCTATCTGGTCGGTGCATGCTTCCTGGTGCTGGCGGTCATCGTCTTCGTCACCAAGGTGGCTAGGCCGGCGACAGTCATGACTGTCACGAACGATGTCGTGGAAGATGGAGCCCAGCTATAAGCCGGAGGCAAGTGAGGGGTGGCGCGACGCGTCTCAGGCCCTTTCCGCCAGCAATTCCTCGCCGCGCTTTTCGCGGATGAGGTTGACGAAGCGGCGGAACAGGTAGTGCGAATCCTGTGGGCCGGGCGAAGCCTCGGGGTGATGCTGGACCGAGAACACCGGGCGGCCGGTCAACGCGATGCCGCAATTCGAGCCGTCGAACAGCGAGACATGGGTTTCCTCGACACCCGCGGGCAGCGAGTCGGCATCGACGGCAAAGCCGTGGTTCATCGAAACGATTTCGACCTTGCCGGTGGTGTGATCCTTGACCGGATGGTTGGCGCCGTGATGGCCCTGGTGCATCTTGGCGGTCTTGCCGCCCAGCGCCAGCGCCAGCATCTGGTGGCCGAGGCAGATGCCGAACACCGGAATGTCGGTCTTGAGCAGGTCCTGGATGACCGGCACGGCATAGTCGCCGGTGGCTTCCGGGTCGCCGGGGCCGTTGGAGAGGAAGATGCCGTCGGGCCGCATGGCGAGGATTTCTTCCGAGCCGGTGCTGGCCGGAACCACCGTTACCTTGGCGCCCAGACCGGCGAGCAGCCGCAATATGTTGCGCTTGACGCCGTAGTCGATGGCGACGACGTGCAGCGAAGGGTCGGCCTGTTCGCCAAAGCCTTCGTTCCACACCCAAGGCGTCTCGCGCCAGACAGAAGACTGGCCCGACGTGACCTCCTTGGCGAGATCGAGCCCGATCAGGCCCGACCAAGCGGCGGCACGCCGCTTCAGCTCGTCGAGGTCGAAGACGCCGTCGGGCGCGTGCGCGATGACGGCATTGGGCATGCCTTTTTCGCGGATCAGCGCGGTAAGCGCGCGGGTGTCGATGCCCGAGAGCGCGACGATGCCCCGCTTCTTCAGCCACTGGTCGAGATGGCCGGCGGCGCGGTAATTGGACGGGTTGGTGACATCGGCCTTGAACACGGCACCGACCGCGCCGGCACGAGCGGCCGGATTGAGGTCTTCGATGTCCTCGCCATTGGTGCCGATATTGCCGACATGCGGGAAGGTAAAGGTGACGATCTGGCCGGCATAGGACGGGTCGGTGAGGATTTCCTGGTAGCCGGTAAGTGCCGTGTTGAAGCAGACCTCGGCAACCGCCGAGCCGGTGGCACCGAGGCCGCGACCCTCGATGACGGTGCCGTCGGCCAGCACCAGAAGGGCGGTCGGCTTTTCAGTGGCCCAGGCGGGCGTCATCTCGGCCATGGCGGCACTCCTATCAAGCCGCGCGCTTCCATAGCCCGGCGGGCGTTGGCGCGGCAAACGGCGCGAAGCGGCGAATTCGCGGCCTCCACGCACCCAAGCTTCAGTTCATGCAAGGCTCAGTACATAGGGGAAGGGGACAGGGCGGTCAATGATCATGCGAAAGAGGGCCGCGATTTATTTCATTGAGGAATATCATAGGCTTGCCCTGGCATATCAGGGTTTGCGTTGGCCTGTCCCCGGCGCTATTGTCCGCGCCGACCGAAGGAGAGAGAGCAATGCGCGCGAAAATCGCCGAATCCCTGAAGACCGCGATGAAGGCGCAGGACAAGCACCGGCTGCCGACATTGCGGCTGATCCAGGCCGCCATCCACGACCGCGACATCGCCAATCGCGGTGCCGGCAAGGAACCCGCCAGCGATGAGGAGATCCTGCAGATCCTAGCCAAGATGGTGAAGCAGCGCGAGGAATCGGCCAAGGCATTCGAGGACGGCAAGCGCCCGGAACTGGCCGCGCAGGAACGCGGCGAGATGGAGATCATCCGCGGCTTCCTGCCGACGCAGCTCGACGAGGCGGCGGTCACGGCGGCGGCGCGCGAGGCGATCGCGGCGACCGGTGCGGCCAGCCAGAAGGACATGGGCAAGGTGATCGCGGCGCTGAAGCAGAAATATGCCGGCCAGATGGATTTCGGCAAGGCCAGCGGCATCGTCAAGGGGTTATTGCAGTAGGGTTTTTTACCCTCGCATCGTCGTCTTCCAACACGGCCACTCGACGCCAAGCCGCGGCTTGCTGTTAGACCCGAGGCTCCAACGCGCGGCGTAATGCGGGTGCTTCCCGCTGGATATGGTCCCACAAGCGATTGGCGATCGGGCCGTGCGGCCGGTCGCGGCGGCGCGCCACCACCAATTCGTCGGTGCGGCCCGGCAGATGACTGCCGGCTATGGATAATAGCTGGGCGTCGCGCAGCTCTTCCGCGATCAGGAAGTGAGGCAGGTGGCCCCAGCCGAGCCCTTGCAGGATGAGTTCCTTCTTCATGGCCTGATCGGGGACCAGGCATTGCGGCGCGCCCTCGGCCACGAAATAGCCCTGTCGTGGCGAATGCAGGGCGGTGTCGCGCATCACGCACTGGGTGAATGCCTGCATTTTCTCCAGTGTGACCGGTTGGTCGACGCGCTCCGGCAGAAAGCCCGGCGCCACGACGGGAATGAACGACACCTTGCCGAGATCGATCCATTCCACCCGTACGTCGCCCTTGTCGATCCAGTGCAGGATGAGATCGGCTTTGTCGTCAAAAAGGCGTTCCCACGGGCCGCCGACGGCTTCGAAATGGAGATGCAGCCGCGTGCCGGGGCACTGGGCGAAGAACCGCCCAAGCATGCCCAGTACGTGCGGGCGCGGGCAGAGGTCGCCGATCACGACGTGGATATCGCTTTCCTCGCCCATCGAGAGCTGGGCGGCGTGGATGCTCAGGCCTTCCAGTTCGCGCAGCAGCGATTGCGCCCGTCGATGGAACGACAGCCCCGCTTCCGTCGCCCGCACGCGATAGCCCCCGCGATCCAGGAGGACGAGGTCGAGCTGTCGTTCGAGCCTGGCGACGGCGGCGAACACCGCCGGATGCGAGCGATGGAGCAGGGCCGCGGCCGCCTGAAAGCCGCCGCAGCGGATCACCGCGTCGAAGCACTGGAGGTCGTGCAAGGTGAATTCGGCCATGTCAGCTTTGATTACAGAGATTGTCCTATCTTTGTAATATCACCAAATCCCGGCCACAGCTACGCTTTGCCTCATTCAACGTTCCAAAAGGATCCTGATCATGAGTGAGCTGAATTTTGTGACTGTCGGCGACGGCACGCGCATCGCCTACCGGCTCGACGGTGACGCTGGGCAACCGGTGCTGGTGCTGTCCAACTCCATCGCCACGACGCTGCACATGTGGGATGGCCAGGTCGGCGAACTGTCCAGGCATTTCCGCGTTCTGCGCTACGATTTTCGCGGCCATGGCGGATCGAGCGTGCCGATCGGCGCCTATTCGCTCGACCGGCTTGGCCGCGACGTGATCGAACTCATCGATGCGCTCGGCCTTGGCCGGGTGCATTTCCTCGGCCTGTCGCTGGGCGGTTTCGTTGGGCAGTGGCTCGGCATCCACGCGCCCGAGCGGATCGACCGGCTGATCCTGAGCAACACTTCATCTCACCTCTCGCCGGCAAGTTATTTCGACGAGCGGATCGCCGTCGTGCGACAGGCGCCGGACATGTCGGAAACCGCCGAAGTGTTCCTCAACAACTGGTTCCCGGCCGGCATGGTGGCGGCCAACGAGCCCGTCATCGAGAAATTCCGCGCCATGTTGCTTGAGATCGACCGTCTGGGCCTGGCGGGTCTGTTCGCCGCGGTTCGCGACGCCGACCTTCGCCGCACGGTGGCCCTGATCAACCGGCCGACATTGGTAATCGCCGGCCAGCATGACACGGTGACGGCGGCCAGCCACAGCGAACTGATCGCGGCAGCCGTGCCCGGGGCCAAGCTTGTCGTGCTGCCCGCGGTTCACCTGTCGAACGTGGAATACCCCACCGAGTTCATGCAGGCCGTGCTCGATTTCCTGCACTGAGCCGGAGCAGGGGGCCGTGGGTCCATCTCACGGCTCCTTGCACATCGGCAGTGGCTGCGGCGGCGCCGCCGGATGGTCCTTCTTGTACTGGGCAATGACCGGCTCAAGGGTTTTTCGCGGCCAGAATTTCGGCGTACCGATCTCCTTCAGGCAGGATGCGTTCCAGTAGGTGCCGGAAGCGGAATGGCCGTTTGCCACGGCGGCGATGTCGCGCGATTCCGGATAGATATAGAGCGTGGTGGGGTTGTCCTTCACCATCGAGATGAGCTGCCTGGCATCGGCCGGCAACCAGCTGGTGCAGCCATTGCTGCGGCCGCCGGCATAGTCCACCAGCTTGCCGAACGGCACGAAGCCGTCATGGTCGGCATAGGAACTGCTCGGGCTCTTGCGCAGGCACATGCCGCGCAGCACCTGCGCCGCGTGGCCGCCGATCACGCGCTGCCTTGCGTTGGCGGCTTCGCCTTCGCCGTCGAACTGGATGAAAGTGCGCTGGAAGGCCACGTCCTGTTTGGCGCCGATGCGATAATAGCCCTTGAACGAGGTTTTCGCCTCGCGGGTCATGTAGGGACCGCCGGCGGTCAGTTCCGAATCCATGGCATTGCCGAAATTCCTGGCGCAGCGCCTGCCATTGGAGAAATCCACCGTGCCTTTCAGGTTGCGGCCGCCGCCGTGACCCGACGAAATCGCGCGAAACGACTGGCTGGCCTCGCATACGACATAGTAGCGGCGCCCGAGCACGCCATTGCCCAAATCGCCGGGACGGGTGGCGTCCATGGCGAAGTAGCAGGGGTTCCGGACGACGCCCTGGGCGACTTTTTTCAGGTAAAGCGCGCGCGCCCGCTCCAGCACCACTTGTGAAATCTGGCCATCGCCATCTCCGACATGGGCCTGCAGCCAGGCCGGAATGGCCGATGGCGCGGCAAAGGACCGGGCCGATGCCATCAAGGCCATGACGACGACGAGGAGACCGAGGAACGTAACGACACCCAACGGGACAGATCTCAACCGCACCGGACCCATTCTCCTGTCGAAGCCGTTTGTGATCCCCGCGGAATCACCCGAGGCGATCATAAAACGCGGCGCGCCGTCAGGCGAAACACATCTTGTTTAGCGCACCGGCAAGTAGGCGCGAAAAGACCAGGCCGACGCGCAACCATCCATAAACGGACATGCTGGGTCAAGGCTTGCGGCTACGAACGCCCGATTTTCGAGCCGGCTCGATTGGGCTATGATCTGATTCTGGCGCGGCCCACGCCTCCTCCCTCCGCCGGGAAAGCATCGTTCATGCGGGCCATCCAATCACCGCACCGACTGTTCGAGCACCAGGCATAAGGAGGGGTTGCAAAAACTGCTCGCACCAGGAGGTTTTGCGATGAGGCTGTTTTGGCCCGTCTATCATCTGAAGCGTCAAGCCAGGCTGTTGTCCCGCGAGGTGAAAATACCGCTCCACCAGGCGCTCGACCGTATTGCGGCACAAGAAGGTTTTGCGAGCTGGAGCCTGCTTGCGGCGAAGGCCGCGGAAACTGGGCCCGCAGGCAGATTGTTTGCACAACTGGCGCCCGGCGACCTCTTGCTGGTCGGCGCGCGGCCGGGCCACGGCAAGACGCTGATGAGCCTGGAACTGGCGGTCGAAGCCATGAGGCGCGGCCGGCGCAGCGTGTTCTTCACGCTGGAATATACGCAGCCGGACATTCTCGACCGCTTCCGCGCGATCGGGGTCGAGCCACGGCAATTCGAGGGTCGGTTCGAATTCGACAGTTCCGATGCCATCTCGGCCGACTACATGGTGGCGCGGCTGGCCTCGGCCGGGGCCGGCACGCTGGTGGTGATCGACTACCTGCAATTGCTCGACCAGAAGCGGGAAAATCCGGATCTGACGATCCAGATACGCAGGCTGCGATCATTCGCGCGCGACAGGGGACTTATCCTGGTCTTCACCGCGCAGATCGACCGTTCGTACGAATTGTCGAAAAAACCGGTCCCCGATATCGGCGATATCAGGCTGCCCAATCCGCTCGACCTTTCGCTGTTCAGCAAGACCTGCTTCCTGAACAAGGGTGAGATCCATTTCCAGGCGGCTTGAGCACACTGCTGTCCAAGGCTATGCCTGCCGCGTTTTCAGGAGGCATCGATCATGGTCGAGATCGTCAAACCGGCGCTTGAACATCTGCCGAGCTACAAGGCGGCGCTCGAACGCGGCTGGTCGCCGGACAATGTGCGGCTCCTGGACGCGACGCGCGAGCAGCTTGCGGCAATAGAGGAAGACCAGGCGGCGTTCCTGGCCAGCCTCGACGATCCCGAGGCAAAGGGGCCGCCCGTCGCCTTGCCCGACGGGACACAGGTGCCACGCCTGCCGGGCTTCCGCCGCTGGATCTGGGACGGCGAGGCGGCGGGCTCGATCGGCTTTCGCTGGCAGAAGGGCACGCCGGAACTGCCTTCGCACGTGCTTGGTCACATCGGCTACGCCGTCGTGCCCTGGAAGCGGGAGCGCGGCTACGCCACCGAAGCGTTGCGGCTGATGCTGGACGAGGCGAGGGCGGTAGGCCTTCCCCATGTCGAGATCACCGCCAAGCCGGGCAATCCGGCCTCGCACAAGGTGATCCTGGCCAATGGCGGCAAACTCGTCGAGCGCTTCTTCGAGGACGCTGCCTATGGCGGGGTGGAGAGCCTGCGGTTCCGGATCGATTTGTAAGAGACCGTTTGGAAACTCCGCGCCTGCGGCCATCTGATGGCGTTCTGCGCCTATCGCCTTTCGGGCTGGTCGCGCAGCCAGTCGGCGAGCGATGCGCGATGCGTGCCGGCCCTGCCGGTGAATGCCTCGGCGGACAGCATGGAGTTCAGCACCGCCTCTTGCGTCGCCTCCGCCGCCGCCCGGAAGAGAATGTCGATGCGTGCTTCGTTGAGCGCGAGCAGCGGCACCAGATCGCGGTTTTCATCGTGGTCGACCGGGTTGCCGGTGCTGAAGGCGATGGCGATGTCCCCGCTGCCATTGCCCCAGAAGGAGCCGAGCCTGGCGATGCCGGCGCCGGCGCGGCGTGCCAGGCGCTCGAGCTGGCGGTGTTCGAGCGGCACATCGGTCGCCAGAACGACGATGATCGAGCCGCGTTCGGCCTCGGCCTCCCGCCTGGGGTCGGGCCGGCGCCCATCGGGCAGGACGAGGTCGCCGGCCCTGCCGAAATTCGACAGGACGAGAACGCCAAGATGATGTCCGCCGGCAAGCGCGATTTTCCTGGAGGCCGAGCCGACGCCGCCCTTGAAGCCGAAGCAGCTCATTCCCGTTCCGGCGCCGACATTGCCCTGTTCGAACGCGCCTTCTCGGGCATCCGCCAGCGCGGCAAGGGCATGCTGCTCTGATATCGCCATGGCCTGGATGTCGTTCAACGGACCGTCATTGCATTCACCGACCACCGGATTGACCGTTCCGGTGGCGCGGCCGATATCGAGGTTCTGGCGGATGGCGTCACGGATCAGCGCCGTGGCGCAGGTGCCGACCGAGAGCGTGTTGGTCAAGAGAATAGGCGTCTCGATGGTGCCGAGTTCCTTGACCTGCATCAGCCCGACGGTCTTGCCGAAGCCGTTGATGACATGGCTTGCCGCCATCACCTTGGTGCGGAACAGGTTTCCGCCATGCGGCAGGATCGCGGTCACGCCGGTGTTGATGTCGCCGTCGCGCAGCGTGCAGTGACCGACGCGCACGCCAGGCACGTCGGTGATCGCGTTTTGCGTGCCCGCCTGCAAGGTGCCGCAGGTCAGGCCGAAATCGGCGACAGTCCTTGCCATCTTATTCGGCGGCCGCCGGTACCGGCGGGCCGATGTCGCTGCGCCGTTCCCAAAGATGGGAGATGACAGCCACAATGACGGCGACGAGCATCGCAAAGGCGCCAACAAGCGACAGGCTGCGATAGCCGTAGCCGGCATTGAGCATGGCGGCACCCAGCGATGCGGCCAGCGCGATGCCGATATTGAAGCCGGACGGGATGAGCGAGGCGGCGAGGTTGGAGGCGTCGGCCGTCCAGGCCAGGATGCGGGTCTGGATCGGCGTGCCGATGGCGAAGTTGAGGCCGCCCCAGACGATGATCGCGACGACCATCGGCACGGGATAGGGGCTGACGGCATAGATGATGGCCAGCGTCACCGCCTGCAGGGCAAGCATGGCTATCAGCGACGGCATCAGTTTCCAGTCGGACAGTTTGCCGCCCAGGAAGACGCCAAGCGTGGCGCCGACGCCGTTGAGCAGCAGCACCCAGGGCACCAGGTTTTCATCGAGTCCGGTGACCTCCAGCAGCGTCGGGGTGATGTAGGTGAACAGGCAGAACTGGCCGAGCATCAGCATCAGCATCAGGATCAGCGAAGTCCAGACCTGCTGGCGCGCCAGGACGCGGACTTCGCTGGCAAGGCTCACCGCCTTGGCCTGATATCCGGTGGTGCGCGGCAGCAAGGCCGCCATGGCGAGCGTTGCCGCCACGCCCAGCGCGCACATCACCCAGAAAGTCGCGCGCCATCCCCAGATGTTGCCGATGGCGGTGCCGGCCGGCACGCCGATGACGTTGGAGACGGTGAGACCCGACAGGATGACGGCGACCGCCATGCCGCGCTGATCCTCGCGCACAAGGCCGACGGCGACCACCATGGCGACGCCGAAATAAGCGCCATGCGCGACAGCCACGGCAATGCGCAGCAACAGCATCGAGGTGAAGTCGGGTGCCAGCGCGCAGGCCGCCTGGCCGAGGGTGAAGACGACGGCGAGGCCAAGCAGCAAGGTCTTGCGCGACAGGCCCTTGGTGGCGAGCGCCAGTAGCGGCCCGCCGATGGCGATGCCGCAGGCATAGCCGGAGACGAGGTAGCCGGCGGAAGGAACCGAAACGCCTAGCCCCTGCGCCACCTGCGGCAGCACGCCGGCGATGACGAATTCGGTGGTGCCGAAAGCGAAGGCGGCGATGAACAGGGCGATGAGCGGCAGCGACATGAAAAGGAACCCCCGAATGCAGGCTCAAACCATGGATGGCCGTAGCAGGCAATCCAGAAATTTTTGTCGCCGGTTTAGGTTTTCTTGACGGGGCCGATCGATCGCAAGCCCATCAGGTCACGGACTTGCGTCCGTAAGGAATCTTCAGCCATGCCCGTTCATGAAAATAGTAGAGCAGCGACTTGGTGAAGACCTCCGTCACCCCGATGGCGGCCGCAAGCTTGATGCTTCCGGTCACCACCAGCGAGATGATCATCGTATCGATGGTGCCGGTCACGCGCCAGGAAAGCGCCTTGGCGAAACTGCGCGAATGGGTATCCATCGATTTCCTCCCGGTGGAAACGGATGCTTAGCCGACGGATGGCTGGATAAGCAAAGGCTAAATTTGGCGTTCTTTCCCGAATGATGGAAGCGTGTTCCAAATCGGTGCGATTGCAGGAAGCTTCCGCCGGTCAGCTCGCCTTCAGCCTTGATCCCGTGAGCAGGCCGCGCTCTTCCAGAACCGGGTAGGCCATCGAGGCCAGCAGCGAGTTGATCTGCTTCAGGTCGCGGATGGTGTCGAGGTGGATCGAGCTGGTTTCGACGCTTTTGGCGGTGCCTTCGCGCAGGCGCATAAAATGGCTGGCGCTGGTTTCCTTCTCGCGGTCGCGCAGCCGGTCCTTTTCCAGCACGAGCTGGCGCGCGGTTTCGGGATCGCGCGAGACCAGGACGTTGAAGGCGAGCCGGGCATTGGCCAACACCGAGCCATGGAAGGCGCACAATTCGCTCCAGCCTTCGTCGGTGAATTCCAGCCCGCGGTCGAATTTCTTCTTCACATGCACCAGCATGTTGCGCACGATGATGTCGCCGACCTGCTCGAGCTTGACGCAGGCGCCGATCAGCTCCTGGCAGCGCAGCGCCTCGTCTTCGGTCATCGGATTCCTGGTGACTTTGGCGAGGTAGAGCTTTATGGCCGCGTGCCTGCGGTCGACACGGTCGTCGAGGGCCGCCAGCGCCTTGATCTTGTCCGAGTCGGCGTCCTCATAGAGTTCGATGATGCGCTTGAGCATGATCTCGACCGTCTCGCAGACACGCACCACCTCGCGTGTGGCGTTGGCCAGGGCCTGGCTCGGCACATCGATCGCGCTTTCGTTGAGCGCCGACAGTTCGACGACGTCGAGCGCAGCGGCCGGCGTCGGCTTGGCGCCGAGCGCCACGATCCTTTCGGAGGCTCGGTAGACCAGACCGGCCAGCGGCAGGCCGGCGAGCAGGATGACCACGTTGAACAGGATATGGGCGTTGACGATCTGATCGGCCGCCGTCGGGCCGAGGAAGGCAACATGCGGCCGGAAGATCATGAACAGGATCAGCATGACCAGCGAACCCAGCCCGCGCATCAAGAGGTTGCCGACCGGCACGACACGCACTTCGGGACTGGCCGAGCGTGTCAGCATCGGCGCGATCAGCGACGAACCGAGATTGACGCCGAGGATGAGGACAAGGCCGAGTTCAGGGCTGATCAAGCCACGGCCGGCCAGCGTCGCCATCAACAGCACCGCCGCGATGCTCGACTGGAACAGCCAGGTGATCATTGCCGCCAGCAGGTACGCGGTGATGGAATCGGTGGAGAAGTAATTGAGGATGACCGGCAGCAGCTGGCTGTTGCGCAGCGGCTCGGACGCCTGGCCGATCATTTCGAGGGACAGGATCAGGAGACCGATGCCGACCAGGATGCGGCCGGTCTGGCGCCAGTCGCGCCGCTCCGTGGCCATGAACATCACCGTGCCGGCAATCAGGCAGAGCGGCACCAGCAGCGTGAGGTCGAAGGTCAGAAGCTTGACCACCAGAGCCGAGCCGATCTCGGCGCCACGCACGGCCAACTGACCGGCGGCGCCCGAGACGATGCCTGAACCGGCGAAGGAGCCGACCAGCAAGGTGACGGCGGTGGAGCTTTGCAGCGCGATCGCAAGGCCGGTGCCGGCCAGCACCGCCATGATCGGATTGCGCATGGTGGCGCGCAGGCGATGACGCAGCACGTCGCCATAGGCCCGTTCGACGCCGGTCTTGACCATGCGGGTGGCAAACAGCATCAGCGCCACCGCGCCGGCCAGATGCAGAAGGACGACCGAGCCGCTCATCGCGGCGCCTGCACGGCGGCATGGCGCGCGCGGCGGGCAGCATGGCGACCGGTGGTCAAAGCGAGGGTACGAATCATGGTCATGGCAGCCTTGGAATATAGTCGGAATATTTTAGCCGGATAATAAAAATTTGTCGATTTCAAGGGCTCGCCGCGAGGCGACGGCCGGTGTCGGAAAATGGACGGGCCCGCAAATGGTTGCACGGGCTTGAGCCGTGGGTCGGCCGGACCTGGGAGGGTGTTGGCGCCGCTCCTTGCGCTTATGTTCAAATATTCGGACTAAACAGCGAGATTCATTACACAATTGTAATGCTGACGTTCAGTTTCGGTTCATTCCCTGGCCGCTATTCCTCTGGCATCGACAACCAAGGAGACTTCCCATGAAACGCATTGTTCTTTCCGCTCTGGCTTTCTCGATGCTGGCCGCCACCTCACTCACCGGCCAGGCAGCGCCGATGAATGCTCCGGTCGCGCCGCAGTCGAACTACACCAAGGTCGACTGGCAGAGGCCCGGCGACCACCGGGATATGAAAAA
The DNA here is from genome assembly GCF_006658535.1 of Mesorhizobium sp. B2-4-13. Taxonomy (NCBI): domain Bacteria; kingdom Pseudomonadati; phylum Pseudomonadota; class Alphaproteobacteria; order Hyphomicrobiales; family Phyllobacteriaceae; genus Mesorhizobium; species Mesorhizobium sp. B2-4-13. The sequence goes on along the minus strand of NZ_VFVB01000002.1, from coordinate 79,893 downwards.
GCGTGTCTTCAAGAAGAAGGTCGTGGTGAAGCGGAACAACTGGCGCAATGGCCAGAAATATTCCGGCTGGAGGCAGCACCGGCCGATCCGCGACTATGGCCGCTATGGCCTGCACCGTCCCGGCCGCGGCCAGGAATGGATCCGCGTCGGCAACGACTATGTGCTGGTCGGCATCCTCTCCGGCGTCATCTTCGGCGCGCTTGCCGCGCAGTAAGTTCCGACTGGTGCCGGACTGACAAAGAAAGGCGGTCCGCAATGGCCGCCTTTCTATCTGGCCTGTGGAAACCGGGCATCGTCCGCATTAGGGGTCGTCTGAAATCGCGGGCATGATTATATGGTGGGGAAACGAGTTCCCTCAATGCGCTTTCCGCCCGCCTTTCTCGACGAGATCCGCGACCGCGTGCCGATTTCATCGGTTATCGGCCAGCGCGTCGCGTGGGATCGCAAGAAGACCAATGCCTCGCGTGGCGATTATTGGGCGTGCTGCCCGTTTCATGGCGAAAAGAGCCCGTCTTTCCACTGCGAGGACAAGAAGGGGCGTTACCACTGTTTCGGCTGCTCGGTCTCGGGCGACCATTTCAAGTTCCTCACCGAACTCGAGGGATTGAGCTTTCCCGAGGCCGTCGAGAAGATCGCCGACATGGCCGGCGTGCCGATGCCGGTTCGCGATGCGCAGGAAGAGCGGCGCGAGAAGGAACGCGCCAGCCTGACCGACGTCATGGAAATGGCGACCGTCTTCTTCCAGGAGCGCCTGCAAGGGCCTGAAGGCGCCAAAGCCCGCGCCTATCTGCGCGACCGTGGGCTGACGCCGGCGACGCAGCAGTCGTTCCGGCTCGGCTTCGCGCCCGACAGCCGCAATGCGCTGAAGGAACATCTGGCGGCCAAGGGCGTGCCGAAGGCCGATATCGAGGCCTGCGGGCTGGTGCGCCATGGCGACGATATCCCGGTCTCGTATGACTGGTTCCGCGACCGCATCATGTTTCCGATCCCGGATTCGCGCGGCAAGATCATCGCCTTCGGCGGTCGCGCGCTGGCGCCCGACGCGCTCGCCAAATACATGAACTCGCCCGACACCGAGCTCTTCCACAAGGGCAATGTCCTCTACAATTTCGCCCGCGCCCGCAAGGCATTGGCGAAAGGCGGTACGGTCATCGCCGTCGAGGGCTACATGGACGTGATCGCGTTGGCGCAGGCCGGCTTCGAGAATGTCGTGGCGCCGCTCGGCACCGCGCTTACCGAAAACCAGCTCGAATTGTTGTGGCGCATGGCGCCGGAGCCGATGCTGTGCTTCGACGGCGACAAGGCCGGGCTGAAGGCGGCGTGGCGGGCCGCCGACATGGCGCTTCCGTCGGTACAGGCCGGACGCTCGGCGCGCTTCGCGCTGCTGCCGGAAGGCAAGGATCCCGACGACCTGGTCAAGGCCGAGGGGCCGGATGCCTTCCGCGCCGTGCTGGCCGATGCGCGGCCGCTGGTCGACCTCCTGTGGATGCGGGAGACGGCGGGCGGCGTCTTCGACACGCCGGAGCGGCGGGCGGAATTGGGACAGACGCTGCGGGAACTCAGCAGCCGCATCCGCGACGAAAGCACGCGCTACCACTACCAGCAGGAAATGCGCGAGCGGGTGCTGAGCTTCTTCGGCTCCCAGCGCAATGCGCGCCAAGGCCGCCAGGACTGGAAACCGGGGCAGGGCAAGGCAACCGCACCCGGTGGCCAATTCGCCAAGCCGGGTGGCGGCCGCATGGCGATCACCGAAAGCCTCGGCCAGTCGGCGCTGGTCAAGCGCGGCAGCGAAGGGATGTCGGTGCGCGAGGCGACGATCATCGTCGCCTTGATCAACCATCCGGCGCTGATCGACGAGAACTTCGCTCATGTCGAGTTCCTCGATCTGGCCAATTCCGATCTGACTCGGCTGCATGCCGCCATCCTCGATGCTATGGCGCATGACATGGCCAACGACCGCCACGCCGTGGTGGCGACGATCGAGCGGGCCGGCTGCGCCGAGATCTGGGAGCGCGCCGTCGGCCTGATCAAGCGGGCGCGGCAATGGCCGGCGCTGGAGACGGCGGCGCTCGAGGACGCCCGCGACGCCCTGAACCAGGCGTTGCACTTGCAGCGCAGCGCGCGCACCTTACATAAGGAACTGAAACAGGCGGAAGCGGCGCTCGAGGCGGATCCTTCGGACGAAAATTTCCGCCATCTGATCGAAATTCAGGCGCAGTTTCAGGATGTACAAGCGACGGAAGCGCTGATCGAAGGATTTGGCGTTTCGTCGGGCAGGGCTGGGCGAGCCTAAGTGCAGCTGAGTGCAGGAATGAAGGCGCGGCCGCGCTTCCCTTGGGGGCGCGGTGCGCTAAGTCGGGTAATTGATTCGCTTTTTTCATGCGAATCATGCCAGAGGCGCTTGACCTTCGGACAGAATGACGGAATCAGGACGATTCGAAACGTTAACCCGCACCCGCGTCGACGGGAAACAAGCGATGCAAGGTACTTGGTCACTGGACAGGCGGCCCGCCTGCCACAGATATCAGGGTTAATCTGGACTTAATGTATGCCGCCCAAGAGTGAAACCCGGTTTTGGGGCAACGGCATGCACCAAACAAAAGAGTGGATGCAGTTTGTGGGCCGGGTAAGGCGCGTTTAGAAAAACGGGCGTATCCGATTTGACTGGTCCGACAGCTTACGCGGCCCCGATGGCCGGCCGCTAGGAGAAGATAAAGACTATGGCGACAAAGGAAAAGGAAGAGGTCGAGACCGAACGCGAAGGCGCCACCGATGGGCCTCTGCTCGACCTTTCCGATGATGCTGTCAAGAAGATGATCAAGGCCGCCAAGAAGCGCGGCTATGTCACCATGGACGAGCTGAATTCGGTGCTGCCTTCCGAGGAAGTGACCTCCGAGCAGATCGAGGACACGATGGCGATGCTGTCCGACATGGGCATCAACGTCGTCGAGGATGACGAACAGGGCGAAGAGGCCGAGGCCGGCGACACCGCCGCCGATGCCGAGGAAGACGCCAACGAGCTGGCCGAGCAGACCGGCACCGCGGTCGCCGCCACCACCACCAAGAAAGAGCCGACCGACCGCACCGACGATCCGGTGCGCATGTATTTGCGCGAGATGGGCTCGGTCGAGCTTCTGTCGCGCGAAGGCGAAATCGCCATTGCCAAGCGCATCGAGGCCGGCCGTGAGACGATGATTGCGGGCCTGTGCGAAAGCCCGCTGACCTTCCAGGCCATCATCATCTGGCGCGACGAGCTCAACGAATCCAAGATCCTGCTGCGCGAGATCATCGACCTCGAAGCCACCTATGCCGGCCCCGAAGCCAAGCAGGCGCCGGTGGTCGAACGCATCGAGGAAGCACCCAAGGTCGAGGAAAAGTCGCGTCGCGGACGCGACGACGAAGACGACATCACCAATGTCGGCGCCGACACGCGCGGCATCGGCGATGACGACGAGGAAGACGAGGACGAGGCGAGCCTGTCGCTGGCGGCGATGGAAGCGGAACTCCGCCCGCAGGTGATGGAGACGCTCGACGTCATCGCCGACACCTACAAGAAGCTCAGGAAGCTGCAGGACCAGCAGGTCGAGAACCGTCTGGCCGCCGCCGGCACGCTGTCGCCCAGCCAGGACCGCCGGCTGAAGGAGCTGAAGGACCAGCTGATCAAGGCGGTGAAGTCGCTGTCGCTCAACACGGCGCGCATCGAGGCGCTGGTCGAGCAGCTCTACGACATCAACAAGCGGCTGGTGCAGAACGAGGGCAAGCTGTTGCGCCTGGCCGAAAGCTATGGCGTGCGCCGCGAGGAATTCCTGAAGGAATATCAGGGCTCGGAACTCGACCCCAACTGGACGCGTTCGATCGCCAACCTGACCTCGCGCGGCTGGAAGGAATTCACCAAGAACGAGAAGGACGCGATCAAGGATTTGCGCGCCGAGATCCAGAATCTGGCCACGGAAACGGCCATTTCGATCCTGGAATTCCGAAAGATCGTCAACCAGGTGCAGAAGGGCGAGCGCGAAGCCGCGATCGCCAAGAAGGAAATGGTCGAGGCCAATCTGCGCCTCGTCATCTCCATCGCCAAGAAATACACCAATCGTGGCCTGCAGTTCCTCGACCTGATCCAGGAAGGCAATATCGGCCTGATGAAGGCCGTCGACAAATTCGAGTACCGCCGCGGCTACAAGTTCTCGACCTACGCGACATGGTGGATCAGGCAGGCGATCACGCGTTCGATCGCCGACCAGGCGCGCACCATCCGCATTCCGGTGCACATGATCGAGACGATCAACAAGATCGTGCGCACCTCGCGCCAGATGTTGCACGAGATCGGCCGCGAGCCGACGCCGGAGGAACTGGCCGAGAAGCTCGCCATGCCGCTCGAAAAAGTGCGCAAGGTCTTGAAGATCGCCAAGGAGCCGATCTCGCTCGAAACGCCTGTGGGCGACGAGGAGGATTCACATCTGGGCGATTTCATCGAGGACAAGATGGCGATCCTGCCGATCGACGCGGCGATCCAGGCCAATCTGCGCGAGACCACCACGCGCGTTCTGGCTTCGCTCACCCCGCGCGAGGAGCGCGTGTTGCGCATGCGCTTCGGCATCGGCATGAACACCGACCACACGCTGGAAGAGGTCGGCCAGCAGTTCTCGGTCACCCGCGAGCGTATCCGCCAGATCGAAGCCAAGGCGCTGCGCAAGCTCAAGCACCCGAGCCGCTCGCGCAAGCTGCGCAGCTTCCTCGATAGCTGAGTTCATTTTTGTCGCGAACAGTTAAGGGCGCCGATCGGCGCCCTTTTTCGTCTCGGGCGTCAAAGCAACGGCACGTTCAGCCGCGCGCCCTTGACGGTGATGCCGCCCCGGTTGCCGATCTCTATCGAGCCATAGCGCTGCCGGAAGCAGTCCGGCAGCGGACGGTCGCCGGGGACCGACAGCCACAGGCGCAGCATATGGCGCCGCTTGTCGGGATCCGGCCAATCGCGAAAGCCCATGCGGTCGTGAAGCAGCGAATGATTGTAGACGAACTGCATGTCGCCAGGCCGGAGCCGCATCGACAGGTTCAGCCTGACATCATTGGCAAGGCTGTCGAAAAGATCCAGCGCCTCGACATGGGCTGGAGTGAGGCGCATGGCATCGGGGAAGCGCTGCGCGCTGTCGATGTACTGACGCTGATAGATGCCGGTCAGCAGTCCGGCATGCCAGTTGAGCACCGGGATTTCGAAGTAGGGCTTTTCGCCTTCCGGGATCTCGCCACGCCGGTCGGTGGCAATCGGATCGAACAGCAGGCGGACCAGATCGGGCCGTCTCTTGCGCATCTCGTTGTAGATCGTCACCGTGCTCACCAGCAGGGACTCGCCGCCCTGCATGGCATCGCGCAGGCAGAGCAGGCCGACGACATCGGCGGAATCGGTGTGAAATGTCTGGCGTTCCGACGTCTGGTAGATGCGTGTCCTGGGGTCCTTGGCGTCGGCGCCGATGTCGCGGACATGGCCGAGTATATGGCCCTGGGCATTCTGGGACCGAGCGCTTCCCAGATGGGCGCCAACCCCGCGGAAGATCGTTGCCGCCATCTCGGTGGAATATCTCTCGACCGGGAGACCGCGCAGCACCTCGAAGCCAATTCCGGCAATCAGTTTTTCGCGAAGCGCGCCAAGGTGGCCGGCAAGCCGGGGCAAGGGGAAATCAGCCTTGGTCAGACTGCCGATATCGTGCGAGCCGGCGAGAAAGCCGGTTGCGGCAGCTTCCAACTCCGCGACGTCCTCTGGCTCCAGGTCGACCAGCCATTTTTCAGGATGCTTCGCCATGTCCTCGCCGATCCAGGCGGCGGGAATTTCGATCTGTTCCGGCGGCAGCTCTGATGTCTCGCGCATGAAGCTCTCCTGCGGCTGGATTGGCCCCGGATGGGGTATTGCCGGCCTGGGGGCCACGACGGAGATTGCCGCAATCCGGCGGGTTTTTAAACCGGCTTTACCTGAACGCCGCCGGCTGATTTGCGGTTGATGCCTGCCAGCGCCTTTGTTGTGTCGGCTGGCGGGAGGTCGCGCTCACTCGGCATTGGGTTCCCGCGCGGTAGCGCTTGCAGGATGTCGGCAGTGGGAGGATACTCCGGCGTCGGATGCATTTTCGGGCGACAACCCCGGAAGCCAGCCCCGGCCGAGGCCGTGTCGACAAGCCCATGGCCTGAGTGCCGTGCTCCGTGGCCCCGGAGAGAGGCCTACCATGACGACCTACATCATGCTGATGAACTGGACCGAGCACGGCGCCAAGAACGTGCGCGACTCGCCCAAGCGCCTCGACGCCGCCAGGAAGCAACTGGGCGAGATGGGAGGATCGTTCAAGTCGTTCTACCTGACCATGGGCGAATTCGATATGGTGGCGGTGCTCGAGGCGCCCGACGATGCGGTGCTGGCGCGTTTCGCGCTGATGCTGGCCGCGGGCGGCAATATCAGGTCGCAGACGATGAAGGCTTTCCCGGAGCTCGCTTACCGCGAGATCATCTCGTCGCTTGGATGACGGTATCCGCCTAGCGCAAACAGGTCGGCACGGTCAATCCCGCATCGGTCCATTGCGCGGCGATTGGCGGACGCCTGACAATCAAGAAGGACAAGGCCCGGCAACGGGTTTTGCCACCTGCCCAACGGGCGCCTCTGTGAAGAGTGGGCGCTGTTTCGCGACAACAGACGCGTCGGGCCGTCATGCATCGGAACTGAGGCGCGGACTTCCCTTGGGCGATCTCGCAAACCGTGCCTGGCGGTGTGGTCGATGACATGGCGTGCCACCATGATAGGGTGAGCCATGACCCATTCCCATTCGCATCTTTGGCCCGGCGTACCGCTTGCCCTCGGCTCAGCCGTCTTGTTCGGCGCGACGCCGCCCCTGTCCAAGCTGCTGCTCGACAGCGTCAATCCGTTCATGCTTGCGGGCCTGCTATATCTCGGCGCGGGCCTTGGCCTTGCCCTCTATCGCCTGTTGCGCGACCGGCAAGCCAATGCCGGCGAGGCGCGACTGGCCGCCGAGGATATTCCATGGCTTGCACTGGCCATCGGCATGGGCGGCATTGTTGGACCGGTCCTGCTGATGTTCGGCCTCATCCTCAACACGGCATCCAGTTCTGCATTGCTGCTCAACCTCGAAGGGCTGGCAACGATGGCGATCGCCTGGCTCGTCTATCGCGAAAATGTCGACCGGCACCTGCTTTTCGGTGCCTTTGCCATTCTCACTGGCGCTGTTTTGCTTTCGTGGCAAGGTAATGGCGTCACTTTCAACCTTGGCGCGTTGCTGGTCGCGGGGGCGTGCCTGGCATGGGGACTGGACAACAATTTCACGCGCCGGATATCGGCCACAGACCCGGTGGTGATCGCCATGCTGAAGGGGCTCGTGGCCGGTACCGTCAATGTCGGCCTGGCATTGATCGGCGGCGCCTCGCTTCCCGCCGCGCCGATTGTCGCCTCGGCGGCGGCTGTCGGTTTCTTCGGCATCGGCGTCAGCCTGGTGATGTTCATCCTTGCGTTGCGCCATCTCGGAACGGCGCGCACCGGAGCCTATTATTCGCTGGCGCCGTTCATCGGTGCCTTGCTGGCCATCGTCATGCTCGGCGATGCCGTGACGCTGAAGCTGGCGATTGCAGGGTTGCTGATGGGCGTCGGGCTCTGGTTGCATCTGTCGGAACGCCACGATCACGAGCATGAGCACGAGGCGCTGGAGCATGAGCACAGCCATGTGCATGACGAGCACCACCAGCATCATCATGACGGGCCGGTGACGGAGCCGCATTCGCACTTGCACCGGCATGCGCCGCTGCGCCACAAGCATCCGCATTATCCCGATCTGCACCACCGGCACGATCACGGCTGACACATGTCCAGGCCCGTGCTGACCGTCTGGTACAACACGCGCTGCCCCGTCTGCGATGCCGGCATCGGCCGGCAGAAGCGGCGGCTGGTCGAGGCGGTCAAGGCCGGTCGGATCGAATTCCGCGACATCAACCTCGAGCCGGATGCGCTGTCGTCGCATGGCGTCTCGCTGGAGGACATCCGCCGCCGGCTGCATGCGACCGACGCCCAGGGCAGGCTGCTGGTCGGTGCAGACGTGGCCATCGCGGTCTGGCTGATGACGCCTGGCGAGGGATGGCTGGCGCGCCTGTTCGGCAATCGGCTCATGCTGCCGCCGACCCGCATTGCCTACGATCGCTTCGCCGATCTGCTCTACGGCTGGAATCGGCGCAAGGGGCGCTGGTAGCCCACTCACACACCATCCATTCCTGCCGCGCCTGACGCGTGGACGCCACCGCTGGATAAGATACATCGTAAGATATATCTTGACTCATCGATGGGGTGTGCCTAATTAAGATATATCGTGAGATAGAACTCAAGGAGCAATCAATGCACAAGCACAATTTTGGGCACAATCATTCCGACCGTCATCATTTCGGCGAGCGCATGTTCATGCATATGGCCGGCAAGTTCGGTGGCAGGGGGGGCGGCGGCTTCGGCCCGTTCGGGGGCAGGGGCGGCGGCGGTCGCGGCGGCCCGGGGGACTTCTTTCGCGCCGGGCGCATGCTGGCCGACGGCGACCTCAAGCTGATCACGCTGTCGCTGCTGGCCGAGGCGCCGCGTCACGGCTACGACATCATCAAGGCGCTGGAAGAGCGCACCAGCGGCATCTACACCCCGAGCCCGGGCGTGGTCTACCCGACGCTGACCTTCCTGGAAGAGGCCGGCTATGCCGTGTCCTCGAGCGAAGGCAACAAGAAGGTGTTCTCGATCACCGAGGCCGGGCAGGCGCATCTGGCCGACAATCGCGAGATGATCGACGGCGTGCTCGATCATCTCGAGCGGTTCGGCCGCAAGATGGCCAAGGCCCGCGACTGGTTCGGCTGGAACGACGACGGCGAGGACCGTCGCGGCGGCCGCGGTGGCCGTGGCGAGCGCTCCGAAACGCGCGACGAATTCCGCGCCATCCGCCACCGGCTGCGCGCGGCACTCGGCGAGATCGTCGATGCCCCGGCCGAAAAGCAGGCCGAGGCGATCGCCATTCTGGAAGCCGCCGCCGAAGCGCTGGAAGCGCTGACACATCGCTAAACCCATGTTGCGGCGCGTCTCCTGAAGCGCGAAAGCTCAATATAAAAGCCCGGGGAGATCCGGGGTTTTCTCGTCAGGGCAGGTCGGCATCATTCCTTGCCGACATATTCACTGATCAGCTTCTCGTTGCGCGCCTTCTCGATCTTGGCGGTGGTCTCGGCGGAGATGCGCTCGTCGGTGCGGTACTTGACCAGGTTCACGAGGCTGCCGGTGAGCAGCAGGATGCCCATGGCCCAGTAGCCGATAGCAGGAATGAACCTCGTTCAAGACCTTTTTGAACGCTGTTCACGATACCCTGGATGTGGTAAACGAAGCGGCGTCGGGTCGAAAACAGCAGGTCATTCGCAAGGCGCGCTCATTCAGAAGGAAAAGCATGGCACTCGACAAGGAAGAGACGGGCGAGCGGGTGCTGGCCATTGCCGAAGCGCTGCTCAACGAGGGCGGCATGGACAATCTGAAGGCCAGGACCATTGCCGAACAGGCGGGCATCTCGGTCGGCTCGGTCTACAACCTGTTTTCCGATCTGGACGGGGTGCACCGCGCCGTCAACATGCGCCTGCTCGACCGGCTGGGGATCGCGGGCGCCGCGGCGATGGCCGAGCTTGCCAGGCGTGGCATCACCGACGTGCGCCAACGGCTGATGGCACTGGCAGGCGCCTATATTCGCTTCGTCGAGGCGCATCCCGGCAGCTGGCCGGCGCTGCTTGCCTTCAACAGGAGGCGTCCGGCGCTGACCGAGCCCGATGTCTACGAGGCGCGGCTCGACCAGCTGTTCGAGATCATCGCCAGCGTGCTTGCCGATGGCGGCTTCGATCTCGACGAGGACACGCGCCGGATCGCCGCGCGAACCCTCTGGTCAAGCGTACATGGCATCGTCACCAGCGGCTATGCGGCCAGGTCCGACCGCCGCCAGACCGATGAGATCGGCCAGCAGATCGAGCTCCTGGTCTCCGTCTTCATCAGGGGACTGGAACGCGGCGGCACATTCGCGCATGCTGGAGGGACAACGTCGTGAATCGCACGCGAACCGCGATCGCCGGCGACAGGGAGATTTGAGCGATGTCTTTTTTGAAGCGTCTTTTCGGCGGCGGCGGTGGCGGCGAAGCGGCCGAGCCTGGAAATGCCGCGCCCGCCAAGCAGGTCGAGCACAAGGGCTTCACGATCAGCGCCACGCCCTACAAGGCTGATGGCCAGTACCAGACCTGCGGCGTCGTCTCCAAGGAAGTCGACGGCGTGGTGAAGGAGCACAAATTCATCCGCGCCGACCGTTTCGCCGGGCTGGACGACGCCGTCGACATCTCGATCAAGAAAGGCATCCAGCTCGTCGACGAACAGGGCGAGCGGATTTTCGGCTAGGGCATGCCGTTCCCGAAGCGAGCCTGGGGTGCGCGTAAGAGGACCGAAACCCTCGAGCACCGCGGTCGAAGCGCTCGAGGTCTTACGTCAGCCGGGTTGCATCCAGACGGGTATTATCCACGCTTGTGGATGACGCCGTAAAGCACGTTGCGGTTCTCGCCGAAGTAGACCTGCGCGTCGACTGCGTTGCGGTCGACGCTGGCGTTGATGATGTTCCACATGTCGACCTCCGACCGCAGCAGCAGCACCCAGTCCATGAACGTTTCCCGGTAGCCGGCGTCAGGAGTGCCCTCGGCGTAGTTGGCGAACAGGAAGGTCCCGTTCGGCTTCAGCATCTGCAGGCAGGTCTTGGTGAGTTTCACGGCGACGTTGTGCTGGAGGTAGTCGTAAAGGCCGGAGGCATAGATGAGGTCGAACTTGCCGAGCTTGTGGCCTCTGGTGAGCACAGTGCGCACCGAGCCGTCGATGGCCTCGACCGCGGTGCCCTGGAAGTCGCGCGCGATCAGTCCGACGCTCTGGGGATCCTGGTCGAGCGCGACCCAGCGCTTGAGGCCGCCCTCGGCCAATGCGGCCGAACGGTTCGCCTCGCGCAGATGGCCGGCAGCGATCGCCAGGACTTCCGTTTCGGGCCCGTTCCTGGCCGCGGTTTCATCGACATAGCGGGTCAGCAGATCGCGGCGCTCGCGTGCGGCGACGCATGACGGAACGTTCTGGGTGTGGCTGTAAAGCGCCTTGCCGACCTCCGAGGCGCTTGCGACGCTCTCGGCAACATGCGGGTCGCAATAGATGTAGTCGAGCAACTGCGCGTCGCCGGAATAACCCCTGGGCTTGGTGAAGGACCAATGTGTCAGCGGATCCTCCAGAAAGTACTTCTGGATCGGGTGGTTCTGCGCCACCGGTATCAAGGCCTGCCAAACGTCGGGATGGACCTTGGCGCGCAGCGCGTTGAGAAGCGACAGCAGGCGGCGGACGATCTCGGCGGGAAATTTTTGCTGCTCGACCTGTTGCTGTGTGGCGTGGAGGATGAGCGCCAGCTCCGCGCGAGCGGTTTCGAACGCTTCGCCATGATGCTCGGGCTTTCCTCGACGGAGACCACCGGCGATCGCTTCAGCAGTAATCAGACTCTGGCCGTCGAAGACAGTTTGCACACCAAGGCTCCATAGTTAACAGTCAGTTAACTTATTGCGTAGAATACTCGATTTGCCAACGGCGGCTCCGTTGCATTCTATCGATATGATTAATTTCCCGCTAACCATATCAATTCTTTGGGGTTTTTGAGGGCGGGATTCCGGGTTCGAGTTAACGGAAACTTGTCCTGCGTCATTGCATTTGATCGCGCGGCAAGTCGTGTCGCGCCAAGGAGTCGGTCTGCGTTGGGGGCAGAAGCTGGAAAAGAGTTCGGAACGCGAAATGTCCTTCAGTCGGGATTTGTCGTGAACGAACGCGCGTCATCCGCAGTGGCCGATGCGGTGGATGCGGAACCGCCGCGTCAGGAGCTGGGGGCGGCCGAACTTCGAACCCTTTACCGCACGGAAGCCCAGGCGAAGCGAAGGAAGGAAGCCAGGCCAGGCCTCTGGATCGCCGTCGTCATCTACGTCTTGTTTTCGGCATCGGATCTGCTGCTGATACCCGACGTGGCCGCCCTTACGATCACGGCCCGCTTCGCTGTCGGACTGACTGCACTGTTGGTCCTGGAAGCACAGCTTCGCAGGGGAGCCGCCACCGACTGGCTTGACGTAACCTGCGCCGCGGCCATCATCTTTGGCTATATCGGCTGGCTTTGCCCCGCGTCCATGGGCGCGAACAAGGAAAGCGTCGCCTATTATATGGTCTTCGGCACCATTTTCATGATGAGTGCCAATCTCTTCTTCACATTCCGCTTCAAGGTCTCGATCATAACGTCGACGATAATTTTGTGCATCTTGTATGTGGTGAACTACTTTTTACCCGCTACGCTGATATACAAGATGGTCTTCGGCACCTTCTACGTTTCGTGCTTCACATTCACGTCCTATGTGAACTGGAAGCTGAACGAAGAACGCTACAACGTCTTCCTGAACGCGCTGGAAGCCAAGATCCAGCACAAGGAGGCGACCGAGCGCGGCAAGGCCCTGCTCAGGCTGTCGCGGACGGATCCGCTGACCGGGCTGGAGAACCGGCGCGCGATCGACGAAAAACTGCGCGACTATTGGAACGACTGGCAAAAGCTTGGCCACGGTTTCGCGGCGATCCTCATCGATGTCGACTTCTTCAAGAAGTTCAACGATTGCTATGGCCATCAGGAAGGCGACCGTTGCCTGATCCAGGTCGCCGATGCGCTCAGCGACCTGATCAAGCAACATGATGGCTCCATCGGCCGTTATGGCGGCGAGGAATTCATCGTCCTGGCCCGCATGGACAAGAAGGGCGAGGTCGCGGATCTGGCGGAAGCCATTTGCCGCACGATCGAGAACCTGGCGATCGCGCATGAGTTGCGCCGGGATGGCATCTCGATCGTGACGGCGAGCGTGGGCGCGGCGTTCACCAGGAAGCAGACCGCCGCCAAGCTGGAGAAGATCATCCACGAGGCCGATCGAGCGCTCTATCTTGCAAAAGCCAGCGGCCGAAACTGTGCCCGGCTGTTCGATCCGACCGATCCCCAGAGCAGCGACGAGAGCGAGAACCTGGCGGCCTTGCTGAAGATCGCCATTGGCCAGGACCTCGTTTCGCTCGTCTACCAACCCATCCAGGACGTCGCGTCGGGCGGGTTCGAGGCCGTGGAGGCGCTGATGCGCCTCAAGATGCTCGACGGCACCCTGGTTCCGCCGAGCCTGTTCATTCCCGTCGCGGAACGAACCGGCGCCATCCTCGAGCTCGGGCGCTGGGCAATAAGGACGGTGTGCGCCGAACTCCTGGCGCAGGATCACGTGCGCGTCGTCAGCGTCAACGTCTCGCCGATCCAGCTCAAGACGCCTGGCTTCGCGACGTCGGTCGCGACCATTCTGGGCGAGACCGGCGTAACCGGAAACAGGCTGGCCTTCGAGATCACCGAGGGGCTGGAGATGGAGATGCATTCCGACATCCTGCGCTGCATCAGCGACCTGAAGCTGCTCGGGATCAGGATCTGGCTCGATGATTTCGGGACGGGATTCGCCGGCCTTTCATGGCTTCGTCTCATCGACTTCGATACGGTCAAGATCGACCGCTCGTTCCTTCACGACTGCGGCACCCCCAAGGGCATGGCAATGCTGCAGGACATCATCGCGCTGGTCCGAAATCGCGGCCACAAGATCCTGGTCGAAGGGGTGGAGACCGAAGAGCAGATGGTCCTCATGCGCCAGTTCGGCATAGACAAGGTCCAGGGCTTTCACGTCGGCCGTCCCGCTCCGGCCGCGAATTTCCAGACCAAGCGGGCCATTCAAAAGCGGCCGTTCACGGTTCTCAAGTCGGCGTGACCGCGAGGTAGCATGGCTTGACCGGCCATTGGCCCGTCAAGCCCGTCTGCCCTCTGGCGACGATTGCAGTGCGGCGATGCCTATGCCGTCTGCAACGCCCTGCGTGGCAGCGGCGGGAAGGCGATCGCTATGCCCGCGGCACCCAGGCCGATAAGCGCCGAGCCGATGAACAGCCAATGGTAGCTGGCATAGGCGTCGAAGATCATGCCGCCGGCAAGCGGCCCTAGCGCCATGCCGAGGCTGGAGAGCATGGTGGCGGCGCCGAATACGGTGCCGAGGATGCGCTGGCCGAAATATTCGCGCGCCAGCACCGCGTAGAGCGGCATGACGCCGCCATAGGTGGCGCCGAAGATGACGGCCAGCAAATAGAACTGGTCGAGTTGGCTGATCGAGAGATAGGCGGCAATGACGATCGCCTGGATCGCCAGCCCGGCGATCAGCACCGGCTTCACCCCGAGCCGGTCGGCCAGCACGCCGTAGAGCAGCCTGCCGCCGAGGCCTGCCAGACCCTCGACACTGTAGATCGAGACAGCGGCCATCGGGGCGACGCCGCACAGCATGGCGTAGCTGACCATGTGGAAGATCGGGCCGGAATGGGCCGCGCAGCAGGCGAAGAAGGTCAGCCCCAGCACGATGAATTGCGGCGAGCGCAGCGCCTGGCCGACCGTGAGGCCGGCGCCTTCGGCGGCGTGTGATGCGGCGGCACCCGAGGCGACAGGCTTCGGCGGCTGGCGCACCAGAAGCACGGCGGGCAGCAGAAGCACCCAGGCCAGGATGCCGATGTCGAACATGGCGCTACGCCATTCGTAGGCGGAGATCAGCCAGCGGGCGAGCGGCGAGATCGTCATCGGCGCCACGCCCATGCCGGCCGAGACCAGCGATACGGCCAGTCCGCGATTGGTGTCGAACCAGCCTGACGTCAGCGCGATCATCGGCGCGAAGAAGGCGCTGGCCGCGAGCCCGACGAGCACGCCATAGGTGATCTGGAAGGTGAGAAGCGAACCGGCGCGGCTTGCCAGCACCAACGCCAGCCCGAGCAGCACGGCGCCGATCGTGACGACGATACGGGCGCCGAACCGGTCGGACAGGGCACCCCAGGCGAAACCGCCAAGGCCCATCACCAGGAAATTGAGTGTCATGGCGCTCGAAATGCCCGCGCGCGACCAATTGGTATCGAGCGCCATGGGTTCGAGAAAGATCGCCAGCGAAAACATCGTGCCGATGGCGACACAGGACATCAGCGCGCCAGCCGCGACGATGACCCAACGGTAGGAATGGTTCATGGTTTTCTCCCATGCCGGAACGCGGTCTTGTGGTGGGACGGTCCAGCTTCGCCGTGCCCTTGCGTCCGAAGGACGCCGGCACCAGCGCCCATCCTACAATCCGGTTGCATTTTTTATCCAGTCTGGACGTTAGGGCTTTGACGGATACAGACCCTTGGATTTGCGCTGGCTTGTCCTAGATCGGCAGTTCCGATGTGTATTTGATCGTCTGGCTCGGTACGTCGGTCTTGACGTTCTGCACGCCCTTGATGCGGCTGAGATGCTCCGACTGGAAGCGCCGGTAGTCATCGATGCCGGCGGCCACGACGCGCACCATGGCGTCGCAGTCGCCGAGCATGAGATAGCACTCCATCACTTGCGGCAGCTTGGCGACCTCGGTGGCGAAATGTTCGATCGTGTCCTCGTCCTGTGCCTTCAGCCAGATGCGGGTGAAGAAGGTGAGGCCCTTGCCGATGCTGGCCGGATTGATCACGGCGACATAGCGGTCGATGATACCGGCTTCCTCCAGGATCTTGACGCGCCGCAGGCAAGGCGAGGGCGACAGGCCGACCTCGTTGGCCAGATCATTGTTGGGCATGCGGCCGTCTCGCTGCAAAGCCCGCAGGATGCGTTTGTCGATGTCGTCGAGCTTCATGGCGTTGAATTCCATTTTCCTGCGGCTTCGTAACAGTGGATGCCAAAATCTGACGAAAGACAACAATATCCGCAAGCAAATTGCGAAGAGCTGTAGGTATGTTTTGCCCCTGACACCACGGGATTTTCAAACGCAGGGCAGGCGGCTGTGGGGCCGCCCAATGGCAGGGTATGAGCATTTCACAGGCAGTCGAGACGGTCGGCAATGGTTCGGGATCGGAGTTTCGCCGTGGCGTGGCATCCTGCGCGCCGGTGCTGCTCGGCACCATCCCCTATGCGCTGGTGCTTGGCGCCCAGGCCGTGCAGAAAGGGCTGAGCACGGTCGAGTTGTCCATGATGACGGGGCTGAACTTCGCCGGCGGCTCGGAATTCGCGGCGGTCCAGCTGTGGACGTCGCCGCCGCACATCCTGCTCATCGTCGCCATCACCTTCCTGGTCAACAGCCGCCATCTGTTGATGGGAGCGGCGCTCGCGCCGTTCCTGCGCGACCTGCCGCGGCGCAAGGTGTTTCCGGCGCTGTTCTTCCTATGCGACGAAAGCTGGGCGCTGGGCCTGGCCGACGCCAAACAGCGCGCCGCCGCCGGTGTCGCACCGGCCTTCAGCCCGCGCTATTACATGGGTGCCGCGCTGGCGATGTATCTGACCTGGGTAGCCTTCACCACGCTGGGCGCCTTGCTCGGCCCGATGCTGGGCCATGTCGAGACCTACGGTTTCGACATGGCGTTTCCGGCCGTCTTCCTGGTGCTGATGCGCGGCATGTGGAAGGGCGTCGCGGCGGCACGGCCCTGGCTTGTCAGCCTGGCCGTCGCGGCGCTGGTCTATCTCTTCGTTCCCGGCGCCTGGTATGTCGCGGCGGGCGCGGTGTCGGGGCTGGCCGCGGCCTGGCTGATGGCGGGTGATGCATGATCGACGCAGCGACCCTTCTCACCATCGTGCTGATGGCCGGCGTCACCTATCTGACGCGGATCGGCGGCTATGTCGTGCTGCGCAACCGCGTGCTCAGTCCCCGCGCCACGGCAGTGATGGAGGCAGCACCCGGCTGCGTGCTGATCTCTGTCATCGCGCCGGCCTTCGTGTCGCGCAATCCCGCCGATCTCGCGGCATTGGCCATCACCTTGGTCGCCGCGACACGGCTTTCCATGCTGCCAACCGTGCTGATCGGGGTCGCTTCGGCCAGCCTGTTGAGGCATCTGATCGGCTAGAACGAAAAAAGCAGGCGCGAACGCCTGCCTTTGACAAACCATGGACCGAGAGTCTTACGCTGCAGCCGCGACATCACGGCTGGCGGCAACCAATGCATCGACCGTGGCCGTAGCCTTGGCGAGCGCGGCATCCACCGCGTCAGGTCCCTTGGAGACGCCCTCGATGCGGATGACGTCGACATCGGTCATGCCGATAAAACCGAGCACGCTGCGCAGGTAGGGGACGGCGTGATCGAACTGCACGGCCGCACCTTCGGAATAGATGCCGCCGGAGGCCAGCACGATGTAGACCTTCTTGCCGGTGACGAGACCCTTGGGGCCGTTCTCGCCATAGGCAAAGCTCTTGCCGGAGCGGGCGACGTGATCGACCCAGGACTTCAACGTCGAGGAGATGTTGAAGTTGATGAAGCCGGTGGCCAGGATCACCGTGTGGGCGGCGAACAACTCGTCAAGCACGACATCGGAAACGCCGACCACTTCGGCCTGGCGCGGGGTGCGGGCATCGGCCGGCGTGTAGATGCCGGTCGCATAGTCGGCATCGATATGCGGCAGCGGGTTGGCGACGAGGTCGCGCACGACCAGCGTGTTCGACGGGTCAGCGGCGAGAAGCTTCTGGGCGAACTCGGTGGCGATGCGGGTCGAGTGCGAGGCAGCGCCGCGCGGGCTCGAGGTGACGAGAAGAATGGACATAGCGGGTCTCTCCAGTGGGATGAATTGTCCCGCCATATATGGGGCATCGACCAATCAGATAAACTGGGATATTTTCGATACGATCCATCCATAAAGTAGATACAACGATGCAGCCCAACCCGACCCTCGACCAGCTCCAAATCCTTGTCGCCGTTGCCGATACCGGCAGTTTCTCGGCAGCCGGCCGCAAGCTCAACCGCGCGCAATCCGTCATCAGCTACGGTATCGCCAATCTCGAGGCGCAGCTCGGGCTGAAGCTTTTCGAGCGCGAGGGCACGCGCGAGCCGCAACTGACCGAGATCGGCCGGGCGATGCTGGAAGACGCGCGGCGCATGATTGGCGTGCTGCAGCGCATGCGCTCGCGCGTCGACGGGCACCATCACGGGCTGGAGGCCGAGGTGGCGCTGGCGGTGGACGTATCATTGCCTTCCCCCGTGCTGGTGCGGGTGCTCAAGGCATTCGAGGCGCGGTTTCCGACCGTGATGCTGCGCCTGTATATCGGCACGCTCGGTCTCATCCCCGATCTTGTCGTCAGCGGACAGGCCGATCTCGGCATTGGCGGCCTGCTAGGCGATGTCGACGTGCATCTCGTGCGCATCGGCTTCATGTCGCTGGTGCCGGCGGCAGCGCCCAATCATCCGCTGGCCCTGCTGCCGAAGCCGGTGGCGCTCGAGGATGTGCGCGAGCATACGCAGCTTGTCGTGATCGACCAGTCCGAGCGCACCAAGGGACGCGATTACGGCGTCTTCGCCTACCGCACGTGGCGACTGACCGACATGCGCACCAAGCACATACTGATGCGCGAGGGGCTCGGCTGGGGCGGGCTGCCGCGCTGGCTGATCGCCGACGACCTGGCCAGCGGCCGCCTGGTGGAACTCGACCTCGAACCCTACAAGGAAGTGAGTTCGCCCCTGTTTGCCATGCACCGCAACGATCGCAGTCCAAAGCCGGCGGCGGCCTGGCTGATCGACCGGTTCAAGCGCGGGCTCGGCTGCTTCAACGAGTTCGAGCCGGGCGAGGTGCCCGAAGAGGAGCCGGACACCGACGGTGATGCGAACGCCGGCGGCTGAATCCTGGAACTCAGCCGAAAATCATTCGATCTGCGTCACCCCGGAAACCACGAGCTGCGCCGTACGGGCGGTCAATTTTCCGCATTTGCGCAGTGTCGGTTTTTCATAGGTCCTTTTCATGTGTCCATCCCAAATGTGAGCTCGCAAGGTGGGTGAGCCAGCCACAACGGGATTGGACGGTTTCGGTTGCCTCGCCATTGCATTCTCCGCTGCGTACAAGGACACGATCACCTGCCTTTCGGAGACTGTTGGGGAACTCCACGCTTCACAGCCGGTCGCGATAATGTCCTTCCACTTTGCTGGTCGTCGCGAAACCAATGGGTCGACCTCCATCTTCTGGTCGCCTCCCATCGCTAAGCCCTGCCGGACCAACGGCACGCGCCTCAGTCGGACTTTCCCAGACCTTTCAGGATAAAGCGAATCTGCTCGCGCAGGCCAGCTTCGTCATCTTCGCCGTGTCGAAGGCGGTGCTCGATCAGAATCGGGTGGAAAAACGGCGTGAAGGCGGTCTTGACCGCGCGCGCTGCTTCCACTGGATCTTCGACCTTGAATTCCCGTGTTTGGATGCCCTCGCGGATAATCGCTTCGAGGATCGTTACCACCCGCTCGGTATGCGCCTTGATGATCGCGCAGTTGTTTTGCATGGCGGCGACAATCATCTCGTGCATGCGCCTTTCCTTGACCAGTGTGGTCTTGCTGTGATGGTGCATCGCGGTCAGGAGTTGGTCGAGTTTCTCCGGGGCCGGCGCGCTCGTGCATGCGATCGCAGAGGCGATCCCGGCGACCTCGTTGACGACCCGCCCGCAGACGGACTCGATGATCGCACCCTTGGAGGGGAAGAAACGATAGACGTTTGCCGTGCTCATGCCGAGTTCGGAGGCGATATCAGCCACCGATGTCTTATGGGTGCCGAGGCGGCGAAACTGCTCGTCCGCCACAGCCAGGATGCGCGCGCGCATCTCGTCGGGATCAGTTCGTGTTCGAACTGGACGGTTCATGCATGTCTCCAGAATTGATGAAGCGAACCGGCCGGACTCGCGTGGACGATCGTCTGTAAGCGGCAAGTTCGTGCCGTTGGCCTGTGTCCAGGCAGAGCCAACGGGCAAGAATTCGAACCGTCTCCTGCGACAACGGAGCCCTACTCGGCCGCCATTGCTGCCGGCACTTCCGGTTCCTCCGTTGAATTCTCCTGGACCTCATCCGTGGCCGGCTTGATCCGGAACCACGCGACGTAGAGTGCAGGGAGGAACAGCAGGATCAGCACCGTGCCGGCAGCCGTGCCGCCGATCAGCGTGAACGCCATCGATCCCCAGAAGACGGAGTGCGTGAGGGGGATGAAAGCCAGAACGGCGGCAAGTGCGGTCAGGATCACCGGCCTTGTGCGTTGCACCGTGGCCTCGATGACCGCCTGATAGTCGTCAAGACCGGCGGCACGGTTCTCCTTGATCTGTTCGGTCAGGATCAGCGTATTGCGCATCAGGATACCCGCCAGGCCTATCAGGCCCAGGATGGCGTTGAATCCGAAAGGCTGGTTGAAGGCCAGCAACATCGGTACGACGCCAACGAGACCGAGAGGTGCCGTCAGCATGACCATCGCCATCGTCGAGAAGGATCGCACCTGCAGTATGATGACGATCAGCATGGCGGCGAGCATGGCCGGAAAGACCTTGCCCAGCGCTGTGTTGGCCTTGGTTGCCTCCTCGATCGATCCACCCATTTCGATGCGATAGCCGGCAGGCAGGGATTGAATCAGCGGCTGAAGGGCCGTCATGATCTGCTTGGAAACCTCTGGAGGCTGGGTCGCCTCATTGATGTCCGAGCGGATCGTGATGACGGGTGTGCGATCGCGGCGTTTCAGGATCGGTTCTTCCAGACGAACTTCGGAGTGACCGATCTGGTCGAGTGGAATCTGGCGGCCCTCCCGGCTCATCAGCGAGAAATCCGCCAGACGCGATGGATCCAGTCGCTCGCCGCCGGCGCTGCGGGCCACGATGGGGACGTTGCGGATGTCCTCGCGGACCTGCGTGACCGGGATGCCGGTGAGGAGGAACTGGAGCTGCTGGGCCACTTCCGCCGGCGACAGGCCGATAAGGTTCAATCGGTCCTGATCCGGGATGAAGCGCAGTACCGGCGTGCGATTGCCCCAGTCGCGATTGGCCTGCCGCACGTCCGGTACGCCGCGCATGATGTCGAGAGCTTTTTCGGAGATGATGTACAATTGCCGCGGGTCTGGCCCCATGACCCGGAACTCGACCGGGAACGGCGTGTAAGGTCCGAACACGAGTTGCGTAACGCGGATGTTCGCTTCAGGGGCAAGCCCTGTCGCAACCGCTTCACGGAGCCTGTGCTTCAAGGCCTCGCGCGCGTCCGCGTCCGGTGTCAGGACGACGATCTTGGCGAAGGCGGGATCAGGCAATTCGGGCGCCATGGCGAAGAAGAAGCGGGGAGCGCCCTGACCGACATAGCTCGTGACGATCTTGGCCTCGGGCTGGCCGCCAAGCCAGTGTTCCAGTTTCTCGACCGTGGCGGTCGTCGTCTCGATGCTGGTGCCCTCCGGCAGGCGAACCTCGACCAGCACTTCGGGACGGTCGGATGTCGGGAAGAACTGCTGCTTGAGACCGCTCATGCCGACAACCGAAAGCGCGAAGACGATGCCGACGGCAGCGCAGGTCACGAACTTGTGGCGCACGGCAAAGGTGATGAGCCGGCGGAGGCGCCGATAGTTCGGTGTGTCGTATATGGCGTGAACGCCGCCTTCGACCGGTTTGATCGCGGGCAGCATCTTGACGCCCATATAAGGGGTGAAGAAAACCGCGACGACCCAGGAGACGATGAGGGCGAACCCCACGACCCAGAAGATGTTGCCGGCGTATTCGCCGGCCGTCGAGCGCGCGAAGCCCACCGGCAGGAACCCCGCGATCGTCACCAGCGTGCCCGACAGCATCGGCGCCGCGGTGTGGCTCCATGCATAGGCCGCCGCCTTGATGCGATCCATGCCCTCTTCCATTTTCACCACCATCACCTCGATGGCGATGATGGCGTCGTCGACGAGGAGGCCCAGCGCCAGGATGAGGGCACCGAGCGTGATGCGGTCGAAGAACCGGCCGGTTTCCAGCATGATGAGAAACACGACGGCGAGCGTCAGCGGGACGGCGGCCGCCACGACGATGCCGACGCGCCAGCCGAGGCTGAGCAGGCTCACCAGCAGCACCACGCCAAGCGCCATCGCGAATTTGATCATGAACTCGTTGACCGACGAGCCGATGTTGACGGCCTGATCGCTCACTTTGGCCAGCGTCATTCCGAGAGGCAGCGTCTGTGCGATCGCTGCTGACCTCTCCTCCAGTGCCTTGCCGAGTTCAAGACCATTCCAGCCCTCCTGCATCACCGCCGCGAGCATGATGGTCGGCTCACCCTGGTGACGGATGACGTAGGTGGCAGGATCCTCGTAGCCGCGCCGGACCACGGCGATGTCGGAGAGCTTCAACGTCCGTCCCGCGGCGACGATCGGCGTGTCGGCGATCGTCTGGACACTGTCATAGGCGCCGTCGACCCGGATGAAGACCTGCGGCCCCTCTGTGTCGATCGAGCCCGCCGGTGTGACGGTGTTCTGCCGCTGCAGGGCAGCGACGATATCCTGCGCCGACACGCCGAGGGTTGCCAGCTTGGCATAGGAAAACTCGACGAATATCTGTTCGGGACGTTCGCCGAGGATGTTGATCTTCTTGACGCCGGGCACATGCAGAAGGTCCTGGCGAATGGTCTCGGCCTGTCTGGCGAGTTCCCGCATGGGCAAGCCCTTCGCCTTAAGGGCGTAAAGAGCGAAACTCACATCGGAATATTCGTCGTTGACAAAGGGGCCGAGCACGCCGGGCGGCAGGTTGCGGGCTTCATCCCCGAGCTTCTTGCGGGCCTGGTAAAATTCCTCCTGCACGCTGGATGGCGGTGTGCTGTCCTTCAGCGTGACCGTCAAATAGGCATAGCCTGGCCGTGTCGTCGTCTCGACACGGTCGTACCAGGTCAGCTCCTGAAGTCGCTTCTCCAACGGTTCGGCGACGAGGTCCTGCATCTCGCGCGCCGTCGCGCCCGGCCATACCGTCGTGACCGTCAGGGTCTTGATGGTGAAGTTGGGATCCTCCGCACGTCCAAGCATGAGGAAAGCGTAGGCGCCGGCGGCGACCAGCAGAATGATGAAGAAAAGGGTAACGGCTCGCTCGCGAACGGCGATCGCGGAAAAATTGAGGCTCATCAGTTGCTCCTGTTTTCAGAGGCAGTCCTGACGCGAGCGCCTTCCTGCAGGAGATGAGCACCGAGCGAAACGATCGAATCGCCCGAGCTCAGCCCGGAGATCACGGCGGTTTCGCTGGTTACACGAACAAGCTTGACGGGCCGAAAGTGTACGGTCGAGGTTGCGCCGTCCAAACTCCAAACGCCGGTCTTCTGACCATCGTCCAGCACGGCTCCGAGCGGCACCTGGACTTCCGTTTGACTTGCCTGGCTTGCAAGCCGGATGGTTACCGTCGCGCCAAGCGGTGCTGCCGCGGCCTCACCATCGAGCACATAACGGGCCTCATAGGTACGAGTCTGGGGATCGGCAGCGTCCGACAACTGCCGGAGATGCGCCGTAAAATGCCGCCCATCGCCCCCATACAAGCCCGCCTCGGCTACCGAGCCGATCGCCGGCCGGATCGTTTCGGGAAGCGTGACCACCGCCTCACGGGGGCCGGCGTTCGCGATCCGAACCACGGTCTGTCCCGCGGCGACAACCTGTCCTGGCTCGCCAAGCGTTTCGACGACGGTTCCGTCGGCGTTCGCGTCCAGGACGGAATAGGCCGCCTCGTTTTCCGCGACCTTCGCTTCCGCTTCGGTGGCGGCAAGCTGTGCAGTCGCGGTATCGAGTGCTGCCTTCGCCTGCTCGTAACGCTGCGGGGTTGCGGCCAACTCCTTCTTGACCAGAACCGCATAGCGCTTCTCGTCCGCACTGGTCTGAACCAGGACAGCGCGCGCAGCCGCGACAGCGTTGCGCTTGGCGGTGAGGGCAAGGGCAAGATCGGTATCATCGATCCGCAGCAGCGGTTGGCCCGCCTTGACCTGTTCGCCGACATTTACAAGGCGCTCGATGATCTTGCCGGGTACGCGAAACCCAAGATTGCTCTGCACCCTCGCGGCAATTGTACCCGTGAAGCCGCGTTCGGATCCTGTCACCGCCACTGCCGTCACGAGTCTGACGATCGGTGCTTCCTGCCTCGGGTCAGCCACGACGGCGGCTGCCTGTGTGCGAATGGGAAGCGTGACGAATGCAGCCACCCCAAACCCCGCGACCAGAACGCTCCCCAGCCCAATAATGAGTTTCTTTTTCATGCCCATCGCCTTCTGTGAAAATAGATTGCATTCGTACTCTATAACTGATATAGATTATGAACGCAATCAAAAAAGGAGACGAATGATGCGTGTGACTCGCAGCCAAGCTGAGCAGAACCGGCAAACCGTGATCGATGTAGCGAGCCGGCTTTTTCGGGAGCGCGGATTCGATGGCATCGGCGTCAAGGATTTGATGGAGGGCGCCGGGCTGACCCAAGGCGGGTTCTACAAGCAGTTCGCGTCCAAGGACGACTTGGTCGCGCAGGCGTCCAGACGGGCATTGGAAAGCGCTGCGAACCGATGGTCGACGGCGGCCGCGGCGAGCCCTGAGGATCCGCTTGGCGCCGTGATCGACTTCTATCTCAGCACGGGGCATCGCGAGGAAAGGATGGACGGCTGCCCGGTGGTTGCGCTTGGCTCGGATGCTGCCAGGCAAGGCGCCGAGGTGAAGGCATCATTTGAGGCCGGCATCCGAGAATACCTCGAGATGCTGGGCTCATGGGTTGGCGAGGCGGACGGCGATGCGCCCGGCGGTAAGGCCATGGTCGTTCTCTCGACAATGGTCGGCGCGGTCGTCCTCTCGCGCGCCGTCAATGATCCCGACCTCGCGAAGGCTTTTCTGAGTGCCGCCACCGCTCAGGTTCGCGAAGCCGGCGCGGCTTGAAAGCCGCACGCGCTGGCCAAGTGATAGGAGAATAGATGCGACGGATCGTTGTTACGGGCATGGGAGCGGTCACGCCGCTCGCGGCCAACGTCGAAGCGTCATGGTCGCGCCTGCTGGCCGGCCGTTCGGGGCTTCGAAAGCTTCCGGACGACATGGTGGGGGACCTGCCGGCGAAGGTCGGTGGAATGGTTCCTTCCTTGCTGGAAGACCCCGAAGTTGGCTTCGATCCAGACATCGTCCTGGCGCCGAAGGACCAGCGCAAGGCCGACCGCTTCATTGTCTTTGCGCTGGCGGCTGCGGAAGAGGCGGTTGCCCAGGCCAGGTGGAACCCGGTCTCGAACGATGACAGGACCCGCACCGCGACGATCATCGCGTCGGGTGTCGGAGGATTTCCCGCGATAACCGAAGCGGTGCGAACCGTCGACCTGCGCGGTGTTCGGCGTCTCTCACCGTTCACGGTGCCGTCGTTCCTGGTGAACATGGCGGCGGGACAGATTTCGATCCGATATGGGTTCAAGGGTCCGCTCGGCGCGCCGGTGACGGCCTGCGCGGCCGGCATCCAGGCGATCGGCGATGCGGCGCGTCTTATCCGCGCCAACGAGGCCGACATCGCGGTCTGCGGCGGAACGGAAGCCTGCATCAATACGGTCAGCCTCGGCGGCTTTGCCGCGGCACGCTCTCTTTCCACGTCCTTCAATCATCGTCCTGAGGAGGCCTCCCGCCCGTTCGACATGTCGCGCGACGGCTTCGTCATGGGCGAAGGCGCCGGCATCCTGGTCATCGAGGCATTGAGCCACGCGCTTGCGCGCGGCGCCAAACCGCTCGCCGAACTGGTCGGCTACGGCACGACGGCGGACGCTTATCACATCACCTCCGGCCCCGAGGATGGCGACGGTGCGCGCCGGGCCATGGAGATCGCGATTGCCCAAGCCGGTATTTCGGCACGGGAGGTCCGCCACCTCAACGCGCACGCGACCTCCACGCCAGTCGGCGACTTGGGGGAAATCGCCGCGATCAAAAGGGTCTTCGGAGAAGATTTCGGCATAGCCGTCAGCGCAACGAAGTCGGCGACCGGCCACCTGCTTGGCGCCGCCGGCGGGCTTGGGGCGATCTTCACGGTCCTGGCGCTCAGGGACCAGGTCGCACCGCCAACCCTCAATCTGAGCGCCCCCGATCCGGCAAGCGACGGGATCGACTTCGTCGCAAACCACGCCCGGCCGATGGAGATGGATTACGCGATTTCCAATGGCTTCGGCTTTGGCGGCGTGAACGCCAGCGCATTGTTCCGGCGCTGGACGGACTAGCCGCGGCTTGCGGCAATCGTGATGTCCTGGTCGGGCAGTCGCAGCCGGCGACAAGTTTACGCATGGCGACATCGTCGCCCCGCACCCGGGCGATGACTGCACGATACATTCGCGGGGGCACTTCAGGCGCGCGACAGTCCGTCTATCAGCGCCGTCAGCACGGCACGGTAATCTTCGCCCGACGCACCGGCGTCGATGGCGAGCGCCGCGCGGTCGAAGGCGGCGGCAAGCAGGGCGGTCAGCGCTTCGGGCGGCAATCTTTTCATCGACTGCGTCCGCATCGCCGCGACAAGGCCCTCGCGCAGCGAGCGGTTGCCGTGGCGGTTGTCGATGGCGTCCATGGCGGCGCGGCCGAGCACGGCGGGGCCGTCGAGCAGCAAGAGCCTCGTGCGGCCGGGCGCGCGCATGGCCGTGAGGTAGGCATCGGAACCGGCAATCAGCGCATCGCGGGCGCTGAGCGAAGGCGGGGAGGCGCGGTCAATCTCTCGCGCCACCGCCGCGGCTTCCTGTTCGACCACGGCGGCGAAAAGCGCCTGCTTGTCGGCGAAATGGTGGTAGAGCGCGCCGCGCGTCACGCCAGCGGCGGCAACGATCTCCGGCGTGCCGGTCTCGGCATAGGATTTTTCCGTGAACAGTTTGCGCGCCGCCGCGATCAGGTCGGCGCGCGTCGTCTCGGTGCGATCGCGGTTCGAACGACGCGCGGATTTCTGTTGCATACATGCAGCCTGTATGTTAATTCAATTTACATGCAGACTGTATGTCAGTTGACGGGAGAAGGAAAGATGAAGACGACGAGCTACTATCCGGTGCTGATGACCGGCGATGTCGCCGGCACGGAGGCCTTCTATGTCAGGCATTTCGGTTTCCAGCCGCTGTTTGAGAGCGACTGGTACGTGCATCTGCAATCGGTGGACAACAAGCGCGTCAATCTCGGCATCGTCCAGGGCGACCACGAGACGATTCCCGAGGAGGGGCGGGGGCGAACCTCCGGGCTGCTGATCAATTTCGAGGTCCGTGATCCCGATGCGGTCCATGACCGGATCCTTGCTGCCGGCCTGCCTATCCTGCGAACGCTGCGTGACGAGCCTTTCGGCCAGCGCCACTTCATCACCAGGGATCCCAACGGCGTGCTGATCGACGTCATCAAGCCGATCCCGCCCAGCGAGGAATTCCTGGCGCAGTATGCGGAAGGCGCCAACGGGGGCTTGAACGGCAGCCTCAACTCGCCCGCGCCACCGGCGTCACCGCCACCTGGCTGACGCCGGTGCGGCGCACCACGGTGCACAGCGTCTCGCGGCCGATGCGCTCGGCGTCGAGCATGCGCACGAGGTCGTCGACGCCGGTCACCGGGCGGCCGTCGATTGCGGCGATGATGTCGCCTTCCCTGAGACCCGCCCTGGCCGCCGGGCCGTCCTTCTCGACGCTGCGCAGCCGTACCGCCGTGCTGGTCGAGACCTGCGACAAGAGAGCCGCGCGCCGCGGCAGGTTTACCGTGTCGGCGGAGACGCCAATGAAGGCGCGGCGCACGCGGCCGAAGCGGATGATCTCGGAAATGACGAAGTTCGCGGTGTTGGAGGCGACGGCGAAGGCGATGCCTTGCGCGCCATGGATCATGGCGGTGTTGACGCCGATAACCTCGCCGGCCGACGAGACCAGCGGACCACCGGAATTGCCGGGGTTGAGCGCGGCGTCGGTCTGGATGACGTCGTCGATCAGCCTGCCGGTCGAAGCCCGCATCGAGCGGCCGAGCGCCGAGACGACGCCCGAGGTGACGGTCCATTCGAAGCCCAGCGGATTGCCGATGGCAATCGCGATCTGGCCGCGCCGCAGCCGCTTGGAATCGCCCAGCGGCGCCACGTCGGCGAAGCTGCCGTCAGCGCGCACCAGGGCGATGTCGGTGTCGGGGTCGCGGCCGAGCACGCGGCCTTCGCTGGAGGCGCCGTCCGGCATCGAGACGCGTACCGTCCTGGCGTCACCCACGACATGGAAATTGGTGACGACCAGCCCGTCAGGCGCGATGACGAAGCCCGAGCCATGGCCGCCCGGCCCCCCGATGCGCTCGATGCGGCAGACAGCCGGGCCGATGCGGTCGACCGCGTCGGCAACCGTCGTCGAATAGGCGTCGAGCAATGTCTCGTCCGGTTGGAATTTTGGCGCGGCGAGGGCCATGGGGGGCTCCGTGTTTTCAGGCTTGATCGTGACTATATGTGCGGAGCGGCCGGAACCGCCGCGACCTGACCAGATGGCCAGTCGAACCTGCAACTAGCCGTCAGGCGAGTACCTCCTGGCGTACTGCCGAGCGATATCTGGGGCATGAGAAAACCCAGGAGATCATCATGAGCGACTTCAATCTGAATGCATTTTCCGATGCCATCGCCGATATCGCCGCCAAGGCGACGCCGGGAACGGCAAGCTTCGCCACGCATCATCACCGCACGGCGAGCGCCTTCCACTGGGGCGACGGCTATTTCGTCACCGCCGAGGAAGCCGTCGAGGCCGGCGAGGAGATCGAACTGACGCTGGCCTCCGGCGAGACGGCGAAGGCCGAACTGGTCGGCCGCGATCCTTCGACGGGCGTCGCCCTGCTGAAGCCCGCGGATGCGGCCAGCGCGCCTGTCCTCGATAGAGCCAGCCCCGTTCGGCCAGGCAATATCGCCATAGTCATCGGCAGCAGCCAGGGCGCGGTGCTGGCCGTATCGGGCTCGGTCGGCGAAGTCGGCCCGGCCTGGCGCTCGATGCGCGGCGGCACCATCGACCGGCGCATCAACCTGGCTGTCGGTGCCGGCGGCCGCTTCGAGGGTGGCCCGGTGCTGGACGCCAAGGGCGCGCTGATCGGCATGCTTCTGTTCGGCCCGCGTGGCCGCGCGCTGGTCATGCCCTATGAGACGATCGAACGCGCGGTGGCGACGCTTCGCGAAAAGGGGCATGTCGCACGTGGTTACCTCGGCGCCGGCCTGCATCCGGTGCGCGACCGCGACGCGCGTGGCGCAATGGCGATGAGCCTCGACGACAATGGCCCGGCCAAGGCCGCTGGCCTCTCGCTCGGCGACATCATCGTGGCGTGGAACGGCGAGGCCGTGCATGGTCCGCGAGACCTGATCCGTCGGCTCGGGCCCGACAGCGCCGGTGCTTCGGTGAAGCTGGGTGTCGTGCGCGGCGGCGAACAGCGCAACGTCGTGCTGACCATCGGCGAAAAGCCGCTGAGCTGAGAGGACGGATGGAAAGCGACACGCTGACAAGGCCTGACGTGGCGCGCGGCGAACGCCAGCTCGTGGTGCTGATCGCACTGCGCGATGCCGTGCGTGCCGAGCGCTTGTCCGCTTCGCTTGCCATGGCCGACGATCTGCTGCCGGTCGTGGCCGGCGGCGGGGTCGCCGATGTCGCCATCGTCGATGACGCCGTCGCCGACGGCACGGCCTCGGTCGATCGAGCCGGCGTCGGCGGCAGCACGACCCCAAAAGTACTGCTTTCGGACCGCGCGGGCCGGCCGCAAGGCCAGGTGTTTGCGATGCTGCCGTTGGCCGCGGATGCAGCTTTGATCGCCGCTGCCGTCAGGCTGGCCGCCGCCGGCTACCGGGTGTCCGGCGAAGGGCGTTCGATGCCCGATAGGCATGAGGATTTCGACCGCGGTGACGCGGCCAATGGGGATGGAAGCCATAGCGGGTTGTTCGGCGACGAAACGGTCGACGATGGCGCCGCCGCCCGGCCAGCGCTGTCGCCGCGCGAGGCGGAAGTGCTGGCGCTGCTGGCCGAAGGGGCGCCCAACAAAGTGATCGCGCGGCGGCTCAACATCTCCGTCCACACAGCGAAGTTCCATGTCGCCGCGATCCTGATCAAGCTCGGTGCCGCCAATCGTACGGACGCCATCGCGATCGCGATGCGGCAGGGGCTGGTTCTGGTTTAGGAGTGGATGTCGGGCAAGTCTGACGATTATCTTCAGAGATTGGCGCTGCCCCTCATCCGCCTACCGGCACCTTCTCCCCGTATAGTGACAGGGAGAAGGGAGTTGCCGCGACCTCGGCGCTCCCCTTGCAAAGGTGATGATTGGCGAAGGCCGCGATGAGAGCGTCTTTCTCCCCGTCACTATACGGGGAGAAATGCCCGGCAGGGCAATGAGGGGCGGCGCGACGGTGCGGACGAAGCATCCGTCAGCTGCTCGGTATTTCGAGTTCATCGTAACCGAGTACTTCGTCTTCGGTCATTGGGCGGTCCCGATCAGGTATCCGGCCTGCTTGCTCTGAAATTTCCATCAGCCTCGCGATCAGGTCAGACTCGTTTTGCTGAGAAGTCAGGTGTTCGCGAGCAGTTTCGTTTTCGAGGCTCTGCCGGATCGCTTCGGTCACCGGCACACCACGGCTCTTGGCAAGTTCTCGGGCCAACCGCTCCACTTCGACATTCTTGATGAACAAAGCCATTTGGTGATCTGCCATCCGGTATGGAATCATACGCCAAATCGGTTTCGGCGCCACGTCGTTTGCAGCCGACAAGGCACGGTACCCTCCGCTACGTCACCATCGCGTCGCACCACAAGCTCTTGTATCCCGCTCTGGCGCGCGCAAGGATCGCGACACAAGACAATCCAGGCGGAGGAAAAATGTCGCTCAAGGGAAAGACGCTGTTCATCTCCGGCGGGTCACGTGGCATCGGGCTGGCGATCGCGCTGCGCGCCGCGCGCGACGGCGCCAATGTGACGATCGCCGCCAAGACGACGGAGCCGCATCCGAAGCTGCCGGGAACGATCTACAGCGCCGCTGAAGAGATCGAGCAGGCCGGCGGCAAGGCACTGCCGGTGCTATGCGACATCCGCGAGGAAGCGCAGGTGGCCGAGGCGGTCGGCAGAACCGTCGAGAAATTCGGCGGCATCGATATCTGCGTCAACAATGCCAGCGCCATCCAGCTTACCGGCACGCTGGAAACCGACATGAAGCGCTACGATCTGATGCATCAGATCAACACGCGCGGCACCTTCCTCGTGTCCAAAATGTGCATTCCACACCTGAAGTTGGCGAAGAACCCTCACATCCTGAATCTGGCGCCGCCGCTCGACATGAAGGCCAAATGGTTCAAGAACCATGTCGCCTACACCATGGCCAAGTTCGGCATGTCGATGTGCACGCTGGGCATGAGCGCGGAATTCGCCAGGGATGGCATCGCGGTCAATTCGCTGTGGCCGATCTCGACCATCGACACGGCCGCGGTGCGCAACCTTCTGGGCGGAGCGACGGTCGCGGCGATGAGCCGGTCGCCCGACATCATGGCCGATGCCGCGCACGCGATCTTCATGCGGCCGTCGCGCGAGGCATCAGGCAATTTCTATATCGACGAAGAGGTGCTGCGCGCCGAGGGCGTCAGCGATTTCTCGGTCTATGCGCCTGACGCAACCGGACCGCTGGCCGGAGACTTTTTTGTGCCAGATGAGGTGTTTGCCAGGACGGACAGCAAGATCAGGAACATCTACTGAAGGGGATTCTGCCGCCGCCGCTTGCTTTCAAAAAAGGACTCGACATCGAACGGCTCCGGTTCACCTGACTGGCCGCCCTCGTCGATTGCCCGACGAAGCCGCTCAAGCCTCTGATCGCCGGTTTCTTCCGTAGGCATCAATTCGCCTCGTCCCGTTGAGCGCGTATTTCGGCCGGCAGGCCACCGTTTGCTAGGTGGACCTGAAGCAAAAAACCCCGCCGGAGAGGGCCGGCGGGGTTCAATGCGTCCCGCTGGAGTCGGGACGGGGCAGGGAACGCCCAGTCAGGAATCTGGGGTGCGAAGCCCGGTGATTCAATGACCCGGCTCTAGGGGTCTGTACAATTCTTGTTGACCCGGGCCGTGCCGTCCGCGGTCTATCCCATCCCGGTTGACCGGGATGGGACCTTGTTGCCGACCTGATTCCAAAAACCACTGCAAGTGGCTGGAAAAGCAGGTCAGTTGTTGCTCGCCACCGGCGCCACGAGCGAGGTGATGCGGCGGATGGCGACGCGCCGGTTCTCGCGGTTGGGCGCCGAGGTGTCGACCTTCAGGTACTCCTCGCCATAGCCCTGTGTCGTCAGGTTCTCGGGCGGGATGCCGAAGGCGTTGGTCAGCGCTTCGGCGACCGCTTCGGCGCGACGGTCCGACAGAGCAAGATTTGCCTCGGGCGTGCCGACGGCGTCGGTGTGGCCCTCGATCAGGAAGGTCTCGGCCGGGTTCTTTTTCAACAGCTTCTCCATGGCGTCGGCGACACCCTGGAGCTTCTGTACCTCGGTGTCGGAGATCGAGGACGAGCCGAATTCGAAATTCAGGGTGTCGAGATCGATGCGCCGTGCAATGTCACGCACGCGGGCCGAACGCTTGACCTCGTTGATCGAATACAGACGCTGCACTTTCTCCACCGGCGGCTGTTCGAGGAAGGTGTAGTAGTCGTCGGGACTTTCGACATCCTCGGAATCGAGGATGTAGTCCCGGCGCGGGATGGTCAGCCGCATCGGCGGCAGGTCATCGCCGGGATCGCGCCAGTCATCTTCGTCCTGGTAGCTGCGCTCGTCGACATAGCTCAGAACGTATTCGCGACCGTCGGGCGCGATGCGCGACCGCTGCAGGATGTCGCCGTAGCGGTTGCGTATGGTGACGATCCGGAAGCCATTGTCGCGCTCGACTGTCTCGCGCGTGCGGCCTTGCGGCAGGTCCTCGTAGTAGACATCCTTGGCGCCGCGGGTCAGGCGCGGGCGATCGTTGCTCTGGACGAACGTCTGGTCGTTGAACTGGACGATCACCCGGTCGCCGATTTCCTTGAGCACGTCGACGCCCTTGGGCCGGCGGCGGTCACGGATGTCCTCGTCAGGCGCGCGCTCGAGCCGCTTGCCCTTCTCCTGGGTTACCGGGACGATTTTTTCCGTCTTGATCGCCTCCTGGGCGGCTCTGTCGTCGGTTGGAGGCGGACCCTGATCCACCGGCGCCACTACCGGCTTCCGGCCCTGGTCACCGCCCTGCTGGGCATTCTGCCCACCATTCTGCTGCACGCCGTTCTGCTGTTCGCCATTCTGGTTGGCGGGCTGGGTGGCCGGGTTCCCGCCGCCCTGGCCGTTCTCGCCGCGACCCTTGCGCCTGGCATCCTTCTGGCTGTCGAGGATGGGGGCGGCATTCTTGTCGGCGGGGGCTTCGCCCTGAACCGGGTTTTCGCCCTGGACAGGCGCGGCCTTCCCATTGGTAGCGGCCCCACCGGTGGCAGGCTGCTCTCCCGTCGCCGGCTGTTCGCCGGTGGTGGGCTGCCTACCGGTCTGCGGCTGTTCGCCGGTCGCGGGCTGCTCGCCATTCGCCGGCTGTTCGCCAGCCGGTTTCCTGCCGTGCTTCTTCGTCTTATCCTGGGATTGCTCGCCCTGGGCGGGAACCTGCTCGCCGGCGGGAGGGGATTCAACCTTCGGCGTCGCTTCGCCGGCAGGAGCCTGCTTCGGTGTCGGAGCGGTCTCCGGCACGGCGGCCGGCGCCTCTTTCTGCTGGTCCAGCTTGTGTTTCCTGCCAGGCTTGGTCGGCTGGTTGTCGTTGGCAGGGGCGGCCTCGCCGGCGGGCGCCTGCTCGGTCTGCTGCTGCTGGTCGCGCTTCTTCCTGCGCGGCTGCTGCTCGTCGGTTGCGGGCGCGGCCTCGCCGGCGGGCGCCTGCTCGGCCTGCTGCTGCTGGTCGCGCTTCTTCCTGCGCGGCTGTTCCTCGTCGCCCTGTCCCTGGTCGGTGGGGGTGTCCTGCGCCAGGATGATCAGCGGTGTCCCCCCGCGTTGCATGGGGCCGAACGCGGCTGTCCCCTGAAGCGGGGACGCGCCTAACGGCGCGGATGCCATCAACAGGCCAAGGGCTGTGCCTGCCAGAATCCGTGGTTGGCGTTTCATCGAAATTCTCCTTGTGGGGTCCCATCCTTGCCGAAACCGCTTTTAACGAAATTGGTTCCAGCTGCCCATCGTTAGGGGCCGTACAGGGCTATTGGCCGACCTTTTGAAGGCAACTTCATGTCATTCGGCCCCCTTGCAGCCTCATTCCGGCTGTCGCCGCGCTTGACC
This sequence comes from Mesorhizobium sp. B2-4-13, assembly GCF_006658535.1. Lineage (NCBI taxonomy): Bacteria > Pseudomonadati > Pseudomonadota > Alphaproteobacteria > Hyphomicrobiales > Phyllobacteriaceae > Mesorhizobium > Mesorhizobium sp. B2-4-13. Next base: position 45,808 of record NZ_VFVB01000002.1, on the reverse strand, counting down.
TTGGCGGCGGCTGGGGCCACATGCCGGAAATGGAAACCCCGTTCTGGAAGACCAAGACGCTGGAAGAGATGAGCCCCACCGAGTGGGAATCGCTCTGCGACGGCTGCGGCAAGTGCTGCCTGTCCAAGCTCGAGGACGAGGACACCGGTGAAATCTACTGGACCAGCGTCGGCTGCCGGCTGTTCGACGCCGAGAGCTGCCGCTGTGCGGACTATGCCAACCGGCTGGCGCGCGTTCCCGACTGTGTCGGCCTGACCCCCCAGAATGTGCGCACCATCAGCTGGCTGCCCAGCACCTGCGCCTACCGGCTGGTGGCGGAGGGCCGCGACCTCTACTGGTGGCATCGGTTGGTTTCCGGCAGTGCCGAGACCGTGCACGAGGCCGGCATTTCCATGCGCGGCCGGGTCAAGGCGAGCGAGACCGACCTGGCCGAGCCGGAAGACTATTTTGACTTTATGCTCGACGACGAGCCCTGACGCACGCGGTAGATCGTCAGGAGTTGCCTGTCGGGAACCGTGCGAGGGCGAGGCGCCTGGCGCGATATTGTTGAATGCCGGCAAGGGATTTGGCCGGCGAGGGATTTGGCCGGCGAGATTTGCAAGGTCGGCGCTTTGCCCGTGTGGCGCCACATGAACCGCGGATGAACGGGCAGTTCGTAAATAGTTCAGACAGGCCGGTGCATTCTCCCGCCATCGGTTTCACGAGGAGGGCGCAAGCCCGCAACAAGGAGAGAGAACCATGTACACCACCATCAAGACGGCAGCGCTTTCGGCTCTGGTCGGCCTCGGCACGCTGGCGGCCATCCCCGCCCATGCCGACAGCCTCTATCTTGGCTTCGGCAACAACCAGGATCCGCGCTTCGGCGTCTATGCCGGCGACGACGGCTATCGCCACCGCCGGGACGAGCGCCGCGACGATTGGCGCCGTGGCTGCTCGCCGGATCGCGCCCTCGACAAGGCGGAGCGCATGGGGCTGCACCGTGCCCGCATCGTCGATGTCAACCGCCGCGTGGTCAAGGTGATGGGCCGTCAGTACGGCGACCGCGTCGTCATCGTGTTCGCCAACGAGCGCGGTTGCCCGGTCATCAACCGCTGAGAATCTCAGGCGTGGACCTTCTGTGAAGGTCTGGAGCCCCTTTCCCTCGGGAAAGAAGTGGCCCGAAATCCCCGCGGAAGCGATTCCGCGGGGTTTTTAATGCCCGCGGCGGTCTGTCTTGAGCAGGTCCGTGGCCAAGCAATGCTCGGCCACGGCGTCCAGCGCCGCCTACTTCAGTTCGAAGGTAACGGTGACCTGGACATTGTAGGCGTTCTCGCCGGCCTGTACCGGCGCCGCGCCGGCCGCGGCGTCGAATGCCTTGGCGTTGATCGGCATCGGCGCCGGCCTGATGTTCTGATCGGTGATCTCGAGCACCCGGCCCAGGCTGACCCCGGCCGCCTCGGCCAGCGTCCTGGCCTTGGCCATGGCGTCGGCGACAGCTTTCTTTCGGGCCTCTGTGACGGTGGCCGCCGGATTGTCATTGGTGAAGGCGATGCCGCCGCCCTGGTTGACGCCGAGCGACACCGCCTTGTCGAGGATCTCGCCTGTCTTGTCGACGTCGCGCACGCGCACCGAGAGCGTGTTGGTCACCTGATAGGCGACGAGTTCGGCCTCCTGGCTGCCGTCCGGCTTGTTGGTATAGTTGTAGCGGGGGGTGATCTGGATGCCCGCGGTCTGCAGGTCGCGATCCTTGATGCCGGCGGCCTTCATCGCGGCGATCACCGCGGCCATGGCATCATTGTTGGCGTCGAGTGCGGCACGCGCCGTCTTGGCTTCGCGCATGACGCTGAGCGTCAGCACCGCCAGATCGGGGGCCACGGTTGCTTCGCCCTCGCCGGACACGATGATGCGGGGCGGGGTCGGCAGATCGGTGGCTCCAGCCATCGCCGGAAAAGCGATTGCAGCGGCGAGCGCGAGGGGCAAAAGATGTCTGGTCATGAAAATCTCCTTGGTCTGCGATCAAGTCGCAGGGGGGCGCGTAGAGCGCGATTATGGGTTGATTTGGGCGATCTGCGAAAGCCCGCCGGGAAAGCCTTGTGCCGCGATGCGAAAAACATTAATCCAGCCCGCGTGGGGCCTGTAGCTCAATGGTTAGAGCCGGCGGCTCATAACCGCTTGGTTGGGGGTTCGAGTCCCTCCGGGCCCACCATTATCTTTGTTTTTCAATGGCTTACGGGTAGGTTCGCCAACGGGTTCGCCAGAAGGTTCGCCAAGCATCGGCCTGCGGGTCACCAGCCGCACGACGCGATCCATGCCCTGAACCGCCAGACGAACCTGCGATGCCTCGCGTGAGTAGAGCTCGGCATGATCGATGTCGTCGTGGCCCAGCACATCCATGAGCTGCCTGGTCGAGGCCTCGGCCTCGGCGAGATAGACGCCGAGCGACTTTCGCAGTCCATGCAGCGTCAGCCCTTTCGCAAGCCCTGCAAGCTTGCACCAGTGCGCCATGCTCCCGGTCAGGGACTTGGAGGAGAAGGGCTGGCCATAAGCGGTCACCAGGACGGTTTCGCCGCGCTTGTCGGCGGCCCCAAGAATCTCGGCCAGCATGGGCGTGATCGGTACGAAAAGCCGCTTGCCACCGGTCCGGTTCTTGTTCTTTGCCTGGACGATGTCGAAGCCGTCGAAATGACGCTCCTGGCCATCGATCATGACCTTGCGCGTCACCCTCTGGTCCCACCGTAGATCGGCGACATCGCCGCGACGATTGCCCAGCCAGAGCGCCAGCCCGTAACAGGTGCGCGCAGCCGTCCCCAACGGCCAGCGCTGCTCAAACTTCTGCATCGCTTCGTGAGGCCAAGCCTTCCAGCCCGTGTAGGCAGGACGCCACTCGACCGCCGCGGTAGGATCGATTGCAATCCAGTCCAGTCGCATCGCGACATAGACGAGCTTGCGTATCGCGACGAGCAGATGCTTGGCCTTGTGTGGTGTCGCGATAAAGTGCCCCAGAAGCTCTTCGACGTGGACCCGCCGCAGGTTTTTAACGGGCACGTCGCGCCATGTCAGCGGATGGTCCGGGACCACCCGCAGACCCAGAAATTCCTCGATCAGGCGGCTGTTCTTGAATTTCGTGCTGTCATCATGGGCGAGCCACTTGACCGACGCCTTCAATCTCTTTTCGGCTGCTCCGAATGTTCCTGGCAAGGCCGCACCCGGCATTGTGACAACCGGGGCTTTTCGAATGTTGCGACCCTCGACAGCAGCCCGATAGGCTTCCTTGAAACCTCTCTCGTTGGGGGCAGGCAGCGGCACCAGGCGGCCATTGGCGCGGTAGCGCCAGCGCGTCTTCCCATGACGATCCTTATAGGAGGACACACCTGGGTGTTTGTCTTTAAGACGCTGTTCCATTGCAGAACCAGACTATTACCCTCGATGATTCCCTTGCAAGAGAAAGTCGACGACATTGTCGTCATCGTCGCCGGGCAGATCCGCGAACGCAGCCTCCAGTTTAAGGCGATCCCAGATCACACGACTGTCGATTTTCTTTGGCTTGGGCATGCGCCTGTCTAAGACCATCTGGTCGAACTTTGTTACTCCAACGCCGACGTAGCGGGCAGCTTCATCCCGCGACAGGCCACGTGGAGGGTAGGAGAGGGTGTCGCTTTTCATCACCTTGATCCGCTAATCAGCTGTCCGAACGCGTGGCACTTTCTGTGAATATCGCGTTCGAAATAGCAGGGGCCCCATAAAGGGGAAGCCCGATGTCCGGCTTTGATTGCGGAAGGGCTACCCTGGCGTGCAAATAGGACGCTCGAGCCGCCTGTGAGCGGTGATCGCAGCCCTGGTCCATCGAGAACAATGTCTTGCCCGTAACGTAAATTGAAAGCAGGCCGGTGGCGTATGGCCCTGCGTCAGTTTAATATATTAGTCCTGCCTAAGATTAGCCGGAGACCCTGAAGATGCAGCAGGCGAAACAAATCTTGGTGACAGGCGGCGCAGGTTTCCTGGGATCATTTTTGTGCGAGCGGCTCCTTGCTGAGGGCCATCAGGTAGTTTGCGCAGATAACTTCTTCACAGGAAGCCGCAGAAACGTCTCTCATCTCCTCGATGACCGATCGTTCGAGATTATTCGTCATGACGTGACGTTTCCACTCTACGTAGAGGTTGACGAAATATACAATCTCGCCTGTCCGGCGAGCCCCGTCCACTATCAGTCCGACCCCGTCCAGACGACCAAAACCAGCGTTCATGGCGCGATCAATATGCTCGGACTGGCCAAGCGGGTTCGCGCACACATTCTGCAGGCGTCCACCTCCGAAGTCTATGGCGACCCGGAGGTTCATCCGCAGTTGGAAGACTATTGGGGCAGAGTGAACCCGATTGGCCCTCGTTCCTGCTATGACGAAGGCAAGCGATGTGCCGAGACCCTGTTTTTCGACTATTGGCGACAGCACAAGCTGAAGATCAAGGTAGCCCGTATTTTCAATACCTACGGTCCAAGGATGCGTCCCGACGACGGTCGTGTCGTTTCCAATTTCATCGTGCAGGCGCTGCAAAACAAACCGATTACGGTCTACGGCACTGGCCAGCAGACGCGTTCATTCTGCTACGTCGAGGACCTCATCGACGGTCTGGTACGTCTTATGCAGACGGCCGACGATATCACCGGTCCTGTCAATCTCGGCAACCCGGCGGAATTCACGATGCTCGAACTCGCAAATCTGGTGATCGAACTTACCGGAAGCCGATCGAAGATCAGATTTTCGCCGCTACCGGTCGACGATCCAAAGCAGCGGCAGCCCGATATCCGATATGCTTCCCGCGAACTCAAATGGAAGCCAAGAACTGCATTGCGTGCTGGCCTTGCCAAGACCATTGCGTATTTCGAGGACGTGGTTTCATCTGGGCACATTCGGCCCGCCGCAGCCGAATGAAGACGGTCCTGGTAACTGGCGGGGCCGGCTACATCGGGTCGCACTGCTGCAAGGCATTCGCGGAATCCGGATGGTCGGTTGTTGCCTTTGACAACCTTTCGCGCGGCTGGCGCGACGCGGTGAAATGGGGACCGTTGATCGAAGGCGATATTTCCGACGCGGCGGCTGAGGCCGCCCTGGACCAGTATCGGCCGGACGCCGTGGCGCATTTCGCTGCCTACGCTTACGTTGGCGAGTCAGTCGAGCGGCCCGAACTTTACTACCGAAACAATAGTTTCGGCACCCTGGTCCTGCTCGAGGAAATGCTGAAAGCCGGTCTGGACAAGCTGATCTTTTCGAGCACCTGTGCAACTTACGGGATCCCGACGCGGTCGCCGATAGACGAGACGCATCGACAGTCGCCCATCAATCCCTATGGCTGGTCCAAATTCATCATAGAAAGGATGATCGAGGATATCTCACTTGCTCATGGTCTCAACGCGGTCGTGCTTCGGTATTTCAATGCAGCCGGATGCGACCCCGACGGCGAAATCGGAGAAAAGCATGAACCGGAAACACATGTCATTCCGCTCGCCATAGAGGCGGCAGTGAGGCCGGGCCGCATTTTTAGAATCAACGGCACCGATTTTGACACCCGCGACGGAACCGCCGTGAGGGACTACATCCACGTTGTCGATCTCGCGCGCGCCCACGTCCTGGCAGGGGAGAAGCTTCTCCGCGACAAGGGCGTCCACGTCTACAACCTCGGAACCGGAGCGGGTACAACGGTGAACGAACTGGTCGATGCCGTCAGCCGGGCTTCGGGAATGCGGGTTCCGCTGGTTTACGGGCCGCGCAGACCAGGGGACCCGCCGGGGCTTGTTGCTGAGGCCGGCAAGGCCAAGCGGGAACTCGGTTGGGCGGCCGAGCAATCCGCCATCGACAGGATCGTCGAGACGGCACTGGCTTGGTATCGCAGTCGATTGTAACAGATATTGCGCAAGTGACGCTACCGCGCGGTCAGCAAGCGATCGAGAGCGCCAGCCACCGCGCCGAGCGAGAAACTTCCCTCTATCCGCTTTCGCGCCGCCTGTCCGAGGCGGTCTCGCATGGTTGGATCGTCCTTAAGTTTCTTCAGCGCGTGTGCAATTTCCGCCGACTCGTCCCTTCGAACAATGAGGCCGCCGGATGCCTCGCCGTCTGCCAAGATGTCGGGTAGGCCCTGTGCGTCGGTAGCAACGATCGGAAGGCCGCAGGCCATCGCCTCCAACGGTGCGACGGGCATACCTTCGGTGCGGGACGCAGTGACATAGGCATCCGCCGCCGAAAGCCAACGCCGTATCAAGGACCGGTCCGTGGTATAGTCGCAAAGCCATCTCACATTCGGCAGTGCGGCCTCTCTCAGCAGCCTGGCAAAAACGTCTCGGTCCTGCCCCGAGCCTATGATGACCAGTTCGGACGAAGCATCACCGGAAAAGAAGGACCATGCTTTCAGGAGCACATCCAGCCCCTTACGGCGAACGTCGATGCGTCCGTGGTTGACGACGACGAAATTCCCGCGCGCCAGACAGAGGTCTTGCCGCGCCTGCTGACGTTCGATCGCTGTCCACTCGCTGGAATCGATGGGGTTGGCAATATTCGCTACCTTGAGGGCTATACGCGGGTAAGCTTTGGCGAGGCGTTCACGCTCCGCAGCCGATGCGACGATTAGGCCGCTGCAGGCACGGAGAGATGCCTGCCTGGCAATTGCCTCTATCCAGGAGAGCGTCCGGTCGCCGCCCTGGAACGTTGCATAGAGCGGAATGCGGTTACGGACTGCCAGCCAGGCAAGCGCATCAAACCGGGTATATTCGTATTCCTGAACGAGAATTGCATCACACTGGGATCGGGCGAGCACCTCCCGGAACGCCGGGAGCGGCGTCGCGGACCAGCGCCGCAGACTGTGACCCGCTGCGGAGTGACCTTGACGCGCGCGGGCGCCGGGAACGACCCAGATCGGCGCGCCGGTGCCGGCATGGTAGTGGCATTCTATCTGCGAGGCATGCTCGGAAGCGCACACAATGACCGGCCTGTGGCCGGCCAGTTGCAGGGCGGAGACGTAACCGAACAGCCAGCCGCCGGTCATCTGTTCGACGAAATCCTTAAGCCGCAATCCTATCGGATCGAGGAATTCCTCCACGACGTCGCCCCATGGAAAGAGGGCGATGACGAGGGAAGCGCGGCGGCCCATCAAATGCCCCAAAATTCATTTACGCCAGGAAAAAGCCGTCTCCGTGCCGCGTGTCGAGCGGTGGTGCAGCACGTAGCCGACAGCCGTGATCGGCGCCGCAAGAGCGTAAAGTATCTTGCGGCGACGGCGTCCCAGACGAGAAAATGCGACGTCGTGAAAGAGTGCCGTCACCGGGTTGATAAATGTGGCGCGGCGTTCCGGCGCACGGTCGAAGAGCGCTGCGAGTTCGGGATCCCAATAGCCGCGACGAACGTGACCCCATTCCTGCATCAGTTCGCTTTCATGCGGGCAATAGGGCTTCATGACGCGAAAATACGGGTAATGCCACTCCGCATGCGGCGTCGAGACAAGAACATACCCGCCTGGGCGCACGACCCTCAAGGCCTCTTGTGCGGCACTACGGTCATCCTCAATGTGTTCAAGCACGTCGAAGAGCGTCGCCACGTCGAAACTGTCGTTCGCGAAGGGGAGGTCACAGGCATCGCCGCAGACGAAGGTCGACTTCGCCCAATCTGGCTGGTGGTTGCCCAACTCGGGATCGAGATCGAGGTTAACGACTTCAGCGTTCGGATAGAGGATACTTGCCATCCCGCTGCGCCCGCCTCCAATTTCGAGTATCCGGCCGGGCCCGTCGATCGCCGCGGGCGCGACGCGATGAATTGCGCGCATCTTCTCACGGTAGAAAAGGCCGTCCGTCAGAGCGTTTGGAAAGGGATTTCGAGACAGGAATTGTCCGAGCGGCGCCTTGCGGATCATCGATTTTCTTCCTCAACCAATTTGATGTTCGCCGTTTTCGCCAGCCGAAACGGACGAGGAATTGAAGACCAGCCAGCCAGCCTTCGACTTCTGCCGCGAGTATACTGGTCCTGCCGGGGGGGCCTTCGAAAAGCCCCTTGACGAATGTTCTCAAGAAATATGCGGGCAGCTGCTTCCAGATGCGATCGATGTTTCCGCGATTGCCAAAATTGTCATATTGCGTGACAAGAGCTGCGACGTGGCCCTTCATGTAGGCTCTTATTTGCCGTCGGAAGCCCGGCCAATCGCGGCGATGATGATGGAAGACAACGGCGCGAGGTTCATACAGGCAAGTCCCTCCTGCGGCCAGCAGCCGGTACCATAGCTCCGAATCTTCGGAACATCCGGCAGCACCGGCGCCGAGGCGCTCGTCGAACGAGCCTACCCGATCGAAGGCCGATCGCCGGAAGGCCATGTTGGCCCCGGCGCCGATTTTCCAGACATGCGCTCCGCTTGGCCGGGTCTCTTCGAAGAAGCGGTGGTCGAAGAGAAGCGGCACGAAGGTGGACCCAAAACCGCCCATGTCGAACTGGAAACGGCGTTGGGCGATCGTATCGAGCCGGGCTGGCAGCACCAAGCCGGTCAGTGCCTCGATGTCCCGTTCTTCGAAGGCGCGCGCGATTTCGGCAGTCCAGCCAGGATGAACCTCGACGTCGTCATCCGTGAACGCGATGATGTCTTGACGGCTTTCCCGGATGCCGGCGGATCGGGCAACACTCAATCCGGGCCGCGGCTCATGAACGAAACGGACCTCAGGAAAGCCGACACATACCGGCCGAGCGTTGCCGTCGCGGGAGTTATCAACGACGATGACTTCGCCCGGGGCGCTGCGTTGCCTTGCAACGCTTTGAAGGCACTCCGCCAGGGCGGGGCCGCGGTCGCGCGTGCAAATTACGACTGAGATGTGCTGGGCCGACGCTGAAGACGCAGTTGCAAGTTCATCAAGGCGGTCGACAAGGTCGTCGGCCCCGAGCGCCGCCGTCAAACAGAGCGCGGACTTTGGCGATCCTTCATAGGTCGCCCGCAAGGGGGCGCCCAGCGGGATGTTGCGGGCAGCCAATTGTGCTGCCGAAAACTCCGCCGCGAACTGCCGCAGACTTGCCTCGCTGTAGGGCAATTCGTCAGGCAAGGACGCTCGCATTCCCAGCGGCAAGTCCTTCCACCAGAAGATCGATAGCGAAGGGGTATCTCCCACATCGGCGTCCGCACAGGCGGAGCCGAGATCGATTTGCCTGACACGGAAGGCCTCGCCATTCACCGGTTTTGCTCCCGGATTCTCTGCACGCGGATACGTGAGCGATCATATTCGCCTGCCAGGCCGCAGATTCCACCCCACAACTCTGCAATGCCGAAACGAAAATCACGACCTTGAAGCTTGCGCGCGGCCCGTGCCAGCGCTTTCAGCCGATCGAAAAACCACCAGCAAACCATGGCACGGTGACGTGCCCTGAGCTCTCCGTCGGTCCGACGGCTTTTGACAAGAAAGGCCATCATACCAAGTCCCCATGTCCAATACTGCCGTCTCAATTGGTCGATCGTCTCGCGATGCTCGTGGTAAACGGCATACTCCGGTTCATAGATCATGGGCCGGCCTGAACGCAGCACGCGATAGAAAATGTCGAGATCGCCACCGCCAGGCAGCGGTGCTCCGGTATCGAGCGCTTCGTCGAAGCCGCCCAGCGATACCAGCAGCGTGCGGTCGAAAGCCATGTTGCAGCCGGCGCCGAGAATACCAGACCCTACCGGGTGCAGCGCACTATCGAATCGGGTGTTGTGGAATTCGTTGCGCCTGAAGCCGCGGCCAAATCCGCCCCTTCGTTCGAAAAAGATCTGCGCCTCGGTGTCCAGGCGAAGCGGCAGCACCAAACCCGTAAAGCCACCGGCACCCGGATTATCCCGGCAGGCTTTGGTAAGCCCGTCAAGCCAGTTGCGGTCGACGACCACGTCATCGTCCAGATAGGCAATCAAGCTGCCCGTGACCGAGCGAAGAGCGGCGTTTCGTGCAAAATCAAGCCCGGGCCTCGGTTCGAACACGTAACGAACGTCCTCGAAGCGCTCGACTGCTTCGCGTGTGGCTGAATCCACAGACGCATTGTCCACCACGACGACTTCGACGCTCGGAAAAGCGGTTGTGCGTCGGATGCTGTCGAGCGAACCCAGCAACCTCGAAAGACGTTCGGCGCGGTCTTTCGTACATATCGCGATGGAGAGGCTCGGCAGGGGCGATTGCCCAACCGGTCTTAGCCGCAGCAATTCCTTATCCATCTTCGCAACCAGGATGCGATCGGCAAAACGTTCATCGGCAACGGATTTCTGTCGCTCCGCCGACAGGATCGCTGCGGAGGCGAGCGCGATCATCTCAAAGCCGACAAGCCGGCCCTGCCAGCGGGCAATGAGACCAACGCCATCGTGCTCTGGCGCAAGCTCAATCGGGGCCAGCGGACTTGACAGTTCGACGTCGACGATCTTGTAGCCCATCGCCTTAGTTCGCACCCATGGCAACACGACCGAGCTGAAACTCGTGAAGTCTTGAAAAATGGCCCGCCCGCTTCAGGAGTTGATCCGGCGGACCAATCTCGATCACCCGTCCTTTCGACATCACGATGATCTGGTCAGCGGTCTGGACGGTGGACAGGCGATGCGCAATGACAACCACGGTGCGATTGTGCGAGTATTGCTCGAGGGCGATCTGGAACGCCTGTTCCGTCTCACCGTCGAGCGCATTCGTGGCTTCGTCCAAAAGGAGAATGTCGGGATTGCGAAGTATGGTCCGGGCCAGCGCGATCCGCTGCCTCTGGCCCCCCGACACGCGCATTCCCTGGTCGCCGATCTGCGTCTCGTAGCCCTCCGGAAGCGAACGGATGAAATCGTCTGCCTTCGCAATGCGGGCCGCTTGGCGCAGTTCGTGCTCACCGGCGTCGAAATCGCCGTAAGCGATGTTGGCCGCGATGGTATCGTTGAACAGGTATACCTCCTGAGACATCAGCGACAGCCGCTTGCGCCAACTGCGCAACTCGAAACCTAAGAGCGGGATACCGTCGGCGAGGACTTCCCCCGACGTCGGGTCCATGAAGCGAAAGAGCAGGGCCATGAGGGTGGATTTGCCGGCACCCGACTCGCCAACGATTGCTGTGGTCTTGCCGGCGGGGATACTGAAGGAGACATCCTGTAGCGCCAAAGGCTGATCGGGCGCATACCGAAAGCAGACATCGCGAAATTCGACGGCCGTCTTGAGGGCGGGCGCCGGCAGATAGCCTTGGCTGAGAAACGGCGTTTGCGTTGTGCGCAGGAACTCGTCCACATCGTCAATCGCGCCCGCAAGCCCGTCCAGCGCAATCTTCGACTGCAGCAATTCCCGTGTGGGAGCCTGGAGACGATAAAGCAGCGACAGGAAAGCGGCGAGAGCCGCGATTCCTATGCTTGCTGATTCCGCAATGAGAACCAGTGCACCGATCAGGATCGTGATCGAGATCTCCGAGACAGGCCCGGGGGTCGCCCAAAGCATGTCGAGCCTCAACAGACGACGCCTTACCCTGTCCGATGTCTGAACGAACCGGTCATGCTCGTAGGATTCCTGTGCGAAGGCACGGATCAATTGCAATGAATTGATGCTTTCCCACATCCTGAGGCCGAACTGCTTGTTTTCCTCGACGACGGCCTTGCCGGTCTCGTCAGCGCGTCGCGTTGCCAGACGAATGGCCATTGCTCCGAAAAGCAGGAAAATCATCGAAAAAAAGGTCAATCGGACTGAGATCAATAGCATCAAGAGAACGAAGACGACGAAGGTACAAAGGCAGATCATCAACCGGTAGGCCAGGCTCAGCCCTTGGCTGACCTTCCAGGTATTGTTGGCAATTGTCGTGATGATGTCCGTTCGCCTGTTCTCGACACGGTAGTCGATGCACGAACTTATCGTCTGATCGAAAACCCTGGATCGCAACCGGTGCGCGACGAGGCCGTCAATGTATCTGGTTACCCAGGTGTTGATGAGATGGACCGCGTTTTTGAGGACGATGCTGACGCAAAGCGCTCCGACCAGGAAGGCGGTCAGGTGTTGATGCGGGATGGGTGACAAGATCCTGTCAAACACCGGCTGCCATCTGCCGGGCTGAGGCGGCGAGGCTCCGAGGCTCTGCAGCAGGGGAATGAACAGGACGAGACCCGTACCTTCCAGAACCGCTGCGATCAGTCCAAGTCCCACCACGGTCGGCCCAGCCCAGGCTGGCGCCGCCCCCAGGCGAAAGAGCCGCCGCAATCGCGCGACCAGAGTCACCAGATGCCCTCTGCGTAGGGGGGGTGGAACTCGGCGTTCTTGTTTCGGCTCCTTTTCACTCGGATTTTGACCCACCGAGGCACCAGTCGGGCTCGGCAGTAGATGTCCACCATTCTTGGCAGGCGAGAAATCGCCGTCCCTGGCTCCATCAGGAAGAGTTTCTTCATCAGGCCATACGCTGCCGAAAGCCGCCCGCAGATCAAGGCCCTTACGGCGAGCCAATGCAGCATGTCGATCAGATGATCGTCGAGATCGTCCCCGAACTGCGGGTACTTCTGGCGAAACTCGGCAAGGACAATTTCACAAGAACGAAGCATCTGCATGACATCGCTCGACATGTTGGCGTTCGTCATCCGGTAACCCACGAGGTACTGAGGGACGACGCGAAACTCGTAACTTTCGGCTATTCTGAGGCACATCAGCAGGTCCTCGCAGCCTTGTGCGTTCCTGGCCCTCAAGGAAGGGTCGAAGCCTCCCGCTCGCTCGAACGCGGCGCGTCGGACCAGCATTGAACTTCCGTTGCCAACAAAGTTCGTCCTGCACATGCGTTGGAGCACGCGACCCTCGGCATCGGGCCGGTTATGCAATGAGAATACCCGGCCGTCGCCGTCTATATCGGCGAACCAGCAATATGCCAGGCCTGCGGAAGAGCCGCCTTGCTGTAAGGTGCACATCTGAAGCGCGATTTTGGATGGGGCCCAAAGATCGTCGGCGTCCACAAACGCCAGGAACTCCGCATCGGTGGAAGCAACTCCACGATTGCGCGCATTCGCAACGCCGCCGTTCGACTGCCTTATCAGGCGGATACGGCTATCCTGTTCAGCATAGGAGGCCACAATCGAGGCAGAAGGGTCCGTCGACCCGTCGTCGACGACGACAATGTCCAGCGCCTGGTAGTGTTGCCCGCAGATGCTGTTCAGGGTCGCGCGAATCGTTCGTTCCGCATTGAACATCGGCACCACGACGCCCACCGTGGCATTGTCTTTGATCATGGGCCTCTGTTGTCTCCGCAAAAAGTTGGCTAGACAGGCAACCGGCGCCCGGCGAGCCTCTCCGCGACACGCACCCCCCGGCCTCGATGGCTCTGCCGACTACGCCGTCGTGCGGGAACCTGGAAGTGTGAGTCACGGCGGCATGCTGCACTGCAACACAAAATTACACCGCAATGCGCAATATTGCTAATTTAATCATCTCTAAAGTCCGGTTTGCAGGATCAGATTTTCTTACGGCCCGAAACAGCGCTTGAACCGCCAGCGCGCGCCGTTATCGTGAACGCCGCCGTCCCGCGCGGCGTCCCGCCCACCGCTAAGCTGAGATTGGCTGTTCAAGAGGCGGGCGTCTTACTACGCAGCCTTTAATCTGACCGGGATCCTGATGAGGTACTGGCGCGTCTTCACGAACCAACCTCAGCGACCGACATAAAGCTCCGACCTGCCTTGCGACGCCAATGCGCGACGGGGAAGAGATCGGCACGGCTGCAATGAGAGACAGGACTCACCCGCAGCCGCACTCAAGCCGCGACGGTTAGCCGAGAGAGGAGGAGAGGGCGCTACTGGTTATGTGCCTATCCTGCGGGCGAAGGCGATCGCCATAGCATTGTGGCTGTGTGGACTGGCGTCATTCGAATAGACCAGTAGGGTTCGCCATGGCACCGCATCAAGCAAACCCGCCGCGTGGCCATCGTTTCTGCGCGAGAAACGCGTGCGCCAGGGGGCAGCGAGGTGCGGGGCCTGCACCTAGAGAGAGAAGGCTCGAGCCGGCCAAGCTGTCCGCGTGGCTAGAAGCGCGGAGACATCTGAGAGCGCTGCATTCGCCCGAACGAGCCGAACCATCGGATGGCGACCATCCACCCCCGGATGACGGTGATCCTGGCGTCGCCCTGCGTGACCCTATGAAGGACCGGCGTTGGTTCACATCGAAATTCCTGAGATCGTTCCGCGGACCTATGTCACGCAATGTCATTCACGATTCCTATCCGGCGATAGATGAAACCTTCGTCCCCTGCGGCATTGGCGACGTTGCGCCGGGTTTCATCGACCAGCGCAGCCATGCGCGCGTGTGCCTCCGACTTGATGCAGACCGGATCTGTCGCAGCGGCATCGCCGACAATCGCCAACGCCTGACATCTGCAGCCGCCCCAATCGATCTCACGCCGCTCGCAGCTTCGGCATGGCTCCTGCATCCATTCGGTGCCGCGAAAGGCATTGAATGCGGGTGAAGCGGCCCAGATGTCGGCCAGCGGTTTCGCTCCAAAACGTTCGAAGCGAAGCGAAGGAATCGTCTGCGCGGCGTGGCACGGCAATACAGTACCGTCCGGGGTAACCACTAACGCGTCGCGCGCCCAACCGCCCATGCATGGCTTGGGATATGTGGCGAAATAATCCGGCGTGACAAAATCGATGTTCATAATGCCGGCGAGCCTTTCGCGCGCGGCTGCGACGATGTCCGCCTGCCGGTCTATCGCGCCACATTCGGGCATCAGCATATCGCGATTGGCCAGCGCCCAGCCGGCATACTGCACGTTGGCGATCTCGAGCCGGTCGGCGCCCAAGGAAAGAGCCAGATCGATGAATTCGGGTACCTCCTCGATGTTGTGACGATGGATCGGTGCGTTGATGGTGAGTGGCAGCCCGGCCGCGCGGGCGCGGTGTGCCGTCTTCAGCTTCTTTTCGTGGCTGCCGCTGTGGTTGGCGACACGGTCGGTGGTCGGCTGACGGGCACCCTGAAAGCTCAGTTGCAGGTGGTCGAGACCGGCTTCGGCAAAGGCTTCGATACGGCCTTCGGCAATGCCAACACCAGCGGTGATGAGGTTGGTGTAGATACCGCGCGACGAAAGCGCGGCGATCAGTTGCTCAAGGTCGCGGCGAAGCGTCGGCTCGCCGCCAGACAGGTGCACCTGGAGAACGCCCAGATCGGCGGCCTGCGAGAACAGATCGAGCCAGGTCCGCGTGTCGAGCTCCCGATTGGCCTTCAGCAATTCGAGCGGATTGGAGCAGTAAGGGCATTGCAGCGGACAGCGATGCGTCAGTTCCGCCAACATGCCGATCGGAGGCAGGAGAGGCTCGGTCATAGTTTCACCAGAAGGTTGTCCGACCATTCCTGCAGGAAGGCGATGACGTCGGCCGCTACCGCATCCTGACCGGCGTCATAGTCGGCCGCAAGGTCGGCGATGATGTGGCCGACCGTGGATCTCCCGTCGCAGCGGCGCAAGATGTCGAGGCTGACCTCGTCCGGCCAGAAGACTTTCTCCGGCGAAAGCACGGCGAAGGCGCGCCGCACAGGGTCGTACTGGATTCGGACATGCTTCGGCAGTGACGGCGCCGATCGCAACGACACGATGGCTCTTTCGCGCAGTCCCGTCATGAGGCCGCCTTCGGGCGGAAGGCGCCGGGCGGTATGTTTCCAGGCGCGCCATAGGCATGTTGAAGTGCGTCGAGCATCGCCCACAATATGTCGCATTTGAACACCAGCGCATCGATCACCTGCTGCTGACGTTCGGCCGTGTCGGCATGTTCTAGCACGTAGGCGAGCGCGAAGTCCGCGTCGCGTGATGCCTGTTCGGGCCGCCAGCTGAAATAGGCCAGCGTGTCTTGCGTAATGTAGTCGTATCTGGCCAGCATCGCCGGCACTCGTTCGCCGATGATGCGGGGTGAGAACATCTCCGTGAGTGACGATGCGACCGCCTCGAGCAGCGTACGGTTGGTGCAGAAGGAAAGGTAGGCGCCCACCGCGAAACGGGTCGCCGGCAGCGCCAGACGCTCGCTCCTGACCGCTTCGGCGTCGAGCCCTAGTGCGGTGGCCAGATGCAGCCAGCGCGCGATGCCGCCGCTCCAGCCGTCGTCGCCGTCATGATCCTCGATGCGTTTGCGCCACGCGGCGCGAAACGCCGGATCTTCGGCACGCGCCAGGATCATGGCGTCCTTGCGCGGAATGACGGCCTGGTAGCAATAACGGTTGAGCGCCCAGGCCTGCATTTCGGCTTTCGACAGAGCGCCACTGGTCATACTGTGATGGAAAGGATGTCGGTTGTGATAACGTTCTTCACCGACCTGCCGCAGCACGGCTTCGAACTCGCTCCTGGACAGGCCATCTTTCGCAGCCTCGTGGAAATCGCTCAAAATTCCATCTCCATCCCATCGCTGGCGACTTCCCAACCAGCCACTCTGACCGCCGCGTGTTCGGCGGAATTCTCGTCGAGAATAGGATTGGTGTTGTTGATATGGACGAAGATACGACGGCCGATTTTTACATCGGCTAAGCCAGCAATCGAGCCCTCCTCTCCAGAGATTGCGATGTGCCCCATGCGCGCGCCGGTTTTCTGGCCGACGCGGGCAATAATCATCTCGTCGTCCGTGTAGATGGTGCCGTCGAACAGCAGGCAGGCGGCATCAGCAACACGAGTGCGCAGGGCGGCATCGATGCGCGCGCAGCCCGGAATGTAGAAGATGGCGCCGCACCTGCCGGTCGCAGTGATGCGGACTCCGATTGTGTCACCCCTGTCGGAACTGAAATCGGCGCTGGGATCGGCCTTTTGCTCGAGGTAGAGCGCGATCTTCCCAGGTACGGGAAAGCTGTCGACCACCACGCCAGTTTCGCGGCCATACGCGTCGCGGATCGCCAGTTCGCCCGTTGGCCCCAGCAGGCGCCGAGATACGATCGACGGATCGAGAACGTTGAAAATCGAATTCGCCTCCAGCGTCTCCAGCACCTGTGCTGTTCCATAGATTGCGAACGGCTGTCGTTCACGCAGGCTGAGCAGGCCGGCGACATGGTCCACGTCGGCGTTGGTCAGCACCACGGCGCGGATTGGCGTCGAGCGCGGCGGCGCATCGGCTGGCGGCTGCAGTTCAGGCGTTTGCGCAATCTGCTGGCGAATGTCGGGCGACGCATTGAAGAGAACCCAGCCTGCCCCGTCACCCGACACGGCAATGGATGATTGTGTTCGTGGACGAACGCCGGGCATCCCGCTGCGAGCCGCGCGGCTCAAACGATAATTGCAATTCCACTGCGGAAAGCCACCTCCCGCCGCCGATCCGATGATCTTCACGAGCATACCATCGCTCCGAAGCCCTATGGAACTAGCAGGACGTTCTCAAAAGCAACCGCGTCCAATTTTCCTACGGACAAGAATTGCATGCCGCCGTTGAAGGGCACATGCAATTGCAGCCTACTTCTTGGGCGGATTTTCTGCGGGCAGGTATCGCGAAATCTCTAAACCGGCGGCGACCTGACACATGATCGGTTTCTTCCAGATCTTCTTCATCGCGTTCTCCTCTTGCGCCAGCCGAACGGGCCGGTCACGCTATCGATGCCATTACCTGAAAATGGGCACTCTTGGAGGATACAACGTGTTGCAGCTTCAGTTGTTCCTTCATCACCAGCCCGGTTTTCCAAATGAACCAGCCTTAACTTTCCTCGAACAGGCGTGAAATGTCGAGCCGCAACCGGTAATCCGATCGTCAAATATGAATGCGGTCACGCCTCGTGCGTTCATAGTGATGCATGCCAAAGGCCCGAGCTAGTCGGGCGGCTGGCGCATCGGTCCCCGCCAAAGAATCGCGCAATGCGCGTGTCGAAGCTTCAGGCCGGGTTGCCAGAGTTCAAGCGCGCCGTAATCGCGCGTTGCCACCGTGTCGTAGCGACCGGTCAAAAGCACCGTCGACCGACCGGTGCCGAGAAGGAGCATCGCTTCATGATCGTTCCTGATAGAGTTGAAACGCTTGCAAAGCTAGACCAGCTGGGCGCTGGCCCGCCGGTAGCCGCAAGCGAGAAGCGGTGAGAGCAGGCGTGCCGCTCAGGGGGCCGGCTGCGACTTGGGAAAGAGCGCGGCCAAGAAACGATCGGAATTTCCAGCAGTTGGGGTCGGGGTCGGTCCTCCCTCTACCGGTCCAAGGCATGGAGCCCGCCCCAAATGCGGAAATGGGGCGGGCTCACTTTGTTGGAATCCAGGAACATTCCTTTGTCCAAAATATTAGGGTCGCTTCCATCCTGGAGCGCACATGCCGATTTTTGACGTCCCACTTGGCTTGCCCGCCTTGGGCCGAATGAGGCTGGCGCTGACGTTTCTCGTGCTGCTCGCTTTGGTCGCGCCCGGGCTTGGCGAGCCCCAGACGATGGTGATCGGCTATCTCGGCGAACAGCGCAAACCGCCTCTACCGCTCGGGCCACTGGACGAGGTCGTCACCGACGACGGCCTGCAAGGTGCCCGGCTCGGCATCGCCGACAATGCCAGCACCGGCCGCTTTCTCGGTCAGCAATTCCGGTTGCAGGAAATCACCCTCAAGCCCGGCGAGATGCCAGCCGAAGCGGTCAAGGAATTCGCGGCCGCCGGCATCAGCTTCCTCATCGCCGATCTCGATGCCGCCCGTTTGCTGCAGGCGAGCGACGCTCCAGGCGCCGAGAGGATGACGCTGTTCAACAGTCGCGCTCCTGACGAGCGGCTCCGCCAGGAGGATTGCCGCAAGAACGTGCTACACACCATTCCGAGCCGCGCGATGCTCGCTGACGGGCTGGCGCAATATCTCGTCTGGAAGCGCTGGCAGCACTGGTTCCTGCTGGTCGGGGCGCATCCCGAGGACCGGGCGATGGCGGTCGCCTTTCGACGCGCGGCGACGCGTTTCGGAGCAAAGATCACCATCGACCAGCCCTGGACGTTCAGGCCGGCCAACGGGCGCGCCGACACAGGACATGTCACGCTGCAGACCGAGATTCCCGCTGCCACGCAGGTCAGCGACTATGATGTGCTCGTCGTTGCCGACGAGGCGGACGAGTTTGGCGCCTATCTCGAAGGCCGAACCGCATTTCCGCGGCCGGTCGCCGGGACGCAGGGTCTCGTCGCGACCGGCTGGAGCGCGGTGAACGAAGAGTGGGGTGCCACGCAACTCCAGGATCGCTTCCACAAGCAGGCCGGGCGCTGGATGCTGCCCAGCGACTACGCCGCCTGGCTCGCCGTGCGAAGCATCGGCGAGGCGGCAACGCGCCTGCACAGCCTCGATCCGATTGCGATCGGAAAGTATCTCCGCAGCAACGATTTCCTGCTCGCCGGATTCAAAGGACAGGGGCTGAGTTTCCGTCCGTGGAACGGCCAGATGCGCCAGCCTGTCCTGATCGCGGGCCCTCGGCTGCTCGTCTCCAACTCGCCACAGCCGGGTTTCCTGCACCAGCGAACGCCACTCGATACTCTGGGGATCGATCTGGAGGAGAGCACATGCAAGTTCTGATTGATCTTATCCTTGCAATGTTGATTCTCGTTCCTCCCGCCTCGGCTGAGACGATCTACGTCTCCAATGAACAGGACAACACCGTCGCGGTCGTCGACGGGGCGGCCATGACCCTGCAGACAACCATCGATGTCGGACGGCGTCCGCGCGGGATGGCGCTTTCGATCGACAAGAAGACGCTATTCGTTGCCGAAGGCGACGACAACCGCATCGATGTGATCGATCTCGCCAAACGGCAGGTGGTTGGTCGGTTGCCTTCGGGCGCCGATCCGGAATTCTTCGTTGTCCATCCGGACGGCAAGCGGCTCTTCGTGGCCAATGAAAATGACAATCTGGTTTCGGTCGTCGATATCGCGGCAGGTAAGGTCACAGGCACCATCGACGTCGGCGTGGAACCAGAAGGCATGGCAGTCAGCGCCGATGGCCGCACGGTCGCCTGCACTTCGGAGACGACGAGCATGGTTCATCTCATCGATGCCGGCACACTCGAGCTCATCGACAATCTGCTGGTCGACACACGGCCGCGCGCGGCGGCGTTTTCGCCGGACGACAAGCAATTGTGGGTGTCGTCCGAAATCCGGGGCACCGTCGCCGTCTTCGATACCGCTACACGCGCTGAAACTGGCAAGATCGAATTCGAGGTGCCGGGTATCCGGCGCGAGGGGGTGCAAGCGGTTGGCATTGAGATGTCGCGCGACGGCACGACCGCCTATGTGGCGCTCGGCCCGGCCAACAGGGTTGCAGAGGTCGACACCAAGACGCTGGCGGTGCGGCGCCTCTATCTCGTCGGCCAGCGTCCGTGGCATGTAGCGCTATCGGACGACCAGAAGCGTCTGATCAGCGCCAACGGCAACTCGGGCGACATCTCCTTCATCAACCTTCACGATCAGGAGGTGGTGAGATCACTGCCGGTGGGGCGCGGTCCGTGGGGCGTCGTGATTGGCCCATGAACGCCCTGTCAGTCGAGGATCTAGGTCACAGTTTCGGAAGCCGGCGGGTTCTCCAGGGCGTCTCGTTCGCGGTGGCTGAAGGCAGGATGTGTATCCTGCTTGGACGCAACGGCGCCGGCAAGACGACCTTGTTCTCGCTGATCACCGGTCTCTACCACGCGCGCGTAGGATCAGTGCAGGTCTTCGGCCAAGCCATGAATGCCAATCCTTCCGCCGCGCTCGCGCAAATGGGCGTCGTCTTTCAATTGCCGACTCTCGACCTCGATCTGACGGCCGGCGAGAACCTGCGATACCATGCGGCCCTGCATGGGCTTCCCACGGAGCTGAGCAAGGAGCGCTCCAGGGAGGAACTCAGCCGCCTGGAGGTGCTGGACAGGATCGACGATCCCGCCCGCGCGCTGTCCGGCGGCCAGCGCCGGCGCGTGGAGATCGCACGGGCGCTGATGCATGGTCCACGCCTGCTGCTGCTCGACGAGCCTACCACCGGGCTCGACGTGCCAGGACGGCGCGCGCTTGAACAGCATATGAGAAAGCTTTGCCGAGAGCGTCGCATTGCCGTTCTGTGGGCAACGCATTTCCTCGAAGAGGTGGCGGCCGACGATGATGTCGTGGTGCTGGATCAGGGCAGGGTATGCTGGGCCGGCGGCGCGGATCGCATCGCGCCCGAGCTTAATGTCGAAACCATCGCGGGGGCATTCGCCGTGCTGACGGGCTCGCCATGAAAGTCCACCACGCATTGCGCGCGCTCGACGGCATCTTGCGGCGGGAGATGTTGCGAACGCTTCGGCAGCGCGGCCGGCTGCTCTCGGCGATCATACGGCCTTTGGTCTGGCTCGCCATCTTCGCCGCCGGCTTCCGCTCGGTGCTTGGCCTGTCAATCACGCCGCCCTATCAGACCTACGTGCTCTACGAGGTCTATGTCGTCCCCGGGCTGGCGGCCATGATGCTGCTCTTCCATGCCATGGCAAGCTCGCTGGCGATGGTCTACGACCGTGAGATGGGCAGCATGCGCCTGTTGCTGACGGCGCCGCTTCCACGCTGGTATCTGCTTGCCGCGCGGCTGCTGGCGAGCGTCATCGTCGGTCTGCCGCTGGTCTATCTGTTCTTGCTGATCGCGCGTTATTGGGACGTGCGCCCGCCGTTTCTAGGCTACCTCGCCGTGTTTCCGGCGCTGGTCCTGTCAGGCCTGATGCTGGGCGCGTTCGGGTTGCTGGTATCGTCCGTTTCGACGCAGATGGAGAACTTCGCAGGCGTGATGAACTTCGTCATCTTCCCGACGTTCTTCGCCTCGACGGCGCTTTATCCGATATGGCGGCTCGCCGAGGCGGGGCCGGTGCTGGCTACGATCGCCGCATGGAACCCGTTCAGTTCGGCGGTCGAACTGATACGCTTCACGCTCTATCTGCGCTTCGATCCCGTTTCCGTCCTTGTCGTTCTCGCCTGCCTCGTCGTGTTTTTCCTGGCGGCAGTGGTCGGCTACGACCCCGGCCGCGGCCTGTGGTCCCGGCGCGGCGAGGGCTGATCATTTCAGGGCGTAGAGGTAGGCAGCGATATCACGCGCCTGCTGCTCTGTGATCCCCGTCGATGGCATTGCCGTGTGCGGATTGATCTCCCTGGCCGCTCGTATCCAGCGGATCAGGTTCTCCGGCTCGCCAGCACGCCGGCGATAAAGACCCGGTCGGCAAGGCTGGAATCGAGGCGCGGACCAACCTGGCCTTGTGCCCCCGGCACGCCGGCGATCGTATGGCATCCGGAGCATCCGTACGAGCCGCAACGGATTTATGCAAATCCATCATAAATCGCATGCTCATATCTCGTTTGCGGCGATCGTGGTCGCATGGTTACGCTTGGGCATCAAAACAAAAACGAGGCGATTGAGCCTCGGGGAACCTTCATCATGCGCGAAATTGGGAGCGCTGAACCGGCACATTTCGTGATCGTGCCGCGACGCAAGACTGGGACGAAAATCCTGGGTCTCCTTGTCATTGTTCTGCTTGCGATGCTCGTCAGGGCTTTCTGGGTCGGCGACATTGCCTGGAGTTATGTCGGCACCAACCTGTTTTCGCCGAGCGTGCTCAAGGGCGTAATCAACTCCATCATTATGACATTCTGCGCCATGGCGCTGGGCATCGTGCTAGGCGTGGTCACCGCCGTTATGCGCATGTCGGACAATCCGGTACTGCGGAATGTCTCGATCGGCTACGTCTGGCTCTTCCGCGGCACGCCGGCGCTTCTGCAACTGCTGCTGTGGTTCAACCTCGCGCTGATTTTTCCCACGATCGGAATTCCAGGACTGTTCTCGTTTCGAACCGTCGACATCATGACGCCCTTCGTCGCCGCGTTCCTTGGGTTGGGCATCCAGCAAGGCGCCTATACCGCCGAGGTGGTCCGCGCCGGCATTCTGGCCGTGGACAAGGGTCAGACCGAGGCCGGCCTTTCAATTGGCATGACGCCTTTACGCGCTATGCTGAGGATCGTCCTGCCACAGGCCATGCGCGTTATCGTTCCGCCTATCGGCAACGAAACCATCGGCATGGTCAAGCTCACGTCGCTCGCCAGCGTCATCCAATATTCCGAGTTGCTGAGAAGCGTCGAGGACGTCTACTACGTCAACTCTCGCGTCATCGAACTGCTGATTGTCGCCGCCATCTGGTACATGATCGTCGTCACTGTACTGTCCATTGGCCAGATCTTCGTCGAGCGCTATTTTTCGAAAGGCTGGGGCGGCCACGGTCAGCCCGCCGGCCGAGCCCTCACCGAGGAGGCGGCGTGATGGACGCGCTGATCACGGCTGTCGGTCTGCAGAAATATTTCGGTTCTTTCCATGTCCTGCAAGACATCAACTTTGCAATTGCCAAGGGCGAGGTCGTCTGCATCATCGGCCCATCCGGCTCTGGCAAGAGCACCTTCCTGCGCTGCATCAACCAGCTTGAAAAGCTCGATGCTGGATATGTCGCCATCGAGGGCGAAATCGTGGGCTACCGCCGTGATGGGAACAAACTCCATCCGTTGAGCCAAAGCGAGATCGCCCGCCAGCGGCAGTCCGTGGGCATGGTGTTCCAGCGTTTCCATCTTTTCCCGCACAAGACGGTGCTGCAAAACATCGTCGAAGGGCCGGTGGGAGTGCAGAAACGCCCCAAGAGGGATTGCATCGATGAAGCCAAGACCCTGCTCAACCGCGTCGGGCTTTCCCTCAAGGCCGATGCTTACCCGGGCGAATTGTCGGGAGGCCAGCAGCAGCGTGTGGCGATCGCTCGCTCACTCGCGATGAAGCCGAAAGCGATGCTGTTCGACGAGCCCACCTCGGCGCTCGATCCGGAGCTGGTCGGCGAGGTGCTGAGCGTGATGAAGGAGCTTGCGGCGTCCGGCACCACTATGATCGTCGTCACGCATGAACTGGGCTTCTGCCGCGAGGTGGCCGACCGTGTGCTGTTCATGGACGCCGGTCGCATCGTCGACTGCGGGACACCCGCCGAGATTCTCGAAAATCCCCGAAATCCCAGAGTGAAGAATTTCATCTCTGCGGTGCTTTGAAAAACAACCTTCAGGAGGAAAAACCCATGAAATTCATACGCATTGCCGTTTCGGCGATGGCCTTGGTCGCGGCCGGTGCTGCGCACGCCGACACCAAGCTTAACCTTGTCAACCTGGGTGAACTGCGCGTCCTGACGAACCCGATCTACCCGCCCATGGAATTCGTCAATCCCGATCAGGGCACGCTGGATGGCTTCGACGTAGACCTGATCAACGCCATTGGCAAAAAGCTCAACCTTAACGTGCTTTTCGTCACCTCCGCATTCCAGGAGCTGCAGAGCGGGCTCCAGACCGGGCGCGGCGATATGATCATCTCCGGCATGAGCGACAACGTGAAGCGCCAAGCCAGCATGGACTTCGTCGACTACATAACGAGTGGCCCAATCCTCTTCACGATGAAGGCCAACGCCGCCCAATATAAGGAAACGACGGATTTCTGCGGCAAGACCGTCGCCGGCAGCCGTTCGACCTCCTTCGGCGAAAACGTCACCGGCTGGAGCGACGCCAACTGCGTGGCCAAGGGTAAGCCTGCGATCAAGTTCGAGGGAACGGCCGATTCCAACGCCGCCCGTCTCGGCATGAAGCAGGGCCGCTACGACGCCGTGGTGCAGGGCATCGAAACGATTGCCTACCAGATCCGCCTCGAGCCGGACACCTATCAACTCGTCGGCGAACCCCTGCTCAGCAACGATACCTTCGGCATGGGCTTCAAAAAGGACAATACCAGCCTTCGCGATGCCGTGGCCGGCGCATTAGACGAACTGATCAAGGACGGCTCTTACGACGCCATGCTCAAGAAGTGGGGCTTGGTGCACAACGCGGTGCCGAAGGCCGTCATCAACGGCGTGAAGTAAGCACCAAGGCGCACCTAAATCTCCTCACTTCGCGATTTGACCGGCCATCCGGCCGGAGCGGAGAGCTTTTGTCTTTCACAATCCGCGCCCGGCTTGCCGGGCGCGGATGAATCCCCAAACAGAATGACCACGCCATGCCGCAGTCGCCTCTTATCATCGGTTCGCTTTGGCCAGCCGGAAGACAATCCGCAGTCGGTCTCGCTTTCGACGTCGATGGGCCGACGGGAGACGCGATGCTCGACGGATCGCTGCTTTGCAACCCGCGCTATTTCACGCAGGGCGCCTATGGCCCATGGCGCGCGCTGCCGAGATTACTCGACCTGCTCGCGGCCTATGGCCTCAGGGCCACCTTCTTTATCCCAACCTGGGTTGTGGAGCACTGGACCGACCGGTGCGAGCGCATCGTGGCCGGCGGGCACGAGGTTGGCTATCACGGTCACCGCCACGAGGTATTCATTGACCTCACGGCGGAGCAGCAACTGGACGTGATGGCGCGGTCGCGCCGGATTTTTCGCGACCGGCTCGGCGTGACCCCTATCGGGTTCAGAACACCATCGGGCGATTGGAGCCACGAAACGGTGGCGCTTCTCCAGGATTTCGGCGTCATCTACTCGAGTTCCATGCGCGGCGACGACCGCCCCTACTTCCATCCTTCCGATGAGGGTCCCGGGCTCGTTGAAGTCCCGGCGCGCTGGGACATCGACGACTACACCGCGCTTGCCTACACGGAGACGCCGGATTTCCCCATCGGGCTTGACCGGATTGCAGACTACCGCGTCGTGGAGCGCAACTGGTGCGCGGAGTTCGAAGGCTATCACCGCGAAGGGCTGTGCTGGACGACGATCCTGCATCCGAAGGTATGCGCCAAGCCAGGGCGTCTTTCCATTCTCGAAGGCCTGTTCAAGGTGATCGCCAGCAAAGGCGACAGCGTCTGGACGGCCCGTCTAGGCGACATCGCCCATTGGTGGATCGAACGCTGGTCCGAGGCCGACAATCGAAAGCCGACGCCATGACCACGCCACAGCCTACAATCTGGCCCAAGGGCAAAAACTGCGCCGTGATGATCGCGGTGCCGTTCGACGACGGAGCCGACGCGATAGCCGCCGCTCCCGATCTTGCCAACAGATCGAAGAGCCTGTCGGTCTGGCAATTCGGCGCGACCCGTGGCGTCGAACGGCTTTGCCGGACATTCGCCACATCGAGCGTCAAGGCAAGCTGGTTCCTGGACGCCCAAACGGCGGATCGCCATGGCGACCTGGTGCGTCGGATCGCCTATGCGGGGCACGAGATCGCAAGCAGCGGTCTTGCCTTCGATCGCTACGATGCGCTCACGCCTGCCCGGTTGCTCGACAGCCTCAAGCGCTCGAAAGACGCACTGGAAACGCTGGCGGGGAGGCACACAACCGGGTTTCGCCTGCCGCAGGGCAATTGGCCCCCAGGGTTCGACAGACTTCTGATGGAGGCGGGCTACAGTTGGTCGGCCAGCCTCAATGGCGACGACGTGCCCTACACTCATCCGTCCGGCCTTGTGGCAATTCCGGTTCACATCGAGCTGGAAGACCGGCCCTATTTCCAGTTCAATTTCGCGCCCGCCTTTCCGAAGGGGCAGGGCCGGATACCCGACTACGAAGGCGTCCTTCACAACTGGGTCGCCGAGTTCGACGCATATCGCCGCTTCGGCCTCTGCTACGTTATCCAGCTTCGACCGGAATGGAGCGGAACACCTGGGCGCATCTCGCTTGTCGAGGACCTGCTGCGTCACATCCTCAGCTTCGACGATGTGTGGCTGGCGACTGGCGCCGAGATAGCGGAGCGCCAGAAGGCGCTTGGCTCGACCGTTGCGAATGATCATCCGATCCAGGTCTTCGACGCCTACCGCAAGGAGCAGGGCGTCAATGACTGAAACCATTCTGACTGCACTTGCCGACAAACTCGCTGCCACGGACTTTTCGGACTTTCCTGAAAACACGGTGCGAAAAGCCAAGCTCCATATTCTGGATACGGTGGGCGTGTCGATCGCGGGCGCGACATCCCTCGAGACGAAGCTCGCGGTCGACGCACTTGAGTTGAAGGGCGACAAAGGCGAGGCGAGCGCCTGGGGACTGCCGCTCAAGACCGACGCCCGCACCGCCGCCTTCATCAACGGCGTGTCCGCGCATGCCTTCGAACTGGACGACTCCGGCGGCTGCGACCACTCCGGCGCCGTCGTCCTGCCGGCCGTCATCGCAGCACTCGAGACGACCGGACGGGCGGTGGACGGTCGCCTGTTCCTCAAATCGGTGCTGCTTGGGTATGAGGTGGGACGCCGCGTCCTGGAGGCCTGCGGCGGCTATGAAACCCACAACGGCAAAGGCTGGCATTCTACTGGCACCTGCGGGACCTTCGGCGCTGCGGCGGCCGTGGCGACACTGTTGGGGCTGGATCGAGACGGCATAGCCTCGGCGCTAGGCTGCGCGCTCTCCTATTCGGGCGGGACCTGGGCCTTCATCCATGATGGCGGCCCTGCCAAGAAGCTTCACGCCGGCCGTGCCGCGGAGGGCGGCTACGTTTCGGCCCGGCTCGCTCGGTCCGGTTTTCGCGGGCCAATTTCGGCTTTCGACGATGTTTGGGGCGGATTTTTCCGAACCTTCGGTGACGGGCGGGCGGCGCCGGAAGAGCTCAGTCGCGATTTCGGCCAGAACTGGCGGCTCAACCGCTGCTCAATCAAGCCGCACGCGACGTGCCGCGGCACGCATTCAGCCATCGACGCCATCGATTTGATGCTCGGGGACAACGGGCTGGCGAGTTCGGATGTCGCTTCGGTCTCCGTCGAGATGAGCGGCTTCCAGTTCGGCATGTGCGGCCACAAGACTGTAACCTCGCGAGCGCAGGCGCAGATGAGCCTGCCTTATGCGGTCGCGGCGCGGCTGCATTACGGCAAGGTCTCGTTGGCCGAGCTCGAGGAGAAAGCCTGGCGTGATCCAGCGATCGGCAAATGGCTGGACCGTGTGACGGTTCGCGTCGACCAGGCGATGCGCGATGAGGAAGAGCCGTCCGTGCATATCCGTACCCCTGATGGGAGCGCGTTCTCGGCCAAGGTGGAAGATCCGCTCGGCGGACCGCTCAATCCGCTGAGCGATGAACGCATCATTGCCAAATACACCGACCTTGCCGGCGCAGTGCTGCCGGAAACTCGCATTGCCGCGCTCCGCGATGAGATCCTCGGCATCGATGCCGTCGCCGATGTCCGCCCTTTCACCAACCTGCTCCAACCGTGAGATGACAATGTCCGCACTTTCGAACGCAACATGGTCGCCCCTCTTCAAGGAGGCAGTCTCGACCGACTTTCGCGACTTTCACGAATGCCTCGACCAGGACAAGCGCATCGCCATCTATGACGTCGCCGCCTCCAAGGTTCATGCCCGGATGCTAATGCGCGCAGGCGTCCTGACGCCCACGGACCACGATGCCATCCAGGTCGGTCTCGACACGATCGCTGGGGAAATCGGATCCGGTGCTTTTGCGTGGAGGAAGGAGCTCGAGGACGTCCACATGAACGTCGAAAGCCGCCTGACGGCGCTGGTCGGCGACGCCGGCAAGAAGCTTCACACCGCCCGCTCGCGCAATGACCAGGTCGCGACGGATATTCGCCTTTATGCACGAGCCGAACTCGCAGCGCTCGGCCTTGAGTTGCAGGCGCTTATCCTCGCCTTCGTCGATCTCGCGGAACCCCATGCGGCTACGATCATGCCGGGCTTCACCCACCTTCAGATCGCGCAACCGGTTACGTTCGGCCATCACTTGATGGCTTATGCGGAGATGTTCAGCCGCGATCTCGAGCGCATTGGCCAGGCGCGCGAGCGCCTCAATGTGTCACCGCTGGGCGCCGCGGCGCTCGCGGGAACAAGCTATCCCATTGATCCTGATTTCAGCGCGCAGGAACTCGGTTTTTCGCGCGCCTTCCGCAATTCGCTCGACGCGGTGTCCGATCGCGATTACGTGGTCGATATCTGCTCGGCCGGGGCAGTCATCATGGGCCACCTGTCGCGCTTTGCCGAGGAGGTCATCCTGTGGTGTACGCCAATGGTCGATTTCATTGAGCTCGGCGATCAGTTCTGCACCGGCTCGTCGATCATGCCGCAGAAGCGCAATCCTGATCTTGCCGAGCTTGTCCGTGGCAAGGCCGCGCGTGTTATCGGCAACCTGACGACGTCGGTGGCCCTGATGAAATCTCAGCCTCTCGCCTTCAACAAGGACCAGCAGGAATCCAAGCCGCCGCTGACCGATACGTTGGAGAATGTGCGTGGCGCGGTTACCGTCACGACGCAGATGCTGCCGACGATTAAGGTCAAGGCCGCCAACATGCGCGCGGCTGCGGAAAAAGGCTATTCGACGGCGACAGACCTCGCAGATTATCTCGTGCGCGCCGGCATGTCCTTCCGGGATGCCCACCATGCGGTGGCCGCGATCGTGGGCGCGGCACGAGACCAGGGTTACGCTACACTTTCCGCGATGCCGCTTGCTGCCATGCAGGCTTTTGCTCCCATTATCTCGGAGGACGTGGTGGATGCCCTGACGACGGAAGGCTCCGTTGCCAGCCGCAACCATCGCGGCGGCACCGCACCCGTGCAGGTTCGCCGCGCCGCGGCCGAACTGCGGGTCATGCTCGGGTAATTAGGCGAGCTATTTACCTCCGCGAGAACGCCTGTTTAATGACGGGTCCATCGCGGAGAATGGTTTTGAAACTGGCGTTCCAACAGAATCGGTTGCCGCCGCTGCAGACATTGCAGACCTTTTCCGTCGTCGCGGAAACCGGAAGCTTCACGCTGGCTGCCTCCGAGCTCAATCTCAGCCAGAGCGCCATCAGCCGCCAAATACAGCAGCTCGAGCATTACTTCGGCTGCAGCCTGTTCCAGCGCCACACGCGCAAAGTGGTGCTGACGGAGCAAGGAGAGGCGATCGTTCCCATCGTCAACGGATTGCTTATCTCGCTGCGCAACTCCTTTGAAGCAACACGGACCAGGGGGCGGTCGCTCACGGTGCGCATGCCGCCGACCTTCGCCCGGCGCTGGCTTCTGCCTCGACTGACGGACCTTCATGGTCGCCATCCGGATCTGAACATCACGATCGACACTGCCTGGTTCGCCCGCCCGACCTTCGGGACCGGCGACATCGACCTGCTGGTCCTCTATGGCAACGGCCATTGGCCGGGCATGCATGTCGAATTGCTTTTGCCCGAAAAACTGACCCCGATGTGCTCGCCCTCGTTTGCCACCTCGCTTGGCAACCCAGCGCGGATCGAAAGCCTGGCCGACTGCGTGCTGCTGCACTCCAATGCGCGACAGAGCGACTGGACGCTGTGGCTGCAGGCCGAGGGCGCCTATGAGCTGACGGCGGTGCGCAACCAGATATTCGACACCCAGGATTTCGCGATGACGGCAGCGGCAAGCGGTTATGGCGTCACGATGGGCGACATGCATCTTGCACGACAGGATCTGGAAAGTGGCACGCTTGTCACCCCCTTTCGGCGCATCATCGAAAGCGGCTATGGCTACTACGCGATCTGCCCGGCGCGAGAGGACGCCAAAGCACGCGTGTCCGACCTGCTAAACTGGTTGGTAAGGGAGCGGCCAACGTAAAATCCCTGCAGCATCGGTGCGGCACTGCCGGCCCCGCTCTTGTCCGCGGCGTTGATGAGATCGTCGACCGCGCGCGTCGAGGCGCCCCCGGTACCGAACATGGGACGGGAGCGACCCACCGGCGTCACCTATGTCTATGCGCCGGACCGAACGGCGGAGCGACCGGTCGCTCATCTGGGCCGGAACCCTGCAGGTCGACGGAGATGGTGGCTGTGTCGCCATCTATGACGGACGCGACCCCAGCGATCCGAATCCGGCTTTAGGCCGATCAAGTTCGATAGATTGACATCGGGCATATCACCGCCGCGCTGCATGACGAACTGCGCGGTCAGTGCGGCGACTGCGGCAACCGTCCAGAGGACCAGCCGTTTCGGCGCGCCTGCCAGCAGACGCGCCCGCCGCCGCTGTGCGCCTTGCCGCTTGCGCCATTGTTTGGATTGATTGTCGTAGCGAGATCGATCCATAGCAGTCCCCTACGCCGACCACCCTGGCCAAGTGCTGTCGATCATGGGCTCCCATTGCAATAGAAGTCGTCGACGAACCGGCCGGTGGCCTTGTCCCGGCACCGCCACATTAGCGCATAGTTCTGTTCATAGAATTGATCCCAGGCCACGCCGTAGGCCGTGTGCGAGGTGGGCGGTAATATCCCCCGCCGTAGCCGTTGTTGGCCGCAACAGCAACGGCCGCGCTATTTCGCCGCCGAGGGTAAAGCGAGGGGAACACCCACATGAAGAAAACCTATTATAAGCCTGTTCTCACCAAGCGTGAACGTCTCTCGGCAGTCACGGCGATCGGCCCCGGCCCTTCCGTGCCGGTGCTAAAAGAATAGATCAGCTTGCCCCGAACAGGGCATGCTTGCTGTTGACAGACAGCACGGACGCAAGGCACTTTCCCTCCCGAGGGTAAAGCGAGGAGCACCACTGTGAAGAAGACATACGAAAAGCCAGAACTGAAAAAACGCGAGCGCCTGGGCAGCATCGCAGCCCAGGTGGTCATCGTATCTGGCCTGAGCAAGACGTGATCTGCGCGATGAAAACTTACGAGAAGCCCGTTCTGACCAAGCGCGAACGACTTTCGTTTGTAACGGCTGGCCCCGGTCCATCGATACCGCCGCCACCGCCACCGGTCCCCTGAGATCAGCCGAATGTGTTCAAGACCCGCTGGCTCACGCCGGCGGGTTTTTCTCATTCCGCTTTGGAAATTCGATCGCCTTCGCCTCAGGCTCCGGCTCCAGCGGTTCATGACCAGGCCGTTCATGCCGAAGACTTGCCGCAGATCGCGTTGATCGACCCGCTGACCGCAGTGCGGGCAGTTGTAGAAGTGAAGATGCTCTTCAATATGCTGCCCTCCATGCAGTTTGCCGGGAACCGGAGGGCCAAGGTCAGATAGCTTTGTCATGCGGGTGGCAACATCCGGCCTTGTCAAACGTTCCGGAACTATTTTAGCGCAAGCTGATTGAATCGCGGTTGCGGAACAATCGCGGCGAGATCGGGTGCCGCAGTATCGGGTTGAGGTCATGGCCGCCGGATCGGCTATGTCATCGAGCATAGTCACAGCACAGTTGCCTTTCAAAGCGGCGGAGGCACAGGTTGGGATGCCTGTCACGTTCCGGCGCCAGGAAGAAAACTGGCTACGTGTCACGGAGTTGAAGGGCGAGAAGCGGACCTTCGCTTACATTGTTCGGATGAGGGCCACATGAGCACACGCGGCACCAATTTCCTCGACCGGTGAATGGCAGAGCATCTGCCGAATGCGATCACGGACGATCCGATCGCGGCGAGCGACCTCGCCAATGAGGCGATGCGAGCGGCCGAGCGCGACGGCATCGACCCGGCGGAGATCACCGACGAAGTCGGCAGCGCCTTCGAAGTCATTCTGGAGGCGATGCAGCACCGCGATGCCAGCTTGGCCGATTGACGATAGGGCTTGCCAACTATTCAAAGAAGGGGAATATAATCCTCCCTGTTGCGGCGAACCCCCTAAAACGGAGTTTGCCAATGGCTAGGTCCAAACCATCAAAACAGCTTTCCCAGGCTGAAATCGAGCGCTTTCTCATGGCGGCGGAAGCGCTGCACAAAAGCATCATAAAGCCGTTTATATCGCCACACTGCGAGCACTACCGTGCCACGCGCACCCTGCATGATGCGCTGTTGAAGTCCGTGCGGGAAGTGACGGGGAAGGAAGTCGAGTTCATCCAGTGGAATACCACCGGGCCTGTGCGGCCTGCGCCTTCCTCAAGCGATTGATGTGGACGGCCCAGTTGCCGGGGGTGTGCTTGGCCTGGGGCCGGCAACCGAGGAGATCACCCCTAAGCCGATGAAGCGCTAACGGGCTCGGCGCAGTCGGCGACACAGCCTGTGATAGATTGGCGAGCTATGAAGGTCTCGGGCTGCGTGCGTGAATAGCAGGACGACAAAAAGAACCACCACTGCGGATGCGAACCCGGTAACGAGAGCCATCCGCGCAAACGTCGCTGACGTCGGGATGTTCCTTACGAATCAGTAAGTCGTTGATCCGTGCAAAGGCGGCTAACCATCGGGGCCGGCTGCGAACGGCACATTTTGCAGCCCGGTGGGCCTCCACTACCGAAACTAAAGGCCCGCTGCCCGCTCACCAGTAGGCAGAGGGTTTTACTAGCCGCCACTGTATGTCCCGCCGCCACCTCGCTTTCAGCCTCACACCAGCGCCGCGCGCGACCATCTCGCCTTTGTCAAGCAATTGATGTGGGCGGCCCGGCTGCCGGGGGTATACTTAGGGCTTTGGGGGCCGTCAGCCGGGCCATGCCGGCGATCCCCCACCGGCAGAAAGGGATCATGGCTTAGTATTAGCATGAGTGCAAATACGAGCGGATCAACCTGCTACGGCGTGACCTATAGCGATTCCTAGGCCGATTGCGAAGCGAACCGATCGGCCGACGCGTCTTTGCCGTCATGGCGGAGGCTGTCAGCAATCGGGAGGGTGGCGCGATCGAACGGCCGTCCCGAAGTAGACTCTTGCTTTTCGGATACTTATCTCTGGTGCATGTGCGGACGCGTTTTCGTAAAGACCACAATCCCCGACATGGTTCGTCGGTTCGAATTCGCCCACCCTGGCGAGGTCGAACGGCTGGGCAACAGCTTCCCGCTGTGGAACGGTGCGCCAAGCCTGACCTATCCGATCATCATTCGTGAAGAGCTCTCGACCAGCATGGCCGGATTCGTCTCGGCGCGCTGGGGACTGGTCCCCGGTTGGGCTCGGGATGGTGGCGGGCGGCCGCCACCTGTCAACGCCCGCTGCGAGACCGTCGCCAGCAATGGCTTGTTCCGCAAGGCTTACAATGCGCGCCGCTGCCTGGTGCCCGTCGACGGCTATTTCGAATGGCAGAAGCTGGACGCGTCGGGGAAGAAAAAGCAGCCCTACGCCATCGCGATGAAGTCTGATGAGCCCTTCGCCATGGCGGGCATCTGGGAAGAGTATGCCGACAAGGTCACCGGCGAGCTGGTGCGGACCTTTGCCATTGCCACCTGCGAACCGAATTCGCTTATGGCGACCATCCACGACCGCATGCCGGTGATCCTGGCGCCGGCCGACTACATGCGCTGGCTTGGGCCGGAGCAAGACCCTCGCGACCTGATGAAGCCTTTTCCGTCCGATCTGATGAAGATGTGGCCGATCGACAGCAAGGTGGGTTCGCCGCGCAACAACACCCCCGATATCATCGACGAGATCGGTCGCGGGCCTACTGATCTGTTCGACGTATAGTTTCCGGACTTTGTAGGCCGCTGCCACGACACATAGGGCATCTGATCGTAGACCCTTTGCACCCGGCTCGGTGCACTCCGCGCGGGCAACAAGTGCCGTTTGAGCTCAGCCACTTCGCGCATTGAAAAACCTTGCCGGCGCCGAGACATTGCCGACACCCGAACTTCCTGAATCCTGCCAAGCACCACCTGCCCGCCTACCCTGAGACGGCAAGAACGTCAGCGGCATAGAATAGTTTCACCGGCTAATCGAGGTTCAAGATTTTCCCCTTCGTCAGGTGCGTCTCGATCTTGCTGAGCGCCTGCCGAATGACTTCGACCGCCTGTTGGTTGATGGCGAAATCGAAATTGCCTTCCGCCGTCTCGAAAATCAGGACGCCGATCTTCGTTTCGTCATCACCCAGCATGCCAATGCCAATTCCTGTGGGCATATACGGTGGTCTATCTACCATGGGTTTCCTCCTTCAGAGATAGCGTTCGCCATCATCCCGGTGCTCGAAGCAGAACCAATGCGGCTCTTGCGATGCCGAGCAAAGCCGAACCCTCCGTGCTTCGCGCAACCCGTGTGCTCGCACAGGTGCCCTAGCACTCTGGCGCGCTCGCGCGACACGGGCGTTATGGCGTCGGGAAGCCTGATTGGTTCGTCGCTCATCTGCGCAAAGATTCCATAAGGCCGCTGGACGGGCAAGGAATTTGTTCCTTTTCTGTTCTCGTGGCGCACGACCCGATCGACACGCTGGGGAAGGCGACCCGGCACAATATGCTTGTGAAGGTGGAATGCAGTTGCGGCAACGTCCGCTACTGCAGATCGGCCGATCTCATGATGGTCTATGGCGGCGGCGTTGATCCTTTGAAGCTGAAATTCGACTGCAACCGGTGAATCGATCAAGATCACGCTCCACAAGCTCGCTGCCATCGGAGTAGCTGCCCAGATCGAATGGGCGAAGGGTGTCTCGAAACCGCCTTCCCAATTTGTGTCAATTGTGAACGTCAATACGTAGCGGGCTGCATCTTGCCCGAAGGCGCCAGCTCAAAAGACGAAATGCGTGCGCCTTGGTCCGGTTTTTACCGGTTGGCTCGTTAAAGCTTCCCCACCCGCTGGAGTGTCCAGTATCGATTGGAACCTCCCGAGCTGCTCCGGGAAATCCCGCGCAAGGTGTCTGACCACCCGCGCGTTTTCCATCAGCCGGTCGAGATAGAGCCTTGCCACCATCAACTCCAGCGCCCAGGTGCCACGAAGGCTTGCGCAGTACAGAAATTCTTCGTTCAGCAAATCAAACTCAGCTTCCATGACGGCCAGCTGGTCGGCTGTCACCCCGACAAACTTCTTTCTCGGCACGGAGGGATCCGCCAACTGCGACGCCGGAGTGAGCGTTGAGAGGAGTTGCGCATAGTGGAAGCCCACTCTCTTCAGGGCGATCATGAGCCTTGCCGCTTTGCGCTGCCTTTCCGGAACCATCTTGCGCAAGGACGCGAAGACCTGTGGAGGCACATTCCAATCCTGCAAAAGATCAAGAGCCTCGGGAGAAACTCCATTGACCAACGGCCTTGGCGCTGAACTCTCCGCGAGCAGGTTCAACGTAGGCCCTTCGGTCAGGGCCTTCGGCACAGAGGCCAGGCTTTCGACCGAGAGCAGGCGACGGAACGAGTCCTGCTTAATCGGATATCGAAACACCTCTGTGATCGTTTCCACCAGATGCCGAGAGATACTCGCTTCGGCGATCATGTCCCGCGTTCTTTGGCATTCAGCATGATAGGTTTTGCACAGCCATGGACCGGTGAACCATCTGTTGGGCTCGTGCATCTTTTCCAAAAGCGCTGCGTGTCTTGTGCGGTTATTTTGCAAAATGAGGTCGGCGGCTTCCAAGCCTAAAACTACGCGGCGCACCTTCATGCGGCGTTCCCTACGAATGCTCGCTCAGCCAGCGCAACGAGCGGATCTAGTGATCGGAAAAGAAACGCATCCAGCTTCATTCCATTGTTGACATGGAAATCTCCTTTGAACCCCACGATTTCATGCATCGGAGCGATCAGGTAATCGCGAATGATCAGATTGCCCGGCTGCATGCGGATCAAGACGAAAATATCCGCCATGGCCTCTCGCACCGCCCTCGAAGACCAGCGGGGATATGCACAATGCGAAACGCGACACCTGGCGATTGCGAGCGCTACGGTCACCTCGCCATTGATGCGGATGAGCTCCGTTTCAGGAGCCTGGGAAGCGCGGCCGCCTGCCTTGTCGACCGCGACGAGCAGGTCTTCCATAACGCGATGGCGGATAGCCGTGAGGCGCCTGTCAATCTCGATGAAATGAAACTTTCTGGGCGGCAGGCAACCGATCAGCTTGTATGCACCGAGCAGGCCCCCGAAATGCGCGCTGTAGCGATAGGCCGAAGGGCATCCGGGCGCTGCGTTAATGATGTCGGACGACAGTTTCCCATGCCGTTTGTAGAGTTTTCGTAGGGCTGACAGCATCTCGTCATCGCTCATGTGAAGGTAGAGCGCTTTTAACATCTGCTGTGCTTTGTCGAATAGTTCGCGACTGATGATAGGTTCAAAGGCGTTGTCCGCCCTGACCCATTGATCCGGAGGATTGTACACAGCCTTGGTTTTGAGCTTGGTGCAGCGTCTATTCCAAACGTTGTTGCCGATATATTTCTCATTGGTCAGGACACGGCGCACGCCATAGGCCTTCCAAGGCCTGCCGAAGTCGTTCAGGATCCCCCGGGCATTCAGGTATTTCGCGATTTGAGGTTCGTTCTTGCGTGACCTGACGAAAAGGCGAAAGATCAATCGAACAGTAGCTATCTCTTCCGGTGGCCCCGGTACGATGATCACCCGGTCTGTCTGGAAGTTCTTGTGTTCGTAGCGGGCGAGGATGAGTTTGGGCTGTCCGAACTGGTCAACCATCAGACGCCTTAGTCCGAGCCCCTGCATGCCGCCTACGTGGAAGCCCATGCGGGCCATCCTCACCTGGCCCAAAAAGACCCTCTGTGACAACATCCGGCTGTACTCTGCAGCCATGCTGCGCTTTATGGCCTTGAGTACATCGGATCCGACGGTGCCATCATTCGCGAATTGCTCGGCGCAAAACTCGATCCGTACACCCGCCATCTGACATCGATATTCGTAGGAAGCGCTTTCATCGACGCTTTGGAACCGGCCCCATCTGCTCACGTCGTAGACGACGACCGTCTCGTAGTCGGCGAGTCCGTGTTCAATGTCGAATAGCAGCTTCTTGAGGCCGGGTCGGCCTTGTATGTGCAACCCGCTACGGCCGGGATCTTCATAGGTGGCGACGATGTCGTACGCCATGACCTCGGCATAACTGCGGATTGCATCCTTCTGATTCTCAAGGGAATAAGTCTGGTGCTCGGTGGACATTCGTACATATTGAGCCGCGCGAACCCTTCTCCTCTCCTTAGGAGGTTCGCGGGCCGCAGCAACCTTGTCCATCGCCTTGCACCATTGGGACGATTGTCAATCCTAGCGCTCAGCGCATAGCAATTCCACTCCAGTTTAATCGAATCGTCCGTCCGGCTGGCTTCGCGCTTTGAAAACCATGGCTTTCAACTCATGGGAAACCCTGACTCACTTCGTGAGAGCCCGTCCCCCGTTCGGCCGCAACTACACTTGACCGCCGTATCGGGGAAGTAGCCAGACAGCGTGCGCTGATAGCGTTCCAGAACGAAACTGACACCGGAATACGTGCCTCAAACGCGACTAGCCCTTGGACGGACAGGCGGTTGTCCGCGGACAACTGAAGTGTGGCAGACAAGGCCCGACGCGGGTTAGGGAGGCGGACGCGTTTGCTTGGTCATGCAAGATCTCAACAGGGAGGGGCGAAGAACGCGTGCTGGTCGGCCTGACTCGACGTCTCATCGCTGACGGGTAGACGGAGGACGAGTCCACTGATTTCGCCTGCAAGCAGCTACTGCCATCTGATTATCTGGGAACTGGCTTCGGTTTCAGAAGTTCGCCCTTGAGGCGAGATTGACTTCATCGTTGCCGGAGCGCTGACAACGATGCCCGTTCGAACCCGTGTGGTGGAAGGCAGGACGGTGCGTCTTGAAGGTCTATTACCGCGGATCGCAAGCCAACCCGCGCGACATCTTCGATATGGCCGCTGCAGGCCAGTCGCAATTGGGCGAGAACCTCAACGCCCCACGCGCGCTTCCCGAACAGGTCGCTCGCACCAAAGAGCCAATGGAAAAGCCCAACCCGGAATTCGTCAGTCGCGCCATTGCGCAACTGATGATAATGCCTGGCTACGAAGCGTCGGCCGCCGACAGTCTGGTCGCAGCGATTGCTTTGCTCGACGACGTGTTGTCATCACCTCAAGCACTTGACCGCCTCACGGCAGCGAACAATCGAGAGCGGTCTTTCAGAGCCCGGATGCCTTGGTGCGGTTAATCCGAACGATCGCGACGCCGCTGGTACTTGCGGGTCATCTCGGCGCTGGCGTGGCTAGCTGCGTTTGCACATGGCGTTCATCAATCTCGGCCGAGGACGCGAGGCCTGCGCGCAGCCGATGGCCAGAAAACGCTTTTGGCCGCGCTCGGAAAGATCCCGCGCGCACCGGCGGCAAGGCCGCGCGTTTGACCGGCCGCCCCACCTGCTGAGCGTTCAGCTGCTCGGCGCCATTGTTTTGCCATGACCGGTGACGCGCCGGAAGAGGGGGCCATGCGCAATACGGGCCAGCTTCAGCCAAGCCTACAGGGCGACAACAGGGCAGGCGGCGTCGGACGAGCCACGACCAATTTCGACCTCGCGCCAGCCGGTCTTGCCTCGCAACGTAACCAGCACGCCCTTGCACGGGCAAACGTCGATCTAGCCGCGCCCATCCTCGCGCAACATCAAGGCCGACGATTCCGGAGCGGCGCAGCCACCAGCGGAGCCCAAACACAGCATGGCGCGGTCGCGCAGAGCGCGCAGCATGCTGCCGTCGAGCGTTTCCAGAGCGAGAAGATCCTCGCGCAGGATGGCTTGCCTTGACGGGCGGGGAGGCGTGTTTGTTACGGATGCCGACGAGCACGGTGGCGCTGCCCCGTCGTTCCGGTCGAGCAGTTGACCGCGTTGTGTATAGTCCAGGTCAGCGACGACACAGCCGGGGTTGATGGTCGGCACCGACTTTTTGTCCCTGGCCGATCCCGAGGCTTGGCCGTGATGTCGAGGCCGACGATCTGTGGGTCTGGCGGCAGCGGATCAAACGACTGACGCCGACAGCAGGCACGAAACTCCTTCCAGTCGGCGGCTTCGGCGCGACGTCGAACTTGCTGCCTCGACCGCGCACGTCGGCTTGATCCGCGCGCGCTAGGCGTTGCAACAGCTTGAATTGGTTCAGTCCTTGAAAGTTGTCGAGAACTGCCATATCTTTTGCACAGGAAATATGACTCTCGATATGGTATGGTGAATATCGTGGCCCATGCACTCAAGATACCCGAGCAGAACGGACCTCTCATCTTGTCCTATATGGACCGGAACGGGAAGATTGCGATCGAGCAGGTCGCGGACGGTTTTGGCATGTCCAAAGGCCAGTTAGCCCAGACCGCCGGTCTTGCGCGCGAGACCCTTTATCGATCAGAGCGTAGCGCCACGGTAAAGACCCAGGGGCGTCTACGGGAAATGCTCGAGATCATCAGCCGCGTGACGGATTGGGCGGGCGGCAAGGAGCAGGCGATGGCTTGGTACCGGGCTCAGCCGCTTCCAGCGTTTGGGGGACGCACCGCTGAGGCGCTGGTGAAGGACGGCAAGGCAGCAGCGGTCCGTGATTATCTCGATCACATGGCCGTTGGCGGGTTTGCGTGAAGTTCGTCAGAACCTGCTACCGCGCACACGATCCACGTTGGGCATTCAAGCCGACTTCCGGCGAAGGAGCGGCGAGCCGAGGCGCCCGATTCAATCCAAAAGGCGTGCCGGCACTCTATCTGGCACTGACCATCATGACTGCGATCAAGGAAGCCAACCAGGGCTTCGCACAGCGTATCGATCCGTGCGTGCTTTGCTCCTATGAGATCGATTGTGACGACATTGCGGATCTGACAACGCAAGAGGGGAGGGAAGAGTTTTCTGTGACGCTCGAAGAGATGGCCTGCGCCTGGGCAACGGCTCTCAGCGACGGAGCGCGCCCGGCGTCCTGGTCCATTTACGACCGGTTGCGCCCTCGAAATATTGCCGGCATTGTGGTCCCAAGTTTCGCGCCGGGCGCAGAGATTGAGGATCGCAACCTCGTCCTTTGGAACTGGGGTCCGGATCTGCCGCACAAGGTAACCGTATTCGACCCGAGCGGCCGGCTGCCGAAGGACCAGCTGTCCTGGCGATAACGCAGTCTAGGCATCCGAAGGGCAGGGGCGGAGCTTTTCGCCGCCTACAGCCCTGATGCCGTGGTGAGATTGACGCGGAAACGATCGCGTTTGCGCTGATAGCGGCGCGTCATTTCTGCGGAGGCGTGTCCTAGTTGCTTTTGCACATAGCGCTCATCAACCTCG
Organism: Mesorhizobium sp. B2-4-13; assembly: GCF_006658535.1. NCBI lineage: Bacteria > Pseudomonadati > Pseudomonadota > Alphaproteobacteria > Hyphomicrobiales > Phyllobacteriaceae > Mesorhizobium > Mesorhizobium sp. B2-4-13. The sequence continues at coordinate 5,220 of NZ_VFVB01000002.1, read as the reverse complement.
GCCGAGGAAGCAAGGCCAGCGCGCAACGAGTGGCCCGAGAATTTTGTCGCGCGATCACCTTCGGATAGGTCGCCGCGGACACCAGCGGCCAGAGCGGTGCGCTTGACCAGTCGCGCCACTCCCTGGTCGTTGAGCCGCTCGGCGCCGACCGTCTTGCCTTGGCCGGTGACGCGCCGGAGGAGGGGACCATGGGCGATCCGCGCCAGCTTCAGCAGGTCTGCCGGGCGACAACCGGGCAAGTGGCATCGGACGAGCCGCGGCCGATTTCGACCTCGCGCCAGCCGCTCGCGTATCTTCGGCGCACCCCAAGTCGGCTTGTCTTGCTTCAGACGCACAATCAGCTTCTCGATTTGAAACGGAAGCTGATTGGCATGGCGGTAGGGCCGGCGCGATCGATCCGTCAGCCCCTCCAAGCCGCTATCATTGTAGCGCGTGAGGATCTTGTAGCCGGTCTTGCGCGAGATATCGAACTCACGGCAAAGCACGGCCATCTTCTCGCCGTCCAGCAGCCGCGCGACGAACTTCAGCCGCTCGTCCATGACGTTACACTCCTTCCAAGGCACCTTGCTCTCCTTGCAAAGGGCCGAAAGTGTAACCCATCTATCCGGAATGAACTGTCACCCATCTCCCGGGAAGGGCATACAGAACTGCGAACTCCCGTCACCGCCGTTTCTTCGCCTGATGCCGCGACCAGGGTTTGGAGCAATTCGGACTTTGATCCGATGATTCTGACTTCCTTCTCGGCCACTTCGATCCGCTGCGCCAACGCTCGCAGGTGATCGCGACGGTAGCCGCCACGCGGATCGCGCATGCGTTCGCGAGCGGTACGGGCGAATGTGTTGACCATTTCGGGCGTGATTTGCTGGTTGCCGGTGCTGTCGAGCGATGCCTTGATGCGCTCGGCATCTGTCGTGGCTTGTTCCTTGATGGCTTTAAGACCCGCCATGCGGTCCTTGAGAGCAGGATCATTGATGTCTGTGACGCCAGCCTCAATGGCGTCATAGAGCCGACTGAGGCGCTGGTCGGTCTCGGTGATCTTCCGCTTCAGTTCGCCCAAGTGCTCGCGGCGGCGCTCAGTGCGTTCCTGCCTCCGGCCCAGGACAGCCTCGAGAATGGTGGTGAGCCGTTCTGGCTTGAGAAGCCGCTTCTCCAGATGATTGGCAACCAGGTCGTCCAGAAAGGCCATGGGGATTGATTTGCCCTGGCAACCGGCCTTGCCCTGGCGGGCGCGTGTCGAGCAGGTGTAGTAACGATATATAGTGCCAGTGCAGCCTTTGCCGGTCCTGAGCGTCATGGCTCTCCTCCGCACTTTGCGCAATAAGGAGAACGGGACTGGTGGTGACCCTGAGTGGCGTCGCCATTGGATGGCGAGATTTGAGACGCGCCTGCACGGCATCGAAGGTCTTGCGCTCGATGATTGCCGGCACCGCCATGACGACAACCTCGTCGTCCGGCTTCTTTGCCCTGCCCTTAAAGCTGCGCGTATTGAAGCGGTGTTCGCCAGTGTAGGTGGTTCGGGTTAGTACGGCGTGGATTTGCGCCAGTCCCCAGAGACCGCCGTCTCGTGTGAACAACCGGTTCTCATTCAGATGGCAGGCGATCGATTTGACGCCCATTGGTCCTGAGATTCCATTGCCCTGAAGAAAGAGGCGGTAGATCAATCGGACGGTGTTGGCGTGCAGCGGATCGACCTCCAGCTTCTTCTTGGTCTTCGATCCGCGCTGCTCTGCCGCAACGATCCGGTAGCCGATCGGAGGCAACGCCCATTCCAGAAGCCCTGCCTGGCATTCTCGTTCATGGCGCGGAGCACATGCTTGGCGTTCTCTTTCGACTGGTACTCATCGAAGAGAGCCATGATCTGGCGCATCATGACATGCATTGGATCGTCACCCATCTCCTGGGTAATCGACACAAGTCTTACGCCGTTCTTCGCAAGCCGCCTGACATGGAACTCAAGCGCAAAGTGATCGCGGAAGAATCGGCTGAAGGAATGAACGACGACGACATTGAAGGGGGAAGGCTTTGAGGTGCCTTCCTCGATCATGCGCTGAAACTCTGGACGCTTGTCATTGGTGGCTGATGCGCCTGCCTCGACAAAGGTATTGACCAGCTCATAGCCACGAGAGGCGCAATAAGCCTCACCTTGGCGCCTCTGGTCGGGAATGGAGACGTCGTGCTCGGCCTGGCGAGCCGTCGATAGGCGAAGGTAGAGGACTGCCCGCGATTCCTTTGCAGACTGCTGCTGTTGTGAAGCCGTCTTCATAAGCACTGTCTCCCTGTGGGCGATCTCCGAAAAGGTGATCGAAGATGTCGCCAAACCACGCCTCGAACGCGTCGATTTCCGGGGAAGTGACAGGGACGGGCTTTGGCAGATTGTCGGTAACGCGCCACTCGCGTGGATCGTGTTGAACCGGTCGGCCAACGCGTGGACGCGGCTCGGCGTGTAGGTAGTCATACACGTCCATCGGCAATGTACCGAGGCGGACCCGTGACAGTTCCGCAGAGGTCGCTTTGCGAGCCGGGTGGGACATGGCCCAAACATGCCCCAGCAACCCATCAAAGCGGAACGACCTATGTATTCGCCAGAACCACCATTCGCACGCTGACGGATCAGCTTTCGTTCAGCCGGTTTGGCCGCACCGCTCCAAGGCATCTTCCTCCTCCAGGGCTGCGACCAGCTTGGCTGCCGCCTCCCAATGCCTGGCGACGTCAGTCCGGACCGTCGCCCTCTCCGGCCGATTCATACCTATGTCTCCAACGATCGCCTTCATGTCCCGAAGCACTGACGCGATTTGCGGCCAGGGGAAGTCATTTGGGCTGTCAATCTCCCTGTCTGCTCCAACGATCATCTCCAGCTTGGCGACCACGCCAGCAAGCGAAGTCGCCGTGACATCGGGGATTGCGTCGAGATGCTTCAACTCCTCCGTCACGGCGAGCACTTCCGCTTCACGTGCAACCGCAAACGCTGGGCTCCCATCGACCGTCTGCCAGGCCGCGATCTGCGCCGCTCGGATGCTATTTCCGGAGCCCGATGCCACCAAATCCGTCAATACCGGAATTCCGGTATTGACCAACAATCGGCTCTCCAGCCGTTGCTGTATTCGGCACAGTAGGAGCGCGACGTGATGGGCTCGCTGCTGGTGAGACCAAAGGTATAGTGCTCGGTCATCGAACCGGCTTTCGAATGCGGGTTGTCTATCGAATCTGTCCATGAGGGTGAGCCTTTTCGTTTGCTGGAAGGCATCTCCTCCATATCATAGTGAATGCCGAATAGGAACTATCGTTCCTGGAATGATCGTTCCATTCCTGAGTTATCTCTGGGAATGGACCTCAAGGAAGTTTTTGCAACCAACTTGCGTCAGATCAGAAGCAGCAATGGGTTGACGCAGGAAGAGTTGGCAGAGCGCGCAGGGCTTAGCGCTAGATACATCGGCTCAATCGAGCGGGCAGACGTTTCGGCAAGTGTCACCGTGCTCGGGCGCATCGCAGACGCGCTGGGTGTCGAGCCGCACATGCTGGTGCGGCTGAACAGATAGCCACCCGCCACCGTTGCGCCGCCCGCGAGCGCGCCCTCAACAGCGCTGTAGCGAGCGGGCGGCGAACCAACCTCACTTCTAGATTGCCGCTTCGCGCATTACCTCTAGCTTTATCTCCTGCCGGAGAATGTATCCGGCAAACTCCATAAGCGGCTGGCCCGCGACGTGCGGCATTGCACAACCTTGAATACCATTTGGTCGAGTTGTGGAATGAGGTTACCGGTAGATGGTTGTCGGTAACGAACGCTGCCCGTGTGCAGATATTTCGAGCGCCGGCTGTAATAGTCTTTGAAAAACCGTGCGACACCGGGTCCCAAGTGACGGACGGCTGCGTCAATCACCCTTTGGGAGATTCTGTAAGTCAGTTGGCCGCAAGAAGCGCAAACCGATGGGTCCGAGGCAGGCAATGTAATCGCCTCAAGCGCAGAGACGAATAGGGCATTTGTGACGTCGTAGGTATCTGGCTCGTGCCGATGGTAGAGCTTCAAAGCAGTGTGAAAAAGGCTAGCAGCGCGTGTGATGGACTCGCTCGCTACGACCCCTTCGACGAATTTGTCACAAAAGGCAACGTGGGTGGCAGTTAGACACAGTCGGCCGTCGCGGTAGGGAAGATCTTCGAGCCAATCCGCGTCTTCGCAAAATCGATTGGCCTCCATAGATTGCGATCGCGAAGCACCGCCGCTCGCGCCAGTTGGTTGAAAGTGGCGTTAGTCATGCAAGCGAGAATATCAAGCAAACTTGCCAGCTGAGCTGAAGCCTCGTGCTGCGCGTCAACCTCATCGAAGGCGTGGACCTGGATCGCGATTTCGCTATGGCCGGTGTCCAGCGGCCTGCAGAACCAACGCTCTCCTTTGAAGTAGCCTATTTGTTTAGCTGGGAACGTTGCTACCTGCGTAGAAAGCATACTTGTTTGATGTGAGCGGAACTGAGCGAGCGCTTCCGCAACGCATTGTCGAAGTCCCCTATCCAACCCGGAGAATGCCGCACCCAAATCACTCAGAGGGGCGAACTGGATGCGATGTATGACACCAGCGCGGACATAGCGGATGGAGACCTCAATTGTGCTTGTTGATCGAGAGAAATCCCTCCGAGGACGATGGTCCGTGTGGCGCCGTCCCGACGAGGCATCAATTGCCAGCCCAACTTGCCGAAATGAGATCGCAACCTCGCCCATAGCACCGAAGAAAGAGATTAGATTCGTGGAGGGATGCAAGCTGCAGACCTTCAATTGTCACGGCATCGCTGGAGCTCATCACGTTCTTCCCTGAAGCGCATGGTGTCGGTATTCGCGCTGAAATGTTTATGAATAAGCCTCGGGGCACGCGGGGCCGAACAGTACGGCGGAACACCAGGCAGTTTGATGGCTTTGGGGTTCAAACGGCGAGCCGCGTTTATATTGCCTCCTACGGACGCGACACCTGGACGCGCTCTCCATTTAGGATCAAAACGTGCAAATTTCCTAGTGAATCCAATATCATCGAACAAAATCACACGTTGCGGTAAAGCATCGCAACGTGCGAAGAACGCCGGAAAAGCAAATAGAAACAGCCGATCGACGGAGCCGCAATGTGCGGCCTTTTATCTTGCCGTCCTAATCGGTTGTGCTCTGCGAGACTTGGCATCCATCGTCGTTTCTCCTCAATGCCATGATAATATAGGAATCTGTTCTCTACGCTACGATCTC